>NZ_QPKI01000035.1 GCF_003339685.1 Halomonas sp. DQ26W | reverse complement strand
GCCGAACTCAGCAGTGAAACCGATCAGCGCCGATGGTAGTGTGGGGTTTCCCCATGCGAGAGTAGGTCATCGTCAGGCACTTATTCCAAAAACCCCGAGCTCGAAAGAGCTCGGGGTTTTTCTTTTTGTAATCAGTGCAGGGCTTGCGGCAGTTCCGCTAGAATGGGCCTTTTCCCGTTTGGGGCATAGGGCATGACCATCGGTGATCTGATCCGCCTGCTGAGCGACGGGGAGTTTCACTCCGGGGAGCAGTTGGGCGAGCGACTGGGCGTATCGCGTACCGCGGTATGGAAACAGCTGAAGAAGCTCGAGGCGCTGGATATCCCCCTGGAAGCCATCAAGGGGCAGGGCTACCGCATATCGGGTCCGCTGGAACTGCTTAATGGTGGTGCCATCGTGGCTGGTCTGTCACGGCAGGGCAGACAGCATCTTGCCCGCCTATTCATTGAAGAGACGCTGCCGTCGAGCAACCTGTTCATCCGTCATCGCTTCGACCAGGGTGCCGGGCATGGTGAGGTGTGCCTGGTGGAGCAGCAGAGCGACGGCCGTGGGCGTCGTGGGCGGTCCTGGTCGACACCCTGGGGGCGAGCCCTGATGTTGTCTCTCGGCTGGAGGTTCGATTCCGGCGTCGTGGCCCTTGAGGGACTCAGCCTGGCCGTGGGAGTGGCGCTTGCCCAGGTGCTTGAGCGGCACGGGGTTACTCCTAAGCTCAAGTGGCCCAACGATGTGTTGTTGGAAAACAACGATGGTAGCTTGGGAAAGCTTGCCGGCATCCTGGTCGAGATCAGCGGCGATACGGCAGGTCCCTGCGAGGTCGTGATTGGCATGGGGATTAATGTCAGCCTGCCCCAGGCATTTCGCGAGACGATCGAACAGCCGGTCGCGGCGGTGCAAGATCAGGCGCCGGGGCTGTCTCGCAATCGTCTGGCATTCGAATTGCTGAATCAGCTCCTGCCGCTACTCGCCAGCTACGAAAGCGAGGGCTTTTCTGCCTGGCGCGACGAGTGGAATGCCCGGCATGCCTTTGCCGGTTGTGATATCGACGTGCTCCGGAGCGGGCAGAGCCTGGCGGCGACGGCGAAAGGCGTCGACGAATCAGGGAATCTCTGTATTATTCGCGATGGGCGGCTTGACCGCTTGGCGGGTGGTGAGATCAGCGTGCGTGGACGCTCATGATCCTTGATCTGGACATTGGTAACACGCTGTCGAAGTGGCGCCTGAAGGATGCCGATAGCAGCGAGATCCGGTCGCGTGGCGCGGTCTGGACTCGAGAGGAGTGGAGGCCCGGTTCCGACATTCCCGATCTTGACGTGGTGGAGGCCGTGCGGATCTCGAGCGTGGCCCGGGAGGCGGTGCTGGAGCAGACCGTCTCGTTACTGCACAGTCGCGTGCGTGGTGTCCATGTGGCTCGATCGGTTCCTGAGGCGCTTGGCGTAGTCAATGGCTATGAAGAGCCTCACCGGCTGGGAGTCGACCGCTGGATGGGGGTGCTGGCGGGTTACCAGTTGGCGGGTGGTTGTTGCACGGTTGATTGTGGTAGTGCCATCACCGTTGACTTCGTATTGCCCGGTGGTCGGCACTTGGGCGGTTATATCATTCCTGGACTGCGGCTGATGAAAGAGAGCCTAAAGCTGGGTACGCGTAACGTGGCCATCGACCCCGACAGCGAGGCCGAAGAGCTGCTGCTGCCTGGCCAGCGTACTGTGGAGGCGGTCAATCACGGTATTTACATGGCGGCGGTCAGCGCCATCAACCGGATCTATGCGGAAGTGTGTGACCGTGAGGGCGTGGCGTTGCCGATGCTGCTTACCGGAGGGGATGCGCGCGTCGTGGCGCGCGGTATGCAGTCGCCCCATGCCGTCTGGCCAGATATGGTGTATGGGGGACTGGAGGCGTGCTTTCCGCTGACCGCCGCCGAGCGCGCCGGACGCATGTCGGGCGCCCCGCGGGTGCCTGCGCCGGCAGGGCTGGAAAAAATCCGCGCGGGCCTTGCTTTCTCCATGCTGCTTTGACACAATGCAGCGCGTTCCACGGCCGGGGGCGGTCCCGCTAGGGGTGATCCCAAGCAAGTTGCTGATAAGCAAGCACTTGACATGGTTCGTAGAGGCGGTAGAATTAGCCGCCAATTGGAGGGGTTCCCGAGTGGCCAAAGGGAGCAGACTGTAAATCTGCCGCGAAAGCTTCGAAGGTTCGAATCCTTCCCCCTCCACCAAGTTTCATGCCGTGATCGACTTTGGCGATTCGGCAGCCAGAGTGGGTAGGCGGGCATAGTTCAATGGTAGAACCTCAGCCTTCCAAGCTGATGATGCGGGTTCGATCCCCGCTGCCCGCTCCAGTATGGTATGCGCTGACGAAAGCGTCGTCGCTGGGCATGCAAGATGTGCCAAAGGGTTTTGCTCATGTAGCTCAGGGGTAGAGCACACCCTTGGTAAGGGTGAGGTCGACGGTTCAAATCCGTCCATGAGCTCCAGACGGGAAAAGGCGAGCGAAAGCTCGCCTTTTCTTTTCTTCCGGTGCGAGAATGTCGGAAGGGGTTGTCAGCAGGCTCGACCTTCGCTATTATAGCGCCCGCTGTTGTGCATGCAGCCCGCAAGGGGTTTGTGCGCATCAAGATACAGGCCAGTAGCTCAATTGGCAGAGCAGCGGTCTCCAAAACCGCAGGTTGGGGGTTCGATTCCCTCCTGGCCTGCCAACCTTCCCCAGGTTGGCACCCATCTATCAGATATATGATTCGATTGCCGCACCCTGAGGAGTCACGTTTTCATGAAACATAACGCCGAGGTGCAGGAGTCGCGCCACGACGGGCTCAAGTGGGCGGTGGTCATCACGTTGCTGGTTGTGGCTGTCGTGGGGAACACCTACTTTGCCGACCAGGCCATTCTCTATCGCGTGTTGGGTGTTGTCGTTCTCTGTGCTGCAGCCGCAGCTATTGCGTTGACTACCACCAAGGGTCGCGACCTGGCCGAGTTGGCCAAGAGCGCCAAGAAAGAAATTCAACGGGTGGTGTGGCCGACCCGCCCTGAAACCGTGCAGACCACGGGTATCGTGCTTGTCGCCGTGCTGGTGGTCGGTCTGATGCTGTGGCTGATCGACACCATTCTTGGCTGGGCGATGTCCGGCGTCATCGGTTAGGAGTTTTCATGTCCAAGCGTTGGTACGTCGTCCACGCCTACTCCGGCTTCGAGAAGCATGTCATGCGTTCCCTGCTGGAACGCGTGAAGATGTATGGCATGGAAGACCGCTTCGGCGAGATTCTGGTGCCGACCGAAGAAGTCGTCGAAATGCGGGATGGCAAGCGCCGCAAGAGCGAGCGTAAATTCTATCCTGGCTACGTTCTGGTCGAGATGGAAATGGATGACGGCACCTGGCATCTGGTCAACGAGACGCCGCGAGTCATGGGCTTCATCGGTGGGACCAAGGAGAAGCCGGCACCGATCACACAGAAGGAGGCCGATGCCATCCTTCGTCGGGTGAAAGATGGCACTGACAAGCCACGCCCCAAGACCATTTTCGAGCCGGGTCAGTCCGTGAGGGTCGTCGACGGTCCCTTCGCTGACTTCAATGGCGTGGTCGAGGAAGTGAATTATGACAAAAGTCGCCTCCATGTCAGCGTGCTGATTTTCGGTCGTGCGACACCGGTCGAATTGGAATTTGCCCAGGTCGAGAAGGAGTAATCCTCTCTGCCAGGCATCTGACGTCTGGCCGCCGAGGCGGCCGTATAACCCGGGGAGCCGAAAGGCGCTATTACCCAACTGGAGTCCATCATGGCCAAGAAAGTACAGGCTTACATCAAGCTGCAGGTCGCAGCCGGTAAGGCCAATCCGAGCCCCCCCGTGGGACCCGCGCTGGGTCAGCACGGTGTCAATATCATGGAATTCTGCAAGGCCTTCAATGCGGCCACGCAGGAGATCGAGTCGGGTCTGCCGACTCCTGTGGTCATCACCGTATACTCCGACCGCAGTTTCACCTTCATCACCAAGACGCCGCCTGCGGCCGTCCTGCTGAAGAAGGCGGCCGGGATCAAGTCCGGCTCAGGCGAGCCGAACAAGAAGAAGGTCGGCACCGTGACCCGCGAGCAGCTCGAGGAGATCGCCAAGACCAAGGAGCCGGACCTGACGGCTGCCGATCTCGACGCCGCTGTGCGTACCATTGCTGGTAGCGCCCGCAGCATGGGCCTGAACGTGGAGGGTCTCTGATCATGGCTAAACTGTCCAAGCGTGCCCAGACGATTCGCGAAAAGGTCGACCCGACCAAGGCGTACTCTCTGGAAGAGGCCGTGGCGCTGCTCAATGAGCTGTCCACTGTCAAGTTCAAGGAGTCTCTCGACGTTGCCATCAATCTGGGCGTCGATCCGCGTAAATCCGACCAGGTGGTACGTGGTGCCACCGTGATGCCCAACGGTACCGGCAAGGACGTACGCGTCGCCGTGTTTACCCAGGGTGCCAACGCCGATGCCGCGAAGGAAGCCGGTGCCGATATCGTCGGCATGGACGATCTGGCCGAGCAGGTCAAGAAAGGCCAGCTCAACTTCGACGTGGTCATCGCTTCACCGGATGCCATGCGTGTCGTCGGTCAGCTGGGCCAGATCCTCGGTCCGCGCGGTCTGATGCCCAATCCCAAGGTTGGCACCGTGACGCCGGACGTGGCGACTGCAGTCAAGAATGCCAAGGCCGGCCAAGTACGTTTTCGTACTGACAAGAACGGCATTATCCATACCACTTTGGGCAAGGTCGACTTCGAGGCAACTGCCATCCAGGGCAACCTGGAAGCGCTGGTTGCCGACCTCAAACGTCTCAAGCCGAGCACGTCCAAGGGTATCTATCTCAAGAAGGTCACCCTGTCCACTACCATGGGCCCGGGTCTGACCCTCGACCACTCCGCGCTAGTGTAGCCGGGGTGAGAGTGACGTGCTGCTGGGTATCGGCAGCGCGCAGAAAGCGTAGTTTGCAAGAACTTTGCGGTCCCCGAGCGCCTTGCGAGGCAGGGTGCGAGGGGCGCCGTCAAAGACCGCAGGCGCCGCCGCTCTCGAGTGGCGGCTTAATGTCCCCGGCGTGGGTGCCTGCGCAGATGGTGTGGCCGCCAGATCGCTGGTGAGCACCATCACCCGGGACTTCCGGAATTCGTCACAAGACGGCCTACGGAAGAGATGGTAACCCTCGGAACCCGCCCTGCGAGGTTCCGGCACGAAGGAGTGATCACTGTGCCACTAGCACTCGAAGGCAAGAAGGCGATCGTTGCCGAGGTCAGTGAAGCGGCCAAGGGCGCACTCTCCGTCGTAGTTGCCGATTCTCGTGGTGTCACGGTCGAGAAGATGACCGACCTGCGCAAGCAGGCCCGCGAGAATGGCGTGCAGATTCGTGTTGTCCGCAACACCCTGGCACGCCGCGCCCTCTCAGGCACCCAGTGGGAATGCCTGAGCGAGAGCTTCATCGGTCCGACACTGCTGGCCTTCTCCACTGAGCATCCGGGCGCTGCCGCCCGGCTGTTTAAGGAGTTTTCCAAGCAGGATCAGAACTTTGAAGTGAAGGCGTTGGCCTACGAAGGCGAGCTGATTCCGGCAAGCGACATTGACCGACTGGCAACGCTGCCGACTTATGACGAGGCCATCGCCAAGCTGATGTCCGTCATGAAGGAAGCATCCGCCGGCAAGCTGGTTCGTACTCTGGCCGCCCTGCGCGACCAGAAGCAGGAAGAGGCCGCCTGATCGGCGAACTCGTTCCTGCAGCCTGAATCGAACTCTGAATAGACGAGCGCTCGGCGCGCCGAGGCTCCCGCAAAGTTAGGAAGACCAAAATGGCACTGACCAAAGAAGACATCATCAACGCCGTCGCCGACATGTCCGTCATGGAAGTCGTCGAGCTGATTGAAGCGATGGAAGAGAAATTTGGCGTTTCTGCCGCTGCCGCCGTCATGGCTGGCCCGGCTGCCGCTGGCGAAGTCGTCGAAGAACAGACCGAGTTTGACCTGGTCCTGACCAGCGCTGGTGAGAAGAAAGTCAACGTGATCAAGGCGGTTCGCGAACTTACCGGCCTGGGCCTGAAGGAAGCCAAGGGCGCCGTCGACGGCGCGCCGGCAACCATCAAGGAAGGCTTGTCGAAGGACGACGCCGAAGCGGCCAAGAAGAAGTTGGAAGAAGCCGGCGCGAGCGTGGAGCTCAAGTAATCCTTGTGCCCCATGGCTTCACGCGCTGCGTAAGCTTCCACGGCTGGTGGCGGGCCCTCCCGCTGCCGGCCTTTTTCTGTTGCACTAGCCGCCTGCCGTTGCAGCGCCGCTAGAAGAATCCCGACGGCGAGCTACCCTCCTGGGAGCTTGCCGTCAGCGCCTGACGGGGTCGAGCCCGTCAGGTGGCGCCGACCACGCATCGGTCACCCATGGTGAACAAGCTGGGGAATACAGATGGCTTACTCATACACTGAGAAAAAACGCATCCGCAAGGATTTCGGCAAACTGCCCCAAGTGATGGATGTGCCCTACCTGCTGGCGATCCAGCTTGATTCCTATTACGACTTCCTCCAGCAGGATCGCTCGGCCGATGAGCGCCTCGAGAGCGGACTTCACGCGGCATTCAAGTCCGTGTTCCCGATCGAGAGCTTTTCCGGCAACGCCGCGCTCGAGTATGTCAGCTACCGTTTCGGCACTCCGGCCTTCGACGTCAAGGAGTGTCAGTTGCGTGGCGTTACCTATTCAGCTCCCTTGCGGGTCAAGGTTCGCCTGATCATCTACGATCGGGACTCCTCGAACAAGGCCATCAAAGACATCAAGGAGCAGGAAGTCTATATGGGGGAAATCCCCCTGATGACCGAGAACGGGACCTTCGTGGTCAACGGTACCGAGCGGGTCATCGTCTCCCAGCTACATCGCTCTCCCGGCGTGTTCTTCGATCATGACAAGGGCAAGAGCCACTCCTCCGGCAAGCTGCTCTACTCGGCTCGCGTAATCCCTTATCGCGGCTCCTGGCTCGACTTTGAGTTCGATCCCAAGGACAACGTCTTCGTGCGTATCGACCGTCGCCGCAAACTGCCGGCCACCGTGCTGCTGCGTGCCTTGGGATTGACCGCCGAGGAGGTTCTCGACGAGTTTTTCGAGACCAGCACTTTCCACATCGAGAAAGGCGGTTTCTCTGTGGAACTGGTGCCGTCGCGCCTGCGCGGTGAAACCGCCACCTTCGACATCAAGGATGGCGACGGCAACCTCATCGTCGAGGAAGGCCGGCGCATCACCCAGAAGCATATCCGCCAGCTGGAGAAATCCGGACTGGAGCGTCTCGATGTGCCGATGGACTATCTGTTCGGCAAGACGTTGGCTCGTGATCAGGTCGATTCCAGCACCGGTGAGCTGATCTGCCCCTGCAATACCGTGATCACTCCCGAGCTGCTCGAGAAGCTCGGGCAGGCTGGCATCACCACCATCGAGACGCTGTACACCAACGATCTCGACTGTGGTTCCTTCCTCTCCGACACGCTGCGGTTGGATACTACCGGTTCCCAGCTCGAGGCGCTGGTCGAGATCTACCGCATGATGCGTCCTGGCGAGCCTCCCACCAAGGAAGCCGCCGAGACCCTGTTCCACAACCTGTTCTTCACCGAGGACCGCTACGACCTGTCGGGCGTCGGTCGCATGAAGTTCAACCGTCGCTTGCGTCGTGAAGGGGATACCGGTTCGGGCGTACTCGATAACCGTGACATTCTCGATGTGCTCAAGGAATTGATCTACATTCGTAACGGCTTCGGTGAAGTCGACGATATCGATCACCTGGGCAACCGCCGTATTCGCTGTGTCGGCGAGATGGCCGAGAACCAGTTCCGCGTCGGCTTGGTGCGTGTCGAGCGTGCGGTCAAGGAACGCCTCTCCATGGCTGAGAGCGAAGGCCTGATGCCGCAGGACCTGATCAACGCCAAACCCGTCGCCGCGGCGGTCAAGGAGTTCTTCGGTTCCAGCCAGCTCTCCCAGTTCATGGACCAGAACAACCCGCTCTCCGAGGTCACTCACAAGCGCCGGGTCTCAGCGCTTGGGCCAGGCGGCCTGACCCGCGAACGGGCTGGCTTCGAAGTGCGCGACGTTCACGCTACCCACTACGGTCGCCTGTGTCCTATCGAGACACCGGAAGGACCCAACATCGGCCTGATCAACTCGTTGGCCACCTACAGCCATACCAACAGCTACGGTTTCCTCGAGACGCCGTATCGCAAGGTGGTGGACCGCCAGGTGACTGACGATGTCGTGCACCTCTCGGCCATAGAGGAGGGCGACTATGTCATCGCCCAGGCCTCGGCAGCCGTGGACGAATCCAACAAGCTGGATGACGACCTGGTCCAGGTGCGCCACAAGGGTGAGACCACCTTCATGCGTCCTGAACAGGTGACGTTGATGGACGTCTCTCCGCGCCAGGTGGTCTCCGTGGCCGCGGCGCTGATTCCGTTCCTCGAGCACGATGATGCCAACCGCGCCCTGATGGGCTCGAACATGCAGCGTCAGGCGGTGCCGACGCTGCGTGCTGAGAAACCGCTGGTGGGTACCGGCATGGAGCGCTTCGTGGCGCGAGATTCCGGTGTCTGCGCCGTGGCGCGTCGCGGCGGCGTGATCGACTCGGTCGATGCACGGCGGATCGTGGTGCGTATCAACGAGGATGAGATCATCGGCGGCGAGGCTGGCGTCGATATCTACAACCTCACCAAATACGTGCGGTCCAATCAGAATACTTGCATGAACCAGCGTCCCATCGTGCGTCCCGGCGATACCGTGGCCCGCGGTGACATCCTGGCTGACGGCCCCTCCGTCGACATGGGTGACCTGGCTCTGGGCCAGAACATGCGCATCGCCTTCATGCCTTGGAACGGCTACAACTTCGAAGACTCGATCCTGCTCTCGGAGCGTGTGGTGCAGGAGGATCGCTTCACCACCATCCACATCCAGGAGCTGACCTGCGTCTCCCGCGACACCAAGCTGGGGCCGGAGGAGATCACTTCCGATATCCCCAATGTCGGCGAGTCGGCGCTCTCCAAGCTGGACGAGGCAGGTGTGGTCTATATCGGTGCGGAAGTCGGCCCGGGTGACATCCTGGTTGGCAAGGTCACGCCCAAGGGTGAGACTCAACTGACCCCCGAGGAGAAGTTGCTGCGCGCGATCTTCGGCGAGAAGGCTTCCGACGTGAAGGACACTTCCCTGCGTGCCCCCACTGGCATGAAGGGTACCGTCATCGACGTTCAGGTCTTCACCCGAGACGGCGTCGAGAAGGACTCCCGGGCACTTGCCATCGAGCAGATGCAACTCGACGAGGTGCGCAAGGATCTTCAGGAAACTTATCGCATCGCCGAGGATGCCACCTTCGAGCGCCTCAAGCGCACCCTGAATGGCGTGGCGGTGAATGGCGGACCCAAGCTCAAGAAGGGCGACGTGCTCTCCGAGAGCTACCTGGAGGAGCTGCCGCGCCAGCAGTGGTTCAAGCTGCGTCTGCAGGACGAGTCGCTCAACGAGCTGCTGGCCCAGGCCGACGAGCAGTTGGAGAACCGCCGCAAGGAGATGGAGGAGCGGTTCGAGGACAAGAAGCGCAAGCTTACCCAAGGCGACGATCTGGCGCCGGGCGTGCTCAAGATCGTCAAGGTCTACATGGCGGTCAAGCGTCGTATCCAGCCGGGTGACAAGATGGCCGGCCGTCACGGTAACAAGGGCGTCATCTCCGCCATCATGCCGGTCGAGGACATGCCCTTCGATGACAATGGTGTTTCGGTGGACGTCGTTCTTAACCCGTTGGGCGTACCGTCGCGGATGAACGTGGGTCAGATCCTCGAGACTCACCTGGGTCTCGCGGCTCAGGGGCTGGGTGTGAAGATCGATGCCATGCTCCGAGATGCCCGAGACCAGCAGGTGACCGAAATTCGCGAGTTTCTGGACAAGGTCTACAACTCGGCTATCGGTACCCGGGTCGAGAACCTTGACACGCTCAGCGACGACGAGGTTATCGCCCTGGCGAAGAACTTGCGCAGCGGCGTGCCGATGGCCTCGCCGGTGTTCGACGGCGCCGATGAGAGCGAAATCAAGCATCTGCTGCGCTTGGCCGACCTGCCGGACTCCGGCCAGATGGCCCTGTATGACGGGCGCACCGGTGATGCCTTCGACCGGCCAGTCACGGTGGGCTACATGTACATGCTCAAGCTCAATCACCTGGTCGACGACAAGATGCACGCGCGTTCCACCGGCTCCTACTCGCTCGTCACCCAGCAGCCGCTGGGCGGCAAGGCACAGTTCGGTGGTCAGCGCTTCGGGGAAATGGAGGTCTGGGCGCTGGAAGCCTACGGTGCCGCCTACACTCTCCAGGAGATGCTGACGGTGAAATCCGACGACGTGGAAGGTCGCACCAAGATGTACAAGAGCATTGTCGACGGCGACCACACCATGCATGCCGGCATGCCGGAATCCTTCAACGTACTCGTTAAGGAAATCCGTTCGCTGGGCATCGATATCGAGTTAGAGAGCTAGGAGCCGACTCCATGAAAGATTTGGTGAAAGTCCTCAAATCGCAGTCACAGTCCGAAGAGTTCGATGCGATCAAGATCTCGCTCGCCTCGCCGGACATGATTCGCTCCTGGTCCTTCGGTGAGGTCAAGAAGCCCGAGACCATCAACTACCGTACCTTCAAGCCGGAGCGGGACGGCTTGTTCTGTGCCAAGATCTTTGGCCCGGTGAAGGACTACGAGTGTCTCTGCGGCAAGTACAAGCGCATGAAGCACCGCGGCATCATCTGCGAGAAGTGCGGCGTCGAGGTGACCAAGGCGGCGGTGCGTCGCGAGCGGATGGGTCACATCGAGCTGGCCTCGCCGGTGGCGCACATCTGGTTCCTGAAGTCGCTGCCGTCACGCATCGGCATGTTCCTCGACATGACCCTGCGCGACATCGAGCGGGTGCTCTACTTCGAGAGCTTCGTGGTCATCGATCCGGGCATGACCACGCTGGAGCGCGGTCAACTGCTCAACGACGAGCAGTACTTCGAGGCCCTCGAGGAGTTCGGTGACGACTTCGACGCCCGCATGGGCGCCGAGGCGATCCAGGCGCTGCTCAAAGACATCGACCTGCCCGAAGAGATCGACCGGTTGCGCGAGGAGATCCCTCAGACCAACTCCGAGACCAAGATCAAGAAGCTCTCCAAGCGCCTCAAGCTGCTGGAAGCCTTCTACAACTCCGGCAATGCGCCGGCGTGGATGGTCATGGAGGTACTGCCGGTGCTGCCGCCGGACCTGCGTCCGCTGGTACCGCTGGACGGTGGCCGCTTTGCCACCTCGGACTTGAACGATCTGTATCGCCGGGTGATCAACCGCAATAACCGCCTGAAGCGGCTGCTCGACCTCAATGCGCCGGACATCATCGTGCGCAACGAGAAGCGCATGCTGCAGGAGGCGGTCGACGCCCTGCTGGATAACGGCCGTCGTGGCCGCGCCATCACCGGCTCCAACAAGCGGCCGCTGAAGTCCTTGGCCGACATGATCAAGGGCAAGCAAGGGCGCTTCCGTCAGAACCTGCTGGGCAAGCGCGTCGACTACTCGGGCCGTTCGGTCATCACTGTGGGTCCGACCCTGCGTCTGCACCAGTGCGGTCTGCCCAAGAAAATGGCGCTGGAGCTGTTCAAGCCGTTCATTTACTCCAAGCTGCAATCCCAGGGGCAGGCGTCCACCATCAAGGCCGCCAAGAAGATGGTCGAGCGCGAGTTGCCCGAGGTGTGGGATATCCTCGCCGAGGTCATCCGCGAGCACCCGGTGCTGCTCAACCGCGCGCCGACCCTGCACCGTTTGGGAATCCAGGCCTTCGAGCCGCTGCTGATCGAGGGCAAGGCGATCCAGCTGCATCCGCTGGTGTGTGCCGCCTATAACGCCGACTTCGACGGTGACCAGATGGCGGTCCACGTACCGCTGACGCTGGAAGCCCAGCTCGAGGCGCGGGCGCTGATGATGGCGACGAACAACGTGCTGTCGCCGGCCAATGGTGATCCGATCATCGTACCGTCCCAGGACGTGGTGTTGGGTCTGTACTACATGACTCGCGAGAAGATCAACGCCAAGGGCGAGGGCATGGTGTTCTCCGGCCTCAACGAAGTCGAGCGTGCCTTCGGTACTCAGAGCGTGTCGATGCACGCCCGGGTCAAGGTTCGACTCACCGAGGTATTGGTCGACGAGGAGACCGGTGAGCAGAGCACGACGCGCACCATCTACGACACAACCGCCGGTCGCGCACTGCTGTTCCGTATCCTGCCCGATGGCGTGCCCTTCGAGCTGGTCGACCAGCCGATGAAGAAGAAAGCCATCTCCAAGCTGCTCAACGAGGTGTATCGCCGTGCCGGCCTGAAGCCGACGGTCATCTTCGCCGACCAGCTGATGTATACCGGTTTCCGCATGGCGACCTGGTCGGGCGCCTCCATCGGCGTCAACGACTTCGTCATTCCGGATGCCAAGAGCGAGATCGTCGACGCGGCCGAGGCCGAGGTCAAGGAGATCGAGGATCAGTTCTCCTCGGGTCTCGTTACCGCTGGCGAGAAGTACAACAAGGTCATCGATATCTGGTCCAAGGCCAACGATAAAGTGGCCAAGGCGATGATGCGTGGGATCGAAAAGGAGACCGTGATCGACCGTGATGGCAACGAGGTCGAGCAGGACTCCTTCAACAGCGTCTTCATCATGGCCGATTCCGGTGCCCGGGGTAGTGCCGCTCAGATCCGCCAGCTGGCGGGCATGCGTGGCCTGATGGCCAAGCCGGACGGCTCGATCATCGAGACGCCGATCGTTGCCAACTTCCGCGAAGGCCTGAACGTACTGCAGTACTTCATCTCGACCCACGGCGCACGGAAAGGTCTGGCGGACACGGCACTCAAGACCGCCAACTCCGGCTACCTGACCCGTCGTCTGGTCGACGTGGCCCAGGACATGGTGATCACTGAAATCGACTGTGGCACCGAGCGTGGCCTGACCCTGCACCCGGTCATCGAGGGCGGCGATATCATCGTTTCCCTGGCGCAGCGCGTGCTGGGCCGCGTGGTGGCCCAGGACGTCATCGATCCTGCATCCGACGAAGTACTGATCGAGAAAGGCACCCTGCTCGACGAAGCCTGGTGCGAGCACCTCGATACCATGGGCGTCGACGAGATCGTGGTGCGTAGCGCCATTACCTGCGAGTCTGCTCACGGTGTCTGTGCCTGCTGCTACGGCCGCGATCTGGCACGCGGCCATCAGGTCAACATCGGCGAGTCGGTAGGTGTTATCGCTGCCCAGTCTATTGGCGAACCCGGCACCCAGCTTACCATGCGGACCTTCCACATCGGCGGTGCGGCATCGCGCGCCTCCGCGGTTGACAGCGTCCAGGTCAAGCATGGCGGTCGCGTACGCCTGCACAACATCAAATTTGTCGAGCGTGCCGATGGCAAGCTGGTGGTGGTGTCCCGCTCCAGCGCCCTGGCCGTCGCCGACGACCATGGCCGCGAGCGTGAGTACTACAAGCTGCCTTACGGCGCCGAGCTTTCCGTCAAGGATGGTGATGCCGTGGACGCCGGTCAGGCCGTGGCCAAGTGGGATCCACACACCCACCCGATCATCGCCGAGGTCGAGGGCAAGGTGCAGTACGCCGATATGGACGAGGGCATGACCATTCACCGCAGTGTGGATGAGATGACCGGCCTCTCCTCCATCGAGGTAATCGAGTCTGCCGCGCGCCCACAGGCTGGCCGCGACAAGCGTCCGATGATCCTGCTCACCGACGAGGCCGACGAGCCGATCAGCGTTACCGGTTCAAACACGCCCGTCCAGTACCTGTTGCCAGGCAAGTCGATTGTCTCGACAGACAATGGTGCCAAGATCGGTGTCGGTGAGATCGTCGCGCGTATCCCGGTGGAGGCGTCCGGCAACAAGGACATCACCGGTGGTCTGCCCCGCGTGGCTGACCTGTTTGAGGCGCGCAAGCCAAAAGAGCCAGCGATTCTCGCCGAGATCAGCGGCGTCATCAGCTTCGGCAAGGAGACCAAGGGCAAGCGTCGCCTGACGATCTCGCCCGAGGATGGCAGCGATCCGTTCGAGGCGCTGATCCCGAAATGGCGCCAGATCGCCGTCTTCGAGGGTGAGAGCGTCGAGAAGGGCGAGGTGATCTCTGACGGCCCCAGCAACCCGCACGACATCCTGCGACTGCTGGGTGTGGCAGAGCTGGCCAAGTACATCACCGCCGAGATCCAGGAGGTCTACCGCCTCCAGGGTGTGGGTATCAACGACAAGCACATCGAAGTGATCGTGCGTCAGATGCTGCGCAAGATCGAGATCACCGATTCGGGCGATTCCGACTTCATCCCGGGTGATCAGGTCGAGCTGGTGCGGGTGCTTGAGCAGAACTCACGCCTGGAGAAGGCTGAGAAATTTCCTGCCAAATATCAGCGTGTCCTGCTGGGTATCACCAAGGCCAGCCTGGCCACCGAGTCGTTCATCTCCGCGGCCTCCTTCCAGGAGACCACGCGGGTACTGACTGAGGCGGCGGTCACCGGCAAGCGCGACTATCTGCGCGGCCTGAAAGAGAACGTGGTGGTGGGACGTCTGATTCCGGCAGGAACCGGCCTGGCCCATCATCAGGAGCGTCGCCGCAAGCGTGATGATACTGAGCGCCTGCTCCACCCGTCGGCCTTCGATGTCGAGCAGGAGCTGGGTGCCCAGCTCACCGCGCTCGATTCTGACGACGACGACCTGTAGGCGGCGTGCGAGGTTGTCAAGCCGAGAGCGGTGCTCTCGGCTTGACGCCCGCCCCCGCTAGACATTAGAATGCGCAGCCTTTAACAGTGGGGTGGGTGTGCCCGCGCCCGCTGAAAGGCAAGGCAACCATTGGAGTCAGCTAGATAACATGGCAACGATCAATCAGCTCGTGCGCAAGCCGCGCAAGCGCCCCGCCGCCAAGAGCGACGTGCCGGCGCTGCAGGCCTGTCCGCAGAAGCGCGGAGTCTGCACCCGCGTGTACACCACCACCCCGAAGAAGCCGAACTCGGCCCTGCGTAAGGTTTGCCGTGTGCGCCTCACCAACGGATTCGAAGTGTCCTCCTATATCGGCGGCGAGGGTCACAACCTCCAGGAGCACTCTGTGGTGCTGATCCGTGGCGGTCGTGTCAAGGATTTGCCAGGCGTGCGCTATCACACCGTTCGCGGCGCCCTCGATACCTCCGGTGTTCAGAACCGTAAGCAGGGCCGTTCCAAATACGGCACCAAGCGTCCGAAGTCCTGATTGGCCTCGGTTCGCATCCAGAATCAATTTCGGTCTGATAAGAGTAAGGCCGGGCGTCGCCAGTTCGAAAAGAGCGTGCGGGAGTCCCGGGTTTGCCTGAAAGACCCTTCGATAGAGGGCTTGTCATGCCTAGAAGAAGAGTAGTAGCCAAGCGCGAAATCCTGCCGGATCCCAAGTTCGGAAGCGAGCGCCTGGCGAAGTTCATGAACCATCTGATGTACAGCGGCAAAAAGTCCGTGGCCGAGCACATCGTCTATGGTGCACTGGACAAGGTTGCCGAGCGCAGCAAGGAAGAACCGCTGGAGATCTTCGATCGCGCACTGGAAGCCATCCAGCCGATGGTCGAGGTCAAGTCTCGCCGCGTTGGCGGAGCGACCTATCAGGTTCCGGTAGAAGTCCGCCCCTCGCGACGCCAAGCACTGGCCATGCGCTGGCTGGTGGATGCGGCACGCAAGCGCGGCGAGAAGACCATGGTGCAGCGCCTCGCTGGCGAGATGCTCGATGCCGCCGAGGGCAAGGGCTCTGCGGTCAAGAAGCGTGAAGACGTGCATCGCATGGCCGAGGCCAACAAGGCGTTCTCGCACTACCGCTTCTAAGTGCGTCGCTTCTAATCGCATCGCCAACCAACGGGGAGTTCCACCGTGGCTCGCAAGACTCCACTAAAACGCTACCGTAACATCGGCATCGTCGCTCACGTCGATGCCGGCAAGACCACCACGACCGAGCGCGTGCTGTTCTATACCGGCCTGTCCCACAAGGTCGGCGAAGTGCACGACGGTGCTGCTACAACCGACTGGATGGAGCAGGAGCAGGAGCGTGGTATCACCATCACCTCGGCTGCCGTCACCACCTTCTGGAAGGGCATGAATCAGCAGTTCGATGAGCACCGCATCAACATCATCGACACGCCGGGACACGTAGACTTCACCATCGAAGTCGAGCGTTCCCTGCGTGTACTCGATGGTGCCGTGGTGGTGCTGTGCGGATCGTCCGGCGTTCAGCCCCAGACCGAGACCGTCTGGCGCCAGGCCAACAAGTACGAAGTCCCGCGCATGGTGTTCGTCAACAAGATGGACCGCACTGGCGCCGATTTCTTCATGGTGGTTGACCAGCTGAAGCAAAAGCTGGGAGCCAACGCGGTGCCGATCCAGATCAACTGGGGCACCGAGGAAGAGTTCAAGGGCGTCGTCGATCTGATCCAGATGAAGGCCATTCTCTGGGATGAAGACAGCCTGGGCATGAGCTATGACCTCGTCGATATCCCAGTCGAGCTCCAGGAAACAGCGGAGAAGTATCGCGAGGAGATGGTCGAGGCTGCCGCCGAGGCATCCGAAGAGCTGATGGAGAAGTATCTCGAGGGTGGAGAGCTGACCGTCGACGAGATCAAGGCCGGCTTGCGTCGCCGCACCCTGGCCAACGAAATCGTGCTGGTCACCTGCGGTTCGGCGTTCAAGAACAAAGGTGTGCAGGCGGTTCTCGATGGCGTCATCGAGTACATGCCGTCACCCACCGAGGTCAAGGCCATCGAGGGTGAGCTGGACGACAAGGATGGCACTATCGCCACTCGCGAGGCGGACGACAGTGCGCCTTTCGCCGCGCTGGCGTTCAAAATCGCCACCGATCCGTTCGTCGGCACACTGACCTTCATTCGCGTCTATTCCGGGGTGCTGAACTCCGGCGACAGCGTCTACAACTCGGTCAAGCAGAAGAAAGAGCGAGTGGGTCGTATCGTGCAGATGCACGCCAACTCGCGTGAAGAGATCAAGGAAGTTCTGGCTGGTGACATCGCTGCCTGTATCGGCCTGAAGGACGTCACCACGGGCGATACCCTGTGCGATCTGAATGACAAGATCGTGCTGGAGCGCATGGAGTTCCCGGATCCGGTGATCTCCGTGGCCGTGGAGCCGAAGACCAAGACCGACCAGGAGAAAATGGGCGTGGCGCTGGGCAAGCTGGCCCAGGAAGACCCCTCGTTCCGCGTCAAGACCGACGAGGAAACGGGTCAGACCATCATCTCCGGGATGGGCGAGCTACACCTCGATATCATCGTCGACCGCATGCGTCGCGAGTTCAAGGTCGAGGCCAATATCGGCAAGCCCCAGGTCGCCTACCGCGAGACCATTCGCGGCAGCGTCGAGCAGGAAGGCAAGTTCGTGCGCCAGTCTGGCGGTCGCGGCCAGTACGGCCACGTCTGGCTGCGTATCGAGCCGCTGACCGAGGCGGACAAGGGCGAAGACGAAGACATGCACTTCAAGTTCGCTTCCGAGATCGTCGGCGGTGTGGTGCCCAAGGAGTACGTGGGTGCCGTCGAGAAGGGGGCCTTTGAGCAGCTGCAGAACGGCGTCATCGCGGGTTATCCGATGATCGACGTCAAAGTCACGCTGTACGATGGTTCCTACCATGACGTGGACTCGAACGAGAACGCGTTCAAGGTTGCCTCTTCCATGGCGGTCAAGGAAGGGGCCAGGAAGGCCAAAGCCGTGCTGCTGGAACCGGTGATGAAGGTCGAGGTCGTGACCCCCGAGGAATTCATGGGTGACGTCATGGGCGACCTGAACCGTCGCCGCGGTCTGGTGCAGGGCATGGATGACTCTTCCTCCGGCAAGATCATCCGCGCGACGGTGCCACTGGGCGAGATGTTCGGTTATGCAACCGATCTGCGCTCTCAGTCCCAGGGTCGTGCGAGCTACACTATGGAGTTCTCGAAGTACGACGAGGCGCCCTCCAGCATCGTAGAAGCCGTCATCAACCAGAAAGGTTAAACCGTTTTAGCTAACGTAAAGAGGTTATCGAAGTGGCTAAGGAAAAATTCGAACGTTCCAAACCGCACGTCAACGTCGGCACCATCGGTCACGTCGACCACGGCAAGACCACTCTGACTGCGGCCCTGACTCGTGTTTCTGCCGAAGTTTTCGGCGGCGACTGGCGTGAATTCGACACCATCGACAACGCACCGGAAGAGCGTGAGCGCGGCATCACCATCGCCACCTCTCACGTCGAGTATCAGTCCGAGCAGCGTCACTACGCGCACGTCGATTGCCCGGGGCACGCCGACTACGTCAAGAACATGATCACCGGTGCCGCTCAGATGGACGGCGCCATCCTGGTCTGTTCCGCTGCCGACGGCCCCATGCCGCAGACCCGTGAGCACATCCTGCTCTCGCGTCAGGTCGGCGTACCGTACATCGTCGTGTTCCTGAACAAGGCCGACATGGTCGACGACGAAGAGTTGCTCGAGCTGGTCGAGATGGAAGTCCGCGAGTTGCTGAGCGAGTACGACTTCCCGGGCGACGACACCCCGATCATCACCGGTTCTGCCCTGATGGCTCTGGAAGGCAAGGACGACAACGGCATGGGTACCACCGCCGTTGCCAACCTGATCAAGGCCCTGGACGACTATATCCCGGAGCCGGAGCGCGCCATCGATCAGCCGTTCCTGATGCCGATCGAGGACGTCTTCTCTATCTCTGGTCGTGGCACCGTGGTTACCGGTCGTATCGAGCGTGGCATCGTCAAGGCGGGCGAGGAAGTCGAGATCGTCGGTATTCGCGATACCACCAAGACCGTCGTGACCGGCGTCGAGATGTTCCGCAAGCTGCTCGACGAAGGTCGTGCCGGTGAGAACGTCGGCGCCCTGCTGCGTGGCACCAAGCGTGATGACGTCGAGCGTGGCCAGGTTCTGGCCAAGCCGGGCTCCATCAATCCGCACACTGTCTTCGAGGCTGAAGTCTACGTGCTGTCCAAGGAAGAGGGTGGTCGTCACACGCCGTTCTTCAAGGGCTACCGTCCGCAGTTCTACTTCCGCACCACTGACGTGACCGGTACCTGTGAGCTGCCAGAAGGCGTCGAGATGGTCATGCCGGGTGACAACGTCAAGATGGTTGTTACCCTGATCGCTCCGATCGCCATGGATGACGGCCTGCGCTTTGCCATCCGCGAAGGCGGTCGTACCGTCGGCGCTGGCGTCGTGGCCAAGATCGTCCAGTAAGCGGTTTTTGCTGGAATGATCGAAGGGGGCTCCGCAAGGGGCCCCCTTTCTGCGCACCGCAGGCAGAGTGATTGACTCTCGCTTGTGACGTGCCTATAATGCGCATCCTTTGAATGCGTGGGTAGACGGCCGACGCCGTTGACATCCATTGGAGTTTAGGGCAAATGCAGAACCAGAAGATTCGCATTCGGTTGAAGGCTTTCGACCATCGCCTGATCGACCAGTCCGCCGCGGAGATCGTTGAAACCGCCAAGCGTACCGGTGCTCAGGTGCGTGGGCCGATTCCGCTGCCGACCAATCGTGAGCGCTACACCATCCTGGTCTCACCGCACGTCAACAAGGACGCGCGCGATCAGTATGAGATTCGCACTCACAAGCGTGTGCTCGATATCGTCGAGCCGACCGAGAAGACTGTCGACGCTCTGATGAAGCTCGACCTCGCCGCTGGCGTGGACGTTCAGATCAAGCTCGACTGACTACACTAGACACCCCGCGGCCCAGCGCTCATCGCCTCTTTTGAAGAGCTAGCATGAGCAGCAGCCGCCACGCCGAGATGGCGTCATACAACGTGCTAGTGGAATGCTCTGGAAAGGGCAGCCATAGCGGGTGATAGCCCCGTACACTAAAGGAGACTGAGAATGACTATCGGTTTAGTCGGTAGAAAGGCCGGTATGACCCGTGTCTTTACCGAAGATGGCGCCTCTGTGCCCGTAACCGTGATCGAGGTTGAACCGAATCGCGTCACTAGCGTCAAGTCTGTCGAGTCTGATGGATACGCGGCGATTCAGGTCACAACCGGCTCCCGCAAGGCCAAGCACCTCACCAAGGCCCAGGCAGGTCAATATGCCAAGGCGGGTGTCGAGGCCGGTCGTGCGCTGATGGAGTTCCGCCTTGTAGAAGGCGATGAGGCTCCGGCAGTGGGCGGCGAACTCACCGTATCCCTCTTCGAAGCTGGTCAAATGGTTGATGTGACCGGTACCTCCAAGGGCAAGGGCTTCCAGGGCGCCGTCAAGCGCTGGAATTTCCGTACCCAGGATGCCACCCACGGCAACTCACTGTCGCACCGTGCGCCGGGTTCCATCGGCATGTGTCAGACCCCAGGTCGCGTCTTCAAGGGTAAGAAGATGGCCGGCCAGATGGGCAATGTCCGCTGCACCGTGCAGAGCCTGGAAATTGTCCGTGTCGACGCCGAACGCAACCTGCTGCTGATCAAGGGTGCCGTGCCCGGTGCTACCGGCAGCGACGTCATTGTGCGCAGCGCCGTCAAAGCTGGCTGAAGGGGATAGAACCGATGAATCTGAATCTAGCTGCAGGCGCGGGCACTGTCGAAGTCGCCGACGCCACCTTTGGCAAAGAATTCAACGAGGCGCTGGTTCACCAGGTCGTCACCGCCTATCTGGCCGGTGGTCGTCAGGGGACGCGCGCTCAGAAGAACCGTTCCGACGTTCGTGGTGGTGGCAAGAAGCCGTGGCGCCAGAAGGGCACCGGCCGCGCTCGTGCCGGAACTATCCGCTCGCCCCTGTGGCGCAGCGGTGGTGTGACCTTTGCGGCGCGTCCGCAGGATCACTCCCACAAGGTCAATCGCAAGATGTACCGTGCGGCCATGCGTGCGATTCTCTCCGAGCTGGTTCGCCAGGAGCGTCTGGTGGCGGTCGACGAGATCACCGTCGAAGCGCCCCGGACCAAGGAGTTGGTGGCCAAGCTCAAGGAGCTGAACCTTGAGAAAGTGCTGATCGTCACCGAGGAAGTTGACGAGAAGCTCTATCTGGCCGCCCGCAACATTCCCAACGTGGATGTGGTGGATGTGGCTGCTGCCGACCCGGTGAGCCTGATCGCCTTCGACAAGGTGCTGGTCACCGTCTCTGCTCTGCGTAAATTCGAGGAGAAGCTGGCATGAACCAGGAACGCGTATTCAAGGTTCTGCTTGGTCCACACGTGACCGAGAAGGCCGCTTTCGCCGCTGAGAACAACCAGTACGTGTTCAAGGTGGCCAGTGACGCGACCAAGCCGGAAATCAAGCAGGCCGTTCAGGTTTTGTTCGGTAAAAAGGTCGATCGCGTCCAGGTATTGAACGTCAAGGGCAAGACCAAGCGTACCGCGCAGGGTCTGGGCCGCCGTCAGGGCTACCGCAAGGCTTATGTGTCCCTGGCCGCCGGCGAGACGCTCGAAGACTTCACTGGCGCCGAATAAGGGCAGGAGTACGGATCATGGCAATCGTCAAGACAAAACCCACATCCGCCGGTCGTCGCCACGTCGTCAAGATCGTCAGCGAGGACCTGCACAAGGGCAAGCCCTATGCACCGCTGCTCGAGAAGCAGTCGCGGTCCGGTGGACGTAACAACAACGGTCGCATCACCACCCGCCACGTGGGCGGTGGTCACCGTCAGCATTATCGGCTCGTTGACTTCAAGCGCACCAAGGATGGCGTTCCCGCCATCGTCGAGCGCCTGGAATACGACCCGAACCGTAGCGCCCATATCGCGCTGCTCAAGTACCTGGACGGCGAACGTCGCTACATCATAGCCCCCAAGGGCGTGAAGGCCGGCGACCGTCTCGAGTCTGGTGTCAACGCGGCGATCAGGAAGGGCAACACCCTGCCGCTGCGTAACATCCCGCTGGGTTCCACCGTGCACTGCATCGAACTGAAGCCCGGCAAGGGTGCCCAGATCGCGCGCAGTGCCGGTACCAGCGCCCAGTTGGTCGCTCGTGAAGGCAATTATGCCACCCTGCGTCTGCGCTCCGGCGAGATGCGCAAGGTGCTGGCCGAGTGCCGCGCGACCCTGGGTGAAGTGAGCAACTCCGAGCACAGCCTGCGTCAACTTGGCAAGGCCGGTGCGAAGCGCTGGAGAGGTGTACGTCCGACCGTTCGCGGTGTCGCGATGAACCCGGTGGATCATCCGCACGGTGGTGGCGAAGGCCGCACCAGTGGTGGTCGTCACCCGGTATCCCCATGGGGTGTGCCGACTAAGGGTCACAAGACGCGTAAGAACAAGCGCACCGACAAGCTGATCATTCGTCGCCGTAATAAGACGCGTTGATCTAAATTGCCAAGACATTAAGGGGTAACGGCTGTGCCACGTTCACTGAAGAAAGGTCCCTTCATTGACCTTCATCTGCTGAAGAAGGTTGAGGCTGCAGTGGAGAAGAGCGATCGCAAACCGATCAAGACCTGGTCGCGTCGCTCGATGATCCTGCCGAATATGGTTGGGCTCACCATTGCTGTCCATAACGGTCGCCAACACGTCCCGGTGCATGTCTCCGAGGAAATGGTTGGCCACAAGCTGGGCGAATTCGCTGCCACCCGCACGTATCGCGGGCATGCGGCGGACAAGAAAGCCAAACGGTAAGCCAGAGAGGATTGAGAGATGGAAGTCACAGCTAAGCTGCGTGGCGCTCGTTTATCCGCCCAGAAGGCCCGTTTGGTGGCTGACCAGGTGCGCGGTAAACCGGTCGCCGAAGCAATTGACCTGCTGACCTTCTCACCGAAGAAGGCTGCCAAGCTGGTCAAGAAAGTGCTTCAGTCCGCCATCGCGAATGCGGAAGAAAACAACGGTATGGATATCGACGAGTTGCGTGTCTCGACCATCTGCGTCGATGAGGGCATGACGCTCAAGCGTATCAAGCCGCGCGCCAAGGGCCGTGCGGATCGTATCTTGAAGCGCACCTGCCACATCACCGTCAAGGTAGCCGAGAAGTAGGAGTCGACCAGATGGGTCAGAAAGTACATCCGACAGGTATTCGGCTGGGTATCGTCAAAGATCACTCCTCGGTGTGGTATGCCGAGCGCGGTGCCTATGCCGACAAGCTGAACAATGATCTCGAAGTGCGTCGCTTCCTCGAGGAGCGCTTGAAGAATGCGTCCGTGAGTCGCATCCACATCGAGCGTCCGGCGAACAACGCCCGCATCACCATTCACACCGCCCGTCCGGGCATCGTGATTGGCAAGAAGGGTGAGGACGTCGATCGTCTACGTCGCGACGTCACGGCGATGATGGGCGTGCCCGTGCACGTCAACATCGAAGAAGTCCGCAAGCCGGAACTGGACGCCAAGCTCGTCGCGCAGAACATCGCCGGCCAGCTCGAGCGTCGCGTCATGTTCCGTCGCGCCATGAAGCGTTCCGTTCAGAACGCCATGCGCCTGGGTGCAGGTGGTATCAAGGTGATGCTGTCAGGTCGCCTCGGTGGTGCGGAAATCGCGCGTACCGAATGGTACCGCGAAGGCCGTGTGCCGCTTCACACCCTGCGTGCGGACATCGACTACGCCACCTACGAAGCAAAAACAACCTACGGCATCATCGGTGTCAAGGTTTGGGTCTTCAAGGGTGAAATCCTCGGGGGCATCGAAGAGGTCCGCGCCAAGGCTAAACAGCCGCAGGCCGCGCCCTCCAAGAAGAAAGGTTCCAGGTAAGGGGAGAGCGAGTCGATGTTACAACCCAAGCGCATGAAATTCCGCAAGATGATGAAGGGTCGCAACCGTGGCCTGGCACATCGCGGGAGCAAGATCAGCTTCGGGGAATATGGCCTGAAGGCAACTGGTCGCGGTCGTATCACCGCGCGTCAGATCGAGGCCGGCCGCCGTGCGATCACCCGTCACGTCAAGCGTGGCGGCAAGATCTGGATCCGCATATTCCCGGACAAGCCGATTTCCAAGAAGCCGCTCGAAGTTCGTATGGGCAAGGGCAAGGGCTCCGTCGAGTACTGGGTCGCCCAGATCCAGCCAGGCCGGGTCCTGTATGAAATCGAAGGGGTGCCGGAAGAGCTGGCTCGTGAAGCTTTCTCCCTGGCGGCTCAGAAGATGCCCATATCCACCACCTTTGTGAAACGGACGGTGATGTGATGAACGCCCAGGAATTTCGTGAAAAGTCAGTAGACGAACTGCGTGAGCAGCTCTTCGAACTCCTCCGCGAGCAGTTCAACCTGCGCATGCAGAAGGCCACTGGCCAACTGAGCCAGACTCATCTGCTCAAGCAGGTCCGTCGGGATATCGCCCGCGTCAAGACTGTGCTCAACGAGAAGGCAGGTGACTGAGATGGCCGAAGAAAAGAAAGCTCGTACGCTCACCGGCAAGGTGGTGAGCGACAAGATGGAGAAGTCCATCGTCGTCATGATCGAACGCCGCGAGCGGCACCCGATCTATGGCAAGTACGTCAAGCGCTCCACCAAGCTGCACGCCCACGACGAGACAAATCAGGCGAAGGTCGGCGACACGGTTTCCATTCAGGAATGCCGTCCGCTGTCCAGGAAGAAAGCCTGGTCCCTGGTCGAGGTGGTCGAGCAGGCCAAAGGCTGAGCTCGGCGAGAGCAGTCAGATTAGGTTTGGAGAAAACCGATGATTCAGACTCAGACAATGCTGGATGTCGCCGACAACAGCGGAGCGCGCCGGGTGCAGTGCATCAAGGTGCTTGGCGGTTCACACCGTCGCTACGCCCGCGTGGGTGACATCATCAAGGTCACGGTGAAGGAAGCCATTCCGCGTGGCAAGGTCAAGAAAGGCCAGGTCCTCAAGGCGGTGGTGGTTCGCACCCGCAGCGGAGTCCGTCGTCCCGACGGCTCGCTGATCCGCTTCGATGGAAATGCGGCAGTTCTGTTGAATAACACCAACGAACAGCCGATCGGTACCCGTATCTTCGGGCCGGTGACGCGTGAGCTTCGTAACGAGAAGTTCATGAAGATCATTTCCCTGGCGCCCGAAGTGCTGTAAGGAGCGAGGCGGATATGCAAAAGATCAAACGTGACGATCAAGTGATCGTCATCGCCGGCAAGGACAAGGGCAAGCGTGGCACGGTAAAGCGCGTCCTCGGAGAGGAACGCTTTGTGGTGTCCGGTGTGAACATGATCAAGCGTCACACCAAGCCCAATCCAATGGCAGGCAAGCAGGGCGGTATCGTCGAGCGCGAGGCTCCGATTCACGCGTCCAACGTGGCGATCTTCAATTCGGAGACCGGTAAGGCGGATCGCGTCGGCTTCCAGGTTAAGGAAGACGGTACCAAGGTACGTATCTACAAGTCGACGCAGACGCAGATCGACGCCTAACGCGAGTCGGGTAGCAAAATGGCGAACTTGAAAGAACGTTATCAGAACGAGGTGGTGGCTCAGCTCAAAGAGCAGTTCAGCTACGCCAACGTGATGCAGGTGCCGCGGATCACCAAGGTGACTCTGAACATGGGCATCGGCGACGCGACCAGCGACAAGAAGCTGATCGAGAATGCCGTCGGCGACCTGGAGAAGCTCTCCGGTCAGAAGCCGTTGGTGACCAAGGCACGCAAGTCCATCGCGGGCTTCAAGGTGCGCGAAGGCTGGCCGATCGGCATCAAGGTAACCCTGCGCGCTGAGCGCATGTGGCAATTCCTTGATCGCCTGGTCAACATCGCGATACCCCGCGTGCGTGACTTCCGTGGTCTCAACCCGAAGTCTTTCGACGGTCGCGGCAACTACTCCATGGGTGTGCGTGAGCAGATCATCTTCCCGGAGATCGAGTATGATAAGATCGACCGGATTCGTGGTCTGGATGTCACCATCACCACCACTGCCAACACCGACGAAGAAGGTCGTGCGCTGCTGAGCGCGCTGAACTTCCCGTTTAAGAAATAAGGGTTGGATCATGGCAAAGAAAAGCATGGTAGAGCGTGAGCTCAAGCGCACCAAGCTGGTCGCGAAGTACGCGGTCCGGCGCGCTGAGCTCAAGGCGATCATCCAGAACGTGAACACTTCTGAAGAAGAGCGCTTCGACGCAACGCTCAAGCTGCAGCAGTTGCCGCGTGACTCGAGCCCGGTGCGTCAGCGTAATCGCTGCCGTATCACTGGCCGTCCGCACGGCTACTACAACAAGTTCGGCTTGGGCCGCAACAAGCTGCGTGAAGCCGCTATGCGTGGCGAAGTCCCTGGACTGAAGAAGTCCAGTTGGTAAGCCGCCACGGAATCATCAGGAGCGCAACGTAAATGAGCATGCAAGACACTCTGGCGGATATGCTGACCCGTATCCGCAATGCGCAGATGGCCACCAAGGAGACGGTCACCATGCCGTCTTCGAAGCTCAAGGTCGAGGTGGCCCGCGTATTGAAGGAAGAGGGCTATATCACCGACTTTGCGGTGGCTGAAAGCACCAAGCCCGAGCTGACCGTCACCCTCAAGTACTTTGAGGGAAGGCCGGTCATCGAGCACCTGCAGCGGGTTTCCAAGCCGTCTCTGCGCCAGTACAAGGGCAAGTCTTCACTGCCCAAGGTGGCGGATGGCATGGGTGTCGCGATCGTCACCACCTCCCGGGGCGTGATGACCGACCGTGCCGCTCGCGAGGCGGGCGTCGGTGGTGAAGTCATCTGCACCGTATTCTAGGAGTTTGGAATGTCCCGCGTAGCCAAATATCCGGTTAAATTGCCTGCCGGCGTCGACATCAAGCTTGATGGCGACCAGCTGACCGTCAAGGGCAGCCAAGGCACGCTGTCCATGACCGTCCACCCGGACGTGGTCGTCGCTCAGGAAGAAGGACAATTGACCTTCAACCCGAGCAAGACCGCCAAGTCCTGGGCCATGGCCGGCACCTCACGCGCACTGGTCCAGAACCTGGTCACCGGCGTCTCCGAGGGCTTCACCAAGTCCCTGGAAATCATCGGCGTCGGCTATCGTGCCCAGGCCAAGGGCCAGACGCTCAACCTGACACTGGGCTTCTCGCACCCGGTCGACTACACACTGCCTGATGGTGTCTCGGCGGAAACGCCGAAGAACACCGTGATCGTGCTGAAGAGCGCGGACAAGCAGAAGCTCGGCCAGGTCGCTGCGGAAATCCGCGCCTTCCGTCCCCCGGAACCCTATAAGGGCAAGGGTGTACGGTACGCCGACGAGCAGGTGCGTCGCAAAGAAGCCAAGAAGAAGTAAGGCAGGGTTATGAACGCGAAGAAAGAATCTCGTCTCCGTCGTGCCCGCCGCGCTCGTGCCAAGATGCGCGAGCTGGGCGTGTATCGCCTGTGCGTCAACCGTACCCCGCGTCACATCTATGCGCAGATTATCTCGCCGGATGGTGGCAAGGTGCTGGCCAGCGCTTCCACGCTGGACAAGGACTTGCGCGAGGGTGCGACCGGAAATTCGGACGCCGCCGCCAAGGTGGGTGCGCTGATTGCCGAACGTGCCAAGCAGGCAGGCATCACCCAGGTAGCCTTCGATCGTGCCGGCTTCAAGTACCATGGCCGTGTCAAGGCCCTGGCCGACGCCGCGCGTGAAGGCGGCCTGGAATTCTAAAGGGTTTTACGATGGCGAAGAACGAACAGAACACCGGCGACCTGCAGGAAAAGCTCGTACAGGTCAACCGTGTCGCCAAGGTGGTCAAGGGTGGCCGGATTTTCGGCTTCACCGCTCTGACCGTCGTCGGCGACGGCAATGGTCGTGTGGGCTTCGGTCGTGGCAAGGCGCGTGAAGTGCCGGTCGCGATCCAGAAGGCCATGGATCAGGCGCGCCGCAACATGGTCAAGGTCAGCCTGAAGGGCCACACGCTGCAGTACCCGGTCAAGGCCCGTCACGGTGCCTCAAAGGTGTACATGCAGCCGGCCTCAGAAGGTACCGGGATCATCGCTGGCGGCGCCATGCGCTCCGTGCTCGAGCTGGCAGGCGTCCACGACGTCCTGGCCAAGTGCTACGGCTCCACCAACCCGGTGAACGTGGTGCGGGCAACCGTCAAGGGCCTCGCTTCCATGCAGTCGCCGGACGACATCGCCGCCAAGCGCGGTCTGTCTGTCGACGCGATAACGGGGTGAATACCATGGCAGCAACACTCAAGGTTACCCAGACCCGCAGTACCATCGGCACACTGCCCAAGCACAAGGCCACCATGAAAGGCCTGGGTCTGCGTCGCATTGGTCACACGGTTGAACTGGAAGACACCCCTGCCGTTCGCGGCATGATCCACAAGGTTAATTACCTTGTGCGTGTTGAGGGAGAGTAATCCATGAAACTCAATAGCCTGAGCCCGGCACCGGGTTCCAAACACGCCGAAAAGCGGGTCGGTCGTGGCATTGGCTCCGGTCTGGGCAAGACCGGTGGCCGTGGTCACAAGGGCCAGAAGTCGCGCAGCGGCGGCACCGTGAAGCCTGGCTTCGAGGGCGGCCAGATGCCGCTTCAGCGGCGCCTGCCCAAGTTCGGCTTCACCTCGGCGAAGTCGCTGGTCTCCGAAGAGGTTCGCCTGGGCGAGCTGTCAAAGGTCGCGGGTGATGAAGTCACCATGGCGACTCTCAAGGAAGCCAACGTGCTCAAGGATGCCACGCTTCACGCAAAAATCATCCTTTCCGGCGACGTCAACAAGGCGGTTACCGTACGCGGCATCAAGGTCACCAAGGGTGCCCGTGCCGCAATCGAAGCCGCCGGTGGCAAGGTAGAGGACTAAATGGCCAAGTCAGGAAACATGCCGGCGATGGGCAGCGGTCTGAGTGAACTGTGGGCGCGTCTGCGCTTCGTGCTCCTCGCCATCGTGGTGTACCGTATCGGTGCCCATATTCCCGTGCCCGGTATCAATCCTGACCAGCTTGCTGCCTTGTTCAGGGAGCAGCAGGGTACCATTCTGGGCATGTTCAACATGTTCTCGGGTGGTGCGCTGGAGCGCATGAGCATCATGGCGCTGGGGATCATGCCGTACATTTCGGCGTCGATCATCATGCAGCTCTTGACCGCGGTCTCACCCCATCTTGAACAGCTCAAGAAGGAAGGTGAGGCTGGCCGCCGCAAGATAAGCCAGTACACCCGCTACGGTACGGTGTTGCTGGCTCTTGTCCAGGGCACCGGCATGTCGGTGGGCCTGGCTAGCCAAGGCATCGCCTACACGGCAGACTTCAGTTTCTACTTCACCGCCATCGTCAGCTTCGTGACCGGTGCGGTGTTCCTGATGTGGCTGGGTGAGCAGATCACCGAGAAGGGCATCGGCAACGGTATTTCGCTGCTGATCTTCGCCGGTATCGTCGCTGGTCTTCCAGGTGCTGTGGGACAAGCTTTCGAGCTGGCCCGCAACGAAGGTGCCTGGAATGTGCTGCCACTGCTGGCTCTTTCCGTGCTGGGTGTCGCCACCGTGGCTTTCGTGGTGTTCATCGAGCGCGGCCAGCGCCGTATTACGGTGAACTATCCACGTCGTCAGGTCGGCAACAAGATGTATGCCGGCCAAAGTAGCTACCTGCCGCTCAAGGTGAACATGGCGGGCGTCATTCCTGCCATTTTCGCCTCAAGTATTCTGCTGTTCCCCGCATCAATGGGGCAGTGGGTAGGGGCCGGTGACGGAATGGAGTGGTTGCAGCGTGCATCCCAGGCTCTCGGCCCGGGTCAGCCACTGTATATCTTGCTTTTCGGCGCGGCGGTGATATTCTTCTGCTTCTTTTACACAGCGCTGGTCTTCAACCCCAAGGATGTCGCCGACAATCTCAAGAAGTCAGGTGCCTTCCTGCCGGGCATACGCCCTGGTGAACAGACCGCTCGCTATGTCGACAAGGTCATGACGCGTTTGACCCTGTTCGGTGCCTTGTACATCGCTGCGGTTTCCCTGATGCCCCAGTTTTTGATCGTGGCCTGGAACGTGCCGTTCTTCTTCGGCGGGACCGCGCTGCTGATCATTGTCGTGGTGATCATGGACTTCATGGCTCAGGTGCAGTCGCACCTCATGTCGCATCAGTATGACTCGGTGATGAAGAAGTCCAACCTGAAAGGCTATGGCAGCGGCGGCATCATGCGCTGATGCGCAACGCCGGAGCACCTTCGCCGCGAGCTGATTTTGGAGTAAGGAACGATGAAAGTTCGAGCTTCCGTAAAGAAAATGTGCCGTAACTGCAAGATTATTCGTCGCAATGGCGCCGTTCGCGTCATCTGCATCGAGCCACGGCACAAGCAGCGCCAGGGTTGATTCTGGCGCGTGTTGAAAGCGGTGCCGGCATGCCCCTTGCCCTTCTTCGGGTAAAGGGGTATGCTGTTGCGCCTTTTGTAGTGACTAAACGAGCAAGCCGCTCAATTTTCGGAGTAAGCTGATGGCCCGTATTGCAGGCGTCAATATCCCGGACAACAAGCATGCGGCGATCTCGCTGACCTATATCTTCGGGATTGGCCGCACGCGTGCACAGCAGATTTGTGCCGCCACCGGCATCGCGCCGACTGCAAAGATTCAGGAGCTTTCCTCTGAAGAAGTGGATGCCCTGCGTAGTGAAGTCGGCAAGTACACCGTAGAAGGCGACCTTCGTCGTGATGTGACGCTCAATATCAAGCGTCTCATGGACCTGGGTTGCTATCGTGGTCTGCGTCATCGTCGCGGTCTTCCGCTGCGTGGTCAGCGTACCAAGACCAACGCGCGTACCCGCAAGGGCCCGCGCAAGCCGATTCGCAAGTAACACGCACGTTCTGGCGTAAAGACAGGAAACGACATCAACATGGCTAACCCGCGCAGCAACCGTAAAAAGGTTAAAAAGCAGGTAGTGGATGCCATCGCGCATATCCACGCCTCTTTTAACAACACGATCGTGACGATCACAGACCGCCAGGGCAACGCTCTTTCTTGGGCGACTGCCGGTGGTTCGGGTTTTCGTGGTTCTCGCAAGAGCACCCCGTTCGCTGCTCAAGTGGCAAGCGAACGTGCAGCGACTGCTGCAGCCGAGTATGGTGTGAAAAACGTCGACGTGCTGGTCAAGGGCCCCGGTCCTGGCCGTGAATCTGCCGTGCGCGCTCTTAGCGCTGCCGGCTTCCGCGTGCAGAGCATCACCGACGCGACGCCCATCCCCCACAATGGCTGCCGTCCGCCGAAGAAACGCCGCGTTTAAGGAGACAGATTCATGGCTCGTTATATTGGACCGAAGTGCAAACTGTCTCGTCGTGAAGGCACCGACCTCTTTCTGAAGAGTGGTGTGACTCCCTTCGAGAAGAAGTGCAAATCCGAGCAAATTCCGGGTGTGCACGGCCAGCGCCGTCAGCGTCTTTCAGACTACGGCTTGCAGCTTCGCGAGAAGCAGAAAGTGCGTCGTATGTATGGCGTACTTGAAAAGCAGTTCCGCAGCTACTATAAGGAAGCCGCCCGTCGCTCCGGCGCCACCGGCGAAGTCCTTCTGCAGCTGCTCGAAACCCGACTGGACAACGTCGTCTACCGTATGGGCTTTGGCTCCACCCGCTCTGAAGCACGTCAGCTGGTGAGCCACAAGGCCATCGCCGTCAACGGCCGCACCGTCAACGTGGCGTCCTACCAGGTCAAACCCGGTGATGTGGTCTCCATTCGCGAGAAAGCCAAGAACCAGGCGCGTATCCAAAGTGCGCTCTCCATCGCCGCCAATCGCGGTGAGGTCGTCTGGATTGAAGTGGACGCGAAGAAGATGGAAGGCACCTTCAAGGCTATCCCGGAACGCGGCGACCTGTCTGCCGACATCAACGAAAACCTGATCGTCGAGCTGTACTCGAAGTAAGCGTCGCTGACCGCGTCGTGCCGGTCCTCACGGGCCGGCAACGAGTACCGAGTAACCGTTAGGCAGCCTCAAAGGTGTAGTTATGCAGCGTTCAGTGACAGAGTTTCTCCGTCCGCGCGATATCAAGGTCGAAGAGATCAGCGCTAATCACGCGAAGATCGTACTCGAGCCCTTCGAGCGTGGCTTTGGCCACACCCTGGGCAATGCGTTGCGTCGCATTCTGCTCTCGTCCATGCCCGGCTGTGCCGTGGTTGAAGTCGAGATCTCGGGTGTTGAGCATGAGTACAGCGCGATCGAGGGAGTTCAGGAAGATGTCATCGAGATCCTCCTGAACCTCAAGGACGTGGCCATCCGCATGCACAGTCGTGACGAGGCGGTGCTCTCGCTGAACAAGCAGGGCCCGGCCGTGGTGACAGCGGGTGACATCGTTCTTGACCATGACGTCGAAGTCGTCAATCCGGATCATGTCATCGCCCACGTCAATGAGGGCGCCGAGCTCAAAATGCAGCTGAAGATTGCCCGTGGCCGCGGCTACGAGCCGGCGGACGCCCGTGTCGGCGCCGACGACGAGTCTCGCGCCATCGGTCGCCTGCAGCTGGATGCCACCTTCAGCCCCGTGCGCCGTGTCTCCTATGCGGTCGATGCCGCGCGTGTCGAGCAACGTACCGATCTCGACAAGCTAATCATCGATCTGGAGACCGACGGCACCCTGGATCCCGAGGAGGCGATCCGTCGCAGCGCCACCATCCTGCAGGAGCAGCTGGCAGCGTTCGTCGACCTGGAAGCCGACAAGGAACAGGAAGTCGAGGAGGAAGAGGATCATATCGATCCCATCCTGCTGCGCCCCGTAGACGATCTCGAGCTGACTGTCCGCAGCGCCAACTGTCTGAAGGCCGAGAATATCTACTACATCGGCGATCTGATTCAGCGTACCGAGGTTGAGCTGTTGAAGACCCCGAACCTCGGCAAGAAGTCTTTGAATGAAATCAAGGACGTGTTGGCAGCGCGCGGTCTGTCCCTGGGCATGCGGTTGGAGAATTGGCCTCCGTCAAGCCTGAAGGACGACAAGGCCTCTGCGTGAGCGTCGACTCGAGTCCCAGTTTGGTAAGGAATAGCAACCATGCGTCATCGTAAGAGTGGTCGTCACCTGAATCGTACCAGCTCGCACCGCCAGGCCATGTTCAAGAACATGTCCATCTCGCTGGTCGAGCACGAAGTGATCAAGACAACCCTGCCAAAGGCCAAGGAGCTGCGTCGCGTTATCGAGCCGCTGATTACCCTGGCCAAGCAGGATAGCGTCGCCAACCGTCGTCTGGCCTTCAGCCGTACCCGCTCGAAGGAAGCGGTCGGCAAGCTCTTCAACGAGCTGGGTCCGCGTTATGCCGAGCGTCCGGGCGGTTACGTCCGTATCCTGAAGTGCGGTTTCCGCACCGGCGACAACGCGCCGATGGCATTCGTCGAGCTGGTCGATCGTCCGATCGTCGAGTCCGAGGAAGAGGTTGCTGTCGAGGAGTGATCCTCGACCGGCCTTCCGGCTTCGGTACGCTAAACCGGCCCCTTTCGAGGGGCCGGTTTTTTTGGTTCTTCACACTTTGGCGTGAACCTGCTCTGCAAAGACTGCATTGTGGAAGGACGCCTCGGCGATAACGACGCAGGCGCTCCTTGTTGGAGCGCTCGGTTCGGCGCCCCGACTCTGCATCGCGACTGGCGCCGTCAGGCGCCTTGGAGGAGCCCGCCGCCACGGCGATAACCGTAACGTTTCCAACACCGCCGGGAGGCCTGCGGCCTCCAGTCGTGATCTAAAGATACTCCTACAGCGCGGTTACTGCTGACCTTGTTGGAGCGCTGGTTTCCATCGCGACTGGCGCCGTCAGGCGCCTTGGCGGAGGCCACGGCGTTGGCGATGGTCGCTGGCACTGGCAACCCCGCCGGGAGGCCTGCGGCCTCTTCACGCCAGTCTGCGTAGAACCGTTTTTTTAGGTTCATCACATTTTGGCGTGAACCTGCTCTGCACAGGCTGCATTGTGGAAGGGCGCCTCGGCGATAGCGACGCAGGCGCTCCTTGTTGGAGCGCTCGGTTCGGCGCCCCGACTCTGCATCGCGACTGGCGCCGAGAGGCGCTGTCAATGGCCATCAGAAGTGACCCACCAGCGGTCATTAGTTTTGACCCACCCGTGATCGTCAGCTGAGCGTTTTCTGCTTCAGCCGGTAGCTCTCCCCGCCGAGCAGATAGAGGTGCGAG
>NZ_QPKI01000034.1 GCF_003339685.1 Halomonas sp. DQ26W | reverse complement strand
GGCCGTCGGTGCCGTAGGCCACTTCGCTGAAGTCGATGGTGATGGTGGTCTCTTCGCCTTCGGCCAGCGGGGCGCCGTCGTCGCCCAGGGTCACGGTGACCGTCGGGGCGGTGGTGTCGACATCATAACTACGATCAGCATCGGCGCTGTAGGGGTTGCCCGCGTCGTCGCTGCCGGTCACTTCGGCGTTGACGCTGTCGTTGTCGGCCAGCAGGCTGCCCGGCACGTCGATGGCGTAGGTCAGGTCCTCGCCCACCAGACCGGTGAACTCCTGGCCGCCCACAGTCAGAGTAACGGTGTCGCCCTCGCGGGCGTCACCGCCTACGGTACCGGTGATGGTGATGGTCTGAGTGGCTTCTTCGCCGTTGATCACATCGTCACCGGCAATGGTGTCGATGGTGATGCTGGCCTCGGCAAAAGTATCCTTGACCGCGTCATCGTCTGCGGTCTGCGTTTCACCGGCTTGATCGACAACACTTGCATCAACGGATACGGGCCCATCGACCAGGTCGGTAAGGTCGATCTCCGCTTGATAGCTACCATCAGGATTGACCGTTGCTTCCGTAGTGGCTGTATTTCCCTCCTGGTCCGTTACTACGATGGTAATCGTACTACCAACCGGAACATTACTTGTCGTCCCGGTAATAGGCACTTGGGTAACGTTTTCGCTATTGATGTTGTCGATCGACACCGTGATGGAGCCAGGCGGCAACGGATCGGGCTCAGTTATCAGTTCCGGCTCTTCCTCCGCCTCAGCCACCAACAGCCCCGCCCCTTCAATTTCCGGCGACTCTTCGAACTCATCCTCCCCGAACTCGAACGCCAGCGGGTCGACGTTTTCGGCGATACGGGCCAGTTGGACGAATGTGTGGCCGCCATCGGCGCCGCCGCCCGGGCCGGCACCGGCCGCGGTGGCGTCGAGCACGTCAAGCAGGTCGACGTCGTCATCCTCCAGGGCTGCCAACAGTGCTTCCAGGTCTTCGTCCAGGGCGCTGAACTCACCCATGTCCACAGGCAGGTCGGCATCGAGTTCAGGTGTCATGGCGACGACCTGGCCACCCTCGATGACGGTCGGGTCCAGGCTGTCGGCAAAATCGAGTTCGACGCGACCATTATCGGAAGTGATTAGCGATTCGCCCTCGACCAGGGTGTCACCCACGCGAAGTTCACGCATGTTGCCATCGGCATCACGCGCCCACGCCTGACCGGAAATGGATACGACAGTAGCAATGCTCATGGGTGACTCCCCGCGACTTGATCATTATTGGCGCCTGAACGGGTCGACTGGGAATATCCAGGGCAGCCCCATTACTGGCTTATACCGTCACATTAGGTTACGAAACGTTGCATTGATATTGGACCGATGGACAGAAACATTGACGAGAAACGCCCGACAGAATGAACGGGCGAATTAATGAGCAACAGCGTAGAAAAATGCTTAGGATCAGTGGCTTGGATCGGCTATGTCGACTTCCTGCTGGGAAAGACGCAGCACCAGCTGCATGCGGTCGCGAATGCCAAGCTTACGGAATATCGCACCGAGGTGGGCCTTGACGGTCCGTTCGGTGATGTCGAGTTCACGGGCAACTTCCTTGTTGGTCCTGCCCTCGGCCACGGCGACCGCCACCGTGCGCTCCCGCTCAGTCAACGCTCCCAGAACGTCACCTTGCATGCGCGCCCTGCCTCCCAGCGCCTTGAAGGTGCCCCCGACCACACTAGTCAAGAGTTCGGGCAACACCCAAATACCCTGGTTGGTCGTGACGAGCGCAACCTGGCGCAGCAGTGTTGCAGGGGAAAGCGCGTGAGCATAGCCGCGAGCACCGGCAATCAGGGCCAGCGATGCTTGCGCGGGGTCCGGGGTGTAACTCAGCACGACCAGGATGGCACCTCGGTCAGCGAGATCCCTGACCAGGGTCTCCCAGCCGTCGAGATTGCTCATGACCCATGCCATGTCTCCCCGCCCGACCTGCTCCATCGCCTGTGTCGGTCCTACCCAGCTCGACTCGGGAAATGCCATTCGCCAGCGAGGAATCTCGTCGCGCCCGTGACAAACGAAGAAATGTACCATCAACGCTCCCCCATAGAGTCGCTCCATGCCCGAAGAACGGGCTTGAGCAAATACTGCATCACAGTGCGCTTACCGGTCATGATGTCTACCTGGGCCGTCATGCCGGGAATAACCAGGAGATCGCTGCCCAGGTCCTCCCCATCAAGCGTTCTCACACGCACCAGGTAAAAGGTGTTGTCATTCTCGTCGGTGATGGTGTCGGCACTGATATGGTCGAGTTCAGCCTCGAGTCCACCGTAGATAGCAAAATCGTAGGCGGTCAGCTTGATCGTTGCCGGCTGGCCGGGGCTCAAAAAGGCGATGTCCTGAGGAGCGATACGCGCCTCGACAAGCAGCTGATCGTCACTGGGAATGATATCCACCACCTCTTGCCCGGGTTGCACGACCCCACCCAAGGTGGTGATAGCCAGGCGCTGCACAACACCATCAACCGGGGAGCGCACCTCAGCCAGGCGAACCCGGTCTTCCAGGCCAACACTGGATTCGACAAAGGCACCGAGATCACCGATGGTCTGGGCCAGGTCGTTGCGCCATGCGCTGCGTCGTTCTGCACCGAGTTCACGCAGCTGGGTGCGCGCCTCCTCAACGGCCGCTTCGAGTCGAGCGACCGCGGCCGCCGCCTGATTGCGCTCGCCTGTAGCCCGCGAGACCTCACGCTCGAGTCTGAGGATGTCCACTTCTGATACCGCCCCGGACTGCAGCAGCGGCCGGGTCAGGTTGAGCTCCTGACTCGCCATGTTGGCTTCGCGCTGAGCAGTGTCGCGACGCGCCTTGGCTTCGTTGAGCTCTTCCTCACGCTGACGTATGCGGTCACGCAGAATACTTTCCTGCTCGCGCAGTTCCTCTCGTCGGCTTTCGTAGACTTCGCGCTCCTGGTCCACGATTTCGGGCACTTCATTGCGCAGCTCTTCATCGGGATTGAAGGGCGTGTCGGTGACCAGGGCTCGCAGTCGCTCGGCTCGGGCTCGCAGTGCCATCGCCTGGGCTCGGTTTTCACGAAAGTTGGCTATGAAGCGAGTCGGGTCGATGCGCATGAGCACTTGTCCTGCCTCGACGAACTCCCCTTCACGCACTTCGATATCCTGCACCACCCCACCATCGAAGGATTGTACCTTCTGCAACTGAGAAGAAGGGATCACCCGCCCGGTTCCGCGTGTCACCTCGTCGATGGAAGCGAAGTACGACCAGGTGATCAGTGCCGCCACGGCGAGGAAAAAAGTATAGAGGAAGGCCCGCGCTCGAATCGGGTCCTGCTGCATGCGCGCCCAGTCAGCATCGCTCGCCCAGTCTCGATTGAGGTGAGCCGATGTAACGCGACGAGCGAAGAGACGGTCGATGAATGGCCGAAACGGTTTGCCGCCTACCTCGGAAAAGCGCCCGATCGCCTCGAACCCCTGCTGTTCGGCCGTAGGCCCCTTTACCTTGGCCATTAGCTGGCCCTCCCGATCTGTCCCTTGCGCAGTGCCTCCACCACCTTGTCACGGGGACCATCGGCAACCACTTTGCCGGTGTCGATGACGATGATGCGATCGACCAACGACAGTAATGACGTACGGTGCGTAACCACGATCATGGTCTTACCTTCTGCATAGGACTGCAGGCTCGCCTTGAAGCTCTCCTCGCTGGCATGATCCATGGAGCTGGAAGGCTCATCCAGCAGCAGTATCTGGGGGTCGTGAACCAACGCCCGTGCAATAGCAACGGCCTGGCGCTGCCCTCCGGAAAGCGACTGGCCACGCTCACCTACCTGCAGGTCCACGCCGTGGGGATGGGTGTTAACCAGACTCTGCAAGCCAGCCAGTTCGATCGCACGCAGCAGCGCTTCATCATCCACCCCATCGCTGCCACCGCCCGCCACCACGTTATCGCGCAGCGAACCGAAGAACAGGCTGACATCCTGGGGAACGTAGCCGATATGGCGCCTCAACTGGATGGGGTCAAACTGACGAATGTCGACGCCATCAACCAGTACAGCACCGCTGGTAGGCTGATAGAGGCCCAGCATCACCTTGTTGAGTGTCGACTTGCCACAGCCGACCCGGCCCAGTAACGCAACCTTCTCGCCGGGCTCGATCTTCAATGAGATATCACGCAGGGCATCGCGCTCCTCTTCCGGATAGCGCAGCGTCACCTTATCGAAACGGATCTCACCGCGGATGACCGGGCGGCTGATGAATTGCTTCCCTTCGGGCCGCTCCACCGGTCGCTCCATGACGCCATTGAGCGACTGCAAAGCCGTTGATGACTGATGGTACTGCGCCAGCAACGCCGCCGCCTGGCTAACCGGTGCCATGGCCCGGGACGAGAGCAGATACGCCGCGATCAGGCCGCCCTGGGTCAGCTGGCCATCAATGATCAGGTAGACACCGATGATGATCACGCTGACGGCAACGCTGTGCTGTGCCCACTGGGCCACGCTGGTCACGGAGGAGCTGACCAGGCGTAATTGAGCCGCCGTACGCGACAGGAAGGCGCTCGCCTTCTCCCAGGAGCCCTGGATACGGCTTTCGGCACGTAGCGTCTTGACGGTTTCCAGGCTTGAAATCGACTCCACCAGGGTGGCATTGCGCTGCGCACCGATGCGCCACGTGGTTTCGGAAAGCTCATGCAACTTGCCCTGCGCCGCCATGGCGTAGAGCAGCACGAAAAGGATGCCGACAATGACAGGCAGCACCAGCGGCGGACCTATCAGGGCAATAATGCCGGCGAAAAGCAACACGAACGGCAAATCGACCAGGGAGACCACCGTCGCCGAGCCGATGAAGGCCCGAACCGACTCGAAGGATTGCAGGGTGGCGGCAAAGGAGCCCGTGGAAGCCGGCCGTGCCTCCATGCGCAGGCCAAGCACCCTGGTCATGATGGAGGACGATAGCTTTACGTCGGCCCGGCTAGCCGCGAGATCGACAAAGGCATTACGCATCAGGCGCAACACAAGGTCGAAGCAGAGCACGACGAAGATACCGGCTGCCAGGACCCAAAGTGTTTCTGTCGCCTGGTTGGGCACCACCCGGTCGTAGACATTGAGCACGAACAGCGGCATCGCCACGGCAAACAGATTGATCAGGAAGGAACCGATGATGACGTCGCGGTAGAGCTTGCGGTTCTCGCGAATAACGCCCCAGAACCAGTGGCGAGCCCGCTGCCGTTTCACTTCCGGACCGCGTTCATCGAAACGGAAACGCGGACGCACATAGATGGCCTGGCCGCTGTAACTGCCGATCAAGCCATCGAGATTGACTTCGCTGACCGCTTCTCCCAATTCGGGGAAGATAACCTGAGCCTGCCACGCCTTGATGTCCAGGGCGACGAGCACGCAGGCCCGGCCCGGCTCGAGCAGCAGGACGACAGGGAAGAGAGCCGGATTGAGTTGTACCAGGCGGCTCTTGACGATTCTTGCCGTCATACCTGCCCGGGTGGCGGCGCGAGGAAAGACCCCGGGCGTCAGCCTGCCATCCTCGAGTGGCAGGCCCGCCGTCAGGGACTCGGCAGTGACGCCATGGTCATGCACCAGGGCGATGCTTTGCAAACAGGCGAGCAGTTCATCACGCACTGCGGATCGCGCCGACTCCGGTGCCGGTTCAAGATTTTCCTTTAGGGTCACAGCCACCTCTTGCGAAAGCGGGAACGATGCAGGCTGCAGCGGACATGCGCCCTGTCATCAGGCAATGGCCCGGCCGTAACCGGGCTCATAGGGAGTGCATTGCTCGTCCCTAGCCACGCACCACATAAGCACCGTGATATCCCATCTGGCCGAGCCGAGCCTGGAACTCAGCCAGTTCGCGAGTATCGATCGGCCCCAGGCGGACCCGATGCAGGCCGGAACCGCTGGCGAGAGTAACGGGACGCTCCAGCGCCCGGCTCAGTTGATCACGCAAATCGGCAGCCGAGGACTCCCGTGACAGCGCAGCCACCTGCAAGAACACCGCATCCTCCATAGCGGCAACTGCTATATCAAAACCCTTGGCGCCAGCCAGAGCCTGCGGGATGCTGGCGTACAAGCCCGTCCCGAATGCCATCTCGGTCGCCTCCTGAGCCACGGGAATCGGTACACTGCCGAACACGGCCTCGGCCTGCTGCCCTTGCTGCTGAAGGCGGCTGGCACTTTCCTGGCGTGTCTCCAGGGTTACCTCGACACGGCGATTCTGCTGACGGCCCTGCACCGTATCGTTGCTGGCGATAGGCTGACGGGAACCGTAGCCCCGTGTTTCGATCAGGTTGCGCGGCACGCCCTGGCTGACCAAGTAGTCGGCGACACTGTCGGCTCGGCGCTGAGACAGCGGATCGTTGATGGCATCGGTGCCAGTGCTGTCAGCGTGGCCGGCAATGAAAACGCCACCGAGATTTTCCCGGTCACGGATCTGGGTGACCAATGTATCGAGCTCATTCCTGGCGATCGGGGTCAGTACGGCGCTATTGACGGCGAACAGGGCATCGGCAGAGAGGGTCACATCCGGCCCCCGGACGGGTGCCGGGATGCTGATGCCACCGGTCAGGTCCGCCAGGGTAAAGCCGGCCGGACCCTGCACTGGGCAGATCACACTAGGATCTCGCTCGACACCGTCGCTGCCCATCTCGGCCAGGGTCGGCATGTCGTCGCGCACCACCCCCAGCACCTGCATCAGTTGCCCCATGGCCGCCAGCGTCCGCGCATCGGCGAGCACGACGTCATATTCGGCATTGACATAAGCGCGGCTGGACTCGAAATATTCGTTCTCACTGTCCAGCACGTCGAGCAGCGTACGCTCACCGATATCGAACTGCTGCTGGTAGGCGCCGCGAACCCGGTCGATGGACTGGCGATGCTCGTTCAAGTACTGCATCTGCTCGCGCAATCGTTGGGTGTCGTTATAGGCGATCTGGGTGGTCTGCCTGATATCGTTACACGCCTTGTCACGCAGATTGACCGACTGCTCGACACGATCGCTGGCGGCACGGAAAGAGGCCAGGTCGCTTCCACCACGGTACAGGTTCATGCTCGCGACCAGCTCGATGCTGTGCTGGTCGCGACGCCCTGCGATGCCGCTTTCGTTGTTGGTGCCGGCACGGCCTCGCAGGTCCAGCCTGGGCTGGAAATCCGCCCGGGTTCCCGCTTGTTCGGCGCGTGACGCTTCGATATTCTCGATGGCGGCGTGGAACTCCGGATTCCCCTCGAAGGCCATGTTGACCGCATCGGTGACCGAAGGCGGCAGGCGGTCGTCGAGCCGTGGCGCCGGTGCCAGGTTCTCGGCAGGCAGGGAGCCGACGATACGCTGGTACCGCGCCGTCACATCGTGCAGGTTGGAGGCTTCGGTCATCAGGTTGGACTCGGCCAGCGCCAGGCGACCGGATATCTGCTGGAGATCGACCCCACGACCGGCGCCGGAACGCACCCGGTCCTCGATCTGATTGAATACCCGTCGATGGTCCGCATAGTTATCCTGGGCCAGACGTACCAGATCTCGATATCGGCTGACATCCAGATAGGCTCGCGCTGCCTCGAGCGCCACGTTCTCGCTGGCACCCAGCAGCTCGTAATAGCGCACCAGCTTGGCGCGGTCCAGTCGCTCGACCTCGCTCCGCGTGGCGAAGCCATCATAGATCATCTGGTTCAGCGTCAGTTCGGCGAAATCCGTGTCGTAGCTGCCGCGCCCATCCCCGCTGTCTTCACGACCGATCCCGGCCGTCACATCGATTCTGGGCAGGTAGTTGCCTCGTGCCACACTCACATCGTGCCCGGCAGCACTCAGTCCGTTCCAGGCCGCATGTACTTCAGGGTTGGTGGTGAGTGCCTGACGTATCACCTGCTGCAGGTCGGCAGCCCCCGGGGCAGCCATGCCCGACGGCAGACTCTGCGCAACGGCGGCAGTAATCGGCATTAGCGTCAAGGAGGAGCCCAGCACGATGGCCTTGGCCAGAAAGCGGGCACGTGGTAGGTCGGTTTTCTTTTTCATGGCATTCCCTTCTCATGAGTTCGGACGCATGACATGCGGGCTGGTCCGGCTTGAAATATCTTTTGATTTGTTATTGTTTCGGGGCTCACCCGGCCAAAGCGGGTGGTGCATCCTTTCCCGATTCCTTTTGGAACCTGTTCTACCGCTGACGTCGGGTGGCACTTATATGAGCCTTTTAGTACTAAGTTAACCAACCGACAAAATATGACACATCACAGCCTTTTTACTGATGAATATTGCTTTGTAATATAGCGTAACCGAGCTTGACATTTTGTCCAACAGATTCCGTGTAAACGCTTTTTCACTTTGTCGCCACACTTCAGCCAGGGCAACGCCCGGCGGCGCCCCAGGCGAACCCCGGACCGAGTCGCGCCTATCCTTTCAGGCCTCTCCCGACCGCCGTCAAACATGCTATCGTCAGGCCATCACCGACACGGCCATCACCGACACGGCCATCATCACAAGGAGACCGTCATGTCCGCATCGGAAATTCAGAAGACTCGCGTGATCAATGAATTGCGCGGGTTCATCAAGAAGCTTCTCCAGGAACCGCAGATCCTCGAGCAGTCGCTCACCATCGCAAGGCGTCACCTGGTGGAGGACAACCAAGAGGGGGTCGTGTCTCGCATCGCCAACGAAATCTCCGACACCACCGGCATCCATATCCCCGATGATCCCGCAGATCACTCCGAAGCCGACAAGTTGTTCCTCGAGCTACTGAAGGAGGTAGTAGGCGAGGAGCAAGCGCTCTACTGAGCCCTGCCATCCGATACCCGTACCCTTTCCGGAGCAGCGCTCCAACAGCGGACTTTTCCTGCCGTGGCAAGCGATTGCCACCCTGTCGGAGGAAGCTTCAGCTCACGACTGGAGGCCGCAGGCCTCCCGGTGGTGTCGCCAATGCTGGTAATCAACGCCAGCGTTGGCAACCTCCGCCCCGCGCCCTGCTATAATGGGCAAACTCATGATTTTACGCCTCTTTTACAAGCACCTACCGATGTACTACTTACTCAAGTTGTTTCCCGAAATCACCATCAAGTCGCGCTCCGTCCGCCGCCAGATGACCCGCTGCCTGGTCGGCAACGTACGCAATGTGCTGCGCCCCCTGGGCGAAGGCTTTCGCGTACAGGGCGGCTGGGATGCGCTGCATGTCAAACTGCCGGAGACGGCGACGCCGGCATTGCGCCGCCAGGTAGAGACCACCCTGGCCTGTATCCCTGGAATACACGAGGTGCAAAGCGTCGATGAACTGCCTCTCCTTTCTTTCGACGATACCGCGAGGCATTTGCTGGCAGCCTGGCAGGAGTCGCTGGCCGGCCACAGCTTTCGCGTTACCGTAAAGCGCAGAGGCCACCACGCCTTCACCTCCGAAGAGATGGAGCGACACCTAGGGCAAGCCCTGCTGGACGCCGTGCCCAGCGCCAGGGTGAATCTCGGACGACCGGATATCGAGGTGCGGGTGGATGTCATCGACAATCACCTGCGACTGGTTCGGCACCGCTGGCCCGGCCTCGGCGGATATCCGCTGGGTGTGCAGGGCCAGGCAATGACGCTGGTCTCGGGTGGCTTTGACTCTCCGGTAGCCGCATGGAAGATGATCCGGCGCGGGATCAAGACCCACTTCCTGTTCTTCGACCTGGGCGGAGCCGGTCATGAGCAAGCCGTGCGTGAAGTCTGTCACCACCTCTGGCAGTCCTATGGCCGCTCACATCGAGTGCATTTCTTCTCGGTTCCGTTTGAGGGGGTCGTCGCCGAGCTTCAGCGCAGCATCCCTGATGGCCTGATCGGCGTCGTCCTGAAACGCATGATGCTGCGAGCGTCCAATCGTATCGCTGCCCGCGCCCGAATACCCATACTGGTGACCGGCGACGCCATCGCCCAGGTTTCCAGCCAGAGCCTGACCAACCTTGCCCTGATCGATGAGGCCAGCGATTTGCCGATACTTCGTCCGCTGGTTGTCGAAGACAAGCAGGACATTATCGACACTGCCCGACGAATCGGCACAGCCCGCTTCGCCGAGTTGATGCCGGAGGTCTGCGGAGCCATTTCCCAGCGTCCCAACACCCAGGCGCAGCGCCATCGGGTAGTGGCCGCCGAACAGCGATTCGACTTCAGTGTGCTCGATACCGCCATCGAGCGCGTCAGCATGACCCGCTCCGAGCGGCTTCTGGAGCAGGTGACAGCAGACATGAAAACATCGGAGCCGGTTCCGGCGCTGCATATCGTACAGAGTGCACAGGAGCTGGCACGTGAAAAAAACGTCAGCGTGATCGACATTCGCCCACCCACCGAGCGGGAGTCGACCCCGCTCACACTTGCGAGAGTCGAGTGCCTGCAGATCCCCTTCTACGAACTCCAGGCGCAAGCCGATTCACTGCCGGGTGATCGTCGCTATCTACTCTACTGCGATCAGGGTGTGATGAGCCGGATGCAAGTCATGCACCTGCTTGACCGTGGCCTGAATCACTTCGGTATCTACCGAGGCACCTGATAGCGGGTCGACTCGCCGATGTTACGATCAACGCACAAACAATATCTTGCCGCTCTGTCAAAAACTTGCACTTCTTGCCGTTTGTAAAATCACTGTATCTCTCACTTCACGCTAAGCTACAAGAAGCAGAAAGGAAACGGCAGAAGGGAGAGGTGCATGGCACCGCAACGGGGTTCGTTACGCCGGAACTCATCCGCTGAGGCCTGGATCGATACAAGCGCCTCGGGCGGAAGAGCTTCCCTGTTCATCGAGGAGCCACCTCTCGAGCCGGCACCCTTGCCGGCCAGGTCACACCGGCTCCTGTATCTGGTGCTGACGACTCTACTGGCCCTGTTCGCCGTGTCCCTTGCCACCCTCTTGGTGGCCGAAGCGCGTACCTCTCACTTCCAGGCCCAGGAACTCTCGCGCTATGCGGGCACCTTGCGTTACACCGTGGCCCCGGGGCAGAGCGAACGTATCCTGTTTCCCAGCCACGGCCCCTTCGACCAGCGCCTGGGCTATACCCAGTTGCCCGAAATCGAGGCACGGCTGCTGGAAAGGGGCTACGAGATAACCCAACAGGCACGTTTTTCAGCCCCACTGCTGGAGTATGCCAAGCGTGGTTTCTTCCCGCCCTATGCGGAAAAGACGCAAGCCGGCCTGACCCTGATGGAGTGTCGCGGGGAAACGCTATACGCGTTTCGCCACCCCCAGCGCCACTACCCCCATTTCGATACCGTCCCTCCCCTGATGCTGCAGGTGCTGCTGTTCATCGAGAATCGCCACCTGCTCGATGACAGCACGCCCTATGCCAATCCGGCCGTCGACTGGCCTCGATTCACCATGGCTGCGGTATCCCAGGTCGGCCGGGCGCTGGATGTCTCCGGCCAGTCTTCCGGCGGCAGCACGCTTGCCACACAGTTGGAGAAATACCGCCACTCCCCCGGCGGCCTGACGGGCTCTCCCATGGAGAAGCTACGCCAGATGATCTCTGCCAGCGTACGCAGCTACATGCATGGCCCCCAGACGCTATCGGCGCGCCAGGACGTGGCGCTGGACTACATCAACTCGGTGCCGCTGGCCGCGGCTCCTGGATACGGCGAGGTTCACGGCATCGGTGATGCGCTCTGGGTGTGGTTCGGCGAGGACTTCGACACCTTCAATCGCCAACTGGTGGCGAGCGGCAGTCGGGGAGATGAGCTGGCTCAAGGGCTGGCCCTGCGCCAGATCGTGGCATTGATGATTGCCCAGCGACGGCCCTCCTGGTACCTCAACGGGGGTCGCCTGGCGCTTGAGCAACTCACCGACAGCTACCTGAGGCTTCTCGCCGACGAAGGCATCATCGCCCCCGCATTACGCGATTCGGCTCTCGCTCAGCAGCTGACCTTCCGCGATTTCAGTGGCGACCCGGCAGAACTGCGGATCGAGCAGGACAAGGGACTGCAGACAGCTCGTGGTCGCCTTGGAAGCCTGCTGGGCCAGTCGTTCTACGATCTGGACCGGCTCGACTTGAGCGCCCGGACAACGCTGCACGGCGGACTGCAGGAGCAGGTCACGGCTTACCTGTACCAGTTGGCCGACCCTGACTTCGCCAGCGAGATCGGTCTGTTCGGCGACCGCCTGTTGTCGCCGGAGAAGACGCGAGAGGTTCGCTACAGCTTTACGCTCTATGAACGCGGTGAAGACAGTTTTCGCGTCCGCGTACAGACCGACAATACCGGCCAGCCCTTCGATATCAACGAAGGCAGCAAGCTGGAGCTAGGCTCCACTGCCAAGCTCAGGGTGCTCGCGACCTACCTGGAAGTCATCGCCGAGCTCCACCGGCGTTACGCCGGCGAACTGACGGAATCACTGCGACGGGTCGAGCTGGACCGCCAGGACGTTCTCAGCCGCTGGGTCGTCGACAGTCTGGTCACCCGGCCCGATCTCTCACTGGCGGAACTGCTCGATGCCGCCATGGATCGCCGCTATTCAGCCAGCCCCAACGAAGCCTACTTCACCGGCGGTGGGCGCCACACCTTCAGCAATTTCCGTCGTGAGGACAACGGCCGCAACCCAACGCTCAAGGAGGCCATGCGCGAATCGCTCAACCTGCCCTTCATCCGGCTCCTGCGGGACCTGGTGAGCTACAGCACCCACCATAACGAACATCGCAGTCAGCTATTGGAGGATGACCTCGACCCACGTCGGCTGGAGTACCTGCAACGCTTTGCCGACCGCGAAGGTCGCGCCTTCCTGCAGCGTTTCTGGAACAAGTATCGCAACCTCGACAGCAATGCGCGCCTGGAGGCCTTCCTCGGCGGCCTGCGCAATACTGCCCCGCGCCTGGCGGCAGTGCATCGCTACCTTTATCCGGAGGCCGACCGCACTGCCTTCGCTGCTTTTCTCGCCGAGTGGCTGCCCACCACCACGACGCTCAGCGAGCGCCGGGTCGATGAACTGTATGATCGTAATGCGCCGGGCAGCTTCTCGCTGTCGGATCAGGGCTATATCGCCAAGGTCCACCCTCTTGAGCTGTGGCTGCTCGGTTACCTGCTGGACTATCCCGAGGCGAGCTTCTTCGATATTGCCGCCGCCAGCCAGCAGGAACGTCAAGAGGTGTATGACTGGCTATTCAGGACCCGCCACCGCAGCGCCAGGGATGTGCGTATCCGCACCATGCTCGAGGTCGAAGCCTTCCTCGACATCCATCAGCGCTGGCAGCGACTGGGCTACCCCTTCGAGTATCTCGTTCCTTCGCTTGCCACCGCGGTGGGCTCTTCCGGGGATCGTCCAGCGGCTCTGGCCGAGCTGATGGGCATCATCCTCAACGATGGTGTGCGCTTGCCGACACTGCGCATCGACGACCTGCACTTCGCGGCCGACACCCCTTACGAAACCCGCTTCCTGCACTCAGACCGCCTCGCCCAGCAGGTAATGGAATCTGAAGTGGCGGCGACCCTGCGCGAAACGCTTTCCAGCGTGGTGGATGGGGGTACCGCGCGCCGGCTGCAAGGTAGCTTTACCCTGGAGGACGGGACAGCCCTGACCCTCGGGGGCAAGACCGGCACCGGAAACAACCGAATCGAAACCGTGGCGCGAAGCGGCCAGGTCATCGACTCCAGGGCACGCAACCGTACCGCCACCTTCGTCTTCTATCTCGGTGACGACCATTTCGGCACCCTAACTGCCTATGTCGCGGGCAGTGAGTCCGACAACTTCCGCTTCACGTCGGCACTGCCGGTACAGGTGCTCAAGGGCATGGAGCCGATCCTGCGCCCCCACCTCCAGCCCGGACGAGGCGTATGTGATGCTGACAAATCAGGAGGCACCAACGAGGACATCGGCTCACCAATGAGAGACAGCTGAGTACTGGCGAACACGATGTTTGCCCTGCGTTGGCGAAAGAGCAGAAAAAGCCCGGTATCGTTATACCGGGCCTGGAATAAGGGACTAAAGATAGAACTGAATATCTCTACCTAACGGCAGGGAACGACCTTGCGCAGCGTGTCTTTCGCCCAGAGCACCTGGCCGTCGGGCGTCTTGCCGTGCTCGCTCCAGCGCTCGGTGACCTCGATGCAGAAGGAGCCGGCGTTTTCCGTCCACACATCCGGGTTGGAGGGACGTTCGCCGCCGATTCTCAGCAGATCGGGATTGTCGGTAGTGTAACGTGGAGCAATGGTGGTGTTACTGGCACAACCGGTGACGAAGAGAGTCACCATCAGAATGGGTAAACAGTGGCGCAGCGGCATGTTCACAAACCCTCGAAAGTTACGATTTTCACTCCGGCAGAGATTGCCGGTAGCGCTAAATAGCATTGCTTAGTTACTTCAGTCAATATTTTCTCGAACAGCGTTTTCAATGACCTAATGGCGAGCATTGCCCAGCTATGCCAACCTGCCTGAGACAATGAACAAGCGACAAGGAAATGACGATGATCGACCTCTGGACCTGGACGACACCGAATGGCCGCAAGGTCTCCATCCTGCTGGAAGAGCTCGGTCTGCCCTACCGCGCCCACGCCGTGGATATCACCCAGGGCAAGCAGTTCGAGTCGACGTTCCTGGCGGTAAGCCCCAATAACAAGATCCCGGCGATTCGCGATAACGAAACCGGCATCGTGTTGATGGAGTCAGGGGCCATCATGGTCTATCTCGCCGAGAAAAGCGGTCGATTCCTGCCCAGCGACCTCGAGGGGCGCCACCGCGCACTGGAGTGGTTGATGTGGCAGATGGGCGGCATCGGCCCCATGCTGGGCCAGGCCCACCACTTTCTGCACTTCAACCCAGGGAAGGCGCCCTATGCGGAGGAACGGTTTCACGGCGAGGCACAGCGCCTCTACGGCGTCCTCGACAGACGCCTTGACGAAAGCAAATACCTTGCCGGTGAATACGGCATCGCCGACATGGCGACCTGGCCATGGGTTTCCCGCTTTGAGTGGCAGCACATTGACCTCAACGACTATCCCAGCGTGAAGCATTGGTACCAAAACATGGCCGCCAGGCCAGCGGTGCAGCGGGGCTATCACTGCCCCAAGGAAGTCAACGCAATCCCACAGCCCTGATTGCGCCACGGCGCGGCCTTCTCCCCCTATCACAGCCCAGACGCGGCTATCAGCCTCGTTTATCTCGTCCCATTCGCCGATCTGCGTCTACCCTGAGCAACATGATCTCGAATCCTGAAGCCACAAGATGTCGACCCATCCCTATGGCAGAAACCTTTTCAGCCCAACCACCGGATCAGCAGTACTCTCCGGAACCCAATATTCTCGAACGCCGTGCGGCGGACTATCTGAAAAAACAGTCGCCCAGGGAGCACTATCCATCACAGGCGTGCAGTAATGCAGAACGGACCGCGCTCAAGCGGGCAAGCCGCCGGGCGATAACCTGGTCGGCCATTGCAGGGATCCTGTCGGGGGGCGTCATCGGCAGCATGGAGTGGTTCATGCGCCAGGGCATGCTCGATGGTATGGAGGACATGACCCTGATGGAGCAACTACCCTACTGGGCCGGCTTCTCCGTGGTCGCGGGCGTAGTCAGCTTGATGGAAGTCCTTTTCCTATACTGGAACGCCTTGCGTGGCGTCGCCCAGACTAGCCAGGTCGCCGGCATCCCGCTTCAGGACAGCGAGCACGCAAGACTGCTGCTGAGTGGCATGTCACGCGTGGCGCTAGAGCTCCCCAGCCCCAGGCACCGCATCTATGGCATCTACCCCTATGCCCAGATGGGCCAGTGGAAGCTGACGCTAATCTCTGTCATGTATCGGATGAAAGTCGGGGTCAGCAGCTTCATCCTGCGTGTGCTGCTGAGGCGTGTCTTCGGCCGCATGGCCATGCGTGGGTTGCTGCCGCTGGCCACCGGGCCACTCTATGCTATCTGGAACGCCATCATCACCTGGCGCATCATGCGCAAGGCCAAGGTCCAGGCCCTTGGCCCCTATACGATAGAGTCTCTGATGCAGCGCCTGGAAGACGACCTCGATCAACTGGGCAGCACCGCGCGCGAGGTGATCCTGCACGGCATGGGAGAGCTGATCATGCGCAACCAGGACGCACACACCAACCACGTCTACTTGCTCTCCCGGCTGCTCGACGCTTTCGAAGTGAGCGACAGGCAACTGGCCATCGACTGGCCGGGCCACCGGCGTCAACTCGACACGCTCGACGAGGCAGAAACGCGCTGGGTCCTAGATATCCTTAGCGTTGCCACGGTTCTGGGCGACAAATGGCGGGGCAGGCCCCGGCGCTTCTTGCAGGAAGTCCACGAGGCCTGCGGGGCAACGTACGACGAGGAGCATATTAAGGTAATGCGCAAGCAAATGCTGGAGGGCCGTGAGCCAACCTAGCATCGCCGCCCAGGTCCCCTTCCCGCCACGCCCAAGAGGCGTATCGGACGGTGCTCTCCTCAGAACAGGCCCAATTGACGATCGACCAGTGCAGAAAAGTCATCGCCGACGAAAGGAAGGATGGCATCGGCCACCGGCTGCAGCTGCCGGCTCAGGTAGTGGTGATAATCGATGGCGGAGCGGCGTGTTTCCAGCGGTTCAGGGCCCGCCACGGTCATCACATAGCGAATCCAGCCGCCGTTCTGGTATTGCCTGGGCCGGCCCAGCTGCTGATTGTATTCGTCGGCCAGCCGCGCCGCACGCACATGGGGCGGCACGTTGCGACGATAGTCGTCGAGCCTGCGTCGCAGCCGCTTGCGATAGACCAGCCGCTCATCGTACTCACCGGCGAGCGTGCGCCGAACGTAGTCACGCACGAACTCACGGTGCGGCTGGAGGGTGAAAATGCGCCGGTAGAGCTCCTGCTGGAAAACCTTGGCCAGTGGCGACCAATCCGCACGAACCGCCTCGAGCCCCTTGAAGACGATGTGCTCACTGCCGTCTTCCCCCCGCACCAAGCCCGCATAGCGCTTCTTGCTGCCCTGCTCGGCGCCGCGGATGGTTGGCATGAGGAAGCGACAGAAATGCGTCTCGAACTGCAGCTCCAGGGCACTTTCCAACCCCAGTGTCGATGTCAGGTGCTCGTCCCACCAGCGATTGACGTTTGCCGCCAGCTCGCGCCCGATGGCGCCGGCCTCCGCTTCACTTCTTCGACTGCCTAGCCACACGAAGGTCGAGTCGGTGTCACCGTAGATAACGGTATATCCCCTGTCTTCGATCAGCTCCCGTGTGCGATGCATGATGGCGTGGCCACGTAGCGTAATCGACGAGGCAAGCCGGGGGTCGAAGAAGCGGCAACCCCTGGAGCCCAGTACGCCGTAGAAAGCGTTCATGATGATCTTCAACGCCTGGGACAGGGGCGCATTGCGTTCGCGCTTGGCCGCCTCGCGGCCCTGCCAAACGCGCTCCACGATATCGGGCAGGGCGTGCTGCGTGCGTGAAAAACGGGCCCCACGGAAACCGGGCACGCTATCCTCCTGCGGCTCACCAAGACCCTCCACCAGCCCCACCGGGTCGATCAGGAAGGTGCGGATGATCGAGGGATAGAGGCTCTTGAAATCCAGTACCAGTACCGAGTCGTAGAGCCCCGGCCGGGAATCCATGACGAAGCCGCCCGGACTGTCCTCGCCCTCGCCACGCCCTTGGAGAAGATTCGGTGCCACGAAGCCCAGCCGGTGCATGCGTGGCAGGTAGAGATGCGAAAACGCCGCCACCGAGCCACCGCTCCGGTCGGCAAGCAAGCCGGTGACGGCGGCCCGCTCGAGCAGGAAGTCGATCAGCTCGGTCTCGGCAAAGATTCGCGTGACCAGCTCGCAGTCCTTGAGGTTGTAGCGGGCAAGTCGAGGCTTGTCTTCGGCGAACATGCAGTTGATCTCGTCCATGCGCTGGTAGGGGCTGTCGATGGCCTTGCCCTCGCCCAACAGCTCCTGGGCAACGTGCTCCAGGCTGAACAAGTCAAAACGCCAGGTTGCCTGGCGCAGCATCTCGATGCCGTCGATGATCAACCGACCCGCGGCCGAGGCAAAAAAGTGGTTGGCATTGCTGCCGTGGGCTCGCCACTCCATGGGTTCACCGCCTCGGCCAAACAGCAACGGAACGCCGAATTGCTCGGCGTGGCGCTGCAGGATGCGCAGGTCGAACTGCACCAGATTCCAGCCGATGATCGCATCCGGATCATGCTCTGCGATCCATTCATTCAATCGTACCAGCAGCGCCTTGCGGTCATCGCAGTAGAGTAGGGAAAGGTCCCGGGACTCGGGCGCATCGCCCGACTCAGCCTCCCTTCCATTCGCCGGCCCCAGCATGAAGACCTGGCGCTGACCGCAGCCCTCCAGGGCAATGGAGTAGAGATCGCCCCGCTCGCTGGTCTCGATGTCCAGCGACGCCAGCCTGAGCCGTGGCCGGTACTCCGGCGCCGGCTTGAGCTGGGTCTCGATCAATGCACCTCGGGAAGTCTCTGGTTCCGCGAACCATACCGGAGCGGTGATGTAGCGCTCCATCAGGTAGCGCTCAGGCGGCCGCACATCCGCCTCGAAGACATCGATACCGGCCTCGCGCAGCCGTCTCTCCAGCTGCATCAACTGTCGATGCTGCCGGCAGTAGAGCCCCAGCACGGACCGGTGATGAAAATCGCGAAGCTCAAGCGGGCGTAGTTCGACGTCGCGTTCGCCATACAGCAAGACTTCCGCCTGCGTGCGCTGCTCGACGGGAATGAAGGCCACCGAAGGCTGGGGCGGCAAGCGCACACAGCGCGGGCCGGCATCGGTGGCGAGCCAGAATGTCACCTCGGTACCCGCGGGGGTGTCCCGCCAATGGCGGGTCAACACGAAACCCTGTTGCTCCTTCACCGTCGCCTCATACCTGCCTGATCAGGAGGATGTTACTCGGTGACAGGGGGAATGTCGTCGCTGGCACCAAAAAGCCGGATCGCCACAAGGCCACCCGACCGCCCACCACATAATAAAAGAACATTGTTGGAGGTAGCTTTAGCTCCGGTCCGACGCATCGGCGACCGCGGTGTTGCCGCCGCTTCGGCGAGTCGCAAAAACGATAGCGCGGCACGAAAAGTAAGGAAACCAGCCGATTCTGCTTCAACCACTGAGATATACAGTCAGTGACAGGAATCGGCCAGGAGTTGGCATTTATAATGATTTTATATAACAGCAGAATCAAGCCGGGATGTGAAGCCGCATCGCCTTGAATTAATTGTTCGAGTTTAGTCTTTCCACTTTGCACGCTGTGTCTCCCGGAACAGTTGCGCTGATTCAACACCACCTGCAGAATAAGCAGCTTTCTCGGTTTTGTTGCAAGATCGACAGTAAGAGCGTTTGGCTCTGTTGCCATAGCTGAATTCGGCACTTTCATAGCTTTTTCCACAGATTGAGCAGGTCTTCTGTAGCACGCTCATCATAAGCACCTCCTGAATTAGCTTGCTTTTCTGTTTAATAGATGCAGGGTCCCGAATGACCAACTGAGCTATAGGTGTTATCCTTTGCTGGCGACCAAGGAACTTCTTCAACAATTCATCCGGGATCAGGTTCATGGACAGCAACCTGCATAAGCAATCGACATCGACATCGACATCGACATCGACACCGAAGATTCGTGCTCTGATCAAAAAACTCAATTCACACACTCTCTGCACCGGCCTGAGATTTCTCCGACTACATTCAATCTCCCCGCAAGACTAATCGTATTGTATTTACAGGCTCCGCAGTTGCAGCTTATATCTCTTAACGTAACGTAAAGTCATAGCCGTCAATTGTCTGCGCCGCTACCGCATAAGGCAACATGAATGATATGACTAAAGCTGCAATAAAGGTGCCTGAATTGGCCACATACTTTAATCCTGTTAACTTCTAAGCTAAGCGGGGCGCGTCAGCTGGAGCGCTTGGTTAGTTTTTATTCCTTTTTTAACATGCACCGTCACACTAATCGCTTAGCTTCAATCTTGCCTACCGTCTTGTTGGTCTCGACAAGCACGATATTACCTTGTAGTATTTTACCTGTGCTGGAGTGAAACTCCATACGATAGTTGGACCAAGGTCCATACTGAAACTTCAAGGCCTTCTCACGTATTTTGGAACGGAGCTTTAGCTTCGTTAACGTAAGACGGAAAAAATACGGAAAAGTGCTCGAAAATAATTTTCTCTTTACCTCCATGTCAGCCAATTCAATACAGAGACGAGCATATAGAGTAGTTCCTGAAAATAGTTCAAAATACCCAATCCCCCAATAATCTTTCTTGTTTGGCCCGTGACCATAGGTAATCGCAACATCTCCTACAGAATGCGGCTCCGGAAGCTCTGCGCCCATTAGCTTTCTTGCATGTTCTGGTGCCCAATTGATAGTTAGACTCCATTTCCCAGCAAATTTACGGCGATCAACATAAGCCGTAAAAAAAGTTACTAACATAAATGCAATAATAGCCCAAATGAATCTTGCACCTAGAGAACTAAGGACTGACTGCATCCATGTTAGAGGATCAATATTCATAACATCACCGAGAAATCTAATAGAAATTAGACGATAGCTTTATTCAGCAAATCAGCTTTCCAAACTTCTAGTAACCCCTTGAGCCTTCACGTAGTTAAATGGAATTTGGCTATGTTTCCAGAAACTCAACGCCTGCTGCCTTTGTCACCTCGTCTGCTTTGGGTCGTCTCCAGCCCTTCGTTGCACACCCCCCAATGCCGGCACCAAGCCGCCCTCATCGGGCCACGTCAACCTCCGCCAGTCGCGAGCTAAAGCTACCTCCAACAATAGCCGATGAAACCGACAATGGCTGTTTCGGGTTGTCTTCTACCCTTCGCTCAACCCTAGGAAACTGCCGATGCCGTGCTGCCTTCACCTGGCTACGTCAATCTCCACCGGTCGAGAGCTAAAGCTGACTCTCACAGCTCGTCGATGCGACGTGTGGTGGCGGTATTGAGTCTACTTCTGGGCACGCTACCACAGGGGAATTGTAGCGACTGGTCAGATTCCCTGGCATTGGCAGCACGCAATGTCGCCACATGGCAACACGCACGGATGGCGCTGATACTTGTTTTTACACGACAGCCTACTCACACTTTCATCGAGTTGCGTAGGGAAACTTCGGATTATGATGGATTATGATGAGAGAAGGGTGTCATGCGGATGGGTCGGTGCGGGGGAGTTCCGGCCCATGCAGGGATGGGCCGGAGAAGCACTAAGATGGAATCGCTTCAGTCGCAGGGCACCACGGCACGGCTAGTGTCCTTGGCCCAGAGTATCTTGCCATCCGGCGTGGAGCCGTGGGCATTCCAGGTTTCGGTCACTTCAATGCAGTAGGACCCAAGGTCCTCGACGCTCTTTTCAGGGTCGGCCGGTCGGTCGTTGCCGATCCGCAGGATTTCGGGGTTTTCGCTGGTATAGCGCGGCGCCACGGCGTTGGCACCGCAGCCGGCAACCAGAGCTATCACCATGAGCAGGGGAAGTGCGTGTTGCAGTTTCATCGTATCATCCTTATAAACGTTCGTTTTACGGATGATGCGCAACAGGAGATGCGAGAGCATGCTAATGGGACTAATCCGTTAGCCCTACACCGCATGCCTGCAGTCTAAAGGAACGCAAGTGGTGGCGCCAACCAGCAATCAGACGCGCTCATTGACGCAGCCTGTTCTGTCCGGGGGTCGTTACCCCCTCGAGGCTTGGCGCGTCGCCCCCGGCTCGGTTGCCCAACACGCTGAAGGAGCCGTCGGTTTCGAGCACGACAGCCTCGATCTTGCTTAAATCGGCAAGGCCAGCTGCGCGGACTGCCGCGCGCACCTCATCCTTGGTGACTCGCGCTTTCACCAGGGCATGTGACAGATAATCCCCACGAAAGAAAAGCAGCGCCGGTTCGCCGGTGACCAGTTGCCGTACCCAGCGCTGGCGAACGCTGGCCCAGGTGACCAGGTACTGCATGCCAACCAGAAGCGCAAAGGCCAGCGCGCCCTGAGCCAGGGTCACGTCCTCGCTGAGCATGACGGTGGCGAGTACCGAACCCAGTGCCACCGTCACGACCAGATCGAAGGCGTTCATTTTCGATAGCGTACGACGCCCGGAAATCCGCAGCAGGCACACCAGGCTGGCATAGCCCAGCACGCCCAGCACCGCCGTGCGCAGCAGGGCGCTAAGAGTGTCGAAGAAGATCGGATCCAAGCAAGTCTCCTTGTCAGCGAGTCCAGTGTCAGCCTAGTGCAGGTTGGCAGGTCATGTGCTGATCCATTCGACGACTCCCATCGACCGGGTGCAGTGATGATCCAACAGGGCTACAATCGAGGACTGTTTTTCCTGGGAATATCAGAGCCGATATGTCGAACAACGCAAGCGCCCCGCGCAAGATCCTGGTCACCAGTGCCCTGCCCTACGCCAACGGCTCGATTCACCTTGGCCACCTGCTCGAGTATATTCAGACCGATATTTGGGTGCGCTTCCAGAAGAGCCGCGGCAACGAGTGCCACTATGTCTGTGCCGACGATGCCCACGGCACCGCGATCATGTTGCGCGCCGAGCAGGAAGGTATCAGCTCCGAGGCCCTGATCGAGCGTGTCTCGACAGAACACCAGGCGGATTTCGCCACCTTCGGTGTCGCGTTCGACAACTATCACTCGACGCATTCCGAAGAGAACCGCTACTTCAGCGAGCTGATCTACACCCGCCTGCGCGACGCCGGGCATATCGCCACCCGCGACATCGAGCAGATGTACGATCCGGTGAAGGGGCTGTTCCTTGCCGACCGCTTCATCAAGGGCACCTGCCCCAAGTGCAAGACCGCCGACCAGTACGGCGACAACTGCGAGGCCTGCGGCGCCACCTATACTCCGGCGGAGTTGATCGATCCGGTATCGGCGATCTCCGGCGCCACGCCCGAGGTGCGCAGTTCCACCCACTACTTCTTCAAGCTGCCCGACTTCGCCGACTTCCTCAAGCAGTGGACGCGCGGCGGCCACGTGCAGACCCAGATCAGCAACAAATTGCAGGAGTGGTTCGAATCGGGGCTCAACGAGTGGGATATCTCACGCGACGCCCCCTACTTCGGCTTCGAGATTCCCGATGCGCCGGGCAAGTATTTCTACGTCTGGCTGGACGCGCCGATCGGCTATCTGGCCAGCTTCAAGAACCTGTGCGAGCGTACCGGCATCGACTTCGATGACTTCTGGAAGAAGGATTCCGAGGCCGAGGTCTACCACTTCATCGGCAAGGACATCGTCTACTTCCATGCGCTGTTCTGGCCCGCCATGCTGCATGGTGCCAATTTCCGCACGCCCACGGCGGTGAACTGCCACGGCTTCGTTACCGTCAACGGCGCCAAGATGTCGAAGTCGCGCGGTACGTTCATCAAGGCGGCCACCTACGCCGAGCATCTCGATCCTGAGTACCTGCGCTACTATTTCGCCGCCAAGCTCACCTCGCGAGTCGACGACCTGGATCTCAACCTTGACGACTTCGCCGCCCGGGTGAATGCCGACCTGGTGGGCAAGGTGGTCAATATCGCCAGCCGTTGCGCCGGTTTCGTCAAGAAGCTGGGGGATGGCAGGCTCTCGGCACACTGTGCCGAGCCGGAGCTGGTAGCGCACTTCATCGCCGCCGGCGACGGCATCGCCGAAGACTTCGAGGCCCGCGAGTTTGGTCGTGCGGTGCGCAAGATCATGGAGTTGGCCGACGAGGCCAACACCTACATCGCCGACAAGGAGCCGTGGGTACTGGCCAAGCAGGAGGGTCGCGAGCAGGAAGTGCTGGACATCTGCTCGGTGGGCATCAACCTGTTCCGCCAGCTCATGGTTTACCTGGCCCCGGTGGTACCGGCCATGGCCGAGCAGGCGCGGCAGTTCCTGCAGCTCGACTCGTTCGATTGGCAGTGTCGTCACGAGGTACTTCTGGGCCATGAAGTTGCCAAATTCAAGCCGCTGATGACCCGCGTGGAGCGAGAGAAGATCGATGCCATGATCGAAGCATCAAAGGAGGATCTGGTGGAAGAACAGAAGCTCAAGGAGGCGATCAAGGGGCCGTTGGCTGAAGACCCCATCGCCGGCGAGATCGCCTTCGACGATTTCGCCAAGGTCGACCTGCGCATCGCACGTATCGCCAAGGCCGAATATGTGAAGGGGGCAGACAAGCTGCTGCAATTGACCCTGGATCTCGGCGGCGAGACACGCAACGTGTTCGCCGGGATTCGTTCCGCCTACGCCCCGGAAGCCCTGGAGGGCCGGTTGACGGTAATGGTCGCCAACCTGGCGCCGCGCAAGATGCGCTTTGGCATGTCAGAGGGCATGGTGCTGGCTGCCGGCGACAAGGAGGGTATCTACCTGCTGTCACCGGATTCCGGCGCCGAGCCCGGCCAGCGTGTCAGGTAACACGCGATCATATGAAAAGCACGGCCACTGCCGTAATGCCAGCCAGTTACGCTGACTGGCATTACAACGCCAGCCCCGGAATTACCTTTTGGCTGGTACCGGCGGCGAAGAGTTCAGCGTAACGCCTGACGATATCATGCGCGCCACCGACCAGGCCATGTATCAGGCCAGCGCCATCGAGCGTTACCCCCCCCTTAGCCCTACAGGAGCGCATGTGACGGGCGACCCAAAGCTGATCGACGCCATCGACACCCTGCTGCCGCAGACCCAGTGCGGCAAGTGCGGGCACCCCGGCTGTCGGCCCTACGCCGAGGCCATTGCCGAGGGTGAGGCAGTCAACCGCTGCCCACCGGGCGGTGAGGAAACCGTCGCTCGGCTAGCCGAGATAACTGGCCACCCACTCATGCCCCTAGAACAACCGGCTCAGCTACCGCTGGCCGCCGTGATTCGCGAAGCGGAGTGCATCGGCTGCACCAAGTGCATCCAGGCATGCCCAGTGGATGCCATTCTCGGCGCCAGCAAGCGTATGCATACCGTGATCAGCACCGAATGTACCGGTTGCGAGCTGTGCGTGGCACCCTGCCCGGTCGACTGTATCGATCTGCTGCCCCACCCCGACTGGGCTTCAGCCGACAGCAAAGCAGCCAAGGAAGCCTATCTGGCATCCCGGGCCCACAAGGGGCGCAAACGCTTTGACGCGCGCAATCAGCGCCTGGCGCGGCAGGCACGTGAGAAACGCCTGGAGCGCCAGCGGCGCCTGATACGCCAGACATCACGCACCAGCCGCAGCACCTCGGACAACCGGCTCGAGCAGCGTCAACGCCAGATGGCCGTCAACGCCGCTGAACGGGCCCTGCGCCGGGCCAGGCAGCAACTGGCCCATGCCGAACGCCAGGACACTGCAGAGGCAATCGAGACGGCCCAGAATCGGGTAGCACAGGCGAACAGACTGCTCGACGACGCTCGCACCGCCCTCGACATTACCCCATCCCGCTGACCTCCAAAGACTTGGCCCCGAGATGAACGCCCAGAAACGCCACGAGATCTTCAAACGCCTGCGCGAACACAACCCCGAACCCACCACCGAGTTGCACTGGTCGACCCCCTTCGAGCTGCTCACGGCGGTGCTGCTCTCCGCCCAGGCCACGGACGTTGGTGTTAACAAGGCTACCGCACGGCTGTTCCCGGTGGCCAATACACCACAGGCGGTGCTCGATCTCGGTATCAACAGCCTCAAAGAACACATCAGGACCATAGGCCTGTACAACACCAAGGCCGAAAACCTGATGAAGACCTGCCACATATTGGTCGAGCAACATGACGGTGAAGTCCCGCGAACCCGCCCCGCCCTGGAAGCGCTGCCCGGCGTCGGCCGCAAGACCGCCAATGTGATTCTCAATACCGCCTTCGGCGAACCCACCATCGCCGTAGACACCCATATTTTTCGGGTATCGAACCGCACCGGACTGGCCAAGGGCAAGGACGTGGTGGAGGTGGAAAATAAACTGCTACGCCATGTGCCTACGGAGTTCCTCCAGGATGCTCACCATTGGCTCATCTTGCATGGACGCTACACCTGCGTGGCGCGCAAGCCGAGATGCGGCAGCTGTGTCATAGAGGATCTCTGCGAATTCAAGGGCAAGGTCGATATCGCCTGAATGACGAGTACGACCAAGGGGGGTTTTGCATATTCGCGCAAGCTGTTGGACGATAGCGACTCTGACAAGTCGACAATAACAATGATCGAGCCGATCCATGCGCATTCACGACCACCCCATCCAAGCGAGAATCGAGTCGCTGCTCTCCCTCTCGCAGGAGCATGCAGACATCTTCTGTAGCCCTTCTGCCTGGCTGGCACGTGAACGCTATCTCGCCGCTCATCCCACGCGCATCGTGGTCATGAAGTGCATGGACGGGCGTATTCATATTCCCCACGCCACTCGCACACCGCTGGGTATCATCACTCCCTTTCGCAACCTTGGCGGTATCTTCCATCTCGGCTGGCCCTATCTGGGCGAAATGCTCACCGAGACGGTGTACGAGGCGATTCGAGGCGGCCATGGCGTGCTGATGATCATTACCTACCACTTCTCCCGAGGTGAGCGCGCCCGAGGCTGTGCCGGCTTTGACTGCGACAGCGATGCCGCCCTGGCACACGCCCGAGAGATCCGTACCCAGGCGGAACAGCTGTTCGGCCATGACCATCGCCATGTCTATCCCCTGGTCTGTGGCTTCGAAACCGACGGCGATGCCTTGCTCGTGCACGGCGATGACGATACCCGCCTCGACATGAGCAAACTGGCCCTGACCGATGCCAGTGACCTGGAGCGACGAGTCACCGCCCTGTGCCCCGATATGCCCAGCGATATCCGTCGCGACCTGCTGCCACTGCTGGAAGGCAACCTGCTGCATGTGGATTCGCTGCGGGGCGTTGCCCGTAAACTTGATAATGAACATCAGGAATGGGTGATCTGCATAGGCCGTGGCTTCGACTTCCTGCATCTGCCCAACACCGCCTTGATCATCGGACCCTACAGCCCCGACCTGTCGGAACCCATCGGCACCGCAGCGGCCATTATCGATGCCAACATGAAGTCTAGGCGGATTCCCGATGATGGTTTCTTGCTGCTAGCCTCGACCCCCTATCAGGAAGCCGGAGTGGACCGAGCCCGGGCCGTGATGAAGTCTCGTTTCCTCACAAGCTTCGCCTCCCGGGTCATTCACCGCGAACATCCGAAATTGGCCAAACGCATGCTAATGCGTACCGCCGTGGTCCATTGGCCCAGCCGCCGGCTGGAACTGATCAGCGAAGCCTGAACGCGCAGGAGGCAGAGTTGAGTGAACTAAAATTCCTGCTGTTGCCAGTGCCCCGGGCGTATCACCTCAACCAGAGCACCCGGGCACTGAACGAGTGACTGGGGCGAGCTGGGATCGCTCTGTGCGACAGGTTGCCGCTGTAATCGGCCAGCCAAGGACAATCTTCACAATCCCAGTGCTAATTGCCGATGACGCTCTCCTTCCACCTAATCAAAGGTCTTAATGTCCTTGGCCAGAGGAACGCGTTACGCTGAGTCGAACGCAGACGCTTTCCAGAATAATGAGACTCCCATGCAAGAGATACTGCTGCCCCTCGCCATGGCCGCCACCTTCGGCGCCTTCACCGGCTCGCTGTTTCGCCTGACACGCAGACCCGGCTATGAGCGCCCCTTCATGTTCCCTGTCGTGGGCCTGGTTGCCGGCTTAACCGCCTACATGATCTATCATGTACTGGCATCCGTCACCGGTGCACCACCCTGGCTGCTGCCGATACTCGTTGTGCTCCAGGTCTGGCTGTGGCTCGGCCCATGGGGACCGAAGTTTCGTAAAGTGGAAAACGGCGATGAAGGTCGTTAACCCTGTGCCTCAACTGATCTCGAATTCACCGCCCTGCTCCACCGCCCGACGATAGCCATCACGCTTACGGCAGCGATCGAGGAATGACTGTAGCTTCGGGTAGCCCTCGAGACCGCCTCGTCCCTCCAGGGCAAGCACGGGAAAGCTCATCTGAATATCCGCGGCGCTGAAACATTCTCCGGCGAACCATTCGGCAATCGCCAACTCCGCTTCCCAATACTTCTTGAGCGAGCGAATTTCCGGCCCCAGGAACTTCTGCTCCACTCCCTTGGCGAACAGGCGTCCCAACGGACGAATCAGTGTCGGCACCGGCGGCTTAGCAAGCCGTGAGAACACCAGGCGCATGACCAGCGGCGGCATGGCAGTACCCTCGGCATGATGCAGCCAGAAGCGAAAGCGTTCATAGGCTACTCCGCCCGGTGACGGGCGTAATCGCGCGTCGGGATCATGATGATCGAGCAAGTACTCGAAGATAGCACCCGATTCGGCCACCACGCGGCCATCACGGCTATCATCCGAGATGACTGGAGACTTGCCAAGTGGATGAATCACCTTGAGGGACTCTGGTGCCCTGAGCGTTTGCGGGTCACGTTGGTATTCGATCACTTCATACGGCGTACCGAGCTCTTCCAGCAGCCATAGCACTCGCTGGGAGCGAGAGTTTTCTAGATGATGGACACGTATCATTGAGCGACTCTCTCTGATTAAAGCAGCATAGGCCCTGAAGGAGAACAGAACCGGCTCTGAAGGTAAATGGAACCGGTATGTCACACTAAGACCCTGTCAGTTTGGCCCAAGGTCGTCTTTGCCGGTCCCCCTCTGCCCACTAGACTGATCCGTAACAACGAATAAAGACGCTAACGTATAAAGACCCTGGAGGAGTACTCAATGGCCAAGGTGCTGGTGGTGGACGATGAACCCAATATCGTCCTGTCGATCGAGTTCCTGATGCAGCAGGCCGGCTTCGATGTGGTCACCGCCGAGGATGGCGAGAGCGCACTTGAGAGGGTCGCCGAAACGCCCCCGGACCTGATCTTGCTGGACATCAGCCTGCCGGGGATCAGTGGGTTCGACGTACTAGAACAGCTGCGCGGCGACCCACAGCACGCCCGCCTGCCGATCATCATGCTCACCGCCCACGGCCGCGAGGTCGAACGAGAGAAGGGCCTCGCCCTGGGTGCCGACGATTACGTGACCAAGCCCTTCTCCACCCAGGCGCTGGTCGAGAAGGTCAAGAGCCTGCTGGCCGAGGACGCATGATGATGCGGGGCAAGCTCCCCAAGCGCCAACGCTTGATCGGCCTGTGGCTGCTACTGAGCGGCATCAGCCTCTTTGGCGGGGCGCTGTTCGCCGCCTGGCTGGATAGCCTATTCCAGCCCCAGGGGCTTGCGCGTCTGGTGCTCTGGCTAGGCTGTTTTTCCGGCGGCGGCACGATTTTTCTAGTTGGGCTGCTGCTCGAACGCATGCTTTTCACCCCCTTGCGTCACCTGCAGGTCCAACTCGCCCGCCTCGTCGCCAACCCCGACGCCCGCGAGGACTACCCGCCCGAAGGCTGGCTGCGCGGCCTTGGCCCGGATATCATGCGCGTCCGTGATGCCTGGCGAGCGGACCGTCAACGGCTGGCTACCGCCCACGCCGAAGGGGCACGCAGTGCCGCGCGGATTCGCCAGGAACTCGAGACACTGCTGCAAGTGCTCGACACCCCCTTGCTGCTGAGCGATCACCATCGGCGCCTTTTGCTGTTCAACCAGGCTGCCGAGACCCTCTTCGATGACAACCCCGGCCTCGGGCTAGGCAAGCGGCTTGATGCCCTGCTGCCCGTCACCAGCCTACAGGACGCCCTGGGCCAACTGCCGAAAGATGGCGCCCCGCGTGAACTGCTGATCCCTTGCGATGAACGCTGGCTGCACGTGGTGATGCGCCGAGTGCCCAACAGCAACGGCGAAACGCTGCTCACCCTGACCGATGCCACCGCCGCCTGGACCAGCGAGATGGGCGCCCGCGCCGGGCTTGCCGATATGCTGACACCCTTGCGTCGCCACGGGGCAAGCCTCAGCAGCGCCGCTGAGACCCTGAGCAGCGCGCGGCTTGCCGGGCGGCTCGACGACACGCTTCGTGACCGACTTGAATCCGTAATCGGTGAGGAGAGCCAGGCCCTGGGTCAGGGCATCGAAAGCCTGGGCAAGCTAATCGAAGACATGCAGCAGCAGGGTGAACGGCTGGTACCGCTGTGGTCCAACGACCTGTGGCAGTCGCTCAACGAACGCCTCGGTGACGAGCCGTTGGAAGTTTTGCCGATTGGCATGCCGGCCTGGTTCAAGGGTGATGCCCCGGCGCTGCTGGTGCTGCTGGAATCCCTGCTGAAACGCCTGCAGGACCATGTCGGCACCACCTCCTTCGAGGCCGAGATGCTGCTCGGCAATCGGCGCGTATACCTAGACCTCATCTGGTCCGGCAAGCCGCTCTCCCAGCGCGAACTGGCAGCCTGGAGCGACGAACGACTCGACGCCTTGCCCCTATCGCCGCGGGTGGGCGACCTGCTGCGTCAGCACGACAGCGATGCCTGGAGCCTGGCCGACAACGATGGCCGGCACGCCCGGCTGCGCCTGCCACTGCCCGCCGTGGAGCGCGTCGGTGCTCCACGCACGCTGGCGGCACCGCGTCCCGAATTTCATGACTTCGGCATCGCCGACCTGCCGCCTCCTGATGCCGAGCTCGCCCGCAGGCCACTGCGCGCCCTGGAGATCGTCTCCTTCGATACCGAAACCACCGGCCTTGAATTGCGCCGTGGTGACACGGTGATAAGTATTGGCGCCTGTCGTATCGTCAACGCCAGACTACTGGCAAGTGACGTCTTCGACGTTCGGGTCGATCCTGGCAAGCCGATCCCCCCGGCCAGTACGGCGATCCACGGTCTCACCGACAGCGACGTCAGCGGCGCTCCCCCCCTGCCCGTGCTGTTACCGCGCTTTCGCAACTATATCGGCGATGCGGTTGTATTGGCCCACAATGCGGCCTTCGACCTGCTTGCCTTACAGCCCCCGGGAGCCAGTGTCACACTGGACATGCCGGTGCTGGATACATTGCTGATATCGCGAGCCCTGGACGAAAGCCTGGACGGACACGACTTGGATACCCTGGCCGACCGCTACAGTCTCCGCTTTCCGCCCGGGACGCGGCACACCGCATTGGGTGATGCCCGAGTCACAGCAGAACTGTGGCTGGCACTACTTCCCCGCCTTGAGGCGAGAGGCATAGAAACCCTGGAACAGGCGCTCGCGCTTCAAGCCAGTGCCTTCGACCGGGAGGACGCCTGCACATGAACGAATCCAGGACAGAAGCCCGCACCCATGCAAGGCTGATTGCCCTCATCTGTCTCGCAGTCTTGATGTTCTCGCCCCCGCTTGTGCTGATCTTCAACCGGCCCGCCGAGCGAGGCCTCTCGTGGCTGCCACTTTATCTGTTCCTCGTCTGGCTGATAGTGATCGGATTGGCCGCCTGGCTGATGGAACACCGGCAGGAGGACACTTGACGCGATGAGAACCGATCCGGTGGTGCTGACGGTCGCCTTCGGCTACCTGGCACTGCTGTTCGTCATTGCCGCCTGGGGCGACCGGCGCGCCGAGACGGGCCGCTCCGTGATCGGCTCGCCCACCGTCTACGCCCTGTCGATTGCGGTCTACTGCACCGCATGGACCTTCTATGGCAGCGTGGGGCGCGCCGCGGAGTCCGGGCCCAGCTTTCTGTTGATCTATCTGGGGCCGACCCTGGCCATGCTCATGGCCCCCTTCATGATTCGCAAGATGGTGCGCATCGCCAGCACCCAGCGCATCACCTCCATTGCCGATTTCATCAGTGCCCGCTACGGCAAGAGTTCGAGCCTCGGTGCCCTGGTGGCGCTGATCGCCCTGATCGGCATCACTCCCTATATCGCCCTGCAGCTCAAGGCCATCACCCTGAGCCATGCCGTGCTGGTCAACTATCCGCAAGCCGCCGACTTTCGCCTGGCCGACGAGAGCTTCTGGGTCGACAAGTCCTTCTGGGTCGCCCTGGTCCTGGCAGTGTTCATCATCCTCTTCGGTACCCGACACCTGGACGCCAGTGAACGCCATGAAGGCATGGTGGCGGCAATTGCCTTCGAGTCGCTGGTCAAGCTGGTTGCCTTCCTGACCATCGGCGTGTTCGTGGTGTTCGTGATGTTCAATGGCCCGATGGACCTGTTCAGCCAGGTTGCCGAGAGCCCTCGACTGGTTGGAGCTCTCGGTCTCGATGCGGTGCCCGGCGGTGCAACCGGCTGGGTCGGCACCCTGGTGCTGGCATTTCTGGCGTTTCTGACCCTGCCCCGCCAGTTCCAGGTACTGGTAGTGGAAAACGTGGATGAGCGCCACCTCAGGCGCGCCAGCTGGCTCTTCCCGCTCTACCTGGTCGCCATCAACCTGTTCGTGATCCCCATTGCCATGGCTGGAATGCTGCTGCCGGTCGGCAATAGCGACCCGGACAGCTTCGTGCTGACGCTGCCGTTGTCCGCAGGGCTCGAAGGCATACCCCTGCTGGTCTTCATCGGCGGCCTCTCGGCGGCAACCGGCATGGTGATCGTCGAGACCATTGCACTCTCCACCATGGTCAGCAACCAACTGGTGATGCCGCTGCTGCTGCGCTCCAAGCGCCTACAGCTCAGCTCCCAGGGCGAACTCGCCGGCTGGCTGCTGGGAATTCGCCGCGTTGCCATCGTGCTGATCCTGCTGCTGGGCTACCTCTATCATGCGCTGATCGGTGACTCTTACAGCCTAGTCACCATTGGCCTGGTCTCCTTCGCCGCCGCCGCCCAGTTCGCACCCGCTCTTTTGATCGGCATGTACTGGCGAGGTGCAACCCGAGTGGGCGCCAGCCTGGGCCTGATCGCTGGTTTTGTAATCTGGGTATACACCTTGCTGCTGCCGGGCTTCGCCCAGTCGGGCTGGCTCAATCCCGACTTTCTAGAACAGGGGCTGTGGGGGCTTGGCTGGCTGCGCCCCTATGCACTGTTCGGCCTAGAGGGATGGGACATCTACAGCCACTCGCTGCTTTGGAGCCTGCTGGCCAACGTCGGCATTCTGGTCGGCGTTTCCCTCTTTACTCGTCAGAGTGCGCTGGAGCAGACCCAGGCGGCGCTGTTCACCAACGCCATGAATCCGGGATTGCAGCACACCTCCCTGTGGCGCGGCCAGACCACTCGCGGCGAATTGCAGACCCTGCTGAGCCGTTACCTCGGCGCCAACGCTACCGCCCGAATACTCGCCGACCAGAAGAGCAACCCGAACAATTCCGATCCGGCACCACCGGCGATGATCGCCCGTGCTGAGCAGGCCCTTTCAGGCGCCCTGGGGAGCGCCTCGGCAAGGGTGCTGATCAATTCCGTGGTGCGTGGCGAGGCCCTGGACCTGGAATCGATTCTGAGCATTCTCGACACCACTTCTCAGACACTCGAATACAACCGCCGCCTCGAACAGAAATCCAACGAGCTAGCCAAGATCGGCGAAGAGTTGCGAGCTGCCAACGAGCGCCTGCGCGAGCTCGACCGCCTCAAGGACGAGTTCGTTGCCATGGTCAGCCACGAACTGCGCACCCCCCTGACCTCGATACGCGCCTTTGCCGAGATCCTGCGCGACGGCAAGGACCTGCCGGAAGACAAGCGCATTCATTTTCTCGAAGTGGTCGTGCTGGAGAGCCAACGGCTCTCTCGCCTGATTGAGGAAATACTTGACCTGGCGCGGCTGGAAAGCGGAAGACTGACCCTGAGCCCCCAGCGGCTCGACCTGGTGACCCTGACCCGCCACAGCGTGGATGCGGTGCACCGCCTGCAGGAGGACCGCGGGGTTACGCTCCAGGTCGACATCGATATGGACGAGGCACCTGTCATCGGCGACCCGGACCGCCTGGAGCAAGTAATCATCAACCTGCTCGACAATGCCGGCAAGTTTGCCGATGACGACAATCCCCAGGTTCGTCTCCACCTGGCGAGGCACAAGGAACACGTTCGCCTCAGCGTGGAGGACAACGGCCCCGGCATCGCTGCCGAAGAGCGCGAACGAGTCTTCGAGAAATTCCATCAGATCAAGCGCTTCAGCGGTAGTGCAGGCAAGGCCAGAGGGCGGCCCAGAGGCAGCGGCCTAGGCTTGCCGATCAGCCGCGGTATCGTTGCCCACCTGGGTGGCAGGCTCTGGGTAGAGGACGCCCCCCAGCTCAAAGGCGCCTGCCTGGTCATGGAGCTGCCCCAGGCGCCGGAATGAGTCACAGCGCCGCCACCCCGGCGACAAACCGCCCAGCTCCCGCCGCGCCCTCGTCGCCTACCGCCTTGCAGCCGGTCGTAAAGAACGCGTGCCGACGACAGCAACTCGTGAGAAAACTGGAGGAGGACTGAGAAACCTTCGGAGCTTGCCTAGTGTGATGGATTGATCCGCCCCCTCCAGGGAAGGAAACGGAAGTCATGATCAGCGAGTCCCCGCCCCCTTCTGGGCCAGCCTGACCAGACTACGAATTGCGTGCATGTCATGGCGAAGAAGCAACCGCTGGTCGCCCTCCATGTGAGCGATATCGACCCAGCCTTCGGGGAAAGCTCCTGCCTTGAGGCTCACCCGCTGTGCCAGTAGCACCCTCTCCTGAAGCCGATCCAGGGCGGCAATCAAACCTCGCGATTGGGTGGTCGTCAGGGCCTCCTTGAGTACCAATGCAGACAGCCGAAGACGCGTATCGGTGACTCTCACACCATGGCGAAGCGCAAGCAGCCGCACGGCGCTGACCAGTGGTATCAGCCCCTGCAGCTTCAGGTTGATGGCATTCTCGTGGGGTGCTCCTTCGCCGTTTCCCGCCAGTCGCCCGAAGCGGTCCAGCGCCACGGGTGACTCGTTCAACAGTGCCGCCATCTCATCGAGAAACAAGTTCGAGCCTGGCATCAGCTGCTGAACGTGATCGGCCAGCAATTCGGCAAGGCTTTCGTCGCCATGTAGCGGATGGAAATCGAGCAGGATGTTGCTCTGCTGTACGCGCTTTATGCGTCGTTCGCTGGTCCACAGCGTCAGCTGATCGCGCCATTCGGAAAGCCGCTTGCGCCACATCGGCCAGCGCGCCATGACATGGCCGTTACATAGCGGGATCCCCGCAGCATCCAGCCGTGCCGTGAAGCGCTCTCCCAGGGACTGAAAGAAACCGTCGATCTCGGTATGCCGTTCATCGGGATAATCGGCAATGATCATGGCATTGTCCTGGTCCGGCCCCAGCAGGCTCTCATGGCGAGCGCCGGAGCCCAGGATCAACACACAAAAGGCGACCGGGGGCTCACCCCAGCCCAGCCCCAGCATCTCATCCAGCGAGAGCTGGATGGCCCGCCGGTAGAGCAGTTCGTTATGGTCGCTGATCAATTGGCTAATGCGCCAGGCGGGAATATCGAGCCGCTGCAACGCTTCGACCAGGCGCGCCTGCCAGGCGTGAGCCATCGCCAGGTCCGGTTCGGGCCCGAGCTCGGTCAGCGCATCACGCAGGGGGGCAAGCAAGGAGGGAAGCGTCTCGGGGGCGGGCAGAGTGTCGGCGGCAAAGAGTTCACGCCAGGGCGAGGCACGGTGCAGTAGGCGCATGAGGGCTCCCTGAATAGGCTCCCCCCAGTGTAAGGCCGCACCGTGCTTCTTTCCCTTGTCCTAATGGATAAGAGCCCATACGTTTCGGGCTTGCACAACGGGACGGGGCCATATAAGTAGCTTCAGCTCACGACTGGAGGCCGCAGGCCTCCCGGCGGGGTTGCCAGTGCCGGCGACCATCGCCTACGCCGTGGCCTCCGCCAAGGCGCCTATCGGCGCCAGTCGCGATGCGGAGC
>NZ_QPKI01000033.1 GCF_003339685.1 Halomonas sp. DQ26W | reverse complement strand
TGGGCTTCGCACTGTTCTACATCAAGGGGGTCTGTCCGCCGGGCATCACCACCGTCGACATCTACAAGGGCGTGGCGCCTTTCGTGGCCATACAGCTACTGGGGCTGGCGCTGGTGTTCTTCTTTGAGCCCCTGGCCACCTGGCTGCCCGCACAGGTGTATAGCGGTAACTGACACCGGCCCACAGACGACCCGACACCTGCACGACGCCCACTGGCTTGTTCCGTGGGCGTCGTGCGCTGACTGGCGGCGCCTTTCTCTTTAGACTTTGGTGGCAGAATGAAGAGCCGTCCGCTATCAGCAGCGTGTAAATTTATCTTGCCCTTAGTCAATATATTTTTAGCAAGTCTCTGATAAAAATTCCTTTTCAAGCTTTATAAAGCACTTGTCAGACACTCCCTCCTGCTACGACCCTTACTTAAGCAAGCTATCGAACATGACAGGCACACCTGCTAGTTTGTTCTTTACTGTCGGGTTGTGCGTTCGGTCAAAGTAATATCGGAACACCACGGCACCTCGGCAAATCATCGTTTTTCCCGATTGCGACAAGATAACGAAATCCTAGGGAGCATGAGATGAAGAAGACGAACCAGTTCGCTATCACTGGCTTGGCGGCCAGCATTGCATTCGCTGCCATGACCACGACGGCCCAGGCGCAGGAGCGGTGGACCATGACGTCCACCTGGCCGGACAGTATCGACCTGATCGAAATTGACCGGCACTGGGTGGAACTGGTCAACAAGATTGCTGGTGACGAGCTTGAAATCGAATTCCGAGCAGGTGGCACCCTGATGCCCGGCACCGAGGTGTTCGACGCCACCGAGACCGGCAGCATCGAAGCCTCCGGTGACTGGCCCGGCTACTGGGCGGGTCGTGACTCGTCCTTTTCCCCACTGGCTACCACCACCAGCTTGTTCAACGCCGTCGACTATCTGAACTGGATCCAGCAGTGGGGTGGTTGGGACCTCTATCAGGAGATCTATGGCGACTACAACATGGTCTACCTGCCATATGGCATAACCAACAACGAGTCCGGTTTCATGGGCCGCACGCCCATCGAGAGTCTGGCCGACCTGGACGGCAAGCGCCTGCGCCTCTCCGGTCGCGATCAGGGTCGCGTGCTCGAGGAACTCGGTGGCTCCCAGGTCACCCTCTCCGGTGGTGAGATCTATCAGGCCGTGGAGCGAGGCGTGGTCGATGGTGCCGAGTTTTCCACTCCCGGCGTAGACTACAACGCTGGCTTCGCAGAAATCGTGGAGTACTGGTCAGTTCCCGGCTGGCATCAGTCCGCCAGTGTATTCGGAGTTATGATCAACAAGGATGCCTGGGACGCTCTTACCGAGGAGACCCAGGAAAAGCTGAAGATCGCCGCCGACGCCACCATGGCCTGGTCGCTGGCTTGGTCAGAGCGCGGCTCCACTGAAGGCACCATCAACTTCATGGAAGCCGGCGTTCAGATCAATCCGCTTCCCGAGGAGGATCTGGCACGCATCCAGGAAATCACCAACGAAGTCATCGTGCGCGGTGCCTGCGAGAACCCGATGCACGCCAAGGTCTACCACTCCATGATCAGCTACATGGAGCACTATGCGAACTGGCGCGACATCTCCGCACCGTTCAACATGAGCCGCACCGTTGACAATCTGCCTGATCTGGCGGCTATCGAAGAGTGTCTGTAACCTGCCGTTGCCCGGCTCGCCAGAATCGCAGCCGGGCTTGACCGACCAGTACGGGGAGCCGGGACGGCTCCCCGTTTGCGGCTCCATTCCGCGTCTGTCCCGACGGAATTCCTGATTCGAGAGAGGCTCTCACCATGCACGCCATCGCCAAGGCGATCGACACCATCAACGAATGGTTCGGCCGTATTGTGGCGCCGCTGATCGCCGTAATCACCCTGGTGGTGCTCTACGACATTGCGCTGCGCTTCTTCACCGGACGCCCCAGCGACTGGGCCTTCGACATCACCAAGATGCTGTTCGGCGCCCACTTCATGTTGATGGCCGCCTATGGCCTGCGCCATCACGCTCACGTCGAGGTCGATGTGCTCAAGCGCCTGCTCTCGCGCCGCAAGCAGGCGGCACTGGAAATACTCGGCTACCTGATCTTCTTCGTGCCCTTTATCTGGATGCTGCTCACTTTTGGCTGGGACTTCTTCATGCGCTCCTTCAGCCGCGGTGAAACAACCTATGGCATGGTCTCGATACCCGTCTATCCGGTGAAGGTGGTCATTGTCATCGCCGCCGCAGCTTTGCTGCTGCAGGCAATTGCCATCGTCATCCGCGCTATCCAGCAACTGCGCCAGGAGGCAGCATGAACCTGAGTCCGGAACTCCTCACTCTGTTCATGTTCGGCGGTCTGCTTGTTGGCCTGTTCATGGGCCATCCGCTGGCTTTCGTACTTGGCGGCATCGCCGTGATCGGCGCGTATCTCGGCCCGGGGTCCCGGGTGCTCGGCTCGATCATCAACAATGTCTATGGCAACGCCATGGACAACTATGTACTGGTGGCCATCCCGCTATTCGTGCTGATGGCGCGATTTCTCAACGACTCGGGCGTCACTGAAAAGATGTTCGAGGTGATGCGCCTGCTGCTCGGTCGGCTTCGTGGCGGACTGGCGCTGACTGTGGTCATCGTCTCCGTGCTGCTGGCAGCCACTACCGGTATCGTTGGCGCCTCCATCGCGGTGATGGGCATGATCGCCCTGGTACCGATGCTCAAGTATGGCTACAACAAGGAACTCAGCACCGGCGTGATCATGGCCAGCGGCTGCCTGGGCATCCTGATTCCACCCAGTATCATGCTGATCCTGATGGCCAGCTACTCGCCGGTCTCGGTGGGCGCCCTGTTCGCTGGAGCACTGGTTCCGGGGCTGCTACTGGGCTCCATGTATGCTCTTTATGTACTGGTCGTCTGCTTCCTCAAGCCTTCCTATGGCCCGCCGGTGCCACCTTCCGAGCGCGCAGAGACCAGTACCGGCGAGCTGCTGATCATGCTGGCCAAGTACGTTGTGCCACCCATGGGTCTGATCCTCGGGGTGCTGGGCGCACTCTTCACAGGTGTGGCCACGGCTACCGAGGCCTCGGCCATCGGCGTGGCAATCGCCTTCCTGCTGTTTTTGATCTTCGGCGACCGCAAGGCCTCGACCTGTTACCGCACCCTGATCGATGCCAGCAAGACCACCACCATGGTGATGCTGGTGCTGGTCGGTGCCACCGCCTTTACCGGGGTCTTCTCCCGCGGCGGCGGCATGACGGTGATCAGCGAGCTGGTGCTGGCCATGCCCGGTGGCACCACCGGCGCGTTGATCCTTATGCTGTTCCTGGTCTTCCTGCTGGGCATGTTCCTCGATTGGACCGGCATCGTGCTGCTCAGCTTCCCGATCATGCTGCCGATCGTCCAGCAGATGGGCGTCGACGTGCTGTGGTTCGTGGTGATGGTCGCTGTGGTGCTGCAGACCTCCTTCCTGACACCGCCCTTCGGCTACGCACTGTTCTACCTGAAGGGGGTCGCGCCACCCGGGGTCGAGATCGTCGATCTCTACAAGGCAGTCCTGCCATTCGTGGCGCTGATCGTGCTGGCCTGTCTGCTGATGGCCTTCTTCCCTGCCCTCATCACCGGCCTGCCATCAATGCTCGTCGGCTATTGAACCCACCGGTTTGATGCAATCGCGGCGCCCGCCACTCACCGAGTGGCGGGCGCTGTGCGTTATCGACCGGAAAAATTGACCGGGGTCATTAAAATCTCTTTGCGTATCATTACCATTTGCAACCAGATCCGTTTTTGCTATCGTGGCGATAGACCGTGACTGGCCGAGGGACGATGCCACCACAGAGTGGCGCACCATTACCCCCGCCTTTCAAGCCTCAAGGAAAACATCCATGCGCAAGACGCTGCTTATTGCCACCGCTATTGCCACCACTCTGCTTGTCGCTCCGCTGGCCTCAGCCGCCAGCCTGACGCTCTATTCGGGGCGCGGCGAATCGATGGTCGAACCGATCGTCAAGCAGTTCGAGAAGGATACCGGCATCAGTGTCAGTGTCCGCTATGGCGACACTGCCCAGCTGGCCGTATTGCTGCAGGAAGAAGGCAATCGCTCACCGGCCGATCTCTACTGGGGCCAGGATGCCGGGGCCATGGGTGCCATCAGCCAGGCCGGGCTACTTGGCGAGCTGCCAGCCGATATCTATGAAGGCTTGCCGACCATCTACACCAGCGAGACCGGCAACTGGGTCGCCGCCAGCGGTCGCGCCAGGGTCATTGCCTACTCACCGAAACGAGTCGACGCGGATGAACTGCCGCAGAGCGTCTTCGACCTCACCGACGAGCGATACGAAGGCCGCGTCGGCTGGGCACCCACCAACGGTTCCTTCCAGTCATTCGTCACTGCCATGCGTCTGGAGCACGGTGAGGCGCGTACCCGCGAATGGCTGGAAGGCATGCGCGACAACGATGCCGTCACCTTCCGCAACAATTCCACCCAGGTACAGGGCATCGCCAATGGCGAAATCGATTTCGGCCTGGTCAACAATTACTACCTGCCTCGCTTCCTGGCCAGCGACGAGGAATTCCCCGTCACACAGGCCTTCTTCGCCGAAGGCGATATCGGCAACCTGGTGAATGTTGCTGGCATTGCCGTGGTGGCCAGCAGCGAAAGCCGGGAAGCCGCCGTCGAGTTCATACGTTACCTGCTCTCACCGGCCGCCCAGCAGTATTTCACCACCAACGTCTATGAGTACCCGGTGATCCACGGCGTCATCCAGAACCCGCTTCTCGAAGACACCGACCGCCTGCTCGAAGTCGCCCCGGAAATCGACCTGGACGATCTCGAGGATCTCGAAGGCACCCTGAACCTACTACGCGATGTCGGCCTGCTTTAACGCCGACCCGAGTGCCGCCTGCGCTGCAGGCGGCACACTTCATTCCGCGAGGCACGATGACACGGATCAACAGCACTTCTGCCCATAGCCAACCGGCCTCGCGCCTGCCGCGCCTGCTGCCCAGAAATGTGCCGCTGCACATCCTGCTGCCGTCGCTGGTCGTCGCAGCCGCCATGCTGGTGCCGCTGGTCTATCTGGGCCTGCGTGCCTTCGAGGCCGACAGCGCCACGCTAGTCGATCTGGTCTTCCGCCCCCGCAATCTCCAACTGCTGATCAATACCCTGGCGCTTGCTGCTGGGGTTGTGGTCTTGACCACCGTAATGGCCTTTCCTCTAGCCTGGCTGGTCACCCGCACCGATATTCGCTTCAAGCGTGCCCTGACCATCATGGGCGTCATCCCACTGGCTGTGCCGGGCTACGTGATGGCCTATGCACTGATCGGCCTGGGTGGCAACTACGGAGTGCTGGCCCAGCTCACCGGCATACAGCTGCCGCGCATACAAGGGTACGCCGGCGCGACCCTGGCACTGTCGCTCTACACCTTTCCCTATCTGTTTCTCAACCTGCGCACGGCCCTTTCCGGCCTGGACAGCAATCTGGAAGAGAGCGCTCGCAGCCTGGGCTACTCCCAGGCCGAGATTCTGCGCAAGGTGACGCTTCCCCACTTGATGCCGTCATTGATGGCCGGCTGGTTGGTTATCACCCTATACGTGCTGGGCGACTTCGGTGCCGTTGCCCTGATGCGCTACGAAGCCTTCAGCTATGCCATCTATACCCAGTACTCCGGCGCCTTCGACCGAATCTATGCTGCCTGGCTCGCCATCATGCTGCTGGCCGTAGCGGCCAGCTTCGTGATGCTCGACAGCCTGGTACTCAAGCGCAAGCTGGCCCGTGTCGGAACCGGCGTGGCACGCCCGCTGCGCGCCACACCGCTGGGCCGGGCACGCTGGCTGGCATGGCCCTACCTGATCGTGCTGTTCAGCATCTCCATCGGCCTGCCGGTGATGATCCTCAGCTACTGGCTGCTGCTCGCGCCCCCAGACATGAGCTTCTTCGCCCGGGTTCCCGGGACCTTCCTTCGCTCTGCAGGCGCCGCACTGCCGGCCGCACTGCTGGCGGCGGCCTTCGCGCTGCCCCTGGCCTTCCTCACGGTACGCTACCGCTCACCTTTCTCGACGCTGATCGAGCGCTCGGCGTATATCGGTTATGCCCTGCCGCCGCTGGCGCTGGGCCTGGCCATGGTGTTCTTCTCGCTGCGTACCGCACCCTTTCTCTATCAGACGCTGGCGCTGCTGATCATTACCTGGGCCATGGCATCCCTGGCGCTGGCAATGGGCCCGATTCGCAACTCGCTGCTACAGACCCGCCCCAGCATGGAGCAGGCCTCCCACTCGCTGGGCCATGGCCCGGTCAGTACCTTCATCTATGTGATCTTCCCACGCCTGCGTCGCGGCATCCTGGCCGGCGTCGTGCTGGTCTTTGTGCTCTGCATGAAGGAACTGCCGATCACTTTCCTGCTAGCCCCCACCGGCTATACCACGCTGGCGGTCACCGTATTCACCCGTACCTCGGAAGGCATGTTGGCCGAAGCGGCGCCCTTCGCCGCCGCCATCGTGGTGTTCTCGAGCCTGTCCGTGGGCCTGCTGCTCACCAAGGAGGGCAAATGATGACGAACCTCAACATCAGCGCCGACCCGCAGGGTAGCCCTGTCCGGCTGATTGACCCTCTGCTCTCGGTGGAGGGACTCAGCAAGCGTTACCGCAGCGGCGACCCGCTGGCGGTGGATAACGTCAATTTTTCGCTGGGCAACGGCGAAATCCTCGCCCTGCTGGGCCCCAGCGGCTGCGGCAAGACCACCACGCTGCGCATGATCGCCGGCTTCGAGACGCCGGACAGCGGGGAGATCCACCTGCATGGTAAGCAGGTGACTCAGCTACCGCCGCAGCAGCGTCGCATCGGTATCGTCTTCCAGGACTATGCGCTCTTTCCGCACATGAGCCTGGGTGATAACGTCGCCTTCGCCATGCGCCATATCGCCAAGGCGAAACGCCCCGCCAAGGCACGTGAATGGCTCGATCTGGTGGGCCTGGCCGACCTCTCCGCCCGCATGCCGGACGAACTGTCAGGCGGCCAGCAGCAACGGGTTGCCCTGGCCAGAACGCTGGCCGCCGAGCCGGAGCTGGTGCTGCTGGACGAACCCTTCTCCAACCTCGACGCCGCACTTCGGGAGTCGACCCGCAAGGAAGTGCGTCGCCTGTTCAAAGCTGCCGGTACCTCCGTCATTCTCGTGACTCATGACCAGGCAGAAGCACTCTCCTTCGCCGACCAGGTAGGCGTCATGCATTCGGGGCGACTGCTGCAGATGGACCGCCCGGAGCACATCTACCAGACACCCGCCACTTCCTTCGTCGCCGAATTCCTCGGCCATACCAACCTGCTGGAAGGCGAGGCCGACGGCGAGATCGCTCAGACCGCCCTCGGCCCCGTGGCGATCAACCACCACCAGCAGGGCCCGGTACGCCTTTCGCTGCGCCCCGAGCACCTGTCACTATCGGCCGCCCCCGACGACCATGGCGCCACCATCGTTGAGCGCGAGTTCCGCGGGCACGACTGCTACTACCTGCTCGAGCACCACGGCCAGCGATTCTGCGCCATCACCCCCAGCCACACTCTGTGGAAGATCGGCGAGCAGGTACGGCTCGAGCCCCAGCGCACCGCCACGGTACTCAGGGACTGAGCGGGGCCAAACGCCAGCTGCTCAGGAGTGGGACGGCGGGGGCCTAACATCGCGGCTTTCCCGGGGTCGGGCCTCCGCGGAGGCGCTGTGGACCCCTCCCTGGGCGCTACATTCTTCATCCCTGAAGAATGACCTCCGGCTCCGGCCCGGCCCCGGCGCCGCTTGCGTAGGTGGCACCCGCTAGTGGGCCTCGTCCCAGTTCACTCCACTCTCCGCCTCGACGATCAGCGGCACGCTGAGCTCGGCGGCGGCCTGCATGCGCTTCTTCACCTGCACGATGAAGTCGGTCACCTCGGCCTCGGCCACCTCGAACACCAGCTCGTCGTGAACCTGCATCACCATTACGGCGTCGAATTCGGCCGCCTTGCCCGCCTGCTCATGCAGCCAGGTGTCGACCTCGATCATGGCGCGCTTGATGATATCCGCCGCGGTGCCCTGCATCGGCGCGTTGATCGCGGTACGCTCGGCGGCCTGGCGCCGGGCATGGTTCTGGGCACGGATCTCCGGCAGATAGAGCCGTCGGCCGAAGACCGTCTCCACGTAACCATCCTCCGCCGCCTGGGCGCGAATGCGATTCATGTAGCGCGCCACACCGGGATAGCGGTCAAAGTAGCGGTCGATGTAGGTCTGCGCCTGGCTGCGCTCGATATGCAGCTGTTTGGAGAGCCCCCAGGCGCTCATGCCATAGATCAGGCCGAAGTTGATTGCCTTGGCACTGCGCCGCTGGTCGCCGGAGACCTTGTCGATGGGCACGCCGAAGACCTCGGAGGCGGTGGCGGTATGAATGTCGCGCCCCTCGGCAAAGGCGGTGAGCAGCCCCTTGTCCTCGGAGAGGTGAGCCATGATGCGCAGCTCGATCTGCGAATAGTCGGCGGCGACGATGCAGTAGCCGGGCCGGGCGATGAAGGCCTGACGAATCTTTCGCCCCTCTTCGGTACGTATCGGAATATTCTGCAGATTGGGGTCGCTCGATGAGAGTCGCCCGGTGGCGGTGACCGCCTGGTGATAGCTGGTATGCAGTCGCCCCGTTACCTTGTTGACCAGCCTGGGCAGCTTGTCTGTATAGGTGGACCTGAGCTTGGACAGCCCCCGGTGCTCCATGATCACCTTGGGCAGCGGATAGTCCAGTGCCAGCTCCTCGAGTACGGCCTCGGCGGTGGAGGGCGCCCCCTTGGGGGTCTTCTTGATCACCGGGATCTTATGCTCCTCGAACAAGATCTCCCCAAGCTGCTTGGGCGAGCCGAGGTTGAACTCGCGGCCGGCCAGCTCGAAGGCACGAATCTCCAGCTCACGGATACGCTCGGCGAGCTCCTGGCTCTGGCGGTGGAGCCGGTCGGCGTCCAGGGCCACCCCGGTACGCTCCATGCGCGACAGTACCGGGATCAGCGGCCGCTCCAGGTTGTCGAGCACCTCGGCCAGTCGCCCTTCGGCCTCGATCCGCGGTCGCAGTTCGCAGTGCAGCCGCAGCGTCACGTCGGCATCCTCGCAGGCATACGGCACGGCCTGCTCGAAGTCGATCTGGTTGAAGGTGAGCTGTTTGGCTCCCTTGCCGGCGATCTCCTCGAAGCTGACGGTCTTCTGGCCGAGATACTTCAGCGCCAGCGAGTCCATGTCGTGGCGGGTCGCCGTGGAATTGAGGACGTAGGACTCGAGCATGGTATCGGTGAGCGGCCCGCGTACGCTGATATCGTAGTTGGCCAGCACCGAAATGTCGTACTTGAGGTTCTGGCCGATCTTGCCCCGCTTGGCATCCTCCCACAGCGGCTTGAGCCTCGCCAGCACCTCCTCGCGATCGAGCTGGTCGGGCACATCGATGTAGTCGTGGGCCACGGGGATGTAGGCCGCCTCCCCCGGCTCCAGCGCCAGTCCGATGCCAACGATCTCGGCGACCATGTAGTTGAGGCTGTTGGTCTCCAGGTCGAAGCAGAACGCCTCGGCCGCTCCAAGTCGCAAGAGCCAGTCGTCCAGCTCCTCCCGGGTCAGGATCAGGTGGTTCCTGCACGCCGCCACGCTGGCCAGCGGCGCCTCCGGATCGAGGTTGCCCGCCGCGCCTGTGCCTGCGACCACGGCGCCACGGCCCACGTCGTCGACGCCTTCGTCCTTGCCTTCCAGCAGTTCCGACAGCCAGGCCTTGAACTCCAGTTCGGTGTACCAGTGCTTTAGCGCGTCGCGATCAGGATGGGCGATATCCAGGTCGTCGAGGCCCACCGGCAGCTCGCAGTCGGTCTTGATGGTGGCCAACTGGTACGAGAGATACGCCATCTCGCGGTGCTCCTCGAGCTTCTTGGGCAGCGTCTTGGCGCCCCGGAAATCGAGCGTCTTGACCTTCTCCAGGTCGGCATAGATGACATCCAGGCCGCCTCCCATGCCCTGCAGCAGGCCCAATGCGGTCTTGCCACCAACACCCGGCACGCCGGGAATGTTGTCGACCTTGTCGCCCATCAGCGCCAGGTAGTCGATGATCAGCTCCGGCGGCAGGCCGAACTTGGCCTCGACCCCCTCCACGTCGAGGGTCTCGTCCTTCATGGTGTTGACCAGGGTGATGTGCTCATTGACCAGCTGGGCCATGTCCTTGTCACCGGTGGAGATCACCGCGTCGCGGCCCGCCTCCGTGGCATGGCGGGCCAGGGTACCGATGACGTCGTCGGCCTCGACGCCTTCGACGCACAGCAACGGCAGCCCCAGCGCTCGGACACAGGCATGCAGCGGCTCTACCTGGGTGCGCAAGTCATCGGGCATGGGCGGGCGGTGGGCCTTGTACTGATCAAAGAGTTCGTCGCGAAAGGTCTTGCCCTTGGCATCGAAGACCACCGCTATGGGGCTTGCGGGGTAATCCTTGATCAGTCTCTTGAGCATGTTGAGCACACCTTTCACGGCACCGGTAGGCTGCCCCTTGGACGTGGTCAGGGGCGGCAGGGCGTGGAAGGCGCGGTAGAGATAGGAAGAACCGTCGACGAGAACGATGGGCGTGTCGGCCATGTATCGGCATCCGTTGAGACTGTGCAAGAAAACGTGATCCTGGTCAGCCATGATACGCATTGCGCAACTGTTTTGCCGCCGACATTGGGTTCGCGCTGTCCAACGTCATACACTGCAGGTATTCCGCGCGGTGATAGCGACTGTCGCAAGCCGGCTTCGGAGATCAAGATGAATACTAAGCGTCATTCCCTGGCTGTCGCACTGCTCTCTGTGGGGCTGAGCCTCACCCTTGCCGCCCCGGCCCTGGCGCAGTCCTCTGCCGATGTAGAGCCCGACATCACCATCCGCCAGGAAGAGGAGCGCACCATTCGCGAGTACCGGGTGAATGGCCTGCTCTACGCCATCGAGATCCGCCCCGCCCGGGGCCCAAGCTACTATCTGGTGGACCATGACGGCGATGGTAACTTCGAGCGCCAGGAGGGCGATCGGATTGCCGTACCCCAGTGGGTGCTGGTCAGCTGGTAGCCCTCGCCCCGAGGTTTTGACGATGCCGGAATGACGAACCATCCTCCACGGACGTGCATCGATGTGCCAAGTCGCTACAATAGGCGGCTTGGCAACCGGGGCGAGAGAGACATGGCCGTATTTACACCGCTAAGCGACGCGCAAGTCGCGGAATTCCTCAGCCGCTTCGACGTCGGCTCGCTGGCGTCACTGGAGGGCGTGGCCGGTGGCACCGAGAACTCCACCTTCTTCGTCACCACCGACCGTCGTGAGCTGGTTCTAACCCTCTTCGAGCAGGGTGAACACCAAGAGCTGCCGTTCTTCGTCGAGCTACTCGACTACCTGGACGAGCACCGCCTGCCGGTGGCGGGTCCCGTTCACGACCGCGAGGGTGTTGCTCTCCACAGCCTGTCAGGGAAGCCCTCACTGCTCTTCCCTCGGCTGGCGGGCCGCCACCCCCTGTCACCCAGCCTGGAACAGTGCCGGGTACTCGGCGACGCCCTGGGCCACATGCATGTGGTCTCGCAGCACTTTCCCGGCCACCGCCCCAACCCTCGCGACCTGAACTGGCTGATGGCCATGCATCACCGGGTGCTTGTCTACCTGTCGCCCGAGGACCAGACGTTGATGAAGGACGAGGTGGAGATTTACCAAGGGGTCTTCGGTGATGCCCCGCCGCTGCCTCAGGGTGCCCTGCACGGCGACCTGTTTCGTGACAACACCCTGTTCGAGGGTGACCGCCTCGGCGGCATCATCGACTTCTACAACGGCTGCACCGGGGATCTGCTTTTCGACCTGGCCATCGTCATCAACGACTGGGCCACCGATGCTGACGGGCTGCTGGACGCCGAGCGCCATGATGTCATCCTGCGCGCCTACCAGAACCGTAGACTGCTTACCGCTACCGAGCGCGATGTCTGGCCGACGATGCTGCGCATGACTGCCCTGCGCTACTGGCTTTCACGCCTGCTGGTGGTCTATGTGGACCCACCCGCCCATGACCTGACGCCCCACGATCCGGGACAGTTTCATACCATTCTCACGGCACGCCTGAACCACGGCGCCCTGCCCCTGCCCGAAGCGAGCAACGCATGAGTCTATCGATGGGGGCGGCCTCCGGCCCAGCCCAGCGCGCCCGCCGCACCTGGAACATCGACCAGTGGGGCAGCGGCTATTTCGATGTGGACGATGCCGGCCACGCCCTGGTACGACCGCTCGGCAGCGAAGCCGACGGCCCGGCGCTGCCTCTGGCACCGCTGGTGGATGAACTGCGCCAAGCCGGCCTGCGCCTGCCGGTACTGGTGCGCTTCAGCGACATCCTGCACGACCGGGTCGAACAGCTCTGTGACGCTTTCGACCTGGCCATGACCGAGGAGGACTACACCGGCGGCTATACCGCGGTCTATCCCATCAAGGTCAACCAGCAGCGCCGAGTGGTCGAGGAAATTCTCGCTACCCGCGAACGCGGTCATGGACGAGTCGGCCTCGAGGCCGGCAGCAAGCCGGAACTGCTGGCGGTGCTGGCCCTCTCCGGCGACGGTCCCTCGCTGATCGTCTGCAATGGCTACAAGGACCAGGAGTACATCCGGCTGGCGCTGATGGGGGAGAAACTCGGCCATAGGGTCTATCTCGTGGTGGAGAAATTCTCCGAGCTGCCATTGATCATGGAAGAGGCCGAGCGGCTCGGGGTGACCCCTCGCATCGGCCTGCGGGCACGCCTGGCCTCGGTGGGCATGGGCAAGTGGCAGGATACCGGTGGCGAGAAATCCAAGTTTGGCCTCACCTCTGGCCAGATGCTGGCCGTGGTGGAGAGCCTGCGTGAGACCGATTCCCTCGGCTGCCTGCAGCTGGTGCATTTCCACCTGGGCTCGCAGATCGCCAATATTCGTGACATCCAGTTCGGCCTGCGGGAGTGCGCGCGCTTCTACCAGAGCTTGCTGGCACTTGGCGTTCCCATCGATACCGTCGACGTGGGGGGTGGGCTCGGTATCGACTACGAAGGCACTCGCTCGCGCAGCTTCTGCTCGATCAACTACTCCATGCGCGAATATGCCCGTAACGTGGTCAGCGCCTTCGCCCAGGCCTGCAGCGAGGCGGATATCCCGCAGCCACACCTGATCAGCGAGTCCGGCCGGGCACTGACCGCGCACCACGCCGTACTGATCACCAATGTGATCGGCGAGGAGCGGGTCAACGACCAGGCTCCCGAGCGCCAGGCGGAAGACGACCCCCAGCTCGAGGAGCTGTGGCGGGTCCACGACCTGCTGCATGACCATATGGAGCCCAGGGGGCTGGTGGAAGCGTGGCACGACCTGCTGCAGGCGATGAGCGAGCTGCATGACCGTTTCATCATGGGGCTCGCCGATATCACCGTGCGCGCCGAAGGCGAGGGCGTCTATTTCGCCACCTGCGCCCGCCTGCGCTCACGGCTGGACAGCCGCAACCGTGCCCACCGGGAGATCATCGACGAACTGGCCGAGAAACTGGCCGACAAGCTGTTCGTCAACTTCTCGCTGTTCCAGTCGGTGCCCGACGTCTGGGGTATCGACCAGATCTTCCCGGTATTACCGCTTACCGGACTCGACCGCGAACCGACCCGTCGCGGTGTGATCCAGGACATTACCTGCGACAGCGACGGCCGCATCGACGGCTACGTGGATGGCCAGGGTGTCGAAACCACCCTGCCGTTGCCGGAGTGGCAAGAGGGCGAGGAGCGGCTGCTCGGCTTCTTTCTGGTCGGCGCCTATCAGGAGATACTCGGCGACCTGCACAACCTCTTCGGCGATACCGACTCGGTGGATGCCGCCCTGGGCGACGATGAACGCTGGGTGCTGTCCCATGCCCAGCAGGGCGACCGCGTGGCAGACGTCCTCGCCTACGTCAACTTCGATGCAGAAGTGTTGCGTGAGCGGCTGGCCGGCCAGCTGGCCGAGAGCGGACTGCCGCAAGAGGAGCAGGCGCAATTCCTCGACGACCTCTCCGCCGGCCTTCAGGGCTACACCTATCTGGAATAGCCCTTTCTGGAATAGCCCTTTGAAATAGCTACGTTACTCCACGACCTGAACAGTGGCCTGCAAGCCTCCGGTCAAGGTCATCTCCAGGCGGGCACCGCGAGGCAACCCGCCTACCCCTTCCGGGGTCCCGGTGAGTATCACGTCGCCTGGCTGAAGGGTGAAGTGCCGACTCATTTCCGCCACCAGGGTCGGTACCGGAAACAGCATGTCAGAACCTTCGCCGTGCTGACGAAGCTCGCCGTCGATCGTCAGTTCGAAGCTAAGCGCATTCCAGTTCGGCACCCGGCTGAGCGGCAGAAAGTCGCTCAGCGGGCAGGCGCCGTCGAAGGACTTGGCCACTTCCCAGGGGTGGCCCTTCTCCTTGAGGCGCGTCTGTACGTCGCGCAGCGTCAGATCCAGACCCAGGCCGATACCGACGATGGCGCGCTCGGCCTCGTCCGACGTGGCGTGGGTCAGCTCCTCGCCGATCAGCAGCGCCAGCTCGATTTCGTAATGTACTTCGCCGCGGGAAAAGGGCGGGTCGAGCGGCTCGTCCAGGCTGACCACGCTGGTGGCCGGCTTGATGAACAGCAGTGGTTCGCTGGGCACCGGGTTGTCCAACTCCCTGGCATGGTCGGCATAGTTGCGACCGATACACACGACCTTTCCGAGTGGATGGGGAAACTCCTGACCATCGGTAAAACGTGGGACAAAGCGCATGGCGGGTCTTCTCCTTCTCGTAGGGTGCCGCTCTTCAATAACAAGCTAGATAGTCTACCCCACCAGGCACCCTGTTCCACAATCCCCGAGGCGTGAGGCTGAGCATCAGCGCTCCGGCGACCACGCCTCGTCGGGCGCATGGGCCAGGAAGCTTGGCCGTCTGCGCCGGGCGGCGAAGGGCTCGACACAGGCATTGTCACGTCGATTGTAGACGAAGAAGACATTGCTGCGCGGGTCCGGCGACATGTTGGCGTTGGAGCCGTGCAACGTATTGCAATCGAACAGCAGCAGACCACCGGCGGCACCGGTCGGTGCCTCGATGCCGTGGCGCTCGACCAGCTGCCTGAGCGCATCGCGACCCGGCACACCGAACGCCTGGTGCTTCAGTGACTGCTTGTGGTGATCGTCGGGGGTCTCGCCCAGGCAGGGCACAAAGACCTTGTGCGAGCCGGGTATCAGCATCAGCGGCCCATTGAACGCATGGTTGTCGGTCAGCACGATAGAGGCGCTCACCGCATGCATCGCCGGCATGCCATCCTCGGCGTGCCAGGTCTCGAAGTCGGAGTGACAGTTGAAGCCCTTGCCCTCGAAGCCGGGCTTGTAGTTGATCCGCGACTGGTGGACATAGGCGTCACCGCCGAGGATCTGCCGGACCCGGCCCATCAACCGCTCATCGTGGGCCAGCCGCCGGAAGCGCTCCGAGAGGAAGTGGATGGCGAACAGCGAGCGAATCTCGCGGCTGTCGGGCTCGGTGATACTGAAATCGCGACCACGGAAATCGTCGCGCCCCAGCAACTCGTTCAGCTCCCCGTATAGCGCCTCGAGCTCCTCTCCCCGGATGAAATTGGGCTCGAAGAGGAAGCCCTTGCGGTCGAACTCATCGAGCTGCGCCTGGCTCAGTGGACCATCCTCGGCACGCCCCTTGACCACTGCCTCCTGGCGGTCGAGCCAGGGAACATCAAGCGGCTGGCTCAGGCGGCTGGGATAGGGATCCCGTAGGCGATCGGCAAAATAGCCTGCCTGGCCGAGAGTGGCTGATGCGTCGGCTACGGCATAGTCGGTGACCTGTTTCAGCTTGCGGTTGGACGATGTTTGCACTGGCATCCCAATCACCTCCTGTGTATCCGTGACCAGTTTTCAGATTGAACTCGTTCCAACGGCACTGTCGCCGTGGCGGGAGGCCCCAAGGGGACCTTGCATGGATGAATGTGGTGATCATCGGATGGGGTTTCAAGGCCAGCGTTGCGGACGAGTCTGACGACTGAGGGGCGTGACGCGAGCCGTCAGACCGACAGGTGCTCCTTGAAGACCTGCATCAATGCACGCTTGTCCTCGAAGCCGACCCCCGGCATGTCGGGTAACGCGACCACTCCCCCCTCCACCGGCGTGGAGTCGGCGAAGCCGCCGAAGGGGGCGAACACCCTGGGATAGGACTCGTTGCCGCCGAGCTTCAGGCCGGCGGCAATGTTCAGCGCGAACTGGTGGCCGCCATGGGGTATGCACTGGCGTGACGACCAGCCATGGGCGCGCAATACTTCGAGCATGCGCAGGTACTCCACCAGTCCGTAGCTGAGCACAGGGTCCATCTGCAGGATGTCGCGGTCGGGACGCATTCCCCCGTAGCGCAGCAGGTTGCGCACATCCTGGTGGGAGAACAGGTTCTCACCGGTGGCCGTGGGTGCGGCATAGTGCTCGCCGAGTTGCTGCTGCAAGGCGTAGTCGAGCGGATCGCCGGCCTCCTCGTACCAACGCACCCCGTAGGGTGCCAGTCCTTCGGCGAAGGCCAGGGTGGTCCTGAGGTCGAAGCGGCCGTTGGCGTCCACGGCCAGCCGGCCGGCCTCGCCGACCACCTCGATGGCCGCCTCGACCCGCTCGAGGTCCTCGGCGAGCGGCACGCCGCCGATCTTCATCTTGGTGCAGGTGTAGCCCAGGTCAAGGTAGTCGCGCATCTCGTCCTTGAGGCCCTGGATCGGCTTGCCTGGGTAGTAATAGCCACCGGCCGCATAGACGGCGACCTTGTCGTCGGGCGTACCGTCGTCGTAGCGCTCGGCCAGCAGCCGAGCCAGGGGCTTGTTCTCCACCTTTGCGACAATGTCCCAAATCGCCATGTCGATGATGCCCACCGCCACGCTGCGCTCGCCGTGGCCGCCGGGCTTCTCGTTGGCCATCAACACCGACCAGACCTTGAAGGGGTCGAGGTTAGCCCCGCTCTCGTCGAGCAGGGCGGCGGCGTCCGCCTCCTTGAGTCGCGACAGGAAGCGCTCGCGCAGGAGGCCGCTCTGGGCATAGCGGCCATTGGAATTGAAGCCATAGCCCACCACCTGGCGGCCATTGACCTTGGCATCGGTATAGATGGCCAGCACCGAGACATCCATCTTCGAGAAGGAAATGTAGGCGTTGGCGATGTCGGAGGCGATGGATACCCGCGCCTCGCGTATGTCGGTGATGCGCATGCGTGACTCCTAGATCAGCAGGCCCGAAGGCAGACGTACATTGAGAAGCTGGGTAAAGGTCAGGTAGAAGACACCCACCAGCAGCAGGACGATCGGTACCCAGCGCAGCAGGCGCCACGGACTCACCGGCCCTTCCACGCGAGCCAGGTACCAGACCAACAGCAGCAGCGCCACGACGCTGGAGACGACGAAGCCCAGCTGGCCGATCGCCACCCACCAGACGAAGAAGCCGGCCGCAACCACAAACAGCCGCCGCGGGCTGCCGGTAATCTCGACCTGGCGATCACCGGGGCGCACCAGGCCCTTGATGATCAACGCCACGGCGATGACGGTGAGAATCAGCAGGATGGCCCGGGGAAAGATGATGCTGAGCCTGCCCATGTCGCCGCGCGCCAGCCACAGCAGGGCGGCGAAGGCCAGGCCGACAAAACCGGCGGCGATGTCGGTATTGAGACGCAGGATCATGGTTTCTCCTCCTCAGCCGACGTCGCCTTCTGCAGCCGCCCGCTGCGCTCCAGCCACACGGGCAGCAGCGCCGTGGCGGCGCCCAGCAGCACCATGCCCGCCAGCACCTGGGAGAGCGGATTGCGGACCAGTCGCAACCAGGGGATCGGGTCGACCACCGCGGCCAGCATGGTCTGCACATACCCTTGCTCGGCGATGCCGCCGAGGATCAGGCCCAGCACGATGGGGGCGGCGTGGATGCCGATCAGGCGCAGGAAGTAGCCGAGGGCGCCAAGGATCAGCATGATGCCGACGTCCAGCAGGCTGTTGCGCAGGGCGAAGGTACCGATGATGGTGACCATGGCGATGCAGGGCACCATGAAGTAGTAGGGGATCTTGATGACCACCCGATAGATCAGCCGAGCGCCCAACAGCCCCACCGGCAAGAGCATCAGCGCCGCCAGCCCCATCGAGAGGATGAAGCCGTTGGTGAGCACGCCGGTCTCGGTGAAGAGGTCGATCCCCGGGCGCAGGCCATGGAGCATCAGCACGCCGAGGATGATGGCATCAGGTGGTGCACCGGGGATGCCGAGGGTCAGCAGCGGGATCATGCTGCCCGCCACCATGACATTGTTGCTCGACTCGGAGGCCACCACGCCATCGATGTTCCCCTTGCCGAAGCTCTGGGGATCCTTGGAGAACCGCCGGGCCTCGTTGTAGGCCACCAGGCTGGTGACGTTGCCCCCGGCCCCGGGAATGATGGCGATGACCTGGCCGATCAGGCAGGAGCGAATCAGGTTGCCCGGGCGGCGAAAAATCCGCTTGGCGACCTGGCCGATGCTTGCTTCACGCTTGCCGAACTCGCCACTCGGCCGCAGTGCTCCCCTGCCCTCCGCGGCCATGGTCAGCAGCTCCGGGATCACGAACAGCCCGATCAGGGCCACGATCAACTCGATGCCCCCCTGCAGGGGGGGAAAGCCGAAGGTGAAGCGGGTCTCGCCCCCCACCGGCGAGACGCCGACCGTGCTCAGCAGCATGCCGATGCAGCCGCCCAGCAGCCCCTTGAGCAGCGAGCCGCTGGAGAGGCTGGCCACCAGCGTCAGGCCCAGCATGGCCACCCAGAACATCTCGGCGGGCCCGAAGGCCACCGCCCAGCGGGCCAGCGGCGGCGCCAGCAGCAGCAGGAAGGCGACGCCGACCAGGCCGCCGATCACCGAGGCGATGGTGGCGCCGGCCAGGGCTTCGAAGGCTCGCCCCTGCCGGGCCATGGGATAGCCGTCGAAGGTGGTGGCGATCGACGACGGGGTACCCGGCGTATTGATCAGGATCGCCGTGAAGGCCCCGCCATAGATGGAACCCATGTAGACGGCCCCCAGGGCCATCAGGCCCTGCAGGGGGGGCATCGAGAAGGTGAAGGGCAACAGCACCGCCAGGGCCATGGTGGCGGTCAACCCGGGCAGGGAGCCGATCAGCAGTCCGGCCGACACTCCGACCAGCACCGTGATGAAACTCTGAAAGGTCATCAGCGATGCCAGCGCCTCGAGCAACATCTCCATGCGTCTCCCTCCGGCAGGCGCAACAGGACATCAGGGTCCGGACGGAGTGCCCGGACCCGCAGGGAGTGGCATCGGGATCAGTCGGCGGCTTCCAGGATCGGCCCGTAGGCCTCGCTGAGGCTGCTGATCACCTCATCGATCTGCTCACCGGTGATGTACTCCATCACGAAGCCGAGCGGTTCCTGCTGCTCGGTGATACGCCGATTGGCTTCGGCGAAGGCCTCGGCCAGCGTCTCGACGATCTCCGGCGGGGTGCCGGCCGGCGCCGCCACGCCGCGGTAGGCACCGCCAACGATGTCATAGCCGAGCTCGGAGAAGGTGGGCGCATCGGGCAATGCCGACACCCGCTCTTCCGAGGCCACGGCCAGCACCCTTACGCGATCGTCCATCTGCACGCCGAGCATGGTGTAGTTGAAGACCCCGGCCACGTGGTTGCCCTCCAGGGCCGCCGGCAACGGTCCCGTGCCGGTGAAGGGAATGTAGGTGAGGTCGATGTCGGCTTCCTGCTCGAAGCGCAGCATGTCCAGGTGGTTGGCACTGTAGGTGCCGCTGCCGCCGAGGGTCACCGCCTGGGGATTCTCGCGGGCATATTCGACCAGGTCATCGAGGGTCTCGAAGGGGCTGTTGGCGGGCACGATCAGGGCATTGGGGGTGGAGTGGAAGAAGGTGATGATCTCCCAGTTGTCGGTCTCGAAGCCCGCGTCGGAGCGCTGGATCGGCTGGCCGATGATGTGCGGGATATTGACCCCGATGATCTCGTAGCCATCGGGCTCGGCGTTGTTCTGGAACTCGCTCCAGGCCACCGCGCCTCCGCCACCGGGACGGTGGGTGACGTTGACGCTGACACCCAGCAGCTCTTCCAGGATCGGCTCCTGGAAGCGCGCCGTCACGTCAGACTCGCCGCCCGGGTTGAAGGGAATGATGTAGGTGATGGCGCGCTCGGGGTAATCCGCCTGGACAGCGCCGACGGCACCGAGCAGGGTGCACGCCGATACGGCCACGGCCAGGGTGGAAAGGCGACACTTCATGGCAAGGCTCCCGATCTTGTTATCCGCGTTGTGATGAGCGTTGTGAAGAAAATTGTAGTGAGAGGCGGGACAGCCTGGGCTGCCGGACCGAGCTGGCATCATGAAGCCCCTCGGCCTGCCATAAAGGCTAGTCGAGTTGTAAAAGTTGTCAAATCTGTAAAGTCTATCAGCCCTCGAAGACCCGCCGACGGGAGTTGCCCAGGTGCTCGCGCATGGCCCGGGCGGCGCCTTCCGCGTCCCTGCCCTGCAGGCAGTCGTGGATCCGGCGGTGCTCCTCCTGCACCTCGGGCAAGTGGTGGGTCGGCCGTCGCAGGCCCAGGCCCCTGGCCAGACGCTGGCCATAGGTGATGGTGGCCTCCAGCGAGGCCAGGGTTTCGGCGAAGAAGCGGTTGTGGGTAGCGTGGGCGATGGCCAGATGGAAGCCATAGTCGGCATCAACGCCCAGCGCATTCTCGCGGATGCGCTGCTCGAGCAGGGCGAAGGCCGCCGCCAGCGCCTCGCGATCCTCGGCGGTGGCGTTGAGCGCCGCCAGCCGTGCCGACTCGGCCTCCACCGCCATGCGGAATTCGAAGCAGCGCTGGATATCGGCAAGGCTGTCGAGGGGCGCGAAGTCCAGCATGGCGCGGCTGGGACGCAGCCGCACGAAACTCCCCGCCCCGCGATGGGAGCGGATCAGGCCGTCTTCGCGCAGCCGCGCCAGCGCCTCGCGCACGATGGGACGGGACACGCCATGCTGCCAGGCCAGCTTCTCCTCGGAGGGCAGCCGTTGCCCTTCCGCATACTCGCCCTTGATGATGTGATCGACGATGCTGCCGTAGACGTGATCGCTGAGCTTCTGCCCCTGGCGCCCCGGCCGGTCGGGAAAGGTGCCCTGGACGACGCCTGTGTCGCTGCGAGAACTCATGCCGAACTCCCTGGCTGCTGTTCCCTGCATGATACGCGAACTTGTCCATGGGCTCGCCACCCGACCAGCTCCACGCTGTCCCAACCCGTGCCGGCTGCCATGGCCAGCCCCTCGATCGCGCGTGCTGTTCGCGGGAACAGCGCCAGTCAGGCGCTGCGCGCCATGCCTGGCGCACCATCAAAAAAACCGCCTCGATGGACGGTTTCAAATAGCTGCAAGTCGCTGATTTCCCTAATCTCATCCCAGGCTCAGGATGGTGCCGGCACCAGGAGTCGAACCCGGGACCTACTGATTACAAGTCAGTTGCTCTACCAACTGAGCTATGCCGGCTCGGGGCCGATCCAGGCGAACTGCAGAATCGGAAAAACGTTGGCGTGGCTGGGGTACCAGGATTCGAACCTGGGAATGCCGATACCAAAAACCGGTGCCTTACCACTTGGCTATACCCCAGCAGTTTGGTGGCCAGAGACGGAATCGAACCGCCGACACGGGGATTTTCAATCCCCTGCTCTACCAACTGAGCTATCTGGCCGCTGCCAACGGTGCGTATTAAACAAGATACGGCCTTAGGCGTCAAGCCCTTCCGTTTCATGAAGATGGCGAAATGGCATCGGTGCCCGCACGCTCACTGGTCCCGCGGGATGTAGCCCTCGGCCTGGTCGGTCTCGCGATTGTCGAGGAAGCGCCCCATCTGCTCGTTCAGGTAGCTGCGCGCCTCGGGGTCGAGCATGTTGAGGTGTTTTTCGTTGATCAGGCGGGTCTGCAGTGCCTGCCACTCCTCCCAGGCCTTTTTAGAGACATTTTGCTGGATGTCCTGCCCCTTCTTGCCCGGCAGCGGCGGAAAGGGCAATGCTTCCAGCTCCTGCTGATACTTGCGGCAGAATACGGTGCTGCTCATGGTGGCTCTCCCTGTTTCTGAAACGTTAATGGCCTGGAACTCATCAGTAACGACTTGACCGGTGCAGCCAGCCCGATGCTGGCAGGATTGCCAGGATCGTACCAGCAGCGCGACTCGCTAACGGCGAACGGGGCACGGCAATGGGCCGGCTGCGGCGTGATTTCCAGGCGAAAGTGGCTGAAGACATGACTGAAGGGTGACCAGGCGCGGCCGAGCTCGGCGCCCGGTACGTGACTGTCCAGCCAGGCCTCGAGTGTCTCGATGTCGTCGAACTGGGGCAGGCCCCAGAGGCCACCCCAGAGACCGCTGGAGGGACGCTGCTCGAGCAGCACGCGCCCCTCGGCGTCCTGCAGCAACAGCATCCGGGTGGTGCGTGTTGGCAGCGCCTTGCGGGGCTTCGATTCGGGAAAGCGGCGCTCCTCGCCCCTGCCGCGGGCCACGCAGACATCGGCGAAGGGGCAGGCCACACAGTCGGGTTGTCCACGCCGACACAGGGTCGCGCCGAAGTCCATCATCGCCTGGGTGTAGTCGACCAGGCGTTCGTCAGGGGTGTAATGGTCGGCCAGGGCCCAGAGCCGACGGGACACGGGCGTCCGGCCCGGCCACCCCTCCACGGCGTGCAAGCGGGCCAGACTGCGCTTGACGTTACCGTCGAGAATCACCGCCCGCCGGCCGCTGCTCTGGGCGATGATCGCGCCGGCCGTGGAGCGCCCGATCCCAGGCAGTTCTGACAACGACTCGAGTTCCAGCGGCAACTGGCCGCCATGGCGCTCGATGATCGCACGGGCCGCCTTGTGCAGGTTGCGCCCACGGGCGTAATAGCCAAGCCCTGTCCAGAGATGCAGCACCGCGTCCTGCTCTGCCCTGGCCAGAGCGGCGACATCAGGAAAGCGTGACATGAAGCGCTCGAAATAGGGAATCACCGTGGCAACCTGGGTCTGCTGCAGCATGATTTCCGATACCCATACGCGGTAGGGCGAGCGCTCCTGCTGCCAGGGCAGATCATGCCGTCCATGGCGCTCGAACCAGTCCAGCAGGCGGCGCTGGAATTCTCCTGGGGGAAGGACCGGCGTCGGCATCTCTGTCATCGGTTTAACCACCCCCAAAGCAAAACACAAGATAAGCCGCACAAGAAAAGCAGCACGAAAAAAAGCGCCGACTAGGTGAGTCGGCGCAAAAACTGACTTGCTTGATGCTCAGTTGAATAGACCGCGCAGTGCATCACGAAGTTCCTTGCCGTCTTCACCCAGACGCTCGTCGAGTCGCTCCAGGGGACGCTCCAGGCGACGCTCGATCTCGCCCCCGGCACGGCGCGATACTTCGTCACGCAGCAGCTCGACCAGAGTGGCCTGGAAGGCATTGCGGTCGAAGCGGCACCACTCGCTGCTGTCGCCGCCAAGCTCGCCCGAGCAGCGAACCGGCAGGGGCACACGCTCCAGCCGCGGATTGACCGAGCAGGCCGCCTCGGCACCGTCGATGAAGCGTGCCGCGGCGCGCAGGTCGAAGCGCTCGGTGACCAGGTCCAGCTCTCCCTCACCATCCATGTCGATCCCGGGAATGGCGACCAGAATGCTCTCGCTGCGGGCAACACCGTCGCTGATGCTCAGGCTGGCCTCGGCACGCTCGAAGCGGGTGTCATCGCTCCAGTCGCGGTCGATTTCCTTGCCCTCGACCATGGCTGCCAGGGTACACAGCTCTTCGGAGACGTTGACGTTGAGTACCGCTCCCTCGTCGATATGGCCACTCAAACGTCCGTCCAGGTTGCGCCTGAGTGCAGGCAAGGTGTTGTAGCGCGACTCCAGCACACCCTCGAGGGAAAGGCGTCCACGCAGAGGGGACGGCTCCTCGTCCCTGGCAAGCGCCTGCAGCAGCGGCTCCAGGCGCACACGGGAGAGCTCGGGGGTCAACTGCCAGCGTATCGGGTCACGCGTCAGGTCGAGTTCACCGCTCGCCCTGAGCTCGCCGCCATAGAGCTTGGCGGCGAACCGATCCAGGCGCTGGAGGCCATCGCCGCCAGACATCACCAGGTCCACGCTGGTGAAGTCGAGCCTACCCAGTTGCATGCCCTCGAGTTCGACGCCGCCATCGAGGGTCAACTCGGACAGCCACTCCACCGGGGCCAGCGGCGCGGCATCGCCGGCATGGGCCTGGCGGATACCGAAGAAGCCGCGCTGGGAGGCGCTCTGTTCAGCGGCATCCGGCGGAGGCAGGTAATCGTCCAGATTCAGGCTGTCACCCTGCAGGACCAGCGCCAGCATACGGCCGTCGAAGCCCATGCCCAGCCGGCCAGTGAATGTGCTGTCGTCGAGCACCAGCGTCAGGCCGGAGAGCTCGGCCTGGCTCAGGTCACCGCGTATGGGACTGGTCAATGCCACGTCGGAGAGCGCCTGGGGACCGGCCATGGCGGGTAACCGATCGATACGCTCAAGCCAGGGACGTAGCGACAGGGGTGCCAGGCTGACCTGGCCGCTGTAGGAAGGGGCGCTGTCCAACCCTGCCAGGTTGAGATTGCCGCTTAGCCGCAGATTGTCGGGGCCGGTGAGTAACAAATCGCGCAGTTGAGCCGTGCTCTCCGCCAGATCCGCCTCCATGGCGAAGGCCAGCACCAACGGAATGGCCGACTCCCCCATCCGAGGATGCTGTACGCTGCCTTCCAGGCGCCCCTCCTGCAACTGCATGTGCTGGCGTGACAGGTCCAGTACCAACTGCTGTCCGGTCAGGTCAGCCTGCTGACGACCCTGCACACCACCCAGACGGGTCGATGTGTTCAGCTTCAAGCCTTCCATGACATAGCGTCGCTCGGCGAGAGCCAGGCGCATCCGGCCCTCGAGGGAAATCGTGCTGGCCAACCCCGGCGTTCGCTCGAGTTCTCGCCAGTCCAGCGTCCCGTAGGAAGTCAGGGTGAAGGAGGCCTTGAGGGGAAAGGCGCGCTCCGGATTGACGTTGGTGCCGGATAGGCTGACGTCCTCGAGCATCCACTCGCTCTTTGCCGCCAGATCACGAAAGCGGACAGCACCGTTGCGTACCTGGACGTTGGCGATGTTCAGCGCCACGGCCAGGTTGCTGCCTTCCAGGTTGGGCCCTGCACTGGCTGGTGCAAGCGCCGACTCGGCGCCCTCACGCCGTTCATCCAGGCGTTGCAGCAGCGGTTCCCAGTTGCCCTGCCCTTGTTCATCTCGCTCCAGCCGAAGCTGCATGCCGTCCAGGGTAAGGCCTTCGATGCCGATTTCGCCACGTAACAGCGGGGCAAATGCCAGGCTCACCTCGGCCTTGTCGAAGGCCAGGAAGGGAGGCGCAGTCGGCTCCTGCTCGGGCAAGTGGCTCTCCACTCGCTCCACGCTCACCCCCAGCCGAGGATAGAACGACCAGGACAGCGGCCCGTTCAGCGTCAGCTCCATGCCACTGTGCTCGCGCACCACCTCAATCAGACGCGGCTTGAAGTCTTCGGGGTCGAGAAAGGTAGTAACGTAGACCACGGCAGCCACCACTACCACGCCCAGTACGCCAATGGCCGCCAGTAGGGTTTGCAAGAGTCGCTTCATCGTTTACCGCCTCCTTGCAGCGGTAGAGCCAGTTCAAAGTAGTTTCCGGCTGCGTGCAGGCGATAGCCCAGCCGGGAAAGCAGCAGTTGGTCGGCCATCGGCAGCTGGGAGGCGGGGGCTCGCAGGCCGAGCCCCCGTTCGGCCGCGGCACTGCTGACCAGTGCCAACAGCCGGGAGCCCACGCCACGTCTTCGTGTGGTCTTGCGCACGCAGAGTTCCGATAGCCACCACGCTTCGGTGTCGGCACGCACGGCAACAGCACCCAGCAGGCGCTCGTTGAAGCGTGCACAGCCAAAGAAATGGCCAGCCTCGAGATGGTGATGGATGAAGTCATCCACCGGCCCGGAGAGCCGCTCAACCGGTGCATCGGCATAGATGCGCGGCAGGTCGTGCCGAACCTGCGCCTCCGACGCCCAGGCGGCGTGATCGACGATATGAAGCGTAACCGGCATGGTGGATCTCCCTGGGCCGCGGCTCGGGCCGCCGCTGTGATGGGCGCATTGTAGCGGATGGGGGGCTCGATTCTCTATAATGAACGGCCCCATGATGGCAAGCACCGTCTTGCCTGCCCGGTAGCCGTACCGTCAGGGCCTTCCGGGCCCACCCATGCCGACGCGCGAAAGCGCGAGAGAGAGTCCGACATGTCCGAGCGAATCGCCACGGTAACCCGTGACACCCAGGAAACCCAGATCACGGTGACCGTCAATCTCGATGGCGAAGGCCGGCTGGCCTGTGAGACCGGCGTCCCCTTCCTCGACCACATGCTCGATCAGGTGGCACGTCACGGCCTGGTCGACCTGGACATCAAGGCCGTGGGCGACCTGCATATCGACGATCATCATACCGTAGAAGATCTCGGCATCACTCTCGGCCAGGCGTTTGCCCAGGCGATCGGCGACAAGAGCGGCATTCGCCGCTATGGCCATGCCTATGTACCGCTGGACGAAGCGCTCTCCCGGGTCGTGATAGACTTCTCTGGCCGCCCCGGGCTGTTCATGGATATCGAGTTCACCCGCGCCACCATCGGTCGCCTGGACACCCAGCTGTTCTGGGAGTTCTTCCAGGGCTTCGTCAATCATGCCCGGGTCACGCTGCATATCGACAACCTGAAGGGCTTCAATGCCCACCATCAGGCGGAAACCATCTTCAAGGCCTTCGGTCGCGCGCTGCGCATGGCCGTTGAGCCGGACCCGCGCATGGCCGGCCAGATGCCGTCCACCAAGGGCTGTCTGTAGTTGCGACGACCGAAAACTGAGGAGCCTTCATGACCATTGCCGTCATCGATTACGGGATGGGCAATCTGCATTCGGTTGCCAAAGCCCTGGAGCACGTCACCCACGAGCATGTGATCATCACCCGCGACCCTCGCTGCATCCGCGGTGCCACTCGCCTGGTGTTGCCGGGCCAGGGCGCCATCCGCGACTGCATGGGTGAACTGGAAAAGACCGAGTTGCGTGGCCTCGTCCAGGAACTGCTGGCCAGCCAGAGCAAGCCGCTGCTGGGCATCTGTGTTGGACAGCAAATGCTGCTCGATCACAGCGAGGAGAACGGCGGCATCGCCTGCCTGGGCTTCCTCCCCGGTGATGTGAGGCACTTCCCGGCCGATATGCGCGATGCCAACGATCTACGTCTCAAAGTGCCGCACATGGGCTGGAACCTGGTGCATCAGCATCACGACCATCCGCTATGGAAGGGCATCGATCAGAACGAGCACTTCTATTTCGTGCACAGCTATTACGCCGAGGCCAGTGACGACGCCACGGTGTTCGGCACCACCGAGTATGGCCGGGTCAACGCCCATGTCGCCATCGGGCGCGATGCCACCTTTGCCGTCCAGTTTCACCCGGAAAAAAGTTCCCGGGCCGGGCTCAGGCTGCTGGAAAACTTCATCAACTGGATGCCCTGACGCAGTTGCGCGGGGCCTTGTCCGGCAGGCTCGACGACGAACCATCGACCACAGGCGCCCTCTACTGCGCCAACCGAGGACACTGACATGCTAGTAATACCCGCCATCGATCTCAAGGACGGAAAGTGCGTCCGCCTCAAGCAGGGGCGCATGGATGACGCCACGACCTACGGTGACGACCCGGTAGCCATGGCAGCGCGCTGGGTCGAGGCCGGTGCGCGCCGCCTGCACCTGGTCGACCTCAACGGTGCCTTCGAAGGCAAGCCGGTCAACGGCGAGGCAGTGACTGCCATCGCCCGGCGCTGGCCTGAATTGCCGATCCAGATCGGCGGCGGCATCCGCTCCGCGGATACCATCGAGCACTACCTATCCGCCGGGGTCTCCTACGTGATCATCGGCACCAAGGCCGTCAAGGAGCCTGCCTTCGTCGGCAAGATGTGCCGCGCCTTCCCGGGCCATGTCATCGTCGGCCTCGATGCCCGTGACGGCTTCGTCGCCACCGACGGCTGGGCCGAGGTCTCCAGCGTCAAGGCCACCGACCTGGCCAAGCGTTTCGCCGACGACGGGGTCTCCAGCATCGTCTACACCGACATCGCCCGCGACGGCATGATGAATGGCGTCAATGTCGAAGCCACGGCCCAGCTTGCTCGCGAGGGCGGCCTGCCGGTGATCGCCTCCGGTGGCGTGACAAACCTCGACGACCTGCACGCCCTGATAGCCGCAGGCGAGCCCGGCATTCTCGGCGCCATCACCGGCCGGGCCATCTACGAGGGCAGCCTTGACGTGGCCGAAGGCCAGCGGCTATGTGATGAACTGACTGCAGGGCTCGACCGAGCCGGGAGCTGAACAGATGGGTCTTTCCAAGCGTATCATCCCCTGTCTCGATGTCGACGCCGGCCGCGTGGTCAAGGGCGTCAACTTCATCGGCATTCGCGATGCCGGCGACCCGGTGGAGATCGCCCAGCGCTACAACTTGCAGGGCGCCGACGAGATCACTTTTCTCGATATCACGGCGAGCCACGAGGACCGCGACACCACCGTCGAAATGGTCGAGCGCATCGCAGGTGAGGTGTTCATTCCGCTGACCGTGGGCGGGGGCATCCGTACCTGCGACGACATTCGCACCATGCTCAATGCCGGTGCCGACAAGGTGTCAATCAATACGGCTGCGGTAAACAACCCGGAATTCGTGCGCGAAGCCGCCGATCGCTTCGGTAGCCAGTGCATCGTGGTGGCCATCGATGCCAAGCGGGTCTCCAGCGAAGGCGAGCCGCCACGCTGGGAGATATTCACCCACGGTGGCCGCCGCCCGACCGGGCTCGACGCCGTGGAGTGGGCTAAGACGATGGTCGAATACGGTGCCGGAGAGTTGCTGCTGACCAGCATGGATCGCGACGGCACCAAGTCGGGCTTCGATCTGGGCGTCACGCACGCCATCAGCGAGGCGGTCACCGTGCCGGTGATCGCCTCCGGCGGTGTCGGCACGCTAGATCACCTGGTGGAAGGGGTGTTGGAAGGTGGCGCCGATGCAGTGCTGGCGGCCAGCATCTTTCACTTTGGCGAATACACCATTCCCGAGGCCAAGCGCTATATGGCCGAACGCGGAATAGAAATGCGTTTGTAGCAGTGATTCCTGGAGAGTGATCGTGACATCGGCATGGATGAGAACTCGCCGGCTGGCCGCCGTGCACCTGGGGCTAGCTCTCCTGCTGCCTTGGAAGGTGGTGATGGCCAATCAGCAGCCGACCTGGCCGCCACAACTGGAGGTCAGTCATGTGCTGCTGCAGACCAGCCTCTATACCCGCCATTTCAGCCCACAGCCCGACCACAACAATCACCAGGAGCTGATCAGCCTTGAGTTGCACAATCCGCAGCGCTGGCTGGTAGGTGGCACCCGCTTCCTCAACTCCTTCGATCAGGAAGCCATTTACCTCTATGCCGGACGTGAATTCCCCTTCTGGAAGCCCACCGAGAACATCACCGTCAGGGCCAAGTTCAGCGCCGGCGTGCTGCATGGCTACCGGGGGGAGTATCAAGACAATATCCCATTCAACCGCTATGGCACCTCACCAGCAGCGATGCCCAGCCTGGGCATGCAGTGGGGGCGCTTCGAGACCGACCTGATCGTCTTCGGCACCGCCGGCGCGATGGTCCTCGGCGGCATCCGTTTCTAGCGAAGCCTGATCAGCTCAATCCAGCGATAGACCCAGGTTGCTGACTCCTTCGTTGCGCCCCAGCCGGCGCAACGCCTTGAGCGCATCACGGTCCAATTTGCCCTCAGCGGCTTCAAGCACCGCGTCCTGGAAGTCGTTCTCGTCCGCCATCAGCGGATGCTCGCGGATGCGGGCCGCCAGGCGCTGCGCGTCTTCCTCCCCTTCGATCAGCTCGATGAAGGCCCGCACACCGCCCTTGGAGACGCGGCTGACCTCAAGCACCGCCTCGGGGGCCTCGCCGCGCAGCGTATCCAGCAGCGCGGACAGCGCCACCACCGCCTCCATCGCACGGCGAGTGCCGAAGCTATCGTCGTCCGCCGCCGGCTCCAGCTCGGCCAGCTTCTCGGCCTGGCGGTCGAAGTCGATGCGCGCCTCCTTGACCGACAGTTGCTCCCATACCAGGTCGAGAATCGCCCTGAGGCCCGCTGGGTTGCCATCGCCGGCCGTCTGCGCATAGAGCGCATAGTTAGGCAGCAGCCGCTCACACAGCGCTGCCATGAAAGCTTGCTGTTGAGGCGGCGAAAGATCTTGTAGGCGCTGATGGAAGCCGCCGGTTGGCTGACTCATGGATTCTCTCCACAAAATGAGGGTCTGAGAGTGAGCGCAAGGAGCGACAGAGGGGTCATGGCCACAGGACCTCGCTGGCGACACGCCCACCGCCATCGAACAACACGCCATCAGAGAGCAGTCGAGCGCGCTGTTCGACGGCGCCAGGGTGGTCGGCCAGACGACGTGACGCCGTGATCACGCGAAACCAGGGCAGGTCGTGTCCTTCCGGAAGATCCCGAAGCGCCCTGGCCACCAGCCGTGGCGTGGCGCCGTCGGTCATCGCCGCGATGCGCCCGTAGGTGGTCACACGGCCCGTCGGTATCTCGGCAATGATCGTCAATATCTGTTCTCGCAACGCCGGCTTCATGTACCCTTGCGCCCCCTGTCATGTTTCGTATCCCAGCGATGACGAGGTTTCCATGCATCTACACCTGCTTCAACACAGCCCTCACCACGGCCCCGCCCGTATCGTCGACTGGCTGGACAGCATGGGGTAGAGCCCTCGGTCTGCTGTGCCATATCGAGGTTACCCGTGCCGGTGTGACCGAGTTGCTGGACCGCGAGGAGCCACCGAAAGGCAGCGAGGCGAGCCCTCACGTGCAGGCTCGAGAAGCGATCCTGGCCGACCCGGCCCGCTTCGACCGGCTGGCACCGCTGCTCGATCGCCTGCTCAGCCAATGGCTGCGAAGCTCTCTCGCCTGAGCGGGAATCAGGCTGTCTGCAGCCGCTCCGAGCCGTGGCGCACCGCGTCGGCCGACCAGGCCTGGGCGGCTGCCAGACAACTGTCCCAGTCACCGACGTGCAGGAAGCGCTGGGGGTCGCGGCGCTCCAGTTGGTAGCGGTACATGGGGTCGTAATACTCCGTCAGCAGCGGTGCCAGCCAAGCCTCGTGCGCCTGGGTGTTGCCGCGCTCATGCTCGCGGAAAGCCAGAGCCTGGAGCCTGGCGATGCGTGCCAGGCGAGCACTGCCCAGTCGTTTTCTCAACCGCGACAACGCGGTGGCGAGTTGCTTGCGCATCAGCGTCCAGCCCAGCCACTCACCGCACTGGTGCCGGTAGATCGCCCATAGATCATCGATGTAGTCCTTCTGGATCTGACTGATACGCCAGTCCAGCGGCATCTCCACGCGAAGACGCGGCGCCTGCTCCATGGCTCGCCAGAAGACAAGCGGCACGCTGGCCGTACCGATCTGGCGTGACTCGTCCTCCACCACCAGTGGAACGTCAAGCGACAGCAGGCGCAGCCCTACGGCGTGTTCAAAATCGATCTGCGAGGGTGCCGGCAGCGGGTGGCGGCCAAAAGCAGAACCCTTGTGTCGTGCGCAGCCCTCCAGGTCCAGGCCATTGGTCAGCGTCTGGATCAGCGCCGTCTTGGCGCAACCGGTGAGCCCACCCACAACTAGTAGCGGCTGCTCCGCGGCGTCGTCCATGCGAGCACACAGACCCTGCCGCATGGCCTTCCAGCCACCGCGGATGCGGGGGCGCTCGAACCCCACGTCGGCCAGCCACTGCTGGGCGATTTGCGAACGCAGGCCCCCGCGAAAACAGTAGACGATGGCCTCGGGTTGCGCTTGCAACAGGGAGTGCCAGGCCGCTACCCGGGCGTCCTTGATCCCACCGCTGACCAGCCGCTGACCGAGTTCGATGGCCGCCTGCTGGCCACGCACCTTGTATTCGATGCCGACCAGGCGGCGCTCCTCGTCATCCATCAGCGGCAGGTTGACCGCGCCGGGCAGGGCGCCCTGGGCAAACTCGACCGGTGCGCGCACGTCGATCAGCACGCGCCCCTCGCACAGCAGGGAGAGATCGGGTTCGATCAGCGGCAGATTCATCCGCGCACCTCTATCAGCGCCATTCCACCGGCCGGGATGATCTCGCCGAACGGGACCAGCTCGATGCCGTGGGCGCGGCCGATGCGCTCCACGTCATCCTCCCAGGACGGATGAACAGAGATCAGCAGGCCCCCGGAGGTCTGGGGGTCGCAGAGCCACTGCCAGTGCGGCTCGTCCATCTCCTTGAGGACGGCCCCCAACGCCTCACGGTTGCGATGAGTGCCCCCCGGCACGGCACCGCGGCGGCGATAGGCTTCGGCCTCGGCCAGGCGTGGCAGGCGTCGATAATCGATCCGCGCCGCCACACCGCTGGCGGCACACACTTCGGAAAGGTGGCCGGCAAGGCCGAAGCCGGTCACGTCGGTCATGGCATGCACGCCCTTCACCTTGGCGAGGTCGATGCCGATCTGGTTGGATTTCAGCATGGTCTCCCGGGCCAGGGCCTGGTGCCCGGATTCAAGCAGCCCCTGTTTCTCCGCCGTGGTCAGAAAACCCACCCCCAGTGGCTTGGTCAGGAAGAGCAGGTCGCCGACCTGTGCCCCCTTGTTGAGCTTCAGGTGCTCGAGATCCACCAGGCCATTGACCGCCAGGCCGAAGATCGGCTCGGGGGCATCGATGGAGTGACCACCAGCCAGGGCGAGACCGAGTTCACGGCATACCGACTGGGCACCGGCCACCACGTCGCCGGCGATCTCCGGCCCCAGCTTATCCAGCGGCCAGCCAAGAATCCCCAGGGCGAGTACCGGCGTGCCGCCCATGGCATAGACGTCACTGATCGCATTGGTGGCGGCGATACGCCCGAAGTCGAAAGGATCGTCGACGATGGGCATGAAGAAATCGGTGGTGGCAATCATGCCGCGACCATCACCCAGATCGTAGACGGCAGCATCCTCACGCCCCTGATTGCCGACGAGCAGCTGCTTGTGACCCGCACCCGGGCCAGCCTTGGCCAGAATGCTGTCGAGTACGTCAGGGGCGATCTTGCAGCCGCACCCCGCGCCATGGCTGTACTGGGTCAGGCGGATGGCACTCATCTCGTTCTCCTTGGCAGTTCATATCAACCATTCTATATCAGTGAGCCCCTGTTGCCTCACAGGGCCTCCAGGGCATCGGTCAGCTTGTCCACGGCAACGACCTCCATGCCTGCCGGGGCGCGTTTCGGTGCGTTGGCCCGGGGCACGATGGCCCGAGTAAAGCCGTGCTTCGCCGCTTCGACAATACGCTCCTGTCCGCTGGGCACCGGACGTATCTCGCCGGATAACCCGACCTCTCCGAATACCACCAGTTCGCGTGGCAAAGAGCGATTCTGCAGGCTGGAGACCACCGCCAGCAGCACCGCCAGATCGGCGCTGGTCTCGAGCACCCTGACCCCGCCTACCACGTTGAGAAAGACGTCCTGATCGCCGGTGAACAGGCCGCCGTGGCGATGCAGTACCGCCAACAGCATGGCCAGGCGGTTCGCATCGAGCCCCACGGCGACCCGGCGCGGGTTGCCCAGGGCCGATTCGTCGACCAGCGCCTGCACTTCCACCAGCAGTGGCCGGGTCCCCTCCCACACCACCATGACCAGGCTGCCCGACGCTAGCGCTTCGCTGCGTGAAAGAAAGATCGCACTGGGGTTCTTCACTTCCTTGAGCCCGTGCTCGAGCATGGCGAACACACCAAGCTCGTTGACCGCACCGAAGCGATTCTTCTGCCCACGCAGGGTGCGGAAGCGTGAGTCGGCACCGCCCTCCAGCAGCAACGACGCATCGATCATGTGCTCCAGCACCTTGGGGCCCGCCAGCGATCCGTCCTTGGTGACATGCCCCACCAGCAGCAACACGGTGTTGCTCTGCTTGGCGAAGCGAGTCAGTGCCGCGGCCGACTCACGTACCTGCGCCACGCCGCCCGGGGCCGAGGCGATATCTTCCAGATGCATGGTCTGTATCGAGTCGATGACCAGTATCTCCGGGCGCTCGCGCTCGGCGACGGCAAGCACGGTTTCGACGCTGGTCTCAGCCAGCATCTTGAGGCCCCTGGTGGGCAATTGCAGGCGGTGGGCGCGCATCGCCACCTGGGAAAGCGACTCCTCACCGGTGACATAGAGCACCTGGCGGGACTGGGCAAGCTTGCAGGCGGTCTGCAGCAGCAGGGTCGACTTGCCGGCACCAGGATGCCCGCCCAGCAGCACCGCCGAGCCGGGCACCAGACCGCCGCCCAGCACGCGGTCGAACTCATCGAAGGTCGAGGAGAGTCTCGGCACCTCGGAAAGGTCGACATTGCCCAGGTCCACCACTTCACGAGACAAGTTGCCCGAATAACCGCTGCGACCGGAGGCACCCGACGTGGCTGCCCCGGGACGGGCGACGGACAGCCTCACCTCACTCAGCGTATTCCACCCCTGGCAGCTCGAACACTGGCCCTGCCACTTGCTGTATTCCGCACCACACTCGGTGCACACGAAAGCGCTTTTTGCCTTGGCCATGCCGGCCCCTCTCCCAGATGGAGGGTACCATTCTAACAGGCACCCGCCGGTCTGCACCCAGACGCACAAAGGCGGCCAGAAGGCCGCCTTCGCTTACTATCGAACCCGCAGTGTTTACAGGCGCTGCAGCTGCAAGGCTTCGTTGTTCTGGAACCGGCGCCGCTGAGGATCGATCAGTTCCAGCGTGGTCCCGTCGATGCGCAGGAAGTAGTAGATCTGCCCTTCGCCATCGGGTGTCAGCTCGTAGACCGTGGCATCGGGATCGACTGCGGTACCGCTGAGCACCTCCCAGTTGCCGGCATAGTTCTCGTCCGGCGGATCCTGCGGGTGTTCGCGATAGCTGGCATTCAGCGTGAAAGTGCGCTCCTCCAGGGAGCTCTGCTCATCACCCATGAGCCGCACATCCAGATCAATCCCCGCGCAGTTGCGGCAGGGTAGTGTGCCTTGGTAAGCCACTTCGGCGTCATCCATCGCCGGGTCGGCACGATCATCCGTCGGGCCGGCTGCACAGCCGGCCAGGAAGGCCAGCATGGCCGAGCCAGCCAGCAGGGTCCTTATTTGCATTTTCTCACTCCTAGCCTATGGCCTTGACGCCGTGAACTACGGCAGCCTGTCTCACAGCATAAACCCTCTTAGCTTTAGCGGACAGCCTCCGTCTCGCGGGGTTCCCCGGAGAAGCCTTCAACTGGCGCCAGGCAAGACGTGCATGAATACCAAAGCCAGGACAATGGGCATTACTACCAGGCTACCCAGGTTGCCGATCAACACAAGCGAGGCCACCTTGTGGGGCTCCTGCTTGTACTGTTCGGCCACCAGATAGTTGAGCACAGCCGGTGGCAAGGCAGCAAATACCCAGAGCGACGCTGCCTGCAGCCCGGTCAGTTCCAGCCACAGGATCATGGGCACAGCAAGGACCAACCCCGATAGCGGACAGAGCACGGCGCCAAGAAGTCCGGTCTTCCAATCACTGAAGTCGATTTCCAGCATGCGCACCCCCAGCGCAAACAGCATCAGGGGGATGCAGACGCCACCCAGCATATGCAATGCCTCGAGTAACCAGCCCGGCAACGGTACCCCACCCAGATTGAACCCCAGGCCAGCGAGGCTAGCCAGCACTATGGGCATACGCAGCAGGCGCCACAGCGGGGTTCTCGGGCTGAGAATATAGAGCCCCACAGAGAAGTGCAGCAGCATCTCGACGATGAAGAGTACGACCGCCGCTGGCAGTGCCGCCTCGCCGAATGCCAGCACCAACAGCGGGATGCCCATGTTGCCCGAATTGTTGAACATCATCGGTGGCAGGAAGGTCTTAGGTTCCAGTTTTAACAACTTGGCTACCGGCCATAGCACTAAACCGGAGCCCAGCACGACCACCGCCGCCGCCAATGCCAGACCGGCATACTCTGCCAAGGGCGCCTGCTGGTCCGCCAGGACGGCAAACACCAGCATCGGCACGAAGATTTCCATATTGAGAGTATTGAGACTGCGAATATCGGGGGTGCGAAAACGCCCGTAGAGGGTGCCACAGCCCGCGATCAAAAATACCGGTAGCAGCGTGGCGATAATCTGTGCGGTCATCGAAAAGGGTTCCGGGCATTCGGTTTCGCTCAAGTGCGCCTAGGCTAGCACGTCGACGGCTTGCGCGGTCACGCCGCTCAGGTCAACATGGGCTAAAGTTTCACATCATCGAGCCAAGCGAGAGAGCATGAGCCAGTTATGGAGCCCCACCGTGCGCGAGCTGACCCCCTATGTACCGGGAGAGCAGCCACGGGAACGCCTGATCAAGCTGAACACCAACGAGAACCCCTACCCGCCGGCTCCCGGTGTCGAGGCGGTACTGCGTGAATTCCCCGCCGACCACCTGCGCCTCTACCCGGACCCGGAGTCTCGCGCCCTGCGCCAGGCCCTGGCTTGCGAGCATGGCGTCGAACCCGGGCAGGTATTCGTTGGTAACGGTTCGGATGAGGTGTTGGCGCTGGCTTTCCAGGCCTTCTTCTGTCATGACCGGCCACTCGAGATGCCGGCCATCACCTACAGCTTCTACCCGGTCTATTGCCAATTGTTTGGCATCGAGCGCCGCACCCTGCCACTGGATGACCAGTGGCGCGTCGATCTCGCGGCTTTCACCATGAATAGTGCCGGTGCCATCTTTGCAAACCCCAACGCCCCTACCGCCCATGGCCACTCGCGTGAGGCCGTCTCTGCGCTGCTGAAGCGCGTAACCGAGCGGGTCATACTGGTCGATGAGGCCTATGTCGACTTCGGCGGCGAAAGCGTCGTCCCGCTGGTGACGAGTTACCCCAACCTGCTGGTGACCGGTACCTTTTCCAAATCCCGTAGCCTGGCCGGCCTGCGCCTCGGCTATGCCATCGGTTCGCGCGAACTGATCGAAGGCCTTGAGCGAGTAAAGGACTCGTTCAACTCCTATCCCATCGACAGCCTGGCCAGTGCTATCGGCATCGCCGCACTCAAGGACCGCGAGCACTTCGATGCCTGTCGTGGGAAGGTCATCACGACCCGTGAGCGGACCACAAAGCGGCTGAAGGAGCTCGGCTTCGAGACATTGCCCTCCCAGGCCAATTTCGTGCTGGTGGAGCATCCCGCCTTCGATGCGACTCAGCTCTTCGTCGGGCTGCGGGAGCGGGGCATTCTGGTGCGCCATTTCAATACCGATGCACTGCGCAACTTTCTGCGCATTTCCATCGGCACCGACGACGAGATGGACAGCCTGATCGAGGCTCTGCAGACACTCTGCGGCTGAGGCCATTGGGTAGCCGGCGGCTTACCAGGGCTATCTGTGAAAGCTATCTGTAAAAGCTATCTGTAAAGAGACCCGTCAGCGCCAACGCTCTATAATGCGTTGGTACTCACCGCTTTCCTGAATGGCTTGAAGCCCCGCATCGAAATCGCTTAGCAGTCGCTCGGTGTCGGGGTTGTCCTTCAAGCCAACCACATACTCTCTGCTGGCGCCAAATTCTGGCAGCTTGTCGAACTCACCCTGCAGCCCCATCTCCTTGAGTACATGGTCCCAGTTCGTTTCGTAGCCGGCAAAGCCATCCAGTCTCCCTCGCTGCAGCATGCGAAACCCCTGCTCGATACTATTGAGAGGATACTTCGATATGCCTTCCCGCTCGGCCCATTCATCGCCGAAATTGTAGCCACGGACCATGCCTATGGTTTTGCCATTCAGAGAAGCCAGACCCTGCCAGTCGATGTCCGCTTCATGGTTGACGTAGACCAGGAAGGCGGCATCATTGACCGGCGTCTCGGAATAGGAAAAATAGGCAAGCCTCTCGGTGTTCATGCCAGTCGGGTAGAGCAGATCAACCTCACCCTGCCTGACGCTCGCCAGCGCTCGTGCCCAGTGAGTGATGACCAGTTCGATAGTATAACCCTGGGCATGGAAACTTTCCCGCACGATATCCCAGCTGTAGCCGTGGAACCGCGCAGAATCACTACCAGGGGGTATGACCACCTCCGAGATTGGAGGAGCCTTACCGTCTTTGTAGAATCCATAGGGGGGATAATCGTAGAGAGTGGCGATCCGTACCCTGCTCTCTTCCGCCGCGTAGGAGACTGCCCCCGCCATCAGGCAAAGAACCGCCAGCAAGACCCCTCGTAGCCGTAGCATGGCAGTCCCCTTCCACGACGCTGTTCGTAGCACAACCGGTAATTGAAACAGCAACAGAGCGTAACATAATATCTCTGGAGGTTCTTGAGATGCCATGAAAAAACCCCGAGCTCTTTCGAGTTCGGGGTTTTTGGAATAAGTGCCTGACGATGACCTACTCTCGCATGGGGAAACCCCACACTACCATCGGCGCTGATCGGTTTCACTGCTGAGTTCGGCATGGGATCAGGTGGTTCCCAAAC
>NZ_QPKI01000032.1:566-39265 GCF_003339685.1 Halomonas sp. DQ26W | reverse complement strand
AAGATGCTCCTACAAAATGGCGTGGCACCGTCGGTAGAAAGAATCATTGTTGGAGCGCTGCTCCGCATCGCGACTGGCGCCGGCAGGCGCCCTGGCGGAGGCCACAGCGTTGTCGATGGTCGCTGGCACGGGCAACCCCGCCGGGAGGCCAGCGGCCTCCAGTCGTGATCTGAAGATACTCCTACAGCGGCGTGGCACCGTCGGTAGAAAGAATCATTGTTGGAACGCTGGTCTCCATCGCGACTGGCGCCGTCAGGCGCCTCGGCGGAGGCCACGGCGTAGGCGATGGTCGCCGGCACTGGCAACACCGCCGGGAGGCCTGCGGCCTCCAGTCGTGATCTGAAGATTCTCCAACAAAATGGCGTGGCAACGTCGGTAGAAAGAATCATTGTTGGAGCGCTGGTCCCCATCGCGACTGGCGCCGTCAGGCGCCTTGGCGGAGGCCACGGCGTTGTCGAGGTCGCCGGCACTGGCAACACCGCCGGGAGTCCTTCGGCCTCCAGTCGTGATCTAAAGATACTCCAACAGCGGCGTGGCACCGTCGGTAGAAAGAATCATTGTTGGAGCGCTGCTCCGCATCGCGACTGGCGTCGCCAGGCGCCCTGGCGGAGGCCACGGCGTTGTCGAGGTCGCCGGCACTGGCAACCCCGCCGGGAGGCCTGCGGCCTCCAGTCGTGAGCTGAAGATACTCCGACAGCGGCGTGGCAACGTTGGTGGAGAAAGCCGCTGTTGGAGCGCTGGTTTCCATCGCGACTGGCGCCGTCAGGCGCCTTGGCGGAGGCCACGGCGTTGTCGATGGTCGCTGGCACGGGCAACACCGCCGGGAGGCCTGCGGCCTCCAGTCGCGATCTGAAGATGCTCCTACAAAATGGCGTGGCACCGTCGGTAGAAAGAATCATTGTTGGAGCGCTGCTCCGCATCGCGACTGGCGCCGTCAGGCGCCTCGGCGGAGGCCACGGCGTTGTCGAGGTCGCCGGCACTGGCAACACCGCCGGGAGGCCTGCGGCCTCCAGTCGTGAGCTGAAGCTACTCCGACAGCGGCGTGGCAACGTTGGTGGAGAAAGCCGCTGTTGGAGCGCTGGTTTCCATCGCGACTGGCGCCGTCAGGCGCCTCGGCGGAGGCCACGGCGTTGTCGATGGTCGCTGGCACTGGCAACACCGCCGGGAGGCCTGCGGCCTCCAGTCGCGATCTGAAGATGCTCCTACAAAATGGCGTGGCAACGTTGGTGGAGAAAGCCGCTGTTGGAGCGCTGGTCCCCATCGCGACTGGCGCCGTCAGGCGCCTTGGCGGAGGCCACGGCGTAGGCGAGGTCGCCGGCACTGGCAACACCGCCGGGAGGCCTGCGGCCTCCAGTCGCGATCTGAAGATGCTCCTACAAAATGGCGTGGCACCGTCGGTAGAAAGAATCATTGTTGGAGCGCTGCTCCGCATCGCGACTGGCGCCGTCAGGCGCCTCGGCGGAGGCCACGGCGTTGTCGAGGTCGCCGGCACTGGCAACACCGCCGGGAGGCCTGCGGCCTCCAGTCGTGAGCTGAAGCTACTCCGACAGCGGCGTGGCAACGTTGGTGGAGAAAGCCGCTGTTGGAGCGCTGGTCCCCATCGCGACTGGCGCCGTCAGGCGCCTTGGCGGAGGCCACGGCGTAGGCGAGGTCGCCGGCACTGGCAACACCGCCGGGAGGCCTGCGGCCTCCAGTCGCGATCTGAAGATGCTCCTACAAAATGGCGTGGCACCGTCGGTAGAAAGAATCATTGTTGGAGCGCTGGTCCGCATCGCGACTGGCGCCGTCAGGCGCCTCGGCGGAGGCCACGGCGTTGTCGAGGTCGCCGGCACTGGCAACACCGCCGGGAGGCCTTCGGCCTCCAGTCGTGAGCTGAAGATACTCCGACAGCGGCGTGGCAACGTTGGTGGAGAAAGCCGCTGTTGGAGCGCTGGTTTCCATCGCGACTGGCGCCGTCAGGCGCCTTGGCGGAGGCCACGGCGTAGGCGAGGTCGCCGGCACTGGCAACACCGCCGGGAGGCCTGCGGCCTCTTCACGCCAGTCTGCGTAGAACCTTTTTTATTTGCCATGCACGCCAGCGGTGCAGGGGGAGGCAGGGTAAGGCGGTTTTGCTGCACCATGGCGGTGCCATGAAGCCTGTTAATGGCGAGGCAGAGTGGCTCCATTTCATTGAAAAAATTGATTTTATCGGTTGTCGAAAGAGGATGGCGCAGGCCTTGCAAAGGTTGATGGCTGAGACCCGCACCGGTAGTCCTTAGACCCCGATGCGATGCCACCACAAAGAAACCTTCCTGCAGGAAGGTGCGAGGAGTCACACGTGAACGCATCCCGACACAAGGTATTGTCCCGCCTCCATCTCCGTCCCTATCTTCGTCCCTCACAGCTGGCAGCCGCCGCTCTGGTCACCACCGCCAGCCTCGGCTTCACCGCCCAGGCACTGGCGGAGGACCCGATCAAGGTAGGCATCCTCCACTCGCTTTCCGGCACCATGGCGATCAGCGAGACGGTGCTCAAGGACACCGTGGAAATGTTGATCGAGCAGCAGAATGAGCAGGGCGGTCTGCTGGGCCGCCAGCTCGAGGCGGTGGTGGTCGACCCGGCCTCCAACTGGCCGCTGTTTGCAGAACGTGCCCGTGAGCTGCTGGCTCAGCACGAGGTCGATGTGGTCTTCGGCAACTGGACCTCGGTATCGCGCAAGGCGGTGCTGCCGGTCTTCGAGGAGCTCAATGGCCTGCTGTTCTATCCGGTGCAGTACGAAGGCGAGGAATCCTCCGAAAACGTCTTCTATACCGGGGCGGCGCCCAACCAGCAGTCGATTCCTGCCGTCAACTACCTGCATGATGAGGTCGGGGTGGAGCGCTGGGTGCTGGCGGGAACCGACTATGTCTTCCCGCGTACCACCAACCGCATCCTCGAAGCCTATCTCAAGGATGAGTTCGGTGTGGCCGACGAAGACATCATGGTCAACTACACCCCCTTCGGTCACTCCGATTGGCAGAACATCGTCTCGGATATCCGCCGTTTCGGCAGCGAAGGTAAGAAGACCGCGGTGGTCTCGACCATCAACGGTGATGCCAACGTGCCTTTCTATACGGAACTGGCAAACCAGGGCGTGGACGCTGCGGATATTCCGGTGTTGGCCTTCTCGGTGGGCGAGCAGGAGTTGACCGGGATCAATACCGGCCCGCTGGTCGGCCATCTGGCCGCCTGGAACTACTTCATGAGCGTCGATACCGACGTTAACTATGACTTCATCGATGCCTGGATCGACTACACCGGTGACGAGGAGGCGGTGACCAACGACCCCATGGAGGCCCATTACATCGGCTTCAACATGTGGGCCGAAGCGGTGCGCAAGGCCGGTACCACCGACGTCGACGCGATCAAGGACGCCATCATCGGCGTGACGGTACCCAACCTCACCGGCGGCTATGCGGCGATGATGCCCAACCACCACATCACCAAGCCCGTGCTGATCGGTGAGATCCAGGATAACGGCCAGTTCGATGTGGTCTGGCAGACCCCCTCCACCGTGGCTGGCGATGCCTGGTCAGATTACCTTCCGGGCTCTCGCGACCTGATTTCGGACTGGCGAGCGCCGATGCGCTGCGGCAACTTCAACGTGTCCACAGGTTCATGTGGCGGCAGCACTGCGGCCGAAGAAGCCGAGGCTGCCTTGGCGGAATAAGCCGAATCGTCCGATTTCCTCGCCGCCCGGCCGGGCGGCGAGGTCGCACGCCATCTTGTCTCTATCCAGAGACCATCTCGTCTTTATTCTGAGGAAAGCTCCGATGCGGATTTTCCCATTGACCCCGTCAGCGACGGCCGAGGCGAGTGCCGGTAGTGCTGCCGGTCGATCCTGCCGCTGCCTGGCTCTGTTGATCCTGCTGATTTCACTGTGTCTCATGGTCGGCACCGCGCAGGCGGAGTCTCTCGACGCCGACGATAACGCCGCGGCCCTCGATCTGCTCGAGGCGCTGGACGTTGCCTCCTATCCGGCCAAGGGTAAGGCCATCGATGCCATCGTCCAGAGCGACGACCCTCGTGCACGCGACTGGCTCTCGGCGCTCCTCGACGGCCGCCTGCAACGTACCGACGATGGCCGCTTCGTGGTGGTGCTCGACAATCGTGGTCGCGACTGGCCGGTGGAGGACGCACTGTCCGGCGAGTCACTCGGCGAGATGTCGCGCCGCGAGCTGGATCGCATCGGTATCAACAATGCCCTGCGCAATCAGCTGCGCAGCGCCATCGCCGTGGTCGACCTCTATTCGGCCGACCTGGCGCTGCGCCGCGCTTCGGCGGAACGGCTGCTCGGCGAGGTCGACGCCGACCTGGCGGAGCCGCTGGCCGGTGTGATCGAGCGGGAGGAGGATCGCCGGGTGCGTGCCAGGCTGGTCCAGGCGCTGGCGATCCACCGCCTGGAGCAGGGGGAGGTCGATGCCGTTGCCGACCTGCAGGGCAGTCTCCATCCCCGGGTACGGGTGGCCCTGGCCCGCGCAGCTTCGGGCGCGATCGAGAGTCGAGCAGCTTCGGGCGCGATCGAGAGTCGCGCGGTCATGGGCGATGACTCGGTGGTCGCCGACGCTGCCCAGGCGGCGCTGAACAGCATCGAGCAGAACCTGCGCATCAACCGCGGACTCGAGACCCTCTACTTCGGCCTGAGCCTGGGCTCGGTGCTGGTGCTCGCCGCCATCGGCCTTGCCATCACCTTCGGCGTGATGGGTGTGATCAACATGGCCCATGGTGAACTGATCATGCTGGGCGCCTATACCACCTGGGCGATGCAGCAGCTGCTGCCGGGCCAGCCGGGGTTGGCGCTGATCCTGTCGATTCCCGCCGGTTTCCTGGTCGCTGCCCTGGCGGGCATCGCCATCGAGCGCGGCGTGATCCAGTTCCTCAAGGGGCGCCCGCTGGAGACGCTGCTGGCCACCTTCGGTATCAGCCTGATTCTCCAGCAGCTGGTGAGAACCGGCATCTCGCCACTCAACAGAACCGTCATCACCCCCGAGTGGATGAGCGGCTCCCTGGTGATCAACGACGCACTGTCGCTGACCCTCAACCGCATGTATGTGCTGGGCTTCACCCTGGTGGTGTTCGCCGCGCTGATGCTGATCATGCGACGAACCCGGCTCGGCCTGGAGGTGCGTGCAGTGACCCAGAATCGCGCCATGGCACGCTCCATGGGCATCCGCGCGACCCGGGTCGACATCATGACCTTCGCCCTGGGCTCCGGCGTCGCCGGCCTTGCCGGGGTGGCCCTCTCCCAACTCACCAATGTCGGCCCCAACCTGGGCCAGAACTACATCATCGACTCCTTCATGGTGGTCGTGTTCGGCGGGGTGGGTAACCTCTGGGGCACTCTGGTGGCCGGTCTCTCGCTGGGCGTGATCAACCAGATTCTCGAGCCCTGGGCGGGAGCCGTACTGGCCAAGATCATCGTGCTCGTCTTCATCATTCTTTTCATCCAGAAGCGCCCCCGCGGACTCTTTCCGCAGAAGGGCCGGGCTGCGGAGGGCTAAGCCATGTACTCCTCAAACTTTTGGCTGGCACGACCGTTCACTGAACGCTCGACGCAGCTGTTTCTCGGCGTGCTGATCGCCGCGCTGGTCCTGGTGACGATCCTCCACGTGGTCGTTCCCCAGGGGCATCCGCTGTACGTCAATGCTTATACCGTTAACTTGCTGGGCAAATACCTGAGCTATGCGCTGCTCGCCGTCGCGGTGGATCTGGTGTGGGGCTATCTCGGCATTCTCAGCCTGGGGCATGGTGCCTTCTTCGCCCTGGGCGGCTATGCCATGGGTATGTACCTGATGCGCCAGATCGGCGACCGCGGTGTCTATGGCCACCCCGAGCTGCCGGACTTCATGGTGTTCCTCAACTGGGATAGCCTGCCCTGGTACTGGGCCGGCTTCGACATGGCCTGGTTCGCCTTCATCATGGTGTTGCTGGCACCGGGCTTGCTGGCCCTGGTGTTCGGCTTCCTGGCATTCCGCTCGCGGGTGACCGGGGTCTATCTCTCGATCATCACCCAAGCGCTGACCTTTGCCCTGATGCTGGCGTTCTTCCGCAACGAGATGGGCTTTGGCGGTAACAACGGTCTGACCGATTTCCGCGACATCCTCGGCTACAACCTGAGAATCGATGCCACCCGGCTGGGACTGTTCCTCGCCACGGGGGGTGCCCTGGCCGCGGGCTATGTGCTGTGTCGTGCCATCGTCGGCAGCAAGCTGGGCCGGGTCTGCGTGGCGACCCGCGACGCCGAAGCGCGCACGCGCTTCATCGGCTACCGGGTCGAGCGCTTCCAGCTGTTCGTCTTCGTGGTCTCGGCAATGCTCGCCGGTCTGGCGGGGGCGCTCTATGTGCCCCAGGTGGGCATCATCAACCCCAGCGAATTCTCACCGATCTTCTCCATCGAGATCGTACTGTGGGTGGCACTGGGTGGCCGGGCAACGCTCTACGGGGCGGTGATCGGCGCCATTCTGGTCAACTACGCCAAGACCATCTTCACCGGTGTGATGCCGGATGCCTGGCTGTTCGCCCTGGGCGCGATGTTCGTGCTGGTAACGGTGTTTCTGCCGAAGGGGGTGGCAGGCCTGCTGACCTATCGCTACCGGAAGCAGCGTGTGAAACAACCTCCTGAGCATGACGATTCAGGCACTTCCCCCGGCAATGAGGTATCGGCATGAACTTTCTTAGATCACTGGCCGACCGGGAACGCGTCTTCGATTTCCTGGCACCGGCGGCATCGCCGGTGGATGTTCGCCATGGCCCCATCCTTTACCTCGAGGACGTTACAGTCAGCTTCGATGGCTTCAAGGCGATCAATGACCTGAACCTGACCATCGACGACGGCGAACTGCGCTGCATCATCGGCCCAAACGGTGCCGGCAAGACCACCATGATGGACATCATTACAGGCAAGACCCGCCCCGATGCCGGCAAGGTGTGGTTCGGCAGCCGCCATGATCTGCTGACCATGAACGAGCCGGAGATCGCCAGCCTCGGCATCGGCCGCAAGTTCCAGAAGCCCACCGTGTTCGAGGCATTGACGGTGTTCGAGAACCTGGAGCTGGCCATGGCGGCGGACAAGCGTATCCTGCCGACCCTGACGGCGCGCATGACCCCTGTCATTCGCGAGCGCATCGAGGAGGTGCTGGAAACCATCGGCCTTGCCGAGCTTCGCCTGCGGCCGGCGGGCATCCTCTCCCACGGCCAGAAGCAGTGGCTGGAGATCGGTATGCTGCTCATGCAGCGCCCGCGTCTGCTGCTCGTCGACGAGCCGGTGGCCGGCATGACCGAGCAGGAGATGGAGCGCACCGCCCAGCTGCTCACCGGCCTTGCCGGCAAGCAGTCGGTGGTCGTCGTGGAGCACGACATGGGCTTCGTACGCTCCATCGCGCGCAAGGTGACGGTGCTGCACCAGGGCAGCGTACTGGCGGAGGGCAGCATGGATCAGGTTTCCAATGACCCGAAAGTCGTCGAGGTCTACCTGGGGGCGGAAGTCGAGGAGGAGGTGGCCATATGCTGACCGTCGACAAACTCAACCAGTACTACGGCGAGAGCCATACCCTGTGGGACCTCGACCTGGACGTGCCAACCGGCCGGTGCACCTGCGTGATGGGTCGCAACGGTGTTGGCAAGACCACGCTGTTGAAGGCGGTGATGGGCGAGGTGGCCGTCGCCAGCGGCAGCATCCGCTTCGCCGAGGAGGCAGAGTTGACCAAGCGACGCGTCGAAGATCGTGCCCGAATGGGCATCGGCTATGTGCCACAGGGACGCCAGATATTTCCGCTGATGACCGTGGAGGAGAACCTGCGTACCGGGCTGGCGGCCCGCCGCGATGGCAAGCGCAACATCCCTGAACGGGTTTTCGAGCTGTTTCCGGTGCTCGCCGAAATGAAACACCGCCGCGGCGGCGATCTCTCCGGGGGGCAGCAGCAGCAGCTGGCCATCGGCCGGGCGCTGGTGATCGAGCCGCGCCTGTTGATCCTTGACGAGCCGGGTGAGGGGATCCAGCCCAATATCGTCACCCAGATTGGCGGGGTGATCCGCAAGCTGATCGACGAGGATGGCCTCACGGTGCTGCTGGTGGAGCAGAAGCTGCCCTTTGCCCGCAAGTACGCGGACGGGTTCGTGATCATGAACCGCGGCCGGCGGTTGGCCAAAGGGGATATTGGCGAGCTATCTAATGCGCTGATCAAGGAACACCTGACGGTGTAGCGGGCAGTCAGGTGCCCACGCCTTTGCACTGAAATGGCGTTTGCCTGGCGGCTGCCGCACTGACGTGGTGCGCCGCCGGGCGGCGTCATGCACCACGAAGCGTCGACAGCCTGTCTCATAGCCCTCTCTTTTTGTTGTAAGGCCTTGTTACAGAATGGCAAACATGGGCATTCACCATTCTGGTACGACCTTTGCTTACGACCTTTGCTGAGTATTAGAGAGTCAGACACGCTTTGCCACGGGGCACTCATGACTGCCTGCGAGACCTCACTGGATAACATGCCGACGGCGGATTCCGGCCACCGCTTCGATGCGGCGCGCCACTGGGCGGCCTCGCTGGCACTCGCCTTCGAGGCGCGTGACGGGGTCACGCGGATGGTTCGTGCGCGTCACCAGGGGCCGCTACGGGTACAGCGGCCGTTCTATCCCGAAGGACGGTCGGGCACCTGCCACGTTTACCTGCTGCATCCGCCGGGAGGGCTGGTCAGTGGCGACAGGCTGGCGATCTCGGCCCGGGTCGGCGCGGATGCCCGTGCGCTGCTGACCACGCCAGCCGCCAATAAGCTCTACCGCGCCGACAGCCATGGCGTGGCCTGGGGCCAGCAGACCCATCTCGAAGTGGAAGATGGCGGCGTACTCGAGTGGCTACCCCAGGAGACCATCGCCTTTGACGGGTCGAAGGGTGCGCAAGCGACGCATATCGACCTGGCCGGCTCGGCGCGCTGCCTGGGCTGGGAAGTGCTGGCGCTGGGCCGCCCCGCAAGCGATCTGCCCTATGTCTCCGGCTGCATCGACCAGCGCTTTCGCCTGATGCGGGATGGCAAGCCGCTATGGCTGGAGCGTCAGCCCCTGGACCCGCTGCACCCGCGCTTCGCCGGGCGCTGGGGGCAGGGTGGCGCCACGGTCCAGGCCACGCTCTGGGCGGTAGGGCTGTACGACGAGGGCGAGGCCATCGAGGCGCTGCGGAATGCCATCTCCATGACTTCACGCTGGGCGGTGACGGTGCGCCATGGCGTCCTGCTGCTGCGCTATCTGGGCAACGAACGCAATGAGGCATGGGACATCTGCCAGCAGGCCTGGGCGTGCCTTCGGCCGTTGCTTGTCGGAGTGCCGGCCCATCCTCCTCGAATCTGGTTTACCTGACTTACCAGGAGAGACGCATGGAACTGACCCCAAGAGACAAGGACAAGCTGATGCTGTTCTCTGCCGCCCAGCTGGCTGAACGCCGCCGGGCTCGTGGCCTCAAGCTAAACTATCCGGAAGCCGTTGCCCTGATCAGCTTCGAAATCATGGAGGGTGCCCGTGACGGTCGCACCGTCGCCGAAATGATGAACTACGGGCGCGAGATCCTGAGCCGTGATGACGTCATGGAGGGCGTGGCCGAGATGGTGCACGAGGTGCAGGTCGAGGCCACTTTCCCGGATGGAACGAAACTGGTCACCGTACATACCCCCATCGTGTGAGGAGAGCGGCATGATTCCCGGCCCCATGATCCCAGGACAGTACCAATTGCAGGACGGTGAGATCGAGCTGTGTCCAGGGCGCGAACGAATCACCGTAGAGGTCGCCAACACCGGCGATCGGCCGATCCAGATCGGCTCCCACTATCACTTTGCCGAGGCCAATCCGGCGTTGATCTTCGATCGCGACAAGGCGCGCGGTCACCGCCTCGATGTGGCGGCGGGCACGGCCATCCGCTTCGAACCGGGCCAGACCCGCGAGGTCACGCTGATTCCCTATGCCGGTGAGCGTCGTATCTACGGCTTTCGCAGCGAGGTGATGGGCGCGCTCGACACGGCGGAAAAGGGAGGCAAGCAATGACCCCCCCCAACAGCTCTCGCAATACCTCTCCCAGCAAGATCAGCCGTCAGGCCTATGCCGACATGTACGGCCCCACCACCGGCGACCGAGTGCGTCTGGGCGACACCGAGCTGTGGATCGAAGTCGAGGACGATGCGACCCACTACGGCGACGAGGTCAAGTTCGGCGGCGGTAAGGTGATTCGCGACGGCATGGGCCAGAGTCAGCGTAACGACGACACGGTGATGGATACCGTGATCACCAACGCCTTGATCCTCGACTGGTGGGGCATCGTCAAGGCCGACGTGGGAATCCAGGCCGGGCGGATCAAAGCCATTGGCAAGGCCGGAAACCCCGATACCCAGCCCGATGTCGAGATTGTCATCGGGCCGGGTACCGAGATCATCGCCGGCGAAGGCTTGATCCTGACCGCCGGCGGTATCGACGCCCATATCCACTTCGTCTGTCCCCAGCAGGTGGAGGAGGCATTGATGAGTGGTGTCACCACCATGCTGGGGGGCGGGACGGGACCTGCCACCGGCACCAAGGCGACGACCTGCACGCCGGGGCCTTGGCATATCGGCAAGATGCTGCAGGCCGTGGACGAGATGCCCATGAACATCGGCTTTCTGGGCAAGGGCAACACCAGCCTGCCCGAGGCGCTGGAAGCCCAGCTCGTTGCCGGTGCCATGGGTCTCAAGCTCCACGAGGATTGGGGAACCACCCCGGCCTCCATCGATAACTGCCTGAGCGTTGCCGACCGGTATGACGTCCAGGTGGCGATTCATACCGACACCTTGAACGAGTCGGGCTTCGTCGAAGACACCCTGGCCGCCTTCAAGGAGCGCGGCATCCATACCTACCACACCGAGGGTGCGGGGGGCGGCCATGCGCCCGATATCCTGACGGCCTGTTCCCGGCCCTACGTGCTGCCGTCGTCAACCAACCCGACGCGACCCTATACGGTCAACACCATCGACGAGCATCTCGACATGCTGATGGTGTGCCATCACCTGGACCCGAATATACCCGAGGACGTCGCATTCGCCGACTCACGCATCCGCCGCGAGACCATCGCCGCCGAGGACATCCTTCATGACCTGGGAGTGATCTCCATGATCGCATCGGACTCCCAGGCCATGGGAAGGGTGGGTGAGGTGGTGTGCCGGACCTGGCAGACCGCCCACAAGATGAGGGTGCAGCGTGGCCTCTTGCCCGAGGATGAGGCACTGGGCGCCGACAACTTCCGCGCCAAGCGCTATATCGCCAAGTACACCATCAACCCGGCCATTACCCATGGCATCGCTCATGAGGTGGGCTCCATCGAGCTGGGCAAGCTGGCTGACCTGGTGCTGTGGGATCCGGCCTTCTTTGGCGTCAAGCCGGCACTCATCATCAAGGGTGGCATGATTGCCGCCGCGCCCATGGGCGACCCTAATGCCTCGATCCCGACGCCACAGCCGGTGCACTACCGGCTCATGTTCGGTGCCCTGGGCAAGGCGGCCAGCGCCACTCGCCTCAGCTTCGTCAGCCAGGCGGCCATCGAGGCCGGCATTAATGAGCGACTGGGGCTCGCCAGTGAGCTTTCGGCGTGCCGTAACGTGCGCGGCGTGCGCAAGCTGCATATGAAGCTCAACGATGCCTGCCCGGAGCTGACCGTCGACCCGCAGACCTACGAGGTACGCTGCGATGGCGGATTGCTTACCTGCGAGCCTGCCACCGAGCTTCCCTTGGCCCAGCGCTACCACCTGTTTTGAACCAATGGCTGCGCGTGCGTATCGCTTTGTCGCGCGGTGCTCAAAATCCTCACATAGCCCACTATGCTCCGGTTTTTGCGCTCCGTGCTTCGCGCGCTACATCACGCTCGCCGATTGCTTCGAGTCGATCTTCATGGATGAAGTTCGAGGAAAGCCGGGGCAATGACCACCAACGTTAGCGGCGCCGGGGGCAGGTCGCAGCGGGGGTCCGATTCCAGGGAAGGAATCGGTAGCGTACAGGGAAGTATTTACAGCGTCCCCGCCCAGGAGCCTGTCGGATTTGACCGATCGTCACGAGAGATTTGGATTTCGAGACAAGTTTATCGATCTGATGAGGCGAATAGCCCGCTATTTAACGAATCAGGCTCCTTAGCCCTGTCGCCGGGTTAGCCGCGGTTAATAGGCTACGGGTTCGAAGCTAAAAAAAGGACAGGAACGATGCTGAAACTGACTGAACGCCTGGGGCCCATCGCGGCTGACCAGGCCAGCGACACCCTGACGCTGCCCTTCGAGCTGCGCATTCGGGGCCGACTCAAGGCGAAAAGCGATGCCGGCCGCGAGCTCGGCCTGTTCCTCGACCGCGGCCCGGTGCTGCGCGACGGCGAGGGGTTGCGTGCGGAGAGCGGCGAGATCGTGCGCATCAGGGCGGCCATCGAACCGGTGGTCACAGCACGCGTAACCGCCGGCCTGCCGCTGGCGCGGCTGGCTTATCACCTGGGCAATCGCCATGTGCAGCTGGCACTGGGCAGCGACGATGCCAGGCCCGACCAGGGTTGGGTGCGCTTCCCACCGGACCATGTGCTGGAGGAGCTGGCCGAGTTGCTGGGGGCGACCCTTGAGCGGCATCAGGCACCGTTCGACCCCGAGCCGGGTGCTTATAACCAGCTGGGTCATGGGCACTCACACTCACACTCTCATTCTCAGGCCCATCACCACGAGCATGAGCACGATCATGATAGCCACCCCCATGGCCATGGCTACACCCATGCCCACTGAGCGGGCAGCGGCGGCGGGGCAGGGAGGGGGCGATGACCTGGCCCTGCTGGGGCTCCTGCAACTGGTCAGCCCGGCACTGCCTATCGGTGCCTTCGCCTTCTCCCAGGGCCTGGAGAGTGCCTTCGAGCTGGGCTGGGTCAGCGATGAGGCGAGCCTCGGCGAGTGGCTGGAAGGAGTGCTGGAGGACGGCCTGACCCGATGCGAGCTGCCGGTGCTGGCGCGTCTTCAGGCGGCCTGGGCGGCAGGCGATGGGGAAGCGGTAGCCGAGTGGGACCGGTGGCTTGCCGCCAACCGCGAAACCGCCGAGTTGGCCGCGGAAGACTCGCGGCTGGGGGCTTCGCTGACTCGGCTGCTGGGAAGCCTCGACCTGCTGCCGAACAGCCCTACGAATAGCGCTATGAATAGCCCCATGAGAGTGTCGCCAGCGCTGCCGCAGGGAGCGGGCTACGTGACCGTTTTCGCGTGGGCCGCACAGGCGCGCGGTCTACCGGTACGCCAGGCGTTGCTCGGCTTCGCCTGGGCCTGGCTCGAGAACCAGCTCGCCGTGGCGTGCAAGGCACTGCCGCTGGGCCATACCTCGGCCCAGCGGCTGGTGGAGCGCTTGCGCCCAGCCCTGGTTGCTGCGGTGAGCGAGGCGTTGACGCTGGCGGATGACGAGTTGGGTCCCGTTTTGCCCGGTCTGGCGTTGGCCAGCGCGCAGCATGAGACCCAATATTCGCGGCTGTTTCGCAGTTGATGGAACAGCGGATGTAACCAGGCAGCAGTTGGCCCGGCATCTCATGAACCTGACAAAGCCGCCCAAGCGGCCAAGGAGAGATCGACATGACACACTGTTTACGCATCGGCGTCGGTGGCCCGGTGGGTTCCGGCAAGACGGCACTGCTCAAGCAACTCTGCCTGGCGCTGCGCGACCACTATGACATCGCCGTGGTCACCAATGACATCTATACCCGCGAAGATGCCGACTTCCTGCTCAAGCACGATGCGCTGCCGGGGGATCGCATTCTCGGGGTGGAAACCGGCGGCTGTCCGCATACCGCCATCCGCGAGGATGCCTCCATGAACTTGGCGGCCATCGACGACTTGCAGGCCCGTCATCCCGGCCTGGAACTGGTGCTGGTGGAGTCCGGCGGCGACAATTTGTCGGCCACCTTCAGTCCCGAACTCTCCGATCTCACCCTCTACGTGATTGATGTATCTGCCGGCGACAAGATCCCGCGCAAGGGCGGGCCCGGCATCACCAAGTCAGATCTGCTGATCATCAACAAGATCGATATCGCCGAGCACGTACACGCCTCGCTGGAAGTCATGGAGCGCGACTCGAAGAAGATGCGTGGCGAGCGCCCCTTCGTCTTCACCAACCTTTACGACGGGGTGGGCCTCGAGACGATCATCCGCTTCATTCTCGATCGCGGCATGCTGCCGGAACGCCGGCCCCAGACCCAGTCGGTCAGCGCTTGATTCTTTTCACCCCCCCCTCGCAATCGGTAAGGAGATCACCAACATGACTCACCATCACTCATCCGCTTTGCGCCTGGCACTGGCCGGCGCCCCGTTAATGCTGCTTATGGCAGGACTTGCCTTCGCCCACCCCGGACACGACCTTGCCCACGGCAGTGAAATGCCCCACTGGGTTTCGATGCTGGCCTACCTGGCCGGTTTCACCCTTGTCACGCTTGCCATTACCTGTGCCGGTCGTCTGGTCGGCGGCATCCTGATGTCCCGTGAGAGCCGTGTCATACGTGGCCTGGGAGTGGCGATTGCCGCCGCCGGTGCCGTCTTCGCCATCGGTTGATCATGACGGTTCTCCCCTATGGCCACCCTGGCAAGTGCGGGTGGCCGCTTTCGTCTATTAGATAGCCGACAGTTGACAGGCAACCTGCCACCGCGCAGCTTGAGGGAAACGATTCGACGGGAGGGCATGCATGGACAAGCTGTTGCTGGCGTTCAAGATCCTGATTACGGCGTTGGTTCTCATTCTCGTCGTGCAGAATATCGTCATGGTCGAAGTGCGATTCCTGACCTGGAGTCTCCGTTTGCCCATGGCGATACTCCTGGTGGTGATCTACCTGCTGGGCATGGTCACTGGCAAGAGCCTGTTGACGCTGCTTCGGCGCCTGCGCGCCAACCGAGCACGTCGGTCCAGATGATGCTAGGCCGGGTGTCTAGGGGGCTCAATCGACGTGGGTTACTGCGACGCGGCGTGGGTCCACGTGCCACGGTAGTCCTCGACGTGCATTGTACTCCAGTTCGGCAATCACCTGGGCACCAAGCAGCAGGATGATCGCGCCCACCTCCAGGCTCAGCAACACCACGATAAGGGCGGCCAGTGAACCGTAAACGACATTGACGAAGGAGAGGTTGACGAAATAGTACACCAGTACCAGCCTGACTCCCTCCCACAGCAGTGCCGCCACGAAGCCGCCTACGACAGCGCGCCTCAGCGCTATCTTCACCACCGGAAGCACCTTGTAGATGGCGCTGAAGAGGATGAAGACGCCGAAGAAGCTGAACAGGTTGAGCAGCGGCTCGGAGAGGCCGGCGAAGGGCATGTTTCGGCCAACCACGGCGAGCCACAGTGCATTGATGGCTTCGGCAAGGGTGGCAAGCAGAGTGACTGCCATCAAGCCGGTGCCCAGTACCAGCATGAAGGCATAGGGGAGCAGTACCGAGACCCAGATGCTGCGCCCCTTGTGCGGGTCGGGGGTGTGAAAGATGATCGCCAGCGCATCTTCCAGCATGCGAAAGGCGAAGGAGCTGAACAGCAGCAGAACCAATATGCCGAATAGCCCGATCGCATCGCGGGAGTCGAGAAGGGCGCGTACCGCATCCATCAGCAGTTCGGCGTGTGCCGGAGCAAGGTGAAGCACCTGCACACTGAGCACGTCGAGCAACATATGTTCGTGCACGACCTGGGTCAGCAATACCGTTATCAGGGCGAACAGGGGAACGATGGAGAGCAGAATGTTGTAGCCAACTCCCCCTGCCAGGAGGATGCCCCGGTTGCGCAGAAAGGCGCACAGCACGCGCCAGAGAAAGCTCGCCACTCGAGGGAGTAGAACGATGAAGACGTTCCGCTTGGTGCGTACTCGAGACATGCGCTTGCCGTCCTTGTGCCCAATTTGCCGTTACCAACCGTCAGTGGCGAGTTTGTCTTGCCCCCCCCCATGCGCTCCTATGTCACCATCCTGCTTCGCTTCTCTCCCTGTTACGTCCCCAATCTCTGTTAAAGGTATTAGGCGACGCGCTAATCGACAACCGCCTACTGCTGGTTCCGCGGCTTCTCTGGCTGAATCAAGCATGTTCGCTACACTGGAAGCTGACGAAGGGTTGAGATTCGTCTTAGGTGTATGAATTCTTCCTTCCTGCCAGCAAGGAGTGCTGCATGCGTAATATCATTTATATCATCGGTTTGATCGTCGTGGTCCTCTTTATCCTTTCGATGCTTGGGCTTCGCTGAGCGAGAGACCGGCCGGGTAACAAACCGGGGTGATACCATCAGGGCTAGTCTCTCTCTTGCCCCGGTTGCAAGCTTCCCTGTTGCGGCGGAGCTTTGTTACGCGTACTTGAACCTTTTCCGCAGACATTCATTGCTCACCAGTGTATCGACCTGCCGCTGAAAGCCAGTATCGCTTGCGTGTGAATGGCAAGTCGCCGTCAAGGCCAGCATAATGGTGAGGAATATTGGATACCGCTTGGGTAGCCGCCGCGTTCTCACTGTTGTCATGGTTCCCTCCTCTCGCTCGCCCCACTGGTGGCGCTGCGCTTCCGGTCCGAATTTCGAGCCGGGTTGGGTAGATTGGTTCCCCCTGCTGGATGCGATACAACGGCAGGGCGCCTGGCATGGCTGCAGTCATTCGCGCGCCCCCCCTCGCCAATGAGGCAACATGGCTAAATTCGAAGTGATCGGCACGGCCAGCATCCCTGGCAAGGGCAGTGAACTGCGCCTGCTGCAGCGCAATGACGAATTCTCCATTCGCATCGCGGGCAGTCCCGGTGAGCTGATGAATACCCGCCTTCACGGCTCCGAGGATGCGTTGGCCGAGCTGGCCTGTCAGCCTATTGCCGATCGTGCCGATATCCGGGTATTGATCGGTGGCCTTGGCATGGGGTTTACGCTGGCGGCCGCGCTACGCTCGCTTCCCGACAGCGCCGAGGTGGTCGTCGCCGAGCTGGTGCCCGGCGTCGTCGACTGGAACCGGGGAGCGCTGGGAGCCGCTGCCGGCTATCCCCTGAATGATCCTCGTACCGTCGTCAGCCTGGGCGATGTCGGTGAGCTGCTGCGGCGGGAGCCTGGCGGCTTCGACGCCATCATGCTCGACGTCGACAATGGCCCCGAGGGGCTGACGCGCAAGGAGAACGACTGGCTATACTCACCGCAAGGTCTCGCCGCCGCCCAGGAGGCGCTGCGTCCGGATGGCGTGCTGGCGATCTGGTCGGCGGGACAGGATCCCGCCTTCAGTGAGCGGCTGCGGCGGGTCGGATTTCTGGTGGAAGAAGTCACCGTGCGTGCCCATCGGCCGGGGAAAGGGGCCAAGCACACGATCTGGTTGGCGAGCTGATATGCTTTCGTTCCTAGATGCACTGCGCTGGTTAGTGCTGCTGCTGGTAGTCCCGCTGCTTTCCGGCTGTACCGGACGCGTCATGCCACCTGCACCGGCGGAGCTCTCTCAGCCGCTGGACATCTACCTGGTCGATCACGGCCGCCATGCCAGCCTGGTACTGCCGCGGGAGGAGGGCGGCATGGTGCGTTACAGCTATGGCGAATGGCGGTGGTATGTGGAAGGACGCCGCCACTTCCTGGCGGGCGCCGCGGCAATGCTGGTGCCGACCGCCAGTGCACTGGGACGTGGCGTTCACGAGGACGTGACGGCGCCCGGCGACTTTTCGAGGCTGGCGCCGGAAGGCCTGGTCCGGACCTATCCGCTCCAGGCAGAGGCGGCCCGGGTCAGGGCGCTGCAGCGCCGACTCGATGCGCATTTCGAAGGTGAGGTCGAGCCGGTATACAGTGAAGAATTCGGCCTCCATTTCGTGCCGCACCCGCGAGCCTACTGGGCTGCCCACCAATCGAATCTGGTGGTGGCCGGATGGTTGCGCCAGTTGGACATCGATATCCAGGGCATACCCTGGTACTCGCGCTGGCGGATCGAGTCGCCGCAGGCCAAGCACTGATCGTCGGCGCTCGCTTGCCATTCCCATTTTCACGTTGCCAAGCGCTTTGGCGTGACGCGGCATAAGGCAGGAAACATGCTGGAACTCTCTCGTCAGGTCATCCTTGCTGACCACGAAATCGACTTGCAGGCAGTGCGTTCTCAGGGCTCGGGAGGCCAGAACGTCAACAAGGTGGCGACGGCGATTCACCTGCGTTTCGATATTCGCGCGTCAAGCCTTCCCGAAGGCTTCAAGGAGAAGCTGCTGGCGCTCAACGACCAGCGTATCACTCGTGACGGGGTGCTAATCATCAAGGCCCAGTCGCATCGCACCCAGGAACGTAACCGAAATGAAGCGCTCGGTCGACTCAAGGCGTTGATCAAGAGTGTGATGTACGCACCCAAGAAGCGGGTCGCGACCCGTCCGAGCAAGGGGGCCAAGCAACGCCGACTGGACGGCAAGAAGAAGCGCGGTCAGCACAAGGCCATGCGCGGCAAGGTGGAAACCTGAGCCTCCGGCAGAGGGTAGTGTCCTCTTCCATTCACACCATTCGAGACATCTCATGACCGCTGCTGATTCCGCTGCACCCACGCCCTCCACCACCGAACGGCTGTCCAAGCGGCTGGCGCGACAGTTTTCTTGCTCACGCCGTGAGGCCGAGCTCTACATTGCCGGGGGCTGGGTGACGGTCGATGGCGACATCGTGGAGGAGCCGCAGTTCAAGGTTGGCGAACAGTCTGTCGAACTTCGTCCCGGCGCCAGGGCGAATGAAATTCCACCCGTCACTCTGCTGGTGAACGCACCTGCCGGTTTCGCAGTCAGCGAAGGTTGGGAATGGGTTCGCGAATTGCTTGCGCCGGGAACGCACTGGCAGGACGATCCCGTCGGGCTGATTCCGCTCAAGGCGCATTTCCGCGGCCTGCAGCCGATGCTGCCACTTGAGGAGGGCGCCTCGGGACTGCTGGTCCTTACCCAGGACCGGCGTGTGGTTAGGCGGCTCGATGAGGATACGGCGCGGCTCGAACAGGAGGTTGTGGCCGAAGTCGACGGTACGTTGAGCGATGCACAGTTGGAGGCACTTCGCCGAGGCAAATTTGAGCCTGGCAGCAATCTGGCACCCTGCAAAGTCAGCCGGCAGAGCGAAACCCATCTACGCTTTGCAGTGAAGGGGATGGTGCCGGGGCAGATCGAAGCGATGTGCTCGAGCGTCGGTTTGACGGTGCAGGGACTCAAACGCCTGCGTATCGGCGGGGTGTCGTTGGGGCGCGTGCCGCTCGGTCAGTGGCGCTACCTGAAGGTTGGCGAACGCTTCTGAGCCGTTGCTGGTTACCTTTCCCCATCGGTACTGCCTATGTATGCTGAATTATGACGGTACGCGTTTGCTATCGCTCGATGGCAGACAACCTTTACCAGAGAGAGGGTCTTGCCCATGTCGGAAAATACCCAGAGCCCACTTTACAAGGATAATCGAGTCAAGGCCCTGGTGGCCGTGGCGGTGCTTGCGGTGATCTGGGCGATTTTCGCCCACAACAGCGCCGGTAATCATCGCGAGCGCAGTGAAGCCCTCGAAGCGCAACTGGCGGCCTTGCAGGACGAGCGCCAGCAGTTGGCTGCCCGGCTGCAAGAACGTGACGCAGCAGGAGAGGACATCGAAGCCCTGGAGGCCCGTCTGGCACAGCTGAGTGAGGAGCAGCAGGCTGCCGAGGCAGCAATGGCCGATGAGCAGCAAGCCGTCCGCAGCGAGATCGCTCGACTGGAGGCCGAAGCGGCTGAGGCCGAGGAGCAACTGGGTGAGCTTCAGGAACGGCGATCAGCTTTGGCCTCCGACATCGAGACTCGTGAGTCCGAGATAGCCGAGCTGGATGAGGCGGCTACGCTTCTTCGCGACGATTATGAGTCTGTCGACAAGTCCCGTGAGGATGCTATGGCGGCACGTCAGGATGCCGAGGACTCTCGTCAGGAAGCCGAGGCGGCACGCCAGGCTGCAGAGGAGGATCGCCAGCAGGCCGAAGCGGCGCGTCAGGAAGCCGAAGAGTCGCGCAACCAGGCCCAGGCCGAACTAGCCGCCATCCGCGAGGAGACGGAAAGCGCCGAAGAGCGACGGGATACGCTGAACAATGCGATCCAGGAGCGCGAGACGACTCTCGGGGCACTCGAGAATGACATTGAGGCGCTCGAAGCTTGGCGCGAGGAAGTGGAGCGTGAGGTCGGCGAAGCGCGTGACCAGCGTGATGAAGCAGTATCGGAGGTCGATGAGGCGCGTGCCGAGCGTGAGGCTCTGAGGGAAGAGATCGACAATGGGCGCAGCCAGCTGGCCCAGCTGGAAGAGCAGACCGAGCGTCGCCAGGAGCAGTTGCAGCGACTGGAAGGCCAGCTTGCCGAATGGCGTAGCGAACTGGGGGATCTTGAACTGCGCTTCACCGATCAGGATCAGGAGCAGACCCAGCAGCAGCAAGAGCAGGAAAATGCGTCTGAGCGCGCCGCCGGAGAGCAGGCCGAGGAAGAGCAGGCCGAGGAAGAAGTCGAGTAGTCCTGATCCTATGCGATGCACTATCACAAGTGGCGAGCCAGGCTCGCCGCTTGTCGTTTGGCGCGCGCCTGGCGCGTTATACTGAACCGCGTCAGCGTAATTTTAGCGAAGAGAGATACCCAGCAGCACAAGGAGTAAGTCGTGATCGAAGGGGTCAAGCATATCGTCGCCGTGGCATCCGGCAAGGGCGGGGTGGGCAAGTCCACCGTTGCCGTCAACCTGGCCCTGGCCATGGCCGCCGAGGGGTATCGTACCGGTATCCTTGATGCCGATATCTACGGACCGAGCCAGGCCCAGATGCTCGGCGTGGCAGAAGGGGTGCGGCCGCAACAGGCCGGCGAGAACCGTTTCAGTCCATTGGTGGCTCATGGACTACAGGCCATGTCGATGGCTTTCATGGTGGATACCCGGGAGCCCATGGTATGGCGCGGCCCCATGGTGGCCGGCGCCTTTCAGCAGCTGCTGACCCAGACGGCCTGGGACAATCTCGATGTGCTCTTCATCGACATGCCACCGGGAACCGGCGATATCCAACTTACGCTGGCGCAGAAGGTCCCTGTCGACGGCGCCGTGATCGTCACCACGCCCCAGGACATTGCCTTGCTCGACGCGCGCAAGGGCATCGAGATGTTTCGCAAGGTCAACGTGCCGGTGCTTGGTGTGGTCGAGAACATGAGCCTACATGTCTGCACCAACTGCGGCCATGCCGAGCCGATTTTCGGCGAAGGCGGGGGCGAGCGGATCTCGGCGGAGTACGAGACCCGCCTGTTGGGGCGCCTGCCGCTGGCCCTTTCGATTCGAAAACAGGTCGACGGTGGGTGCCCGACGGTGGTGGCCGAGCCTGACGGTGACGTGACCGCCACATTCCGTGCCATGGCCCGCCAGATTGCCGAACAGGTCAAAGGCCAGCAGGGTGATGAAGGGCCAAGCATCTCCTTCAGTGACTGATTCAGTGACTGGGCGCGGCATGCACCCGTGACGCCTGACGCAGGGGCCGCTATCATGGCGGCCCCGATTCGTGATTTGACATCATCAGGACGACTCAATGAGCATCAAAGCCGACAGCTGGATCCGTCGCATGGCCGAGCGGGAGGGCATGATAGAGCCCTTCGAGGCCGATCAGGTTCGCTACGTCAACGACCAGCGGGTGATATCCTACGGTACGTCCAGCTACGGCTACGATGTGCGCTGCGCAGACGATTTCAAGGTATTTACCAATATCCACTCGGCAATCGTCGACCCCAAGGCTTTCGACGAGAAGAGCTTCGTCGATATCAAGGGGGATGTCTGTGTCATCCCACCCAATTCCTTCGCTCTGGCACGCACCGTCGAATACTTTCGTATTCCGCGAAGCGTGCTGACCATCTGCCTGGGCAAGTCCACCTATGCCCGCTGCGGCATCATCGTCAATGTGACGCCGCTGGAGCCGGAGTGGGAAGGACACGTGACCCTGGAGTTCTCCAACACCACCAATCTCCCGGCCAAGATCTACGCCAACGAAGGCGTGGCCCAGATGCTGTTCCTGGAGTCGGACGAGGTCTGCGAGACCTCCTACAAGGACCGCGGCGGCAAATATATGGGGCAGCGGGGCGTTACTTTGCCGCGCACCTGAGGCGCCTATCGGCGCCAGTCGCGATGGAAACTCGGGGCGCCGAACCGAGCGCTCCAACAGCTGCTTTCTCCTGCCATGGCACGCGATTGCCACCTTGTAGGAGCATCTTTAGATCGCGACTGGAGGCCGAAGGCCTCCCGGCGGTGTCGCCGGCGGTGTTGCCGACGCCAACGATCAGCGCCAGCGCGGCGGCCTCCGCCAGGCTCCTAGGTGACTACTCTTCGTCCAGTTCCTCGTCGAGTTCTTCCGCCGCATCGGCATGGGAGAGACGCAGCCCCTGGGGCGGCAGGGGCGTGCCGTCCAGGGTCGCGCCGTCGCCCTCCATTCGCAGACGGCCTTCCAGAAACCACTTCACGGCAATGGGGTAGATCAGGTGCTCCCGGGTATGCACCTTCTGCTGGAGGCTGGCCTCGGATTCCCCCTCGACGATATCCACGGCGGCCTGGATCACCACCGGCCCGTTGTCGAGCTCTTCGGTGACGAAGTGCACGCTGCAACCATGCTCGGCAATGCCGTCCGCGAGGGCCTTGGCGTGGGTGTTCAGCCCCTGATAGGCGGGCAGCAGTGACGGGTGGATATTGAGCATTCGCCCCAGATAGCGCTGCACGAAGCGTGGCGTCAGGATGCGCATGAAGCCGGCCAGCACGATCAGGTCGGGTTGATGCCGATCAATGACCTTGATCAAGGCACCGTCATAGGCCTCGCGGCTGTCGTACTCCCGGTGCGGCAGGGCCACCGCATCGATGCCGGCATCTCGTGCCCTCACCAGGCCATGGGCATCCGCCACATTGGAAACGACCGCCACGATCTCACCGCCGAGTTCATCATGACTCTGAGCATCGATCAGCGCCTGCAGGTTGCTGCCACTACCCGAGATCAACACCACTACCCGCCGAATCTCACTGGGTTCGGGGGTGAAGTCGTTCAGGGTGTCGCTGTGGGGCGCTTCGTGTGTGAAGTCGGGATCGCTCATGCTTTGAGGTTCTCCAGCCGCACGGCTTCCTCGTCCTTTTGGCGAGCGGTGATCTCGCCAATGCGATAGACCGTCTCGCCCTGTGCCTGGAGGTGGGCACGTGCCAAGTCGGCTTGATCGGCGGGAATTACGACCACCATGCCGACACCGCAGTTCAGCACCCGGTGCATCTCGTGCTCGTCGACGTTGCCTTGCTCCTGCAGCCAGTCGAAAACCTTGGGGCGGGTCCAACTGGCAACGTCGATACGGGCGCCGAGGGTGTCGGGCAACACCCGTGGGATATTCTCCAGCAGACCGCCGCCGGTGATATGGCACAGCGCATGGACCGCCACGCCGCTCTCCTTGATCAGCGACAGCAGCGGCTTTACGTAGATGCGAGTGGGGGCGAGCAAGGCATCGCCCAGCGACTGTCCGTCCACGGCGATATCGAGGGAGGCGTCGTTCACCTCGAGAATCTTGCGAATCAGCGAGTAGCCGTTGGAATGAGGGCCGGAAGAGGCGATGCCGAGCAGTATGTCGCCCTCGGCGACCTTGCTGCCGTCAAGGATTTCGGACTTCTCGACCACGCCGACACAGAAGCCTGCCAGGTCGTAGTCGCTTCCTTCGTACATGCCGGGCATCTCGGCGGTTTCACCACCCACCAGGGCGCAGCCCGAGCGCTCGCAGCCTTCGCCGATACCGGTGACCACGTCCGCTGCGATGTCGACATCCAGCTTGCCCGTGGCATAGTAGTCGAGGAAGAACAGCGGCTCGGCACCAGCGACCACCAGGTCGTTGACACACATGGCGACGAGGTCGATGCCGATTGTGTCATGCTTACCAAGGTCCATGGCGAGACGCAGCTTGGTGCCGACACCATCGGTGCCGGATACCAGTACCGGCTCGCGGTAGCCTGTTGGTAGCTCGCACAGAGCGCCGAAGCCACCTAGCCCGCCCATCACTTCGGGGCGTGTAGTACGTTTGGCAACGCCCTTGATACGTTCGACCAGGGCGTTTCCGGCGTCGATGTCGACACCGGCATCCTTGTAGCTGATCGGTGCCTTGGACGGCTGGGCGGAAGTGGAGTCGGTCATGGCCTGTCCTGTATATAATCGCGGTTGGTGTGGCGCTGTCGCTCTAACATCGGCATGGCGCGTCGATTGCCCGGAGCGAATCGACGAGCAGTGGGCAAGATCGGGCGGGAATTGTAGCATCACGGCGCACGGCCCGCATTGTCGCGGTCGTCGAACCCAGGGAGTGTCGGATGCGCAGAGAGTGGTGGGTTCTGATTGCAGCAGTCGCGATGTTATGGCTGCTGTCCCAGTTGGAAACGATGTTGATGCCGTTTATCGCCGGCATGATCCTGGCGTACCTGGCCGACCCGTTGGCCAATCGGTTTCAGCAATGGGGGTTGTCGCGCACGCTGGCAGTCAGTGTGGTATTCCTGTTGTTGTCGCTGGGCCTGGGGTTGGCGCTGCTGATACTGATTCCGCTGGCAGTCCAGCAGATAAGGCAATTCGGCCAGTTGGTGCCCGGTATCTTCGAATGGGTAGAAACGGTATTGGCACCCCAGATCAGGGGCTGGACCGGGCTCGACGTGGCGTCAGATCTCGAAAACGTACACGAAACTCTTGCTGAACATTGGCAGGATGCCGGCGGCTACCTGGCGCAGTTCCTTGGTCAAATCGGACGCTCTGGCATGGCCTTTGTCACCTGGGTGACCTATGTGGCACTGATCCCGGTAGTGACCTTCTACCTGCTTCTGGACTGGGCGCGGCTGCTCGATAACCTGCGCAACCTGGTGCCGCGGCAATGGGAGCCCGAAGCGGTGCGCCTGGTTGCTCGCTGTGATGATGTGCTGTCGGCCTTCCTGCGCGGCCAACTGCTGGTCATGCTGACCCTCGGGGCTATCTACTCCATCGGGCTGACCTTGATGGGGGTGCGCTTTGGCTTCCTGATCGGCATGGTGGCGGGGCTGGCCAGTATCGTGCCCTTTCTTGGCTTCATCGTCGGCATCAGCGTGGCGTTGATCGTCGCCTTCTTTCAGTTCGGTAGCTGGCTGGCGCTGGTTGGCGTCGTGGCCGTATTTTCATTCGGCCAGGTCATAGAAAGCACGGTGCTGCAGCCCAAGCTGCTGGGAAACAAGATCGGTCTTCATCCGGTTGCGGTGATCTTTGCCGTGCTGGCAGGGGGCACGCTCTTCGGTTTTACCGGCGTCCTGCTGGCGCTGCCGGCTGCGGCGGTGATCATGGTACTCTTGCGTGAACTCAAGGAACGCTACAAGCGCAGCAGCTTGTACGATACTGGTCTACGTAACAGACACGACGAGGATTCTCCATGAGCCGAGCACCGGCGCAGTTGCCGCTGGGAGTGAGTCTACGTGACGATGCCACCTTTGACAGCTTTCTGCCGGGTGCCAACGCCCCCTTGCTGGAGACATTGACCCATCAGCTTGGTGACAGTGGTGAACCCTTCGTCTACTTGTGGGGTGCTGCCGGCACCGGACGCACCCATCTGCTTCAGGCGGCCTGCCATGCGGCATCCAGCCGGGATCTGCGCGCGCTCTATCTGCCCTTGGAGGAACTGGGGCACTTTCCGCCGCTGATGCTGGAGGAGGTCGAACGACTCGACCTGGTGGCCATCGACAACGTGGATGCGGTAGTAGGCCGGAGGCGCTGGGAGGAGGGGCTGTTCCATGCCTTCAATCGACTGCGCGATGCCGGCAAGCGCCTGATCGTGGCCTCTGCCGTGTCGCCGCGGCAACTGCCGGTGAAGCTGCCCGACCTGGCTTCCCGCCTGACCTGGGGCGTTACCTTCCACCTCCAGGGGCTCGACGATTCCGAACGCTTGCAGGCATTGCAGCTGCATGCACGGGTCCGCGGCCTACAACTGCCGGATGAAGTCGCCCGCTATATCCTGCACCGTGGACCGCGTGGCTTGGGCGAACTTTGCCAAGCGCTGGCGGTGCTCGACAGGGCCTCTCTCACCGCCCAGCGCAAGCTGACCATACCGTTTGTCAAGCAGGCGCTGGGCTGGTAGGCCTGGGCCAACCTATCGGCTCAAGTTGACGTCTAACCGCTGGCCATTGCGCAGCGATACCTGCCGGATGATGGCCTGTCGCTGGCCGTTGGCAGGATTGACCACGCTTCCCATGACATAGAACTCACCGGCAGGAAGTCCCTGCAGGGTGAACTGCCCGTTGCCGTCGGTGCGGGTCGTATGGGTGTACTGCTGGGCGCGGGGGTCGGCTGGCTCGACTGCGCGGCCAGCCAGGGCGTGCTCGGCGGCTTCGGCGGAATAGGTGGTCACCGGAGCCACGGCCACGGTCTCACCTGCGCCAGGCATACCGTTCAAGGCCAGGCGGCCACTGACCGCGGCGGAACCAGACTTCTCCAGGCTGGCGTACTCCCGCTCGGGAAAGACGACCTGGCGGGCGATCCTGGCCGGGGCGGTAGGCTCGGCTTCCGGGGGGTGTTCGACCCCGATGTCGATGACTTCGATGCGCTCGGGCGGCGGCCCGGGTTCCATCATCTGACAGCCGGAAAGGGTGAGGGCCAGCAGCGCTATTGGAAGCCACGCTTTCATGTCTTGTGTCCTCGTGATTCGCCCGTGGGCTAAGGAAACACTGCACAAATGACTGTGCGAGCGAATCGCTGCGTTGCGCGGTGCTGGTGCGCCAGTCCGGTCGGAATCCTCACATATACCGCATATGCTCCGGTTGACTCAAAACCTTCGGTTTCTCGCTACTTCGGAGCCATCCAGGGGATGTTTGTCGCTTCGCTCGGTTCTGTGCTCCGTGCGCTGCATCTCGCTCGTCGATTTGTTCAGCATATCCCTGAGAGAATATACGATGTCGCCGGTTCGGCGACAGCCTCGTATTCCATCATAGTCCTATCATGGAAAAGGCCCGCCGATCATCGATCGGCGGGCCTTGTCGTCATGCCGGCCTCAGGGGCCGGCCACTGGCTTTACTTGCTAGCCTTGGTGGCAGTTTCCTGGGCTTGCTTGACGTTGGTCTCGGCCAGCTTCTGGCTTTTCTGCACGTAGTCCTGCTGCAGGGAGACAACTTTCTCGGCATCGCCCTTCAGGCGCTCGGTCAGCTCCTTGGCGACCTGCTGCTGGCCTTCCATGTAAGAGCGCAGGCCTTCGGCGTCCTTGACGTTCATCAGGCTGCGTACCTGGGCCAGGCCGGTGTCGCTATAGGCCTTGGAAGCATCCAGTTGGGCGTTTACCAGCTTCTCGGTATAGTCGACGCTCAGCTCGGCAAAAGCACGCGCTGGGCCAAAGAACATGGCCTCGAACTGCTTGGTGTCAAATTGCTTGGCGTCGAAGTTGAAAGCATTCATCATAATAGGAACCTCCAGGTTCATGGTATGACATTGAACGGGAGATCCCGCTCTGTTGCAATGCACAATAGCAGAGCTTTTTGTGCGGTGCAACATGCATCCCTGTCATTTAACGTAACGCCACACTTCCTGTGTAATCTCGTTGCGCCGGGATGCCGGAGGGTGGCACTCGATCCGATTGCGGCCATTGCGCTTGGCATCGAGCAGTAGGAAGTCGGCCCTGTTGATCAGCTCAACCACCGTCTGGTCGTCATGCTCACGGCTGGTAATGCCAATACTGACGCAGAGTAGGCCGGCTTCCTGCAGGGTGCGGCTCAGCCTCTGGGCGATAGCTCTTGCCCCATCGATGTCTGTCTCGGGCAACACAATGATGAATTCGTCGCCACCATAGCGGCCTACCAGGTCGCAATCACGAACCATGGCCATCGTCGCCTGGGCTACAGTTCGCAGTGCCTGGTCGCCGGCCAAATGGCCCTGTTCATCGTTGATGGTCTTGAAATTGTCGATGTCGAGCATCATCAGGCACAGAGATAGTTCGTAGCGGGAGGCGCGCCTGAACTCGTTGTCGGCCAGCTCGAGAAGGTGGCGGCGGTTATAGGTTTCCGTGAGGGCGTCGTGGGTAGCCAGATAGGTCAGTTGCAGGTTGGCGGCCATCAACTCGTTCGTGCGTTCCATGACCCGACGCTCCAGTTCCAGTTCCAGTTCCAGTTCCTGCACCTGCTGCTGCTCTTGCTCTTGCACCTGCTCTTGCACCTGCTCCAGCGGGCGGGTCTGTGGAATGCTTTCTATGTGGGTGTCATGGACGATGCCTAGCAGGTGGGTTAATACCCCCTGGTGATTTGCGATCGGGACCAGCAGCGTTTGCCAGCAGCATTGTCGACGCACACCCTGCTTGTCGACATACTTGCCCATCGCCTCGTAGCGAACCGGTGCACCCTCTTCCACGCAACGGGCACAGTTGGCAATCACGCCATCGCCGAACGGTGAGGGAAGCAGGTGGGCGAGATGCTTGCCCACGCAGGTTAGCTCGTTGCCCACCCTGGCTTGCTGAGAGGGGTTGATTGCCTCGATGACGAAATTCTCGCGTCCATCAACACGGACGATGAACATCTGTTCGGGGAAAAAGTCCCAAAAGCTCCTAATCAGCGCTCCTGCGTGGCTATCGAGGCGTCCAGAAAAGTCAAGCGCCAGCGAGTTAGACGATTCCATTGATGTCCCCCCCCCTTCCATGGACCTGTTCACCGGTATAGCTCTGCGCCCTTGCATAGTCATGCTCCCTGGCTGGGAGCCTCTAGCGGCGTCAGGTACACGCCTGCATGTGACTACTCTGTAATCTTTCGCGATGCAGCATCTAGCTTAGTTGATGGGGCCTGCGTTGCCGCATGGTTTTCATCACCCGTCGACCTATTACTCCCTAGCCTCATTAAACTAAGGCATGACAGGTCTCACCTTATCAGCCCACCAGCGGCTATCTATACTTCACGGTGCAATCCCTGAGGATAGGGTCTGTCATGACGAGTGGTGGCAAATCATATACCCGTGACCCAGACGGCTTGAGTTGTCTCTCTTGCCAAGTGAAATGCTTGTGCCTGACGGCAGGCCTGCCTCTGAAAGAGATGGCTGAGCTCAATGATATCGTCCGTCCGGCCGTTACGCTGGACAAGCACGAGACTTTCGCAACCCAGGGCGCGGCCTTCGACAGCCTGTACGCCGTTCGAACGGGTAGTCTCAAGCAGGTCGTCGTGACCGGCAGCGACGAACATCTCGTCACCGCGCTCTGGCTGCCTGGCGAACTGATAGGCCTTGACGCCATCAGCCAGAAAGTGCACCCAGGCTCGCTTGTCGCACTGGAAAACACGACCGTATGCGAGATCCCCTATTACAAGCTTGACGAGCTCTGTGGTCGCTCTGCAGAGGTGCGCCGGCGCATACAGTGTTGCCTCAGCCAAGAAATGCACGATGAGCGCCTGAGCCTGCACTTGCTTCTACATCGGACCGCCGAAGTGCGGCTGGCCTGCTTTCTGATGGATATTTCCGAGCGCTTTCGACTCCGGGGCTACTCCCCGCATCACTTTCGCCTGGCCATGTCGCGTAGGGACATCGCCAGTTACTTGGGCCTGACCCCCGAAACGGTGGGTCGGATGTTGGTAAAATACCAGCAGGAAAACCTGCTGTTCTCACGCCGCTGTGAATTCCGAATTCTCGATCCCGAACGTATGAAACGTCTAGCAGATGCCAGCGGCCGGCGCCAAAGGCTATGTTCATAAGGCAGTCATGTCCATAGCCATGTCCATAGCAAGACGCCGGGCCGCAATGGGACCGCCGAAGAGGTTGTCGGATTTTGCAGTAGATCAGTGTTAAGTCCGGCAGCCTTCTAGTGCTGCGCAGTTTTTTATTGCTACTTCATGGCGTCTGCCATTTCGGAGTCGGATACACGGTTGCGCAAGATCGGCCCGCCGGCTTCCCGACACTCCTGTATAATACGGTATTCGTTGTTTTTCTGGGTAACGAAAGCCAGCAAAGGACGATGCAACTCTGGTGTCGCATTGGTTTCCAGCAGCCAGGCGAACAGCCTGCATGTGACCTCGGCGGCCTCTTCAGCCTCTTTCAGGACCACTTGGCTCATGGCCTCATCAACCACAAAGAAGTGTCGGCTTGACCGGGCCAGAAACGGTGACTCCATAGGGGGTTTCAGGTCGACGCACGCATCGAGATCCAACTGTCTGGCTACGTTCTGCAGAGCTTGGATTCGCTGTTCGCATTCTACTCCAAGAGCGGCCATCAGCCGGCTGATATGGGGAGCGAGCGGCAAAAAGCTGAGGGCTAGTCGCCGGTAACGGTTCAGCTCCCCCGCCTCGTGGGTATGGGCTGTGCTGAGTTGTTCCTGCGGCAAAAGGGTTAGGGCTGTCATGTTATTCATGGAACGTGGCTCCGTTCTCGTTATTCGTGAATCATGTGCTGAGTGGAATTCAGTGGCAATATTAGTAAAAAATAGCGTTATCTTTCTATGATAGTTATCAACTTTGGCGTCGAAAGGAGAAACTTGAACGAGGTGAGGCATAACGTTAATGACGCTAGATTAGTTATGTAGTGCTTTGTATTTAATTCTTCTTTAAATGTATTGATTGTAATTCTTTTGCCAGCGGAAAAATGGTGATGAATAGTGTGCACAGTTGCCGGGCTGTCCGCGAAAGGAGTCACCCCCTTGCAAGAGGCGGCGGCGGCAACCATGGTGAAACCACAGTAGTGACGCTGAGGAGTGAAGATGACCGAACATCGCATAGAGCGCGACAGCATGGGTGAGCTGAAGGTGCCGTACGAGGCCCTGTACGGTGCCCAGACCCAGCGTGCGATCAATAACTTTCAGGTATCCGGGCAAGCGATGCCGGCTGCTTTCATTCACGCCATTGCGCGCATCAAGCTAGCAGCAGCCCGGGTCAATCGCGACTTGCTGCTGCTGGATGTCGAGCGGGCCGAGGCCATCGTCGAGGCTGCACAGGCGATCGTCGACGGCAAGCACGACACGCATTTCCCAGTGGACGTCTTCCAGACCGGCTCCGGCACTTCGAGCAACATGAACGTCAACGAAGTGATCGCCCATCTGGCCAGCGGCAACAACCTGACGGTTGGGCCCAACGATCATGTCAACATGGGACAGTCGAGCAACGACGTGATCCCTACCGCCATCCACCTGTCGGCAGCCTTGGAAGTGACAACGCGGCTGCGGCCCGCCCTGGAGCACCTGCGGGCGACCATCGACGAGAGAGCGATGGAACTTGATGGGGTGATCAAGACAGGGCGCACCCACCTGATGGATGCAATGCCGCTGCGCCTGAGTCAGGAATTGGGCGGGTGGTCGAGTCAACTGGGCCATGCCATCGAGCGACTCGATAGCGCCATGCAGCGGCTTTGCCGGCTCGCCCAGGGCGGTACGGCGGTGGGCACCGGAATCAATGCCCACCCCGAATTCGCCGAGCGCATGGCCCGCGAGTTGAGCGAGCAGACGGGGTTGTCACTGCAGCCCAACGACAGTTTCTTTGCCAGCCTCGCATCGCAGGATAGTGCCGTGGAGCTCTCCGGCCAGCTGAGGGGATTAGCCTGTGTGGTGATGAAAATCGCCAACGACCTGCGCTGGATGAACTCAGGGCCATTGGCGGGCCTCGGGGAGATCGAGCTCGAAGCTCTGCAGCCCGGCAGCTCGATCATGCCGGGCAAGGTCAACCCCGTCATCCCTGAGTCGGCGGCCCAGGCAGCGGCCCAGGTGATCGGTCTGGACGCCGCGGTGACGGTGGCAGGGCAGAGTGGCAACTTCCAGCTTAACGTCATGCTGCCGCTTGTCGCACATAATCTGCTGACATCGATCTTGTTGATGAGCAACACCGCACGCTTGTTGGCTGATCGAGCCATTGCGACATTCAAGGTGCGAGATGAGGCTATGGCTGAGCCACTGGCGAGAAATCCGATTCTGGTCACCGCCCTCAATGGTGTCATCGGCTACGATGCGGCGGCGGCCATCGCCAAGCAGGCCTATCAATCCGGCCGGCCCATTATCGAGGTGGCAGAGGAGCAGACCGACTTGAGTCGCGATGAGCTTGAGCGTCTGCTCGATCCCGCCAGCCTGACCCGTGGCGGGATTCCTGAATAGCGGTCGTTTTTGTCGCTCAGGCGGCCAGCGTCTGGCAATGAGCCTTGACATGCTCGACCAGGGCGTCGAGCTGGCGAAGCGTCAAGCGCAAACCGAGCTTGGTGCGGCGCCATAAAATATCCTCGGTGCTCGTGGCCCATTCGTGGTCGATCAGGTAGTCGACTTCGGCGGCCGTCAGCCCGGCCCCGAACGCCTTGCCGAGATCGGCCTCGGACTCGGCTCCGCGGAGGAAGCGCAGGCAGAGGGTTCCGTAGCTCCGGGCAAAGCGTCGGGCGCGGTCAGCACCCAGCCAGGGGTAGGCACCGAGCAGTTCCTGGGTAAAGTCGATCTGGTTCGCTATATCACCGCCCGGTAGCGCCGCCGTGGCGGTCCATGCGCGGCCCATGGTGGGTAGGTGTGGCGCGAGCGTCTCGAGTGCTGCCTCGGCCAGCTTACGATAGGTGGTGATCTTGCCACCGAAGACCGACAGCATCGGGGTGCCTCGTTCATCGAGAGCCAGCGTATAGTCACGGGTCATCGCCGAAGGGTCTGACGATTCGTCATCGCAAAGGGGGCGGACGCCTGAGAAGGTGCTGATGACATCGCTTCGCGTCAGCTGCCGGCGGAAGTTGCCATTGACCACCCCAAGCAGGTAATCCATCTCCTCCGTGGTAATGGCGACATGGGCGGGGTCGCCCTCGTAACGGCGGTCGGTGGTGCCGACCAGGCTGAAGTCATCTTCGTAGGGCAACACGAAGACGATGCGCCTATCGCTGTTCTGCAGGATGTAGGCGCGATCGTCACCGTTGAGCCTGGGCACGATCAGGTGACTGCCCTGAATCATGCGGATGGCATAGCGTGACGTGCGATGTGTCTGCTCGCGAATCACGCTTTCCACCCAGGGCCCCGCGGCATTGACCAGGGCGCGTGCATAGCGCCGCAAGCACTTGCCGGTGCGCAGGTCCTCGAGTTCGATGCACCAGTGGCCCTGCTCCTCGTACGCGGCGATGCATCGCGTGCGAACGAGAACCTCGGCACCACCCTCGCGGGCCTGGATGGCATTGAGGACCACCAACCGGGCATCGTCCACCCAGCAGTCTGAATATTCGAAACCGCGCATGATCTCGGGCTTCAACGCCGAATTGGCGCTGAAGCGAATACCACGTGAGCCCAGCAGTTGCTCGCGCTTGCCCAGATGGTCGTATAGGAACAGACCGGCACGAATCATCCAGGCCGGACGCAGGTGCGAGCGGTGGGGCAGAATGAAGCGCAATGGCCAGATGATGTGAGGTGCCTTCTTGAGCAGGGTTTCCCGCTCCCGCAATGCCTCGCTTACCAGGCGGAATTCATGATGCTCCAGATAGCGAAGCCCGCCATGGATCAGCTTGCTGCTCGCCGAGGAGGTGGCGCCGGCCAGGTCCCCCTGTTCACAGAGTCCGACATCAAGACCGCGGCCGGCGGCGTCATTGGCGATACCCGTGCCATTGATGCCGCCACCGATAACGAATAGGTCGAGTAGATTGCGTGAAATTTCCGCCATGAATGCAGGCTCCGTTAGGCTGGCGCTTTCAGCGCCAGACATCATGCCGTGTTTGAAAACGAACATAGATGAATCAAAACCGAACATCAAGGGAAGTCAGAGGGCCAAGACAGCGCGGCGCGCCCCGCTATGCAGCCTGCGCCAGGCCGAGGAGCGATCTCTGGATGCGCCGTTCGGCCTGTCAGGCGAGGTGCAGGGCCACGTCGTGGGCCTTCATCAAGTGGACGATCGCTTCAGGGGGTTCGCGATCGGTGAAGAGGGCGTCGAGCTGGGCGATATTGCCCTGGCGTACCACCGGGTTACGATGGAACTTGGAGTGGTCGGCGGTGAGATAGACCTGGCGTGAGTTGCGGATGATGGCCTGTGCTACCCGGGCCTCCTGGTAGTCGAATTCGAGCAGGGAGCCGTCCTCGTCGACACCGCTGATGCCGATGATGCCGTAATCGACCTTGAACTGGTTGATGAAATCGATGGTGGCCTCGCCGATGATGCCGCCATCGCGTGAACGAACCTGTCCGCCGGCGATGATGACGTTGAAATCTTCCTTGTGCTGGAGGATAGCCGCTACATTGAGATTGTTGGTTATTACCTCGAGCCCTTCATGAACGAGCAGGGCTTCGGCGACCACTTCGTTGCTGGTACCGATATTGATGAAGAGCGAAGAGTGGTCGGGAATATGGCTGGCTACCAGGCTCGCAATGCGTCGCTTGGCCTCGAGGTTGAGGTTCTTGCGAGTGCTGTAGGCGGTATTGACGGTACTCGATTCCAGGCCGGCACCGCCGTGAACGCGACGTATCATGCCCTCTTCTGCCAGAGCGTTCAGGTCGCGTCGAATCGTCTGCGGGGTGACGGAGAAATGTTCGGTAAGCTGTTCGATGCTGGCATAGCCCTGGCGGCGGACCAGGTCGACGATCGCATCCTGGCGTTGCTGTTGATTCATGTCGGCTCCCTTTCGATCTCACGATTGTAAGCTATCCGGCGGATTGCCGGCAGGGGTGGTCTGGAATGGGGGTGGTCGAGAATTGCGCTGAAAGTCGTAGAGCAATACGAACACACTGCCGTACCCTTGGTGATCATAAACGAACATACAATGACAGGACATAACATGGCCGATTACCTGCTTGCCATCGATCAGGGAACCACCAGCTCCCGTGCCATTCTCTTCGACCGCAGTGGCAGCGTGGCTCATGTGGTGCAGCAAGAATTTCCCCAGCAGTTCCCCCGCGATGGTTGGATCGAGCATGATCCCGAGGCGATCTGGAGCACGGTTCTGTCGACGTGCCGGCAGGCGATCGAGAAGAGCGGCAAGCCGCTGTCGAGTATTGCTGGCATCGGGATCACCAACCAGCGTGAAACAACGCTGTTATGGGATCGGCAAACCGGCGAGCCACTCTACAACGCCATCGTCTGGCAGGATCGTCGCACGGCAGATGCTTGCCAGGCGCTACGGGAGCAGGGTCATGCCGAGCTGGTGCAGGCGCGTACCGGGTTGCTGATCGACCCCTATTTCTCGGCGACCAAGCTGGCCTGGTTGCTGGATAATGTCGAGGGGGCCCGCGAGCGCGCCGAGCGGGGAGAGCTGGCCTTCGGTACGGTCGATACCTTTCTACTGTGGCGGCTGACCGGCGGACGCGTGCATGCCACCGACGCCACCAATGCGTCCCGGACCATGCTGTTCAATATCCATACCCAGCAGTGGGACGACGAACTGCTGGCGCTTTTCGACATACCCCAAGCCCTGTTGCCCGATGTGCGCGACAGTAGCGACGACTTCAGCCACACCGAGGCGAGCCTGCTGGGCGCTGAACTGCCTATCGGCGGGGTGGTCGGCGATCAGCAGGCGGCCCTGGTCGGCCAGGCCTGCTTCGAGCCCGGCATGGGCAAGAGCACGTACGGCACCGGCTGCTTCATGATCGTCAATACCGGGGGCAAGGCCGCCGTTTCGCGCAATCGCTTGCTGACCACGGTGGCCTACCGTATCGCCGGCAAGACGACCTACGCCATGGAGGGAAGTATCTTCGTTGCCGGGGCCGCGGTGCAGTGGCTGCGCGACGGCCTGAAACTGTTCGACAATGCTGCCGAGACCGAGGCGCTGGCCCGCGAGACCCGGGATGGACACAGCGTATACCTGGTTCCGGCATTCACTGGGCTTGGGGCGCCGCACTGGGACCCGAAGGCGCGCGGGGCGATCTTCGGCTTGACGCGGGATACCGGTATCGCCGAGATCGTTGCCGCCGGCCTGCAGGCGGTCTGCTACCAGACCCGTGACCTGCAGGCTTGCATGCGCGATGACATGGAGGCGACACCGGGCACGTTGCGCGTGGATGGCGGCATGGTCAAGAACGGTTGGCTGGTTCAGTTCCTGGCCGACATGCTGGGCGTGCAGGTCGACCGACCGACGGTGCTCGAGACCACGGCACTTGGTGCCGCCTACATGGCCGGCCTGCATCTTGGCTGGTACCGCGACCTTGACGAGATCGCAGCGCTATGGCGCTGCGAAAAGCGCTTTTTGCCGCAAATGCCAGAGGCGGAGCGGGAGCGGCTCTACCGGGGCTGGCTGGCAGCAGTGGAACGAGTGAAAAGCGTGCCTTGAAAGCTTGCAAACTTCAGCGATATCGGTAAGATATGCATCCGTTGCCGAGGCGCTTTGTCGCCCACGGAATGCAGGACCATAGCTCAGTTGGTTAGAGCGCCACGTTGACATCGTGGAGGTCGGCGGTTCAAATCCGCCTGGTCCTACCAGCGCGCCGAGCCGAGTCTTGCGGCGAACGCATTGTGGCAACGATTTCCTTCAGGACCATAGCTCAGTTGGTTAGAGCGCCACGTTGACATCGTGGAGGTCGGCGGTTCAAATCCGCCTGGTCCTACCAGATTCCCGAAACGCCTCGCAGCCCTGCTGCGGGGCGTTTTGCTTTCCTGATTGCGCATAAGACTCAGCAGGCGCCCGTCGGAGGCTGCCGACGCTGGTAATAACCGCGACCATGGCAACGCCGCCGGGAGTCCTTCGGCCTCCAGTCGTGATCTGAAGATACTCCAACAGCGGTGTGGTTTGCCTTAATGGAAAAAACAGCTGTTGGAGCGCTGCTCCGCATCGCGACTGGCGCCGTCAGGCGCCTCGGCGGAGGCCACGGCGTAGGCGATGGTCGCCGGCACCGGCAACGCCGCCGGGAGTCCTTCGGCCTCCAGTCGTGATCTGAAGATACTCCAACAGCGGTGTGGTTTGCCTTAATGGAAAAAACAGCTGTTGGAGCGCTGGTCCCCATCGCGACTGGCGCCGCCAGGCGCCTCGGCGGAGGCCACGGCGTAGGCGATGGTCGCCGGCCCCGGTAACGCCGCCGGGAGTCCTTCGGCCTCCAGTCGTGATCTGAAGATACTCCAACAGCGGTGTGGTTTGCCTTAATGGAAAAAACAGCTGTTGGAGCGCTGGTCCCCATCGCGACTGGCGCCGTCAGGCGCCCGGCGGAGGCCACGGCGTAGGCGATGGTCGCCGGCACCGGCAACGCCGCCGGGAGTCCTTCGGCCTCCAGTCGTGATCTGAAGATACTCCAACAGCGGTGTGGTTTGCCTTAATGGAAAAAACAGCTGTTGGAGCGCTGGTCCCCATCGCGACTGGCGCCGTCAGGCGCCCGGCGGCGGCTGCCGACGTTGGCAATAACCGCGACCCTGGCAACACCGCCGGGAGTCCTTCGGCCTCCAGTCGTGATCTGAAGATACTCCAACAGCGGTGTGGTTTGCCTTAATGGAAAAAACAGCTGTTGGAGCGCTGGTCCCCATCGCGACTGGCGCCGTCAGGCGCCCGGCGGCGGCTGCCGACGTTGGCAATAACCGCGACCATGGCAACACCGCCGGGAGTCCTTCGGCCTCCAGTCGTGATCTGAAGATACTCCAACAGCGGTGTGGTTTGCCTTAATGGAAAAAACAGCTGTTGGAGCGCTGGTCCCCATCGCGACTGGCGCCGCCAGGCGCCCGGCGGCGGCTGCCGACGTTGGCAATAACCGCGACCATGGCAACACCGCCGGGAGTCCTTCGGCCTCCAGTCGTGATCTGAAGATACTCCAACAGCGGTGTGGTTTGCCTTAATGGAAAAAACAGCTGTTGGAGCGCTGGTCCCCATCGCGACTGGCGCCGCCAGGCGCCCGTCGGAGGCTGCCGACGTTGGCAATAACCGCGACCATGGCAACCCCGCCGGGAGTCCTTCGGCCTCCAGTCGTGATCTGAAGATACTCCGACAGCGGTGTGGTTTGCCTTAATGGAAAAAACAGCTGTTGGAGCGCTGGTCCCCATCGCGACTGGCGCCGTCAGGCGCCCGGCGGCGGCTGCCGACGTTGGCAATAACCGCGACCATGGCAACACCGCCGGGAGTCCTTCGGCCTCCAGTCGTGATCTAAAGATACTCCTACAGGGTGGTAGTCGCCTGTTATGGCAGGAAAAAGCAGCTGTTGGAGCGCTGCTCCGCATCGCGACTGGCGCCGCCAGGCGCCTTGGCGGAGGCTGCCGCGCTGGCAATAACCGCGACCATGGCAACCCCGCCGGGAGGCCTGTGGCCTCCAGTCGTGATCTAAAGATACTCCTACAGGGTGGTAGTCGCCTGTTATGGCAGGAAAAAGCAGCTGTAGGAGCGCTGCTCCGCATCGCGACTGGCGCCGTCAGGCGCCTCGGCGGAGGCCACGGCGTAGGCGATGGTCGCCGGCACCGGTAACGCCGCCGGGAGTCCTTCGGCCTCCAGTCGCGATCTGAAGATACTCCAACAGCGGGGTGGCGCCGTTGGTGGAGAGGATCGTTGTTGGAGCGCTGGTCCCCATCGCGACTGGCGCCGGCAGGCGCCTCGGCGGAGGCTGCCGCGCTGGCAATAACCGCGACCATCGGTAACGCCGCCGGGAGTCCTTCGGCCTCCAGTCGCGATCTGAAGATACTCCAACAGCGGCGTGGCACCGTCGGTAGAAAGAATCATTGTTGGAGCGCTGCTCCGCATCGCGACTGGCGCCGCCAGGCGCCCGGCGGCGGCTGCCGACGTTGGCAATAACCGCGACCATGGCAACACCGCCGGGAGTCCTTCGGCCTCCAGTCGTGATCTGAAGATACTCCAACAGCGGTGTGGCGCCGTTGGTGGAGAGGATCGCTGTCGGAGCGCTGGTCTCCATCGCGACTGGCGCCGCCAGGCGCCTCGGCGG
>NZ_QPKI01000032.1:0-344 GCF_003339685.1 Halomonas sp. DQ26W | reverse complement strand
TTGCCTTAATGGAAAAAACAGCTGTTGGAGCGCTGCTCCCCATCGCGACTGGCGCCGTCAGGCGCCTCGGCGGAGGCCACGGCGTAGGCGATGGTCGCCGGCACCGGTAACGCCGCCGGGAGGCCTGCGGCCTCCAGTCGTGATCTGAAGATACTCCAACAACGACGTGGCACCGTCGGTGGAGAGGATCGCTGTTGGAGCGCTCGGTTCGGCGCTCCGTGTTCCCATCGCGACTGGCGCCGTCAGGCGCCTCGGCGGAGGCCACGGCGTAGGCGATGGTCGCCGGCACCGGCAACGCCGCCGGGAGGCCTGCGGCCTCCAGTCGTGATCTGAAGATACTCCAA
>NZ_QPKI01000031.1 GCF_003339685.1 Halomonas sp. DQ26W | reverse complement strand
ACATCTCCGTCCCGACCCTTGGCTGAGCCGACACGGTAGGTGGATGGTGGCAGCGCTGCCACCTCGGGGGTGGGTCAAAAGCGTTGGCCGGTACTGGGTCACTTTACTTGGCCATTAACACGTGGTGGCCATGACGAGCTGATCGGTTTCCTGAAACAACAGAAGATCCCCGTCCTGGCGGTGCTGGAGCCAACAGCGGATTTCCATCGTCCGATTGCCTATTGGTTGGCGCAGGCCGGTATTCAGGTGCATCTAGCCTCGTCCCTTGCCTGCGCTCGCGTGCGGTAAGCGCTGTATACCTCGTGGGACAAGCATGACCGCAAGGATGCGCGTGTCTTGATGTACCTGCTGACCCACGGCATGGTGCAGCCATTTCACGATCCGCTGCGCGAAGGGTTCTTTGACATTCAGGAAATTTCAAATACCTATCAGCAGATTTCGCGGGCGCGCTCCCGCTGCCAGCACAGCCTGGTCAACCACTACCTGACCTTGTACTTTCCGGAGATGGAACGCTACTTGAGCACCTCTCGGGCCATCTGGTTCTCTCGTTTCCTGCTAGCCTTCCTGACCCCCGCTAGCATCATGGCATTACGCCGCGAGGCCTTTGTCGAGGCTGCCTGGGAGTGTGTCGGTCGCAAGGTCGCCAAGCAGCAGTTTCTGGAAGGCCTCTACGAAACGGCCCACGCCAGCATGGGTCTCCCCGTTGCACCAGACTCGCCAGCGATCGGTACCTTCCAGCTTCAGCTAAGGCGCTATCCTCACGCTGACCGAGCAACGCCAAGCGCTGGAGACTCAGGCGGCGGCATACCTGAGCGATAACGCCGACTTCGTACGGCTACAGACGCTGCCTGGAGTTGGACCGATCATCGCCTTGATGATCCTGGCGGAGAGCGGGGATCTTCGGCGCTTCTCGCACCACCGCCAGTATTTGAAGTTCTGCGGCTTCAACCTGGCAGCCTCGCAGAGTGGCAATACCTGCAGCCGTTACCGACTGGGTAAACGTGGAAATGCCCGGCTTCGTTATGCCTATTGGCTGGCGGCCACGGTCGCCATTCGAATGCGTGAGAACAGCTTTCGCGGCAAGTTCGAGCGTTACAGGCAAGCGGATCCGACCAATGCCGACCTGAAGCGCAAGGCCCTCACCGCCGTCGCGGCTAAGATGGCCCGCGTCGCGCATGCCCTGATCAAGCAAGAGGTCGACTACCGGGGCTATCATGAGTATGGCATTCCTGGCGGCGGGACAGCTCTCGCGAGGCCGTAGGGCCGCAAGGACCCCGTAGATAATGGTCGTGCCCGCCCGCCAGGATGCCATGAGCCTCTGTTAAGCCCTGTCGGGCCAAGCTGAACGGCTTGGACCCCTGTCACTATGGTGTGCCACTGCTCCGAGACATGGCGGGCTGCCAGGAATGATTCCCTTGCCGATGCCTGGGCTATGCTGACATTGGCAAGGGCCTTTTTGTCCATGATGCTGCCACTTACGCAGGTAGCCCGTTGTCCAGTGTTATGGTCTTCACCGCTCCGCGGTGACGCTTCAACAACTGGATCATGGACGCCTTCGTCAACTCCGCCGAGATCTTGGGCAGCCGTGCCTCCAGCAGGTAACCACTATGACGCTCTACCAGCGTGACTAGCCCTGATTGCTTGTGCCCCTGGATCAAGGTGTCGCCCTCCCAGTGGCCAATGAAGCGCCGGTCATCGACCTCAGCCGGGCGATGCTCGATGCCCACCCGGTTGGGAATCATGCCAAGCCCTGCGCTCTTGGCCTGGGCCCGGTGCTTGCTGCGCCGTTTGGGCTGACGGAGATGCTGCCAGAGATCGCCACCCTGCGCCGTGTCATCCCAGATCAAGGAGTAGATCCACTGATGACTGACGCCTACGCCGGCCAAGAGCGCCATGAAACCGCTGATCTGCTGGGGGCTCCACTCCTCACGCAGCCGGTCGGCAACGGCGGTGATCATGCTGGGCAAGCGCTTCGTCCACTTCCAGGCGGTGCGACGCCGGTGATCACTGAGGGACTGGGCTTGACATCTACATTGACGGATAAGGCCTGGGGCCCGACACCTAATCAATATCAGTAACTGTGTCGCCGATTCGTAAACCACCCCAATTGGCGAAACCAGTTCCGATTTCAATTCGCAGACAATGGTGTATGATGCAATCAGATCAAGGTTATCTTTGCGTAGTTCCAGATAAAGCCTTGATGAAAGCACGCTATGGCAATAAATGCTTGTCTGTCAAATATTTCCAGCATAGAACCGGACAAGTACTAGTTAATAAACACAAGTAATTTGGCAGAATTATTTATATGCTTTATACAACTTCCTCATAAATTCCCATAATATAACACTGCTAGGATACTCATCGTGCGCTCGGGGCTCACGTCTCAGATAAAGCTCCAAAGTTTGTTCTGTCCAACCCATTTTTTTTAAAAAATATTTTTTATCCGTATGTAATTCTTTTTCGGTGGGATAAGGTGAACTCTCTAAAATTTTAAGGGCCTCTTCTCGACTTATTTGGTTACTCATAACCAGAGTGGCGAGATGCAGCTTCCTTTTATCCACATCGAATTTCTCAGGAAGAATGTAACCTTGGTAAAATCGGGTAAACACAGATTCGTAATGCTTATATGGATATCGTTTATAATTATATTTTTCTTCCAGCAAGTCCATAGCTTTAGTTTTTTGATAATCATAATAATCAAGGTACGGAACCCACTGAATACCGTAAACTAAACGGTTAATTAGGTAATCAACTATTCCAATCGATGGGAAGGTTTTTACCTTCACTCCACCGCGCTTTCCAAGAGCCTTTATATTCTTTTTATCCCACTTCTTCCAGTTCCAGTCTTGCGGCATTGGCATCCCTTCCGTGGCGGAGTTGCTACCACTCAGAATATACTTTATACCGTACTTCCTCGCCTGATTGTAGTTGACTGCCAACATTGCGTTATCGTACAAAAGCTCAACGTCAATAACGTCAGCATCAAAAAACGATTGCATGAGATTCCGATATTCTGGCCAATTTATCACGTGAGTATGAAGATCAACATTAAGTCCAGAAACCAGATTTTTAATATTGTTTGTGGCCAACTCGGAATTCCAGTTATTGTCCATGTGGACTGCTAATGGTCTAAGTCCCTCTTGCAAAGCCAGATGAAGAGCATAAGAGCTGTCCACACCTCCCGAAAGCCCCATTACACAGTCATAGGGCTTTCTTTTCCCTGCAGCTTTTACCTCCTTGATGAACTGTTTTCGCCTGACAGAACGTTCCTCTTCCGACTCAAACACAACATCATTTACATGGTTTTCAAAGTAAGTGCAGTAGTTGCAGATACCGTCCTCATCAAATCTAATGTCTTTTGCCGTGGTGTCCATGACACAGCGGATACATATCTGATGGTTGGTTGATGCCATAATATATTAACTCCGAAACAGAGATTCGAGGACTGAGTAGCGAGGGTAGCTGATGAGGACGGCGCGATGGGGCCCTTGAAACACAAACAGGCTACCAGCCGCCACTGCGGACGCACCGGACTCTACCACAGAGGCCAGATGCTCGAGTTTTCCAGCTCCTCCGAGGGCAATCACCGGTACCGAGAGCGCCTTAGCCGCTGTCGCTATCAGCTCGTTGTCATAACCCTGCTGCGTACCGTCCCTGTCTACACTATTCAGTAGAATTTCACCTGCTCCAGCATCAACGAACTCCTGCAGTTTATCCAACCAGGGAGGGTCGAGTTTTTTCCGTTTTGCAGCTGACCATATTTTTGCCCGTCCCCTCCAATCTCGTTTGATATCGACTGAAGCAATAACACTTTGCGAACCAAAGCGCTGGGCAATATCTGAAATAAGTTCTGTATTATCGAGAATTGCAGTCTGGAGAACGACTTTTTCTAACCCAAGTGAAAAGAGCGTACGCGCCTGCTTTACAGTTCGAATCCCGCCTCCATACGCAAGAGGCATGAAGCACTCGGAAGCAAATTCAGCAATCGCATCGTAGTCCGGCTCTCGACCCTCACGGGAGGCATCAATATCCAACACAACCAACTCATCCACTTCTTTCTCATTAAAAATGCGAATAGCATTTACTGGGTCACCCACATACTTCGGCTGTTTGAATTTGGTGGTCTTTACTAACCCACCTTTACTCAATAGAAGGGTAGGTATCACACGATGACTTAACACCTCACACCTCCAGGAAGCGGCGGAACACTTCCATTCCGAACCGGTGACTTTTCTCTGGATGGAACTGTAGCCCCCAAATATTCTCGCGATGAAAACCCGCCACGAAATCATGACCATGATGGCAAGTTAAAATGACGTCCTCCTCCCGCGCGCAACTAATATAATAAGAATGCACGAAGTAGAACCTCTTCTCGGTATCCGTCTCATCGCTGACCAGTTCATCGCACGTTGATACCACAACACGGTTCCATCCCATGTGGGGAACTTTAAGTCCGCTGTCAGCAGAGAATGTAAATCTGCGTGCCGACGCATCTATCCAACCGAGTCCCGGCCTTTGACCCTCTTCGCTACTATTACACATCAACTGCATGCCAAGGCAAATTCCGAGAATGGGTGTACGTTTTGTTTGCACACACTCCACCAATGCTGGAATCCAGCCACCCTCTTCTAGGCAGGTCATGCCATGGTCAAATGCGCCAACACCCGGCAATATGATTTTTACATCACATTTCAGCTGATCTGGCGAGATTACAATATCGGCTTCTCCACCGACGTATTCGATCATGTTTGCTACGGAAGCAATATTACCAGCGCCATAATCAATAATTTGTATCGTCGAGCGTGTCGTCAACGGAAACAGTCTCCCTCAAAAATTCCAACAGGCTCTCTTCGGGTTCCACAGCGTGCGTTTCTTGCTGGGCTTCCAGAGCGTTTACAATCCACTGCTCAATGTCAGGCACACTTTGTTTAACCAAGCTTGCGATACCAATTTTCCTTTCCTCTTTAAATAATGTCTCTAATTTTTCTCCTGGTCTTAAAAAGGGATTGAGAATCGCTGATGGAACTCCGTACCAAGCTGATTCGGTGACCACTGTACTCATGTCTGTTATGTGAAGCTGGGTACGCTTCAACACGACAGGCAGGGGCAACCGGCTAGCTTCTTCCCAGTCCACCCCCTCGAGCTGACCAAACTCTCGGCGAAGAAACTCACGTGTCTCGCGGCCTTCAACGCCATGGAGTTGGACCGGATGAAGTCGCAGCATCCAATTGTAGCGCTGATGAGTTCTTTTAATGACCTGGACGAGGGCTTCACACATCACGTTGTTGAATTCAGTGTCGTAGTAGTAGTGCTCTTTTAAACCCCATTGCAATGATATAAGAATTGCGGGCTTGCCGTCATTGCAAATAACACCTAGGTCCAATGCCTCATTGACGAGATTGTCGCTTGGAATTCTATCTTCGAATCTTTTAAACCATGGATTTCCCAGAATGCGGACCTGAACCGCGCGCTTCGGCGCCCATGAAACAAGAGATTCAGCGCTCGCTCTGTCCCAACAGAGGATACCACTTGGTAGTTCATCATACGGTATTTCTTTCGGTAAAACATTGCCATACCACCAATGATCAGGGGCAATGACCCCGTGTTGGTAATCATAAACAGATATATTCACCGCCTTGCAAGCAGCACACAAATACCGATTAGGTTGAATACCAATGACCACTTGCGGCTGTGCTCGATTCAGTATTCTCTCCCATACTGCGATGCTGGCTTCACGTTTGTAAGCAAGGGCACGGCTATGGCCCACGACCCGCGCAAGAATCGCCGAGACTAGAGCGATTCGAAGAAAAGTTCGGTTAAATGCCAATGGGTCGTTGTGGGCAGAAGCACCACTAAATCGGCTAAAAGGCGATGCAATACTCAAACTCTTTATACCATGGTATAGAGCGAAATCTGCTAATGAATCTATAATTTGTGAATAAATACGTCCGCGATATCTGTAGCCGCAGTCCGAATCATGCCGTATCAATAGCAAAGGAGATCTTCTTATATTTGAATATTTGCTCTGATGAAAGCCTAGAGCAATGATAAAATGATAAATCTTGCTAATTTTACGCATATTTATCTAGCATTAGTTGACTAAGTTTGAAATCCATCTCTTCATCTATATCAATAGAATGCTCCCTTGACATTATATAAGCCAAAGTCTCATTACTTAAGAATCCATTCATTCGAATGAAAGCATCATAGCGCGCAATATAGATAGCTCCATTCAACCGATAATGTTTCTCATGATCCTGGCTCAGTTTCTCCTCACGGATCTTTTCTGCGAAGTCTCGCATTGACAAACTCTCGTCCAGAGCTCCGCACCAAGCGATGGGATGATCTAGTTGACATACCGAAATCACCGCTGGTGCTTTTGAAGCGACATAAAGGTCATGAGCGTCATCAATATCATTAGCGGTCCGCAAAGGGGATGTAGCCTGGAGTAGGCAAAGGGTATTGGGGTGAACCCCCTGAGCCTTAATAAAGTGAATAGCATGCATGATTACTGCTGAGGTCTTGGCCGTATCCGTCGCCAACTCGAAAGGCCGGTCGATTACGGCATCCACACCAAGTTCAAGAGCCAATGACAACACAGCGGGATCGTCGCTGGTAACAATCACGGTACCTATGGCTCGACTTTGCTGTGCAGCCTCAATGGTCCACTGGATCAGTGGTTTACCTGCCAATTCACGCATATTCTTGCCAGGCAAACGCTTGCTGCCGCGTCGAGCAGGTATGATCGCGTGAGACTTAAGTGAATCGATATTACCGGCCATGTAGCTGTCCCTCAACATCCGCCTGTGCACGCTGAAAATCATCAACTTGACCAATATCTAACCAGTACCCTTTCAGTGGATAGAGGTTGACCCCGTTACCATCAGCCATTTGCTTCTCCAGCAATGTTGGCATATCAATTCGTGTTCCTGGGGTTACGCTCTTAACAAGATCGGCAGCAAGCAGATAGATCCCCGCATTGATATTGAAAGTATACACCGGCTTCTCGACTATAGCTTTGGCACGTTGACCGTCAGCTTCGATAACGCCGTAAGGCACCTGATAATCGAACTCGCGCACACACATGGTGGCCTTACCACCATGCTCCTCATGAAATGCTAATAGCGCTAAGAGGTTGAGGTTAGTGAGTATATCTCCATTCATCATGAACAACGGCAGGTCGATCTCATCATGAGGCAGCAGCCCCAGCGCCCCCCCAGTGCCAAGAGGGATTTCTTCATAAATATACTGAATGCTAATATTCCACTGGCTGCCGTCACCGAAGTGATCGCGAATCTGTTCCGGCATGTAGTGCGTGGAAATATAGAAGCGGTGAAAGCCCGCGTTGACGAAGCCTTCGAGAATCAGTTCGAGGATCGGTTTATCACCGACCCGCAACATCGGTTTGGGACAGGTATTGGTCAGGGGGCGTAGCCTCTTGCCAAATCCCCCGGCCATCAGAAATACCGGGTTGTCCTGGCGCGGCTTCTGCAGTAAGCCATGCAGTGTCTCCAACCCGATGAGGACGTTATGGTCGTCGACGATGGGAAGCTGCAGCAGCTCGTGCTGCTCCATCCAAGCCAGCATTCGGGCCTTGCTCCAGTCCTGATATGCCACCTTGGGGAGGCGGAACATGATCTCCTCGACGGTCGCATCCATTGTTTGCTTGTCCAACAGAGCACGTCTCACGTCGCCATCGGTCAAAGTACCGAGCAAGCGTTGTTGATCATCGACGACCAACGCAATGCGCAGGGCTTCACGATCCAACACTTTGATCGCTTCGCCTAGAGTCGTAACGGGGCTTACGAGAGCGCGTTCCCATTTCTTCATCGTCAACTCATTCCTCATTGATACGGCGTGGTGCTCGGGGCGGTTGGCCTGTCTGTTGATGCCCGGCTGCCACGTTGGTAAGCACGGTGGTTCCGATGCCGATCACGACCTCGCTGCCGAGCCGTATCCCCTGCAGCAAATTAGCCCCGGCGCCGATGTGGCAACCGTCGCCCAATGTGACGTCACCTGACATCACGGCACCGGGGGCCACATGCACATGGTCACCGATCACACCGTCATGATCGATACACGCCCGTGTGTTGAGGATGACGTTATCGCCAATGCGGCTATCAGCCTGCACGATCACTCCGGCCATGATCTGCACCCCCTGGCCAAGCTTGACGCCCGAGCCGAGAATAGCGCTGGGATGGACCAGCGTAGCGAAGCGGTATCCCTGGCGCGTGAACTGCGTGTGCAAACGGTACCGCAATGTGTTGCCCGGCAAGCTGCCAGTACCGTTGGCCAATTCGATGTCAGCAGGGGCATATCGCTCGACCGCGTGGTCGTCACCCAGCACCGATAGGCCGCGCCATAGTTGGATACCCTGGTCAGCCAGCCCGGGGTCACAAACGCCAAGAACGTTACGTTTGAGGACACGAAGCAGATCGAGCACCACCTTGGCGTGCCCACCGCCCCCCAGCAAAATGACGGGCAAAGGGCTCACACCGCCTCTCCCGGCTGATAATCACGGGCAGCGGGCTGGTTAAGACGATCCCAGTAGGCCATGGCCAGCTCGCCCTGCCCGGCCCGCGCGGTGGTGAGGTTGTTGGCGGAGAATTGCTCGCCCTGCTTGATGGGGGCAGCCGCGACCAGATTCTGCCGCGCGGCACTCCGAGTATCCCATTCGCTTGCTTGGGGCACCTTCTGACCGTCCCCCAGGGCTTCGGCGATGGCGCGGATCTCTCCTACCATGCGCTTCAACTCATCCGGTTCCAGCGAGGCCTTGTGATCCGGACCAGACAACTGACGATCGAGGGTAAAATGTTTCTCGAGGATTGTGGCACCGCGAGCCACGGCGGCCACTGGAATCAGCGTGCCCTGGGTGTGATCAGAATAGCCCACCGGCAACCGGAACACCTCGGCCAGCGTGTTCAGAGCCTTGAGGTTCACTTCATGCATCGGGGTGGGATACTGAGAGGTGCAGTGCAGCAGGCTAACCTGGCCGACCAGAGCGGCACGCGCCAGGGGATCGCTCCAGCACTGCCAGACCTCGTTCAGCGAGGTAGGCGGCTGGTCATTTCTCAGCGCATGACTGACGACGGCCAGGCCCTGCTCGACCTCGGAGAGCGTGGCCATGCCAGTGGAGAGAACCAACGGCTTACCGGTGCGCGCAAAGGCCCAAAGCAGGGGACCGTTGGTCAGCTCCCCAGAAGGCACCTTGTAGAACGGCAAGTCGAGGGTTTCCAGAAACGCCAGACTCTGGATGTCGAAGGCCGTGGACAGAAACTCAATGCCCCGCTGGTGCGCATGGACCTGTAGCGCAGCGTGCCATTCGAGGGGCAGTTCCAAGGCCTCGAGCATCTCGAGCTGACTCTGATCGGCTGCGGTGGTCTGCTTCTGGTAAGCGGCCTTGGGAGCGGTCAGCGCGGCCAGCCGTTTCGCATTGAAGGTCTGAAACTTGACCGCATCGGCACCGGCAATGGCAGCCGCATCGACTAGATCAAAGGCGCGTTGACGGTCGCCGTTATGGTTGACCCCCGCTTCGGCTATGATGTAAGTCTTTCCACTCATCGAATTTCCTTGAGAATCATAAAAGCTTCTGCTGCTTGGGCATTAGATTGTGCACCTCGCAAGGTAGCCAATGCATGAATACATTCCTCACTTCGTGGGAACGGAAATACACCCATTTCTCCATCGAAAAGCTTCATTATATCAATTTTTTTCTCTAAATAACCACCAATATCAATATAGAGATTGGGACGAAAACCTGAATCGTCTGGACGTAAACCAAAGTCTGTTTCAGACAAAGTCTCGTAAGCATAGATTGACCGTACAAACGGTGAGCGAAAAGACTTACTGGCCGATACAATGGCATCGAAAACCGACGCATGGTCGCTATGCACGTCGTTGCGGTAAGGTAAGAACAAGGTATCTGGCTTAAGGTGATTTATCACCTCAGCCATCGAGAAAACTAACTCGCCCTTATTTAACGTATCCAACATGGCGGTTGGCAGTTCACACTTGTGAACGCCGTCGAACCCGTATTCTTCAGCGACTAAATCAATTTCTTGGGCGCGCTTCTGTGCTTGGGTGCTGGAAAAGCCTGGGACACCCGCAATGGTCGTAACAATCAACCAGTGGACGTTCGCACCTTGGGCTTTCAGTTTTAGTAGAGTACCACCGCACCCCAAAGTTTCATCGTCCGGGTGGGGAGCGATAACTAATACCGTGGTTGAAGCTTGTATCATAAATAGCCGCCCTCAATACAGTTTAATCCCAACTTGATATTTTCCAGCCAGATAGCACTCTCGCCACCGCATTTGACGAGAACCCGCCTAGGCTGCACATCCAGGATCTTGCCGGGTTCAAAATTCCTGGAAAATAATGATTCCGACAGGCTGGTCTGCCACACCTTTACAGCGCCATGTTGGACTGACTGGAACTCGGCGCCCGGATATGGGTGGTGCAATGCCCTGACCAAGTTATGAACAGCAACGGCATCCATTCGCCAGTCAATAATTCCGTCAGTTAGGCTACGCTTGCGCCAGTAGGTTGCCTGAGTGTGGTCTTGGGGCTGAAATTTGGCACTGTTCCGGACCAGCGCCGGGGTAAATTGCTCTATCTGCGCTAGGGCCGTTTCGGTGATTTTCTGGTAGAGCGTACTGGCATTATCATCTGGCGAAATTGGAACAGGCTTTTGGGAAAGGATCGGCCCCGAATCTGCTTTTTCATCCATCTGAAAAAACGTAGAGGCCGTTTCATCCAACCCCAGTACCAGCGCCCATATGATCGGATGACGCCCCCGGTTTTGGGGCAATGCCGCGGGATGAAACCCAATCACCCCTCTGGGTGCAGCTGACAACATCTCTGGGCCCAACAGTGAGCTCCAGCCAAAACAGAACACAATGTCTGCTCTGACATCCCTGATGAATGAAGTCGCCGCTTCCTGGTTCTTGTAAAAGTGAACAATGGCCGGATCAGCATTCACTTCTTCCACACAGCCTGAAAGGTCACAAAAATCGGCATTGAATGATGAGGCTTTCTTCGTTATAACGCCAGCGACGGTGCAGATGCCTACAGACTCTAGCTCAAACAATCTCTTAAGAGCCCATCCACTAAACTCGACGCAGCCTATCAAGCATATTCTCATTAAAACTCCAAGTCGTAAAAGACTTTAAAAAGACTTTTCTTTCCGGAAATACTTCTTAGAGAATGAACGATATTTTTAGCCACGTGACCGTCTCCGTAGGGGTTGGGAGCATGGATGCATTTTTGACGATGGGCGGGTGAAAGCGCTATTTTCAATGCCCCACGGATGGATTCCAAATCTTCCTCCGCCTGAACAACACTTTCGGGCTTGAGGCGCCCTCTTTGCCGGATGCCAATATCCACTGTCGGTACACCCATAGCTGGAGCCTCAAGAAGTCCACTTGATGAGTTTCCAACAACAGCACCACAAATTTTCATGAGACTGAGATAACGAATCTGGCCAAGTGATGTGATGAGTAAGACACTCTCAGGGTATTTTTTCGCAAAAATTTGCAAAACGGGAATAAGCTCGCGCCCATGAGCATCTGCGTTCGGAAATGTCAATACGATCTTAGTTTCTGGTAGCAGCTCCTCAAGTGCTGACAAAAGTTCCCGTAACGATTCAATTCCTCCCCCCTCTTTCAGCGTGACCGGATGATACGTCACAAGGAGTGGGCGCTCACCCAGCTTGAATTTCAGCGAATGCTCCAGCTCTGTTTGATCAAGCAACTGTATACGAAGGATGTTCTCAATCGCCGGAGCTCCGACATTGATAACACGATCTGGCTGTTCGCCGAGCTGAATGACCCGGCTGCGATACCTTTCTGTGCTTGTGAAATGCAGCTGAGCCATCTTGGTAATGGCATGGCGGATGGCCTCGTCGATCAGGCCTTCAGTGAGTTCGCCGCCGTGAATATGAGCCAGCGGAATTTGCATAACCATAGCTGTCTGGGCAATAGACAAAGCTTCAAACCGGTCCCCCAAGACGACAAGCCAGTCAGGACGTAGCCGATCCAAGGCATCAGCAAATCCAATAGTTCCCACCCCCATAGATTTAGCGATACCCACACCGGTTCCCGAAGAAAGCAGCATTTCTACTCGCGCATCAATCGTAAAACCATCCTGTTCAATTGCAGTAACGGTCTCACCAAATTCCGGCGACAGATGCATACCGCTTACAATGAGCTGGAGTTCAAGTGACCCGTCTTGTTCAATTTCCTTCATCAGCCAATATAACAGGCCATACTCGGCCCGCGTCCCCGTGAAGACTGCAATCTTACGCATCAATTGCTCCTTGGGCAGCGCGGATACCGCTAGGCAGATTGACCACGCGCGACTCCAGCCACAAGGCATTAGGCAGTTCGCCGGCCGGGGCCTTGGCATACATGGGCAAGTGGTTCATCAACTGCCATATCGGGCGTGTCATGATGCCTTGTTGATTGGTCACCTCAAGCAGCTGGTCGCGCTGGGGACGATCCGGACAAATGATGGCATTGAGCCAGTAGTTGCTGCGGCAGCCTTCCGGTTCGGTGACAAACGTCATCTCACTACCGGCCAGGCAAGCCGCATAGTCGGCCGCCAACTGGCGCTTCTCGTCGATGAAGGCATCGAGTTGCTCAAGCTGGGCACAGCCCAGGGCAGCATTGAGATTCGGCAGCCGATAGTTGTAGCCCAACTCGTCATGCACGTATTCATAGGTGTGCGGCTGCTTGGCAGTTGTGGTGAGATGCTTGGCCCGCTCGCCTAGCGCCTGGTCGGCCAGGAGCATCCCCCCGCCGCCGGTGGTGATCACCTTGTTGCCATTAAAACTCAGCGTGCCCAGGTCACCGATGGTGCCTGTATGTCGGCCGTGATAAGTGCTGCCCAGGGACTCGGCGGCGTCTTCCACCAGCGGCAAGCCCCAATCGCGGCAGACCCGTACTAGGCCGTCTAAGTTCGCCGGATGGCCGAAGGTGTGCATAGGCAGACAGGCACGGATAACGCCATCGTCCTCGCGCCGCCTGCACTGACCACTGTCATCACGAAAGGCGTGGGCCTCAAGCCACTCCGCCAGCGCCGTGGGAGAAAGACCCAAGGTATGGCGATCCACATCGACGAAGATCGGCATCGCGCCGCAATAGGCAATGGCATTGCAGGTAGCGACGAAAGTCAGCGGCTGGGTGATCACGTAATCGTCTTGTTCCACGCCCACCAACCGCAGCGCCACGTGCAGGGCCGCAGTGCCGTTGACCGTAGCAACCGCACGCGGACTGCCGGTGTAGGCCGCCATATCCTGCTCGAAGCGGCCCACAAAGGCACCGACGCTGGAGACGAAGGTGGAATCGATGGCCTCGCCAACGTAGGCTTTTTCGTTTCCGCTAAAGACAGGGGCATGCAGAGGGATAAAGTTGTTTGTGCGATAGTGGTCGCGCACGAAATCGATCAATGGTTGCAGCATTGCAGCACTCAAACGTTGTAGAGATCAGCCTTGTACTTGGCCAGATGGTGGGGCTGGGTGAACCAGTCGATGGTCTTCTGCAGGCCGGCACGGATATCGTGCTGCGGGGCGAAACCGGTCAGTTTGCGGATACGAGTATTGTCCCCCCACAGGCGGAAGACTTCGGACTTGCCTGGCCGCAGGCGCTGCTCGTCAGTGATGAACTCGACATCGCTGCCCATCAGTTCACGAATGAGGTTGAGCGTATCCCCCACCGAGATCTCGTAGTTCGAGGCGATATTGACCGTTTGGCCCACGGCAGCGTCGCAGTTGGCCAGCGCCAGGAATCCTTGGCAGGTATCTTCGACATAGTTGAAATCGCGGGTCGGCGAGACATCGCCAAGCTTGATCTGCTTCAAGCCATTGGCGACCTGGCTAATGATAGCGGGAATCACCGCACGAGCTGACTGACGTGGCCCGTAGGTATTGAAGGGTCGCGCCACTGTCACCGGCAGATCAAAGGCATTGTAGAAGCTCATCGCCATGGCATCGGCTGCGATCTTCGAAGCGCTGTAGGGCGACTGCGGCTGCAGCGGGTGGTCCTCGTCGATCGGGACGTATTGAGCCGTGCCATAGACCTCACTGGTTGAAGTGTGAATCACTCGCTTGACGCCATTTTCAAGCGCCGCCTGGCAGATATTCAACGTGCCTTTGATATTAGTATCCACGTAGCTGTCCGGTGCTACGTAGGAGTAGGGAATCGCTATCAGCGCCGCCAGGTGGAAGATGACATCGACATCTTTGGTAATATGCTTGCAATAGTGCGGGTCACGCACATCACCGTTGAGCACCTCGATTTGGTCCCGACAGTCGACATCTTCCAGCCAACCCCAATAGTTAAATGAGTTGTACTGGGAAAGCGCTTTTATTTGGTAGCCTTCACGGACGAGGAGCTCGGTCAGGTGCGAACCGATGAACCCATCTGCCCCCGTAACAAGTACCTTCATCTTTTTCTCTCCAACGCATTCATAAATATTATTCAGTAGCTTTCCTAAACCAAGGCATGGAATGTACTTTCGCTGCCATTAACCACGTTAGGGAAAATTGAAAAAACAGACCTATGGCTGTACCTACAGCTGTACCGACTAGCCCAAAATTGTAAGTCAGTATTATTGTCAAAAATATCGAAATTCCACCACAGAAAATAGTAATTGATGCTGTAACATAAGTTTTTCTATTAAAGAATAAATAGTTAGTAACAAGATAATACATCCCGTGAAATCCCTGCGCCATGAACAGCCACGGCAATACCTCAGCAGCGCCAGAATACTCAGGAGGAGCAATGATATTGATGAGTATATCAGACAGGAAAATCATTACAAAAACCAGAGTTGATATCAAACCAAATAACAAATATGTCAATCTAACGACGCCTTCCTTTTGGTGACTGATATTATCTTTAAGTCGCTTATAAAGCCAAGGAGTGTAAGCCTTCTCCAAGGAAACAAATATCATATTCAGGACCAGGGAAACCTGTACAGCAAGCATATATATTCCCGCTTGTTCTGTTCCAAGGATCTCCTTGACTACTAATCTATCGGCAATAACAATCAGGAAAGAACCAATCACATGAGGGATAAGAGGGACGCCAAACATAAGTGCATCTTTAATATACTCTCTGCGAATTCTCGCCCCCAACATTCTATCCCTTTTCAAAAGGGCAATACCCAAGGCCCCGAAAAAAAGCGCCGAAACCAGGTACCCCCATAGCCTCCCACTATATCCATATAGCAATATGGCTACCAATACCAAAGACACAACTGCGTTCAAAAAAGCATTACCAAATTGAAAAATGCCGTAATGTATAGGCTTGCTCTCAACTTGCCAAATAACTAGTCTAACCTGAATTAAAAATCCACAAAAAGAAACAACAACAGCAGCAACAAGCCAATGCAATGGCAAAGAAAGTGCTTCACTCAACCAAGAAGACATAACACCAATGGCTATCAATACCACGACCATGCTACATAGAAGTATAAATATGCAGCTGGAGACGTACTCGTCTATTTTTACGTTTTCTTTATCGAACCATCGTCTTGATATGGCACCATGAACACTAAGACCGACAAAAGCGCCAATTATGGGCAAGAACGTCGTAAACATTGCGACGACACCGTACTCCGTCGGTGAAAGGTAATGCGTAAGCACAGGAAGAAGAGCAAATGGTACAGCAGCCACAGCAATATTGGAGACTAAGTAGACTAATCCACTTTTACCTAACGATAACATCAACACTCTCTAAAATAGATTCGGAGATGGTCCGTATAGAATCATTGGCTAGGTAGGGATGCATGGGAAGAGACAATACCCGATCAGCAACTCTCTCCGCCACAGGCAAACTCACGCTGATATCTCGAACTGCAGGCTGTTTATTTAAAGGGAATGGATAATGAATAGCTGTTGGAATACCGACACTACTTAAGTATTCATGAAGTGCATTTCGGTTAGGTACCAAGACCGTAAACTGAGCCCACGCACTGACATAATCCGCAGCAATATTCGGCAGCTTTAGAATCTTTTCTTTCCCTATTTTTTTTAGACAATTTACATATATTTCAGAAACTCTATTACGCTCAGACAGTTCAGTGCCTAATATTTCAAGCTTAGGCAAGAGAATCGCTGCCTGAATCGTATCAAGTCTGCTATTAACTCCGACTCTAACGTGATGATATCTTTTGTCCTGTCCGTGCCTGGCAATTTGACGAATAATGGTAGCCAATTCTTCAGAATTGGTGAATATTGCCCCGCCATCACCATAGCATCCCAGCGGTTTAGTCGGAAAAAAGCTCGTACAGCCAATGGTGGACAAATTGCAGGACTTGCGGCCCTTGTAGGTGGCACCAAAGCTCTGGGCGGCATCCTCGATCACTGGAATGCCATGCTTCTTGGCAATGGCATTGATGGCGTCGAAATCGGCGCACTGGCCGTAGAGCGATACCGGAATGATGGCCTTGGTTCGCGGCGTGATGGCCGCTTCGAGCAGGGTAGGGTCGAGATTGTAGGTGCGCGGGTCGATATCCACGTAGACCGGCTTTGCGCCCAGCAGAGCCACTGTCTCGGCCGTGGCGATATAGGTGAAGCCGGGTGTGATCACCTCATCGCCCGGGCCGATGCCCAATGCCATCTGGGCGATCTGCAGCGCATCGGTACCGTTGGCACATGTGATGCAGTGCTTGGCGCCGGTGTAGGCTGCGAGCTTCTCTTCCAGTTCGGCCACTTCAGGCCCGAGGATGTACTGCCCATGGGCCAGCACCCGCTGGATGCCTGCGTCGATCTTGTCCTTGATACAGGCTTGCTGAGCCGACAGGTCAATGAACGGAATCATGCGTTCACCTTCTTCAACTTCTTGCCATCCAACACATAGCGGTCGCCGGTATGTTGGCATACCGCTTCGCCCTTCCCTTCCAGCGGAATGTCGAGCTGCTCGCCGTGCTCGCTCATCCACCCGATCTGACGTGCCGGTACGCCGACCATCAGCGCGTAGGCCGGTACGTCCTTATTGATTACCGCGCCGGCACCAATAAAGGCGTACTCGCGAATGGTCACACCGCACACGATGGTGCAGTTTGCACCCAGGGTGGCGCCCTGCTTGACCAAGGTATCGCGGTACTCGCTTTTACGCTCGATCAGCGAGCGGGGATTATAAACGTTGGTGAACACCATGCTGGGGCCGCAGAACACACCCTCCTGCAAGGTCACGTTGTCGTAAACCGAAACGTTGTTCTGCACCTTGCAGTGGTCGCCGATGACCACCTTGTTGCCGACGAAGACGTTCTGGCCCAGTGACACACCTTTGCCGATGCGCGCACCGCCGCAGACGTGAACCCAGTGCCATACGCGGGAGCCTTCCCCGAGTTGGGCGCCCTCGTCGACGACGGCGGTGTCATGGATCCTGACACTCATGCGATTACCTGCTTCAGAAAGGGGTGGTAATCACCTGTGAGTCCTTGCGGGTCTGCATCGCGTATATGTGAGACCGTTTCGATGGCGACGCGGTTCTCTTCCAGGCCGAAACCCTTGCCTTTGAGTATCTCTTCGTAGCTGCGGGTATGCAGATCCGTGAAGCCACCGGAGAACTCGATCTCTTCACCGTCGCAGGTAATCGATCGGTAGGTACGCTGCCCATCGGCGCGTAGCTCTGCAGGCACATCATTGACGTCAATAGAAAGGAACCAACGTACTCGTGCTTGCTCATATTCAAGGTAGCCAGCAGCTTTAGTATCTGAGCTGTAATGCACCACGTTCTGTTGCAGATCACCGAAGATGAAATGCAGCATGTCGTAGAAATGAACACCTATGTTAGTGGCAATTCCCCCGGATTTCTTGCTGTCGCCCTTCCATGACTGCAGATACCAGTGACCTCGAGAGGTTATGTAGGTGAGATCTACCTCGTATTTTCGATCTTTGGGGCCGCTTTGGACTTTGTCGCGCAGAGCGATGATGGAAGGGTGAAGCCGCAACTGCAGAATTGTGTTGATCTTCTGGCCGGTGTCCTTCTCAATCTCTTGCAAGCCGTCGATGTTCCAGGGGTTCAGCACCAGCGGCTTTTCACAGATGGCATTCGCTCCTGAACGTAGGGCAAAGCGCATATGTGAGTCATGCAGGTAATTGGGAGAGCAGATGGCAATGTAATCCGCCTGACTTTCGCTTTTGCTGCGACGAAGCTTGTCGATATGCCGATCAAAGCGTTCAAACTCGGTAAAAAAGTCCGCATCCGGAAAAAAACTATCTATTATACCAACCGAGTCATTTACATCTAATGCAGCGACCAAGTCGTTTCCGGTATCTTTGATTGCTTTCATGTGGCGCGGTGCTATATAACCGGCTGCGCCGATTAAAGCAAATTTGGTCATTAGGTATTTTTCCTCAGGCCTTAATGATGTGTGAAGCGGGTTCGCGGTAAATGCCGCGGCTGTCCACGATCAATTTGGCATGCTGTTTGATCAAGTCGAAATCGAAGCGGGCATGATCGGTGGCAAGTACCACCGCATCAAAGCAAGCGAGGCTGTCCGCAGTAAGCTCGACGCTTTCCAATTCAAAGTAGTGTTCCCGCATCCTAGGAAAGACGAGCACGTGCGGGTCGCTGTAGCTGATCATCGCGCCTTTAGCTTGGATCAACTCCATAATCTCAACCGCGGGGGACTCTCGCATGTCGTCGACATTTTTCTTGTAGGCGATGCCGAGCACTAGCACGCGGCTGCCCTTCAAGGATTTGCTGTGATCGTTCAGGCCATCCATCAGCTTGCCAACCACGTACTCGGGCATGGCACGGTTCACCTCGCCGGATAGTTCAATGAAGCGAGTGTGCAGGCCGTACTCACGTGCCTTCCAAGTCAGATAGAACGGATCAATTGGGATACAGTGACCGCCAAGACCGGGACCTGGGTAGTAGGGGGTGAAACCAAACGGCTTGGTGGCTGCGGCATCCACCACCTCAAAGATATCGATCCCCATGCGGTCGGCGACGATCTTCATTTCGTTGACTAAGCCGATATTTACCGCGCGATGGATATTCTCCAACAGCTTGGTCATCTCCGCCGTCTTGGTAGAACTGACCGGCACCACCTTATCGATGGCGGAAGCATAGAGCGCGATGCCCACATCACGGCAGGCCGATGTGTGGCCGCCCAACACTTTGGGGATGGCACGAGTCTCGAAATTCGGGTTACCGGGATCTTCTCGCTCGGGTGAATAGACCAAGAATAGGTTTTCACCCACCACCAAGTCATTTTCCTGCACTCGCGGCAACAACACTTCCTCAGTCGTACCAGGATACGTAGTGCTCTCCAAGGAAACCACCTGCCCTTCACGCAGATGGGGCTTGAGCGCTTCAACCGTGTTGATCACGAAACTCATATCCGGCTCGCGATACTTATTAAGTGGCGTGGGAACGCAAAGAATTAAAGCATCGGCTTCGACAACGCGACGGAAATCGGTGGTAGCTTCGAAGCCGGACTGAACCGCGCTGGACACCTTCGCGGACGGTATATGTTCGATATAGCTTCTTCCGGCATTCAAGTGATCAACCTTATTTTGATCGATATCAATGCCCAACACACGGAAACCTATCTCATTGTAGCGCAGCATCAGCGGCAGGCCAACATAGCCAAGGCCGACGATGCTGATGACAGCTTCCTTGCTTTGAAGCTTGCCGATCAAAACATCCTGTGAATTTGACATATCACCATTATTCTCTATTCACAAATTTAAAAATTTGCAGTTGCCTATGAACTTTAAGGCATGGCAATGGATTGCTTCAAGAAGCAGTGATCTGTGTGGCATTTGGTTTATTGAGGTTTCTGAAACTAGTTCATGAGATTCGGCATTAAGCAACGAATAAATAATTTTCAGCAAACTAACAGCTACAACAATCAGTTTCGTGCTTACGAAAATCAGCAAAAATGCATGAATTGGCATTTCGCGCTTTCCTCTGCAATTTTGCAGAGTACCTCATCAAATGTGCCAATTCGGACTTGGCTGCGCAGGACCTATCTTGATATCAATCCTGCAAAATTGCAGAAAACGTCATTTCATCGGTTGCCCTGTAAAAATGCAGAGCACCTCGGTAGAAATGCAAGCCTGGCCTGTTAACAACCCTGTTAAGACCACTGTTAACATCCCACCTAAACCACTGTTTTTAGGTGTATTTATCGATAATTGGGGTTATGTTACTTCAAAAATACGAAAATCTTTCTGTAGATTCCTATCAATCAACCGCTTTTTTCATCACGGAGACTGGCCCGTACCAAACTTGTAAAGTGCGAAAGAAACGCCATCATTAAGGCCAGCATACCGCCCAACACTAGGCCCAGTGCTACTATCAATGTTCGGCTGGTGCCGGTTGGCGCCTGGCTCTGAACTGCCACTTGCACCACCTGACCTTCGTTGAGCTGGGCTAGGCGATTTTCGATTTCGGCGATACGATCGATATACGTGGCCATTAACTCCCCAGCCCTATCGGATTGCTCGACCGCCGACATTGCCTGTTCGGCTGTTTCCAGCTGCTGTTCCAACCGTTCTCGGTTTCGTTCCATCAACTTACCTTGATCTTCCGTAATTTTGGCCAGTAGCTGTTCATGCATGCTGACAACAAGATTCGCATTATTCTCACTAGCTTCTGATGTCAGCCGTACCAATAAGGTATCCGCGGGTTGGCTTGCAGAAACATCCAAAGGTAATGATTGCAATCCCTCAGCTTCACGTAACTGACGGCTCACTGTTCCCAGGTAGAGGTTCTCCATCTTGGCGATGACCGAACTGGGTGACTCCAAGCCGGTTGGTACGCCTTGGGAGCTGACTTGTTCCGCCACATGGTAGATCGAAACATATTGATAGGTGCGCTCTTGCATAAGCGCGTACGCCAACGCCCCGAAAACCACGACCAGAAAGGTGATGACAATCACTTTCCACCGCTTGATCAGTATTTTTGCCAAGTCTACTAGAGAGATTTCATCATCTTGGTAGTGCTGGGGTTGCTGAGGCGTTTGCTCAAGCTGAGACATCTAATAGGTCCACGTTTTCTTGACGACTGCCTATCCCGCCTTTCGTCAGGCGGGAGAGAAGCAGCAAATAGTTTAACTCTTCACCGACCAACGGAATAATAAGTGAAACCCTTCACCGCCATGCGCCTCGGCTCAAACATATTCCGCCCATCGAAGATCACTGGTTCGGCCAGCTGTTCCTGGATAAAGTCGAAGTCCGGTGCGCGAAAGACCTGCCATTCGGTGACGATCACCAGGGCATCGGCACCGCGCAGGGCGGCTTCCTTGGTGCCGCACAGGGAGAGGTCGTCGCGGCTGCCGTAGATGCGCTGGGTCTCTTCCATGGCTTCGGGGTCGAAGGCCTGCACCTTGGCGCCGGCTTCCCATAGTGCTTCCATCAGCACGCGGCTGGGGGCTTCGCGCATGTCGTCGGTGCTGGGCTTGAAGGCCAGGCCCCAGATGGCGAAGGTTTTGCCCGCCAAATCGTTATTGAAGTGCTTGCTGATTTTCTGAAACAGGGTGGTTTTCTGATCCATGTTGCGGGCTTCCACGGCCTTGAGCACCTTGGCGTCGAAGTCGATGTCGCCGGCGGTGCGGATCAGCGCCTGCACGTCCTTGGGGAAGCAGGAGCCGCCATAGCCCACACCGGGATAGATGAAGTGGTAGCCGATGCGCGGGTCGGAGCCGATGCCCTGGCGTACCATTTCGATGTCGGCGCCCAGGTGCTCGGCCAGGTTGGCCATTTCGTTCATGAAACTGATCTTGGTGGCCAGCATGCAGTTGGCGGCGTACTTGGTCAGCTCGGCGCTGCGCACGTCCATGACGATCACCCGGTCACGGCTGCGGTTGAAGGGGGCGTAGAGCTCGCGCATTACGTCTTCGGTCTGCTTGCTGGCAGTACCGATGATGATGCGGTCGGGCTTCTGGCAGTCGGCAACGGCGCTGCCTTCCTTGAGGAACTCGGGGTTGGAGACCACGTCGAAGCGCAGTTCCTTGCGGCCGCGGGCTTCCAGCACCGAGTCGACCTTTTCGCGCACCTTGTCGGCGGTGCCCACCGGCACGGTGGACTTGTTGATGATGATCTGGTCGCTTTCCATGTGCTCGGCAATGGTGGCGGCCACGGCCAGCACGTACTTGAGATCGGCGCTGCCATCTTCATCCGGCGGGGTGCCTACGGCGATGAACTGCACCTGTCCGTGCTTGACGCCGGCCGCGGCATCGGTGGTGAATTCCAGTCGACCGGCGGCGTGGTTATCCTTCACCAGCGGTGCCAGGCCGGGTTCGAAGATGGGGATGTCGCCCTGCTTCAGGCGTTCGACCTTGTCGGCGTCGACATCCACGCAAATTACGTGATGCCCCACGTCCGCCAGAATGGCGCCTTGCACCAGCCCTACGTATCCCGTACCGAAAACCGTAACGTTCATGTCATCCCTGCTTGCGAGTCTGCGAGTTGATGGTGTGTCCCGGGCACGCTACCGCCTGGGGATTGAACCGGGCGCATTCCCATGCCCTGAGTGACCATCGTCTCTGCCGGTGGCGGAGTGCCTGCTCCTTTCGGTCAGGCCGGTATTCTACGCGATGGTTGCACTCGGGCTCTATGCGGCTTTTCGTATAGAAATGTAAGTATAGAGGCAATTGGCGGGCAGATTACTGCAGCATGATGAATATCATGCGGCGGCTTAGGCCACTGCTCCTTTGGTGCCTGGTGCCTGGTGCCTGGTCCAGACTTGCTTCAGCCAGCTAGTGAATGCGTTGCGCAGCTGCACGGCATGTGGCAGAGCCACCACCCTGGCCAAGTGTCATGGCTTGGCACACCAGGCAAGACAGCTGAGCTTGGGACAGGCTTCTCAGCTCGCCTTTCTCAATTTTCTGCATCAAAAAAAAGGTGAAATCCAGCACTTTCTCTTGAAGTGACTCTGGAAGTCGATTGACATTATCAACGATATTCCTATGACAGCACGACGTCTTGCAATTCCAAAACTGGCACATCAGGGCGTGGGGGGCACCGAATTTTCAGACAAAGCCTAGATACTACGCTCTTACCCCATAATTACGCAGTGCAGTCCGGTCATCCTCATTGAGCATAACATCGGTTGCGTTATGCAGTTGATACGCAACCAGTTGACGGCTGACCTGATGGGTACGCACTAATTTTTCTACTGCCTCGCTCAGGCTGGGAGATGTTCTATATACGCTTGTAGCATGAGCTTGGGGTAACAAGAGCTCTGCGGCAAAAGCATTGGCGCGCTTTTCGCTTTCGCTATCTACTTCACCACCTAATACTTCTGCCACCGGCAGCGCACGATCGCGGTCGATCAGCAAATGACAAACTTCATGTGCGAGTGTGCTGCGCTGGCTATAAGACTTGGCCACCCTTGCCTCTTCGTTCTTATTCAAAAGGATTAAGGGATCGATAGTGCCCCAGCATGCAATGGCGTCGATTTTAGCACTTTCCAAAAAAATCTTGTCCATCGCCACATTTTCTTTGACAAGAAGCAATTCGGGGTCAAAACGTTTATCATCCTTCAGTTTCAGTTGCTCACGTAGCCAGCGTGCCAGTTGATATCCCTGCTCGAAAGGAGGTTCATCTTCCATTTGCTGCAATTGTAAACTGGCTCCATCAATAAACGCAGAAAAGGGTTGCTTGCCGGTCGATGGGGCTTGTTGCAGGCGCTGTATGACCTGAGCAATCTGCTCAACGGAAAGATGATGGCGGGTCATTCTGGCAGCTGCCAAGTAGACAGGCTCCTGCCGAGTATCCGAGGCGCCTTCAAGCTTAACCATCTCTCGCAAGGTGGCGAGACGCTTGGCATCCAGCCCTGTGCTATATGCAAGATAATCATCTTGCAATTGCTGTTCACGCCGACGCCATTGACTGACAGCCATCTTTACATGAGGTTGGGGGCTACTTGAAAACACCTCGGCCAGGGTATCGCCGATTGTTTCAAGCCGTTGGCGTAGTGAGAAAAAGTCCACACGCCGCGCCTGTTCTTCTTCATCGACCAGCCACAGGGTATTGCCGCTGCGCTGCCAGAGCAACATAGGCAGGTTGGCGCCGCTCAAGGCGGTAGCAATATTGTGGCGATCCAGGTACTGCAGCATTTGGTTTTCTTCAGCCATGACTAAGGCTTCAGGCATGTCTTCCCAGCGTGCTTCAGCCTTTTGGAGCAGTTTGCCAGGGTGAGGAACATCGTCCAGAGGCAACGGGCAACTTTGTTCAAGCATGAGCGCCGACCAGTTCTTGCCGATGTACTGGAGCAAGTCGATCCAGGTCCAGTCCAGGCTGAGCGGATTGTCCTGATCATCTCCACCGTACCAGTAGGGCTGGCCATCAAGCAGCAGTGTCGCTTTCAGCCAGCCGTGCTCCAGGCTGCCTTGCGAAGGAGCGGTGTCTACGATGAGTTCCAGTTCAGCGGCCATGTTGTTTCATCCAGTGCTTATAGCCAGACAAACAATTCTGCTGTTCGGCACGGCGCTCTAGTTCTTGCCTGATCTGGCGAGGTAGAGATCTACGTCCCGGTCGGTAACGCCAAGGATAGCCATGCCAACTGTCACCTGAGCATACCGCCTCATACACAACGCCATCATACAGATTGTAGATACGTTCGGGGGTTTCCTGCCCAATGGGGTAGCCGATACCATCATTCAGCAGCTGCTCAGCCAGCTGCTTGCTCAATGTCGATGGGCATTTTCCAATCAGCGCACTACCTTGGCGCACAAATACCGCTTCGGGCTTGTTCCAGCAATGCTTGAGGCGATGTTCGCCCGGATCATAGCGTAAGCGTTCAGAGGGCATTACAAAAATTTCACTTGCTGTTGCTCAGGTAGTCGCTACCTAACGTCGCCCTCAACTCGTGCCCTGCCCCTTCGGCCCACTCAAGCAGCTTCGTCTTGAGGGCGGCCTGGGCGCGGGGGTCGCCGTGTACCAGGCGCACTTCCCGGGGCGGTTGGCGCATGCGGCGCACGAAGTTGAGCAGATCGAACTGGTCGGCGTGGGCCGAGTAGCCGCTCACGGTTTCCACCCGGGCGCGGATATCGATGCGCTGGCCGTCCAGCTCCACCCAGCCGCCGCCGGGGCCATGGCGCTGGATGTCGCGGCCGGGTGTGCCGTGGGCCTGGTAGCCGGTGAACAGTACGCAGTGGCGTTCGTCGGGAAGCATGCGCTTGAGATAGTTCACCACCCTGCCCCCGCTGACCATGCCGCTGGCGGCGATGACCACTGCGGGGCGGTGGCTCTCGGCCAGGTAATCGACGGTGCGCTCGTGGGCTTCGTGACCGTTCACGGTGTAGAGGTTCTCGAAGCTGAGCGGGTGACGGCCGCTACGCAGGCGGTTGTGTGCTTCGGCATCCCACCAGGGTTTGAGTTCGCGGTACACCTCGGTGAAGCGGGCGGCCAGGGGTGAGTCGACGATGATCTCGAGCTCGCGCCAGCGCGCGTCGCGCCCGTGGTGTATCAGCCCTTCCAGTTCGTAGAGCAGCTCCTGGGTGCGGCCCACGCTGAAGGCGGGGAACACCACGGTGCCGCCATTCTCCAGTGCCCTGTCGATGGCGGCCTTGAGCCGGTCGCGGCGGTGGCGCCTGTCTTCGTGCAGGCGATCGCCGTAGGTGCTCTCCAGTACCAGCACGTCAGCCCGGTACGGCGGCTTGGGCGCGGGCAGCAGCGGCGAATGGGGTGCGCCCAGGTCGCCGGAGAAGACGGTGCGCTGGCTTTTCCCGCTGGCCTTGTCGTGGAAATCCACTTCCACGTAGGCGGAGCCGAGGATATGCCCGGCACGCTTGAGCCTGACCTTGATGCGGTGGCGCTCGTCGTCGATGACGGTGTGCCAGGTCTTGTAGTCGATGGCGACCAGGCGGCTTTGAACCTCTTCGAGGAAACGCTCGATCAGGGCGCGGTCGCGGGTGAAGCCGACCTTGAGTGCGTCCTCTATGACCAAGGGCAGTAGCCGTGCCGATGGCACCGAGCAGAGAATCGGCCCCTTGTAGCCCGCCGCCAGCAGGTACGGCAGCCGGCCGATGTGGTCGATGTGCACGTGGGTGACCACCAGGGCCAGTACGTCCTCCACCGGGAAACGCACGGTGTGTTGTTCGAGGCTGTCGAGGTGATCGGCATCCTGGCCCTGGAACAAGCCACAATCGATCAGCAGTGCACGGTCTGTGGCAAGTTGCAGCCGGTGGCAGCTGCCGGTGACGCCGGCCGCGCCGCCGTGGTGAAGGATCTGGGGGTAATCGTCCATGATATCCGTAGAGCGGTGTTAGTCTGTGGTGTGGTTTTGCGACGGCGGTGGCCTCCGCCGAGGCGCCTGCGGCGCCAGTCGCGATGCGGAGCAGCGCTCCAACAGCTGTTTTCTCCACCGACGTTGCCACGTCGTTGTTGGAGTATCTTCAGATCACGACTGGAGGCCGAAGGACTCCCGGCGGTGTTGGAAACGTTGCGGCTACCGCCTCGGGCGTGGCCTCCGCCGAGGCGCCTGCGGCGCCAGTCGCGATGGGAACCAGCGCTCCAACAGCTGTTTTCTCCACCTACGTTGCCACGTCGTTGTTGGAGTATCTTCAGATCACGACTGGAGGCCGAAGGACTCCCGGCGGTGTTGCCGATGGTGGCGATAACAGCTGCCGTTGCGGCCTCCGCCAAGGCGCCTACCGGCGCCAGTCGCGATGCGGAGCAGCGCTCCAACAGCTGTTTTCTCCACCGACGTTGCCACGTCGTGGTTGGAGTATCTTCAGATCACGACTGGAGGCCGAAGGACTCCCGGCGGTGTTGCCGATGGTGGCGATAACAGCTGCCGTTGCGGCCTCCGCCAAGGCGCCTACCGGCGCCAGTCGCGATGCGGAGCAGCGCTCCAACAGCTGTTTTGTCATGCCGTGGTGGGTGCGACCGACACTTCTGACACAATTAGACGTTATAAAATCCGCGGTACCATTCGACAAATCGCGCTACACCTTCGTCGATACTGACTTTGGGGCGGTAGCCGGTGGCTTGCAGCAGGGCTTCGGTGTCGGCCCAGGTGCGGGGGACGTCGCCGGGCTGCATGGGCAGGTACTCGCAGATGGCTTCGCGGCCGGTGGCAGCTTCCAAGGCGCGGATGAAGGCCATCAGCGATATCGGGGCGCCATAGCCGATGTTGTAGAGCGAATAGGGGGCGGTGCTCTTGTCTGGTGTAGCCACAGAGCCAGCCCGGTCGGCGTCGGGCTGGGGTATCACGTCGAGTACACGCACGATGCCTTCGACGATATCGTCGATATAGGTGAAATCCCGTGACATATCGCCATGGTTATAGACCTGGATTGGCTTGCCTTCGAACATCGCCTTGACGAACTTGAAAATAGCCATGTCGGGCCGGCCCCAGGGGCCATAGACCGTAAAGAAACGCAGCCCTGTGGTCGGCACGTTATATAGATGCGCGTAGGTGTGGCTCATCAACTCGTTGGCCTTCTTGGTGGCCGCGTAGAGGCTGACGGGATGGTCGACGTTGTCGGTGGTGGAAAACGGTATTTTGCCGTTCATGCCGTAGACCGAACTGGACGAGGCGTAGACCAGGTGCTTCACCATCTGCTGCCGGCAGCCCTCGAGCACGTTGAGGTGGCCGATCAGGTTGGAGTCGGCGTAGACGTGGGGGTTTTCCAGCGAGTAGCGAACGCCCGCCTGGGCGGCGAGGTGAATCACCCGGTCGAAGCGCTGGTCGCGGAACAGCGCCGCCATTCCGACACGGTCGCCCAGATCCAGCTTGATGAAGCGCACGTCGCCGCAGTTGACGGCAAGGTCGTCAAGCCGTGACTGCTTGAGCGAGACATCGTAGTACTCATTGAGATTGTCGATGCCGACGATCTCATGGCCTTGTCCGCTAAGGCGCTTGGCCACGGCATATCCGATAAAACCGGCCATGCCGGTGATCAGCAGTTTCACTATTTTAACCTTGTGTGCTGTCGTCCTGGAGGGCGGCCTGCGCTTAGCGTTCTTTGAAATGTAGCATCTGGTGCGCCAAGGCGGTCATGAAAGCGTAGCAGTTATCAAGCGGCTGCAGCCTCCGCCGAGGCGCCTGCGGCGCCAGTCGCGATGCGGAGCAGCGCTCCAACAGCTGTTTTCTCCACCGACGTTGCCACGTCGTTGTTGGAGTATCTTCAGATCACGACTGGAGGCCGAAGGACTCCCGGCGGTGTTGACGGTGTTGGTAATTACCGCCAACGCTGGCAGCCTCCGCCGAGGCGCCTGCGGCGCCAGTCGCGATGGGAACCAGCGCTCCAACAGCTGTTTTCTCCACCGACGTTGCCACGTCGTTGTTGGAGTATCTTTAGATCACGACTGGAGGCCGAAGGACTCCCGGCGGTGTTGACGGTGTTGGTAATTACCGCCAACGCTGGCAGCCTCCGCCGGGCGCCTGCGGCGCCAGTCGCGATGGGAACCAGCGCTCCAACAGCTGTTTTCTCCACCGACGGTGCCACGTCGTTGTTGGAGTATCTTTAGATCACGACTGGAGGCCGAAGGACTCCCAGCGGTGTTGACGGTGTTGGTAATTACCGCCAACGCTGGCAGCCTCCGCCGAGGCGCCTGCGGCGCCAGTCGCGATGGGGACCAGCGCTCCAACAGCTGCCTTTTCCTGCCATAACAGGCGACTACCACCCTGTCGGAGTATCTTTAGATCACGACTGGAGGCCGAAGGACTCCCGGCGGTGTTGGAAACGTTGCGGTTATTGCCACGCTTTCAGCCGCCGCCGAGGCGCCTGCGGCGCCAGTCGCGATGGGAATTCGGGGCACCGAACCGAGGGCTCCAAGGTTGGATTTCCGTTACCTGGCGATATTGGTCGCTCTCTGCGTTTCCTCGCTGAACTCGGCCACCTCAGCTTCCGTCAACAGGTTATGCATCCGGATTAGCCGCAGGCACGAAAGCGCTCTAGAACGGCTGAAGTGATCAAAGGCATGCGCCATCTCGCGATTACGCTTATGGATTAAGTCATACAACTCGCCGTAGCGCTCATGAGCCGTAGCATCCCTTTTTGAACAGATCTGCTGGCACTCATCCAGAACGCGCTGCGAAAACCGTTCCAGTGCCACTGCTCGAAGCCGCTTGAAGGCTTTCCAGTCGGACTCGCGGATGCTCATAGCAGCCTTCCTTTACAAGATCCAACAACGGTTTCCATGCCTTGGTGGTGGCTACTGAATCGCTCACTCTTTCAGCAGCGCTTCCAGGCTATCGGCACTCAGGATGCGCTCTGCCCAGGCTTCCAACTCGTCGGTGGTAGCGTGTTCAAGCCTTTCTCGCGCCCAGGCGGGCAACTCGCCGAATTTCAGCGTGATCAGCCTGGTGAGCAGCAACAACTCACCTTCCTGACGGCCTTCCTGGCGACCCTTCTCAATTCCGAAACGTTCGGCACTGGTGACATAGGGCATGTGCTGAGCCTCCTCAAAGGCATAGTGTTCGTCGAGGAACTCACGTTCCAGAGCATCCGGCAGCCGCATCATCCAGTCGATCAGCCGGAACAGTTCGATGATCTGCTGCTTGGCGTAGCCACGCTGGTACATCAATCGCGTGAGGTGTGCCTTCCAGCGCTTGAGTTCGTGTCCGTCATCAAGCTGCTTGGCCTTCAGTTGGGCCATCACCACCAGCGCAAAGACATTGTCACTGGCTTCCAGGTCAGCCCATGTGGCATCGAGATCCAGCAACTTGGCGACCGGGAAGCGGAAGTCCACTTCGCAGCCCCAGCGGCCACGCTGGAAGCGCTGCGGTCGGAAGCCTGGGCTGGCGTCGGCCAGCACCGCCAGACTGACCACATCGACGCCGTAACGATCCAGCAGCCGGTAATGGTAAGTATACATTCTGGCAGCAAAATCGGCCTCGGGTTCACTCTGCACCTCAACGTGGATCAACACCCAGGTCTCCAGACCGTCGTAGGTGTAGACCTTGGCCAGCTTGTCTGCGTAACGCCGGCCATTATCGGCGTCCGGGGTGATCTGCTGGAGTTCCTTGTCGAGAAAGCTATGCCCCTTCGACCAGTCGATTTCGGGGTAGATGCCGGGAAACAACAGGGCCATGAACTCGGGAAAGTGCCACTCCAAGGCCTCCTTCCATGGACTGTCGTGATCCTGACGAGGGAGTGGATCGCTCATGGGGTCTTCACTCTCTTCCTTGAGGTTTCGGGAAACATCTTCTCTTGCGGCAGCGGGCATTGGAAACGTTGCGGCTATCGCCTCGGGCGTGGCCTCCGCCAAGGCGCCTGGCGGCGCCAGTCGCGATGCGGAGCAGCGCTCCAACAAGGTCGGCAAATACTGCACTGTCGGAGTATCTTCAGATCACGACTGGAGGCCGAAGGACTCCCGGCGGTGTTGACGGTGTTGGTAATTACCGCCAACGCTGGCAGTCTCCGCCGAGGCGCCTGCGGCGCCAGTCGCGATGGGAACTCGGAGCGCCGAACCAGCGTTCCTACAGCGATCCTTTCCGTCGGGGCGCTTCCCCACTTTCCAGGCACGCTACCGCCCAGGGATTGTTACGGGCAATTCCCTTGCCCTGCTGACTAGTCGTTAGCGTGAAAAAGAGCTTGGAGTGACGAATTACGAGCATTCGGTGGTGTAAGGCGTTCACTCGCCTGTCCCGCCATATCGCGATCCTGAGCCGAGCAGGCGCTCGACTTCCCCTTTCGAGCTAATCGTTCGATTCTACGGGAGTCGGTTGGAATGCTCTACCACCGCGGTGGTACTTGGGAATAAAACGCGGCTTCAACGACAGCGCCAGGCGGCGAGCCGGTTGATCAGCGCGAGGGTGAGCATTGCCGCGGCGACCCAACCGAGCACGATAATCAAGCTGTGGAAGCCGCCGGGCACGGTGTGGGGCGGACGAAAGCTCATACCGTGTTCGACCAGCCGGGCGACGAGGTAAATCAGCGTGGTGACCACAGCCAGCGGTAGTGCCGCCTGCCATCCGGCCAGCCACTGGGTCAGGCGGCTGGGTCCACGCCTGACTTTCGCAGAAGGCTTCTTGACGGGTTTCGCGGCAGCCTTGGGGGCGGGCTTGCGTGTTTTGGCTTGCGCGGGACGCTTGGCCGGCTTGCGAGTAGCGCCCTTGCGGCGCCCACCGCCGGGCAAGCTGGAACTGGCCCAGCGAGCCGTGCGCCATAGCGCCCAGCTAAAGGTGAACAAGACAGACAGCGCCAGGCTGCCCATCACGACGAAATAGGTCATATGCGACTCAGGCGGCGACTCAGGCAGCCATTCAAGCAATGAGGCCGAGTGACTGCATTGTGCGCAGCAGAACGGCCACGCTATCTCTGGGTTGAGCGTATTCGCTCATCAGCGTTTTTAGCCGCTCTTCAAAGAGATGCTGGCGAGCCTGCTCGTCATCCGCTTCCTGTTCCGCCAGGCTGCGAACCGGCGGACCGGTGGGGATGACGAGCCGTGAGCTGGGCTTTTCCAGCTCGCGAAGCGCTTCGGCGAAGGCGTCGTCCAGTTCACGAAACTTGCGCAGCTTTTCGCGCTCGTCCATGTGTCGGTTGGGTTTGTGTTGTTTCATTAGATTCCGTTAAAGCTCAAGTACCGACCAGCACTCGATTTAATGTCTGTTGATGAGTATACCGCCATTGATTCTCGGAGCGAAGCCGGGAACGCTCGACTGGCATTGATAACTATTTGCATTTTTTGTTAATCTGAATTTACAGCTAGACTACAAATTATGCACAAACGATCAACTCCCGTCACCAAACTTGCCTTCGACAACCGCAACAGCGCATAAAGGGATGCATAAAACCAATAAATACTTCGGGTTGGAACAACTATGTGACCACCCAGCGGCGCCACTAGAAAGCGCCAACATAAAATGGAAGCAGTAGTCAAGAATTACTGCAGGATCCAGCGCAAGGGACCAGCTAATGTTCAACGAGATGATGCGAGCGGAAATCTGGCTGCAGGACCACCTGACTAGCCAGTTGGGAATCGATGACCTCGCCAATCGACTCGGTTATTCGACCTCACAGGTACGCCGCAGGTTCAAACAGTGCTTCGGTCTCTCGCCTAGTGCCTATCGCGACACCTTGAGACTGGAAAAAGCCGCGCGCCTACTCGCACTGACACCCTCCAGCATTCATACCATCGCCATCAGGAGCGGCTATCAAAACCATTCGGCGTTTAGCCGCGCCTTCCAGCGGCGCTATCACCAAACGCCCCGCCAATACCGGCAGACTCAACGCTTTAAGTTACGCTCTCCCACCTACTGCCAGGGTCACAGTGGCGCCCCGCCAGACTTCGATATTCGTAGCTTGCCGCCTCGACAGGCGCTGGTAACCCGCCTCTATCAGAAGAGCGGTGCCAGCAGCCTTACCAACCTCCACAAGTGGGCACATCTAGCCAAAGGAGCCGAGACTCTACCCGAACGAATCAAACAAGCCCCCACCATTGCCGTTCTCCATAGCACGCCCCTTCCCTGCGAATTTGAGCGCATCGATATCGGGCCGCTAATCGATCAGCAGGCCGCAGACGGTTTAGCCATCCCGGCTTCCTTTCGAGTGCTGGAATTACCGGAGCAGCGTCACGCCCGCCTTACGGTAAAAAATCCGGAAGAGATTCCCGATGCCTTGCAGTACCTGGTAAGGGAGGGTTTGGCTAAAAAGCATTGCTACGCCAGCGGCGAACCCGCTCAGGTACGACTGTTGCAGCAAGGGGCCGAAGTACTACTACCGGTGTTTGTCACGCGCCCTTGACTGGTGCCAGCAAAGCCATCTCAACAGTTCTTGAACACCGAGATTGAAAGCTGGAAATTAACAACAGCCGGGCCCACTGGGCCCGGCGCTTGAAACTGTTCTACTGCTGCCAATCCAGTGGCTATCAATTCAGCGCGGAGGAGACGATCACTCCTCGACGCGTACCAGCCAGCTCTCGACCTTGTCGGAACCGTGCTCGTCTTTCCACGCCTTCAGCGTCTTCTGATTACCGCCGCGGGTTTCCACGACCTCACCGGTGTTCGGGTTCTTGTAGATCTTGAGCTTGCGCTTGCGACGACCACCGGCTGCCGGCGAAGACTTGGCGGTAGCTGGCTTGTTACCCTGCGGGTCCAGCAGGCCGATGACGTCAGCAGAGCTCTTGTTGAATTCGCGCATCAGTGCTTCAAGCTTGTCCTTGAATGCCAGCTCGGCCTTCAGGCGATCATCGTTCTGCAGCCGATCCATTTCGGCCTGGAGCTGCTTGAGCTGTTGCTCTTTCTGCATGAATTCACTGAGAAGAGACATGATGTGTATTCCTTGGGTCGAGAAAATTTACAGGATGCGGAGACTATAAATACATCAAGCAGCGCCTTATGACAATATGTAAGCCTATTTTTTATACGTTACATCAGTTTGGCCAAAGTAGGTGGCAACCGGCAAATATTGAGGCGTCAACGATCAAGCGACTTAGTGCGGAAACGAAAACGCCGCCCTGTGGGCGGCTGTTGATAGTCAAGGGAACACTGCACAAATGCCTGCGCGAGCGAATCACTGCTTTAGACGATCAGTAAAGAATGTCCCGCAGCACCTCGTAAATGACATCATTGACCATATCCACCAGTATCACGTCAGGCCCAGCACGGCGCCACTCATAACCTTCGTAACGGGGCAGGTCTTGAGCCAGGCGGCCATCAAACTGCTTGGCAATTCCCGGCGGTAACGGCTTGCCGCGCTCCAGGTTCATGCGAATGCCCGGCGGCAGGCTATCGCGTGAGCGATCGACGTCGATCCACTCACGTCGCTCGCCGAAGAAGCGCCGTATCTCCCGCTCATCGATTCTTGGCCCTTCACGATAGTCATCGCGAAAACCATCGCTGCCGGAGCGGCGCTCGCGCTCCCAGTCGCCGCGGCCTTCACGTCGCGCTTCGCCATCCCGGCGCCATTCGCGGCGCTCGCCATCCTCGGTAACCTGCTGGCGGCGCTCACTTGCCTGACCTCGCCCCTGGCGATGCTCTTGGCGATGCTCCTTACGATGCTCCTGGCCCTGGCCACGCTGACTGTTGCCCTGCCCTTGACCTTGACCCTGGCCCTGTCCTTGCCCACGGGGCTCCACCGGCTGCGCCTGCAACTGGGTAGAAGCCAACGCCAGGCTGAGCGTGGCAGCGGCAAGTATCGTCAATCCATTACGCGTTTTCATACTGTCGACCTCCAGTGGGGCACGTATCGACAGTCTAGGCGGTGAATGCGCAGGGAAGATGGAAGTTGGCTAATACAGGCTTACCAGAACTAGTGCATTCAGCCATCTCTAAGAAAGCCGTTGGCGCTAGAGCTGTCAAAACCCCAGCACGTGTCATTTCCAGGTCCGAGAATAGATCGATTGCCATAGTGGCAATCAACTCGGCCTTGGAGAACGTAACAAGGCCGACGAAGGCTTACCCTGCAAGTGATCGAAGTAGATAGCCGGCCAATTCGGGTCGCTGTTGCCCTGCTAATCCGTCGCACCGATTCGCGACTGCCTAGAAGAGGGCCACTGATATATCCGCATCCGCGGCAATGCCAGCAATAAAAATTGGTGGCAGCCAGGCGGCTGGGTGAAAAGAGCGGATCGAGTGCCATCAAGGCGATATACGGTAGGGGTATCTATGTGGCCGGCTTGCCCTTCGATAAGAATATGAGAGTCATCGCCATTGTCCTCATCGCGGCAAGGCAACAACCTTGCTCTTCCAGGCGCCAGGTTTATCGGGCTCACGGCGGCGTCCTCCCAGCAAAACTCACCACGGCACGCCGCCCAGTCGTCTTGCGGGGCTTGCAACCCGTCGTGGAAGGGAAGGTTAGCGAGAACGGATGTCACGTTGCCGGGAGTCGTTTGAAGTTGCTGCAGGTAGTTGCTGAGCTCAACTGCGGCGGATTCGGCGGCCATCTGCGCCTGAGCGGCAGCACGGTAGTTACCCGCCAGCCTTTCGTTGAGCAGGCTGCCCTGCATGGCCGACACACCCACCATAAGCGAGGAGGTCAGGAGGACCAACACCACTATCAGGGCAGCGCCCTGCTGTTTTGAGCCAGAAAGCCTCATCTCCGACACGACGATATGATTACGCTAAGATACGTAACTGTACGCCATGAGCCGTGAACGTCCATTCGGGAGGCGTGCACAGCTACGGTTACTGCACCAGCCTGGCGCTAAAGGCCATGTACAAAAAAGCGGCCAGCATGATGCCGGCCGCTATGCTTAATCTAGACAATAAAGGGACGTCACCTTATTATCTATCAAAATTACAATTTAATTAAGACTATTGGTTGTTTGTCCAGTTTCGACATTAAGAGCAAGATCAGCTCCGCGTGGAGACTTTGCATTCACAGTTCCCGTCACCACACCGGCCGCAGGAATCCCCGTAATACTTTCACAGGCATCCCCTCCGACAGCCATTACTGCATCATCATCCTGAGTCAACTCTGCAAGATAGACATTTCTTGATGCGACAAGCTGGCCTTGGCAAGCGTTTGCAGAAGCTCTATCCAAGTAATTGTTATACTGCGGTATCGCAATCGCCGCCAGTATGCCGATGATCGCCACCACGATCAGCAGCTCGATCAGTGTGAAGCCGCCCTGGCCCTTCCTGGTTGCCCGTTGGTTCTGCATTTCTTTCATCATGTTCATCGCCCTATTCCCCTGCTCTGTGCCCGGTCGTGGCCTTGGTTGGAAGCCACAGGCTTCCGGTTGCTGTCTCTGTCTTTCTGTCTTTCTTGCTTTATTTCTTGTCTTGCTTTTCTGCAGCGGTGTCGTCCGGTTGCGACAAGCCCTGACCTGCAGCCGGGGCGAACGCCCCTTTCGTTGTGATGCGGACCGTGACTGAAACCACACCTTATGACTTACACTAAATTACACTTTGGCAACGTGCAAGGTCAACATGCGTCTGCCTCACAATCATCACTCATGATAATGTACCAGCGGGTTGATACCAGGGTTGAGTCCACGTTAGATCAGCGCTGTGCTGGCACCAGGCGAAGGACTAGTATATTGGTATTCCATTCACCTATTGCCACCCGCCATGCGGCCCAACGACAGAGGCGCCATGAACAGTAACCGCCCCTTTTCGGAAGCCGGCACTGCCGATGACTCCACCGCCATGATGCAGGCAGCCGAAGGCCTGCATGGCCTGGCCAAGCGCCTGGTGGAATATGGCCTTTTGTCACGCCCCGCGGCGGAACGTGCCGAACAGGAGGCGCGCGAAACCGAGGTCACGCTGCTTCAACATGTGATCGATGCCAACATGGTTACCGCCCGCCAGGGCACCCTGTGCGCCGCTTGGGAATATGGCTTGCCCATCGTCGACCTGGACGCCCTGCGCCTGGCCAGCCTGCCGCCTTCCAGCGAGTACCCCGAAAAGCTGCTGCGCGAGTTGTGCGTGGTGCCGCTGATGCGCCGCTCCCACCGCCTGACAGTGGCGGTGCCCTACCCCTCGACTCTGGCCCAGCTCGATGAGCTGCAGTTTGCCACCGGGCTGGGCATCGAGGCGGTGCTCTGCCCCGTCGACCAGCTGCTGCCGGTGCTGGAGGCCTACCTGGCCCAGAACGAGACCAGCATGATGGACGACCTGGCCGGGGTCGACGATGCGGTCAGCGAGCTGGAATTCGACCAGGGGGTGGACCTCAGCGAAGAGGCAGGCCAGAACGCCGCGCATAGTGGCGCCGACGATGCCCCGATCGTCAAGTTCGTCAACAAGATCCTGCTCGATGCCATCCGCCGCGGCGCTTCGGACATTCATTTCGAGCCCTACGAGACCAGCTACCGGGTGCGCATGCGTATCGACGGCATGCTGCTGGAAGCGGCACGCCCGCCCTTCTCCATGCGCGCGCGCATCGCCGCGCGCCTGAAGGTGATGGCACGGCTGGATATCTCCGAACGCCGCCTGCCTCAGGATGGTGCCATCAAGCTCAAGGTCTCCAAGACCCGTTCCATCGATTTTCGCGTCAACTCGCTGCCCACGGTGTACGGCGAGAAGATCGTGCTGCGTATCCTCGACCCCGCCTCGGCGCAGATCGGCATCGATGCGCTGGGCTTCACGCCGGCGCAGCGAAAGCTCTACGAAACGGTGCTCGACCACCCCCAAGGAATGATCCTGGTCACCGGCCCCACCGGCAGCGGCAAGACGGTAACGCTCTATACCGGCCTGAACATTCTCAACGAGGTGCAGCGCAATATCTGTACCGCGGAGGACCCGGTGGAGATTAAGGTGCCGGGGGTCAACCAGGTCAATGTGCTGCCCAAGATCGGGCTGGACTTCGCCAGTGCCCTGCGCGCTTTCCTGCGCCAGGACCCGGACGTGGTGATGGTCGGCGAGATTCGCGACCTGGAAACCGCCGAGATCGCGGTGAAGGCGTCCCAGACCGGGCACCTGGTGCTCTCCACGGTGCACACCAATTCGGCGGCAGAAACCCTGACCCGCCTGGCCAACATGGGCGTGCCACCCTTCAATATCGCCAGCTCGGTCAGCCTGATCATTGCTCAGCGACTGGCGCGTCGGCTGTGCAAGCAGTGCAAGCAGCCCGTGGAGATTCCCCGCGAGGCGCTGCTGCGCGAGGGTTTCACCGACCTGGAGGTGGGCAGCGCCACTGTCTACGAGCCGGTGGGTTGCATGCACTGCACCCTGGGTTACAAGGGCCGGGTGGGCATCTACGAAGTGGTACCGGTGAGCAGCGCCATGAGCCAGCTGATCATGCGCCAGGGTAACTCCATGGATTTCGACCAGTTGGCCCGCAAGGAAGGCCATCCGGACCTGCGCCGAAGTGGCCTGGTGAAGGTGATGCAGGGCATTACAAGCTTGACTGAGGTCAACCGTGTAACGAAAGATTGAGTGAGTTCACACTAAATCAACTGACAAACGAGTCGATATAGCGGTTGATGACGGGAATCCCTAAAAATACATCATTACTTTTCTCCTACGCAGCAGGAATCCCAATGGCAACCAGAACGGCGAAGGCGCCTCGGAAGCTGAAACTCTACCGCTGGAACTGGTCGGGAAAAGGCCCGGGCGGGCGCCTGGTACGTGGCGAGGTGGTGGCAGCCCAGAAATCCGAGGTGGAGCGGGAGCTGGCCAACCAGAACATCATCGTCAAGAACGTGCGCCGCAAGGGTGGGTTCGGCGGCGGCATGGGTACCATCAAGCCGCGGGACATCATGCTGTTCGCCCGCCAGATGGCGACCATGATTCGCGCCGGGGTGCCGGTGCTGCAGGCTTTCCAGGTGGTCGCTGAAAGCATCCGCAAGCCGGCCATGAGCGCTGTGGTGCAGCAGATGATGAACGAGGTGGCTGCCGGGTCGAGCTTCTCCCAGGCACTGCGCCAGCACCCCAACCATTTCGACAATCTCTTCTGCAACCTGGTGGAGGCCGGCGAGAGCTCCGGTTCTCTGGACCGCATGCTCGAGCGGATCGCCACCTACAAGGAGAAGATCGAGTCGCTAAAAGGGCGCGTCAAGAAGGCGCTGTGGTACCCCATTGCGGTCATCGCTGTGGGTATCGGCGTCACGGCGCTGTTGCTAATCAAGGTGGTGCCCCAGTTCGAGAGCCTGTTTCATGGCTTCGGCGCCGAGCTGCCGGCCATGACCCGCATGACCATCGCCATGTCGGAATTCGCCCAGCAGTACTGGCTGTGGGGCATCGGTATCGTGGTGGCCTTTGTCTACCTGATGCGCCAGGGCATGAAGCGCTCCAAGGCGTTCGCCTATCGCATGCACAAGTTCTCGCTGAAGATCCCGGTAATCGGCGATATCCTCGACAAGTCGTCGGTGGCGCGCTATTCACGCACCCTGGCCACCACCTACGGGGCCGGTGTGCCCATGGTCGAGGCGCTGGACATCGCCGCCGGTGCGGCGGGCAACCTGGTCTACGAACGCGCCACCCGTCAGATCCGCGAGGATGTCGCCACCGGCCAGCAGCTGCATTTCGCCATGCGCCTGACCGAGCAATTCCCGCCCCTGGCGGTGCAGATGGTGGGCATCGGCGAGGAGTCCGGCTCGCTGGACGCCATGCTCAACCGTGTGGCCGACTACTACGAGGAGGAGGTCGACAACAAGGTCGACGCCCTCACCTCGCTGCTGGAGCCCCTGATCATCGTGGTGCTTGGGGTACTGGTCGGTGGCCTGGTTATTTCCATGTATCTGCCGATATTTGAACTCGGCACGGTGTTGTGAGCGAAGCACTGTATTGCCAACGGTTTGCACGCCATGTGCATGTTACGCGTCATGCTCGCGAGCGTATGGCTGAGCGCAACATACCTGAAGCCTTACTACTCGAGTTGCTGGATATCGGAGATACTCGATATAAGGATTCCATGCGGCTCTGGATTGCCATGAGCGTCGCCGATAGGCAAGACAACATGATTTGTGCGGCAGTGGTGCTCGAAGATAGACTCGTCGTAAAGACGATCATGCACCACTTCAGCTGGGAGGAGTAACAGTGAGAACCACTTACGACGAAGCTGATGACATCCTTGTACTGCATCTATCAGAAAAGCCTATCGTAAAGGAAGTGTCACAGGACTGGCATACGCACGTTAGCTATGCCGATGATGGCAGTATAGTGGAAGTGGTAATTCTCGATGCCTCCAAGCAAGGCGCCTGGCCCTTGCTGAAAAGTGAGGCAGCTTGATAAGGAATTATTTTGACTGACCTTCCCCCCGCCCTTCTCTGGCCCTTGGTGGCCTTCCTGGGCCTGTGCCTGGGCAGTTTCCTCAACGTGGTGATCGTGCGCCTGCCGGTAATGCTGATGCTGGGCTGGCGGGCCGAGGCCCGCGAGGCGCTGGAGCTGCCGGACGAGACCCCGCCGCGCTTCGACCTGATGGTACCGCGCTCGATCTGCCCCCGCTGCGAAACGCCCATCGCCTGGCACGACAACCTGCCGGTGATCGGCTGGCTGAAGCGCCGCGGCCGCTGCGCCAACTGTGAAGGGCGCATCAGCCCGCAGTATCCCCTGGTGGAGCTGGCCGGCGGCGCCCTGGCGCTGGCGGTGCTGGCGCTGCACGGCCCCACCTGGCAGGGGCTGTTCATCTTCGGTGCCTGCCTTTCACTGCTGGCACTGGCGGTGATCGACCTGCGCACCCAGCTGCTGCCGGACATCGTCACCCTGCCGCTGCTGTGGGCGGGGCTGCTCTACCAGCTATTGTTCCAGCCGCTGCTGCTCTCCGATGCGGTGATCGGCGCCATGGCCGGGTATCTGTCGCTGTGGAGCTTCTACTGGCTGTTCAAGCTGGTGACCGGCAAGGAGGGCATGGGCTTCGGCGACTTCAAGCTGCTGGCGGCGCTGGGTGCCTGGCTGGGCTGGCAGTATTTGCCGATGATGCTGATCTTGTCCGCCGGCGTCGGTGCCATCGTTGGTGTGCTCGCACAGTTGGCCATTCCCCGCCTGCGCGGCGCGCCGATGCCCTTCGGCCCCTTTCTGGCCATGGCCGGCTGGATCGCGCTATTGGTAGGCGAGCCGCTGATGGCGCTCTATCTCGGCGTGATGCTCTGATTCCATCCCGAATTCACGGAGAGTTCATGTGATCATTGGCGTGACCGGCGGCATCGCTTCGGGCAAGTCCACCGTGGCACGGGCGTTCGCGGCGCTGGGCGCCCCTTGGGTGGATGCCGACGACGTGGCCCGCGAAGTGGTCGAGCCCGGCGAACCGGCCCTTGCCGAGATCGCCGAACGCTATTCCCGAGAGGAGGGCCGGCCGGTGCTGCAGGAAGACGGCAGCCTCAACCGCCGGGCACTGCGCGAGATCGTCTTCGCCGACCCGGCCGAGCGCAAATGGCTGGAGTCGGTGACGCACCCACGTATTCGGCAGCGCATCGTCGCCCACCTGGAACGGCTGCAGGCCGAAGGCGCGCCCTACGTGCTGCTGGTCTCGCCGCTGCTATTCGAGTCAGGCCAGAGCGAGATGGCTGACCGCTGCCTGGTGATCGACGTGCCGGAAAGCCTGCAGATCGCCCGCACCGCCGCCCGTGACGATGTCGATGAGGACCAGGCCCGCGCCATCGTCGCCGCGCAGATGCCCCGCGCCGAGCGCCTGGCCCGGGCCGACGACGTGATCGACAACGGCGGCGATGAAGCCCGGCTGAAGGCCCAGGTGGCAGAGCTGGATCGCCTGTATCGTGAGTTGGCCCGAGGGCGCTAGAATGTCCCTATACCCACCAACGCCTAACGGATTCATGAGCCAACCGAACCAACGTCCCCTGAAAGTCGCCTGTCCCCAATGCAAGACCAAGGTGGAATGGAGCGAACAAAACCCTTACCGCCCTTTCTGCAGCGAGCGGTGCAAGATGCTCGACCTGGGTGCCTGGGCCGACGAATCGCACCGTATCGCCGGTGAGCCAGCGATGGACGAGCACAACATCGAAGAGTGGCTGGCCCGGGCCGAGCGAGGCGACGACCGGTGAGCACGGCGCCGGCGCCCTCCTACCGCCTGCTGGCCGAGCTGGAAGCGGCCTTCGATGCGCTGATCGAGTGCAGCGAGGAACTGCTGGCGGCCTATAGCCGCTCGCCTGCTGAAGCTTGGGCCTTCCAGGCCGATGCCAGTGAGGCATGGCTACGCCGTGCCCTGCTCGACTTCTGGTATCAGGATGGCCAGGACGGCCGCGCCACTCGCAGCCATGTGGGGCTGGTCGCCGCCGACGACATCCTGCTGGAGAAGGTCGCCGCGGTGAATGGCGCCAAGGCCGAATTCGCCAGACAGCTGGCCCATATCCGCGACCACCACCCGCCACTGCTGCTCGAAGCCAAGGCGGTGCTGCCGTTTCGACATCCCGAGCTTCACGATCACCTGCGCGGCAGCGGCCTCGCCCGGCTGCACCTCAAGCAGTGCTGGCGAGCCATTCCCGTGGCCGAAGCCCCGGTGGCACGGGTACGCCTGGCCTGGTATTCCAGCGGCCGCTCGATCAAGCGGCTCAGCGTGGGCGATGTCGAGAACAAGCTGATGACGCTGGACACCGACGCGCCCCACGTGCGCATCCAGTTGCGCAAGCTCGCCGGCCTGCCCGCGGACGAACCCCTCGCCCAGGTGCAGAGCCAGGCACCGCTGATGCGCGCCAACCTGTTCTACACCGAACCGCTGGACGACGGGCGCACCCGGCGCGCCATGAACGTCGCCCTGCCCCTCTTTCTGCCCACCCCCCGCGGCCGCCTGCCCGACCACAACCTGCCCCCCGCCGCACCGCCGGAAACCCGCACCCGCGCCCGGCGCAGCGACGAACGCCTGGAAGAGACCCCCTTCCTCCCCAGCCTGAGAGTCTTCCGCTACCGGAGTGCGTGAAAAAGGGTTACCACCTCCGCCGAGGCGCCTATCGGTGCCAGTCGCGATGCGGAGCAGCGCTCCTACAGCTGCTTTTTCCTGCCATAACAGGCGACTACCACCCTGTAGGAGTATCTTCAGATCACGACTGGAGGCCGCAGGCCTCCCGGCGGGGTTGCCAGTGCCAGTGCCAGCGACCATTGCCAACGCCGTGGCCTCCGCCAAGGCGCCTATCGGCGCCAGTCGCGATGCGGAGCAGCGCTCCAACAGCTGCTTTTTCCTGCCATAACAGGCGACTACCACCCTGTAGGAGTAGCTTCAGCTCACGACTGGAGGCCGAAGGACTCCCGGCGGTGTTGCCGGTGTGGCGACCACTGCCAACCTCAGCCGCCTCCGCCAAGGCGCCTATCGGCGCCAGTCGCGATGGAAACCAGCGCTCCAACAGCGATTCTCTCCACCGACGCTGCCACACCGTTGTTGGAGTAGCTTCAGATCACGACTGGAGGCCGAAGGCCTCCCGGCGGGGTTGCCGGTGTGGCGACCACTGCCAACCTCAGCCGCCTCCGCCAAGGCGCCTATCGGCGCCAGTCGCGATGGAAACCAGCGCTCCAACAGCGATTCTCTCCACCGACGCTGCCACGCCGCTGTCGGAGTAGCTTCAGCTCACGACTGGAGGCCGAAGGACTCCCGGCGGTGTTGCCGGTGTGGCGACCACTGCCAACCTCGGCCGCCTCCGCCGAGGCGCCTATCGGCGCCAGTCGCGATGCGGAGCAGCGCTCCAACAGCGGCTTTCTCCACCAACGTTGCCACGCCGCTGTCGGAGTAGCTTCAGCTCACGACTGGAGGCCGAAGGACTCCCGGCGGTGTTGCCGGTGTGGCGACCACTGCCAACCTCGGCCGCCTCCGCCGAGGCGCCTATCGGCGCCAGTCGCGATGCGGAGCAGCGCTCCAACAGCGGCTTTCTCCACCAACGTTGCCACGCCGCTGTCGGAGTAGCTTCAGCTCACGACTGGAGGCCGCAGGCCTCCCGGCGGTGTTGCCAATGCCGGCGACCACTGCCAGCGTTTCAGCCTCCGCCGAGGCGCCTGACGGCGCCAGTCGCGATGGGGACTCGGAGCGCCGAACCGAGCGCTCCAACAGCTGCTCTCTCCACCGACGGTGCCACGCCGTTGTTGGAGTATCTTTAGATCACGACTGGAGGCCGAAGGACTCCCGGCGGTGTTGCCGGTGTGGCGACAAAACGCCACAAAATGATTACACGCTCTGTTGGTCACGGCCTACAACAAGATCCGCAAATAGCTTACCGACATATTAGCCCAGTCAAATACTCTAAATAGAGCCAGCCCAACATGAGTTTATATAATGACAACGCCCGGTATGCACGCTCTCAGAACAGGCCGTCGCTCTATCCCCGGCCACTATTACCACATCACGCTTGTTACGCGACGTCGCTATCCGTTCTTTGCTGATTTTCGTACCGCGTGCAAAGCCTGCCGTACGTTTTCTATTTCCACCCTTGAAGCGCAATGCGAGACACAGTCCTTTGTCGTCATGCCCGACCATGTCCACTGGCTGCTGCAACTGAAAGGTAATCTCGCGCATGCCGTGAGGCTATACAAATCCCATGTTTCGATGTCAGTCGGGCTGCGGGTATGGGATACCGGCTATTACGACCGCGCCCTGCGATCTGACGAGGATATTCGAACCGTTGCCCGTTATATCGTCGCCAATCCGCTACGGGCTGGGCTGGTGGAGAATATCGGGGAGTATCCCTATTGGAATGCGATATGGCTGGATTGATGATTATTAACTGCTGGGGCAGCTTTAGCTCGCGACCGCGGTGTTGCCGGTGTGGCGACCACTGCCAACCTCGGCCGCCTCCGCCAAGGCGCCTGGCGGCGCCAGTCGCGATGCGGAGCAGCGCTCCTACAGCTGCTTTTTCCTGCCATAACAGGCGACTACCACCCTGTAGGAGAATCTTTAGATCACGACTGGAGGCCGCAGGCCTCCCGGCGGTGTTGCCGGTGTGGCGACCACTGCCAACCTCGGCCGCCTCCGCCGAGGCGCCTGGCGGCGCCAGTCGCGATGCGGAGCAGCGCTCCTACAGCTGCTTTTTCCTGCCATAACAGGCGACTACCACCCTGTAGGAGTATCTTCAGATCACGACTGGAGGCCGAAGGACTCCCGGCGGTGTTGCCGATGCTGGCGGCTACTGCTGACGCCGCGGCCTCCGCCGAGGCGCCTGCCGGCGCCAGTCGCGACGCAGAGCGGCGCTCCAACAAAGTCAGCGACCTAAACGAGATCCCGCATCAGCAGCGCGTATTCGATACGCTCCGGTTCGATGGGTTCGCCGGGGATGGGGATGCGGACGATGTGACCGGAGCCGGGGGCGGCGCCGGTGGATTCGCCGTGCTTGTTCTCGATGTGTTCGAGAGTGAAGCGGCGGTTGCCGCCGGGCAGCATCAGTTCCATGCCGTCGCCGACTTCGAAGCGGTTCTTGACGTCGATTTCCATCACGCCGCAGCCGGGGTCGTAGCCCATCACTTCGCCGACGAACTGTTGATGCACGCCGACGGAGCTGCCTTGCTGGTAGTTCTGGTATTCGTCGTGGACGTGGCGACGGTAGAAGCCTTCGGTGTAGCCACGGTTGGCAAGGTTGTCGAGTTCGTCCATCAGGCACATGTCGAAGGGACGACCGGCTACAGCGTCGTCGATGGCGCGGCGATAGACCTGGGCGGTGCGTGCCACGTAGTAGTGGGACTTGGTGCGCCCTTCGATCTTCAACGAGGTGACACCCATCTGGGTGAGCTGCGGCACGTGCTGGACGGCGCGCAGGTCCTTGGAGTTCATGATGTAGGTGCCGTGCTCGTCCTCGAAGACCGGCATCAGCTCGCCCGGGCGGGTGCGATCTTCGATCAGTGCCGAGAGTTCATCCTGGCCTTCCACGCCACCGGCGGTGGCGGTGCTTTCGGCCACTTCGGCGAACGCGGCGCTGCCACCGCCGGAGGCGATCAGCCCACCTTGATCAGGAGTCCACACCCCACTGCCGGCGTGGGCGCGGGCGGAGTTGGCGGGTACCATGTCGCCCGTCTCGTCGGTTGCAGCAGCCACGGTGTTGTACTTCCAGCGACAGGCGTTGGTGCAGGTGCCCTGGTTGGGGTCGCGGTGGTTGAAGTAGCCGGACAGCAGGCAGCGGCCGGAATAGGCGATGCACAGGGCGCCGTGGACGAAGGTCTCGATCTCCAGGTCGGGGCACTCGGCGCGTATTTCGCCGATCTCGGCCAGCGACAGTTCGCGGGAGAGGATGATGCGACTGATACCCTGCTTCTGCCAGAACCGCGCCGCGGCGTAATTGACCACGTTGGACTGTACCGAGAGGTGGATCACCTGGTCGGGCCAGCGCTCGCGAACCATCATGATCAGCCCGGGGTCAGACATGATCAGCGCATCGGGCCCGGCCTCGATGACCGGTTGCATGTCGCGCAGGTAGGTCTTTAGCTTGCTGTTGTGCGGCGCTATGTTGGAGGCGACGTAGAACTGCTTGCCCCGCTCGTGGGCGTAGGCGATGCCCTTGTGCAGGTTATCGATCTTGAAGTCGTTGTTACGCACGCGCAGCGAGTAGCGCGGCTGGCCGGCGTACACGGCATCGGCGCCATAGGCGAAGGCGTAGCGCATGTTCTTGAACGTCCCCGCGGGGGACAGCAGTTCAGGGGCTTTCATAAGGTCACCGTTTTCAGGACGATGGCACCGGGTGCTAGCTGACGCGCTCTGCTGGAAGGCCACAGCGCTCGTTCGGATAGCCCACTGGGTGCTTGATGAGGGGCGAGAATCTTAGCAACTGGCACCGGTCCTGGCCAGATTTCGTCCCGTTACGTAAACTTGGCCCGCGCCGGACCGGACCCCGGCCAGCGGCTTTCATTTTAAGCCGCCCGATAAATTCTCCGACAACGAGTTTTCAAATGACCCAGTCTGATACTTCTTCCGTGCCCGCTACCGTGGTGATCTACTCCGGTGGCATGGATTCCTTTACCGTGCTGCACCGCGCCCTGCGCGAGGGGCTGGCGGTACACGCCCTCTCCTTCAACTACGGCCAGCGCCACGCCCGCGAACTCGAGGTGGCCGCCAGGGTGTGTCGCGAGCTCGACGTACCGCATCAGGTGGTCGATATTCGCGCCATCCACGGCCTGATCGACAATTCGGCCCTGACCGATGCCGGCCGCGACATGCCCGAAGGCGACTACGCCAGCGACAACCTGACCGCCACGGTGGTGCCCAATCGCAACATGATCCTGCTGTCGCTGGCCATCGCCAAGGCGGTGAATATCGGCGCCGGGCGCGTCGACTACGGCGCCCACGGCGGCGACCATGTGCTCTACCCCGACTGTCGGCCGGAGTTCGTCGAACGCATGAATGCGGTGGCGGGCATCGCCAACTTCGAGCCGGTGCAGATCAATGCGCCCTACCTGGGTTCGACCAAGGCAGAAATTCTTGCCGAGGGTCTGGCCATGGGGCTCGACTACGCCGACACCTGGACCTGCTACCTGGGCCGTGAGCTCGCCTGTGGTCACTGCGGCAGCTGCCGTGAGCGGTTAGAAGCTTTTGCTGCCAATGGTGTCAGCGACCCACTCGGCTATCTACAGCGGCCCGAAGCCGCCGCCAGTTCTACACGGCCCGAAGCCGCCGACACTGTTCAGCGGCCCGAAGCCGCCGCGTTGGCTTCCAGAGGGGCGTCCGATGTATAGCGTCAAGGAGGCGTTCTATACGCTGCAGGGGGAAGGCGGCCAGGCCGGGCGAGCCAGCGTGTTCTGCCGTTTCACCGGCTGCAATCTGTGGTCGGGCCGCGAGCGGGACCGTGCCACCGCCGCCTGCACCTTTTGCGATACCGACTTCCTCGGCACCGACGGCCAGAACGGCGGTCGTTTCGATAAAGCCGAAGCCCTGGCCGCCCATCTGACCGCGCTGTGGCCAGACCACGATGGGGTTGCGACTCCCTATGTGGTATTCACCGGCGGCGAGCCGTTGCTGCAGCTCGACGAGGCGCTGATTGTCGCCATGCACCGGCAGGGCTTCGAGGTGGCGGTGGAAACCAACGGTACTATCATGCCGCCGCCGGGCATCGACTGGCTCTGCGTCAGCCCCAAGGGGGCCTCGGAGCTGGCGGTGACCGGCGGCGACGAGATCAAGCTGGTCTACCCCCAGCAGGACGCAGCCCCGGAGCGCTTTCAGCGGCTCGATTTTCGCCATTTCTTCCTGCAGCCGATGGACAGCGCGCCCCTGGGCAAGCGGGAAAACCATATGAGCGCCACCGTGGCCTACTGCCTGGCCCATCCGCAGTGGCGGCTGTCGCTGCAAACCCACAAAATTGCGGGGTTCGACTGATGACATTGTTCGTCAACCGGCTGAGCCATCTCGATATCTCCCTGTGGTGCCCGCAGCGCGGCCTGATCGGCGCCAGCTGGCACGTGGATGCCGAGCTCGATGGCGAGCTCGGCGAGGATGGCATGCTGTTCGACTTCGGCGAGGTCAAGCCGTGGATCAAGTCGCGCCTGGATGGCGGCGTCGACCATACGCTGCTGATCCCGACGAAGGCGCCCGGGCTGGACATCTTCGAATGCAATGAAGGGCTCTGCGTGCGCGCCACCCACCCCTACGCCATGGAGATTCGCGCCCCGCGGCAGGCCTTTACCCTGCTGCCGTGGCCGGCGATCACCACCGAGCGCCTGGCAGACCTGTTAGCGAAGGAGATGATGAAGCGACCGCCGCCGCGGGTCAGCGACATTCGCCTGCGCCTTCGCGATGAAGTGATCGACGGAGCCGCCTATACCTATAGCCATGGGCTCAAGCGCCATGTCGGCAACTGTCAGCGCATCGCCCACGGGCACCGCTCTCGCCTGCATATCTGGCAGCGCGGTGTGCGCATGCCGGGGCTGGAAGCGGAATGGGCCGAGCGCCTGGGAGATCGCTACCTGGTCGACGCGGCGGACATCGCAACCGGCACCGATTCCGTGGTTCGCGGCATGATGACCAGCCGCTACCAGGCCGAGCAGGGCCGTTTCATGATCCGGCTGCCCACGGAGCGTTGCCTGACGCTACCCAACCCTACCACCGTGGAATATATCGCCGGCTGGCTGGCACGACAAATCACCAAGGAGACCGGACGCGCCACGCGGGTCAAGGCCTTCGAGGGAGTCGACAAGGGGGCGATTGCGGAGGCACAGCCTTGAGCGCCTGCCGCCCCGGCTGCGGTGCCTGCTGTATTGCGCCATCGATCAGCTCGGCGATACCCGGAATGCCCCAGGGTAAGCCTGCCGGGGTGCGCTGCGTACAGCTAGACGACGCCAACCTTTGCCGGCTGTTTGGTGACCCGCGACGCCCCGCTGTTTGTGAACGCTTCGACTACGACCATTCACTGTGCGGCAACGATCGCTATCGAGCGCTGGAGCGGATCTCCGCCCTGGAGCTGGCGACCTGACGTCGGCAGCCTCCGCCAAGGCGCCTGGCGGCGCCAGTCGCGATGGGAACCAGCGCTCCAACAGCTGTATTTTCCTGCCGTGGTGGTGCCTGCCAAGGCGCCTGGCGGCGCCAGGCGCGATGGGAACCAGCGTTCCAACAGCTGTATTTTCCTGCCGTGGTGGTGCCTACCAAGGCGCCTGGCGGCGCCAGTCGCGATGGGAACCAGCGCTCCAACAGCTGTATTTTCCTGCCGTG
>NZ_QPKI01000030.1 GCF_003339685.1 Halomonas sp. DQ26W | reverse complement strand
GATCTTGCTGAATGTGTAGGCGCGACCTGGGTCTATACGGCATCCTTGCCGGTTTCGCCGGTGCGGATGCGAATCACCTGTTCCAGTGGCGTGATGAAGATCTTGCCGTCACCGATCTTGCCCGTGTTGGCGACCTGGGTGATGGCATCGATCACCTTCTCGGACATCTCGTCATCCACGGCGATCTCGACCTTCACCTTGGGCAGGAAGTCGACCACGTACTCGGCGCCGCGGTAGAGCTCGGTGTGGCCCTTCTGGCGGCCGAAGCCCTTCACCTCGGTCACGGTGATACCCTGAACGCCGATTTCTGAGAGCGATTCGCGAACGTCGTCGAGCTTGAATGGCTTGATGATGGCGGTCACCAGTTTCATGGTCTTTTCCTCGTAATCCAGGGTGGGCTCGCTGGTTGCAGCCCTTCGCAGTGTAGGGGTTCGTTGGGTTCAAGCATACACCGCGACGAGTGGGAATAAAAAAGCCCCCAGGAAGGGGGCCAGGTGGAGCACGCCAGTTCACAGGGTAGCGTCGTTACTTGTTGGCGACGCTGAACTCGGGATAGGCTTCCATGCCGCACTCGGCAAGGTCGACGCCCTCGTACTCTTCTTCCTCACTGACCCGAATGCCCATCACACCCTTGAGGATCAGCCAGACAGCTAGGCTGGCAAGGAAGACCCAGAGGAAGATGGCCAGGCCGCCGACGATCTGCGGACCGAAGCTCGCGTCGCCGTTGGTGAGCGGTACGGCCATCAGCCCCCAGATTCCGACGACGCCGTGGACCGAGATGGCACCAACGGGGTCATCGATCTTCAGCTTGTCGAGACCGACGATGGCGGCGACGACGATGGCACCGCCCACGGCACCGATCAGGGTGGCGCCCAGGGCCGTCGGCGCCAGCGGCTCGGCGGTAATCGCCACCAGGCCGGCCAGAGCGCCGTTGAGTGCCATGGTCAGGTCGGCCTTGCGGAACCATACCTTGGCGAGGATCAGCGCGGTGATCACCCCGCCGGCGGCGGCAGCATTGGTGTTGACCAATACCTGGGCCACGTTGTTGGCAGAGGCCACGTCGGAGAGTTTCAGCTCCGAGCCGCCGTTGAAGCCGAACCAGCCCATCCACAGGATGAAGGTACCCAGGGTGGCCAGCGGCAGGTTGGCGCCGGGTATGGCGTGAATACTGCCGTCCTTGCCATATTTTCCCTTGCGCGGGCCGAGTATCAGAACGCCGGCCAGGGCGGCGGCGGCGCCGGCCAGGTGGACGATGCCGGAACCGGCGAAGTCGGAGAAACCCATGGCGTCCAGCCAGCCTTCACCCCAGGTCCAGTATCCCGATACCGGATAGATGACGCCGGTCATCACCACGGCGAAGACGAGGAAGGCCCAAAGCTTCATGCGTTCGGCGACGGCACCGGAGACGATGGACATGGCGGTAGCCACGAACACCACTTGGAAGAAGAAGTCGGCACGCATCGAGTAGTACGGTGCGTCGTCTCCACCAGCAGTGACTGCCGCCACGCTGTTCTCGCCGCCGATCAGGAAGCCGAGGTTGGGAAGGATGCCGCCTTCGTTGCCCGAATACATGATGGTATAGCCCACCAGCAGGTACATGGTGCAGGCGATGGCGAACAGGGCGATGTTCTTGGTCAGGATCTCGGCGGTGTTCTTGGAGCGCACCAGGCCGGCCTCGAGCATCGAGAAGCCGGCGGCCATCCACATTACGAGTACGCCACAGATCAGGAAATAGAAGGTGTCGAGTGCGTAACTCAACTCTGCCAGTTCAGTCATTGGAATTTCTCCAGAGTCCTTGAAAACAACTTGTCATTGCACGGCGGTGCTATTGTCAGATATCAGTTGTCAGACGGCATCGGCACCGCGCTCGCTGGTACGAATGCGGATGACATCCTCCAGCGGGGTGACGAAGACTTTGCCGTCGCCGATCTTGCCGCTGTTGGCAGCACCGCAGATGGCCTCCAGTACACCTTCCAGGCGCGCGTCGTCCACGGCGATCTCGACCTTTACCTTGGGCAGGAAGTCGACCACGTACTCCGCGCCACGGTAGAGCTCGGTGTGACCCTTCTGGCGGCCGAACCCCTTCACTTCGGTCACGGTGATGCCCTGGACGCCGTTGTCGGCCAGGGCCTCGCGGACGTCGTCCAGTTTGAATGGCTTGATGATGGCGGTAATGAGCTTCATCTCGAATCTCCCGGCTTGGTAGGCACGACGGCAATTGGCCGCCGAATGGATTATGCTTGCCAAGCGAGATGCATGCCGGGATGACTTTAATGCAATATCTATCAATATGTTGTGATGATACTGCTGGCCACATTGCTGTCGCTGTCGAGAACCGGTGGCGGTCGATGCACCAAGCTGGTGCCGGGTCATGGTGCAGGCGCTTCACGGTGGGGCGGCGAAGGGGAATGCGTCACTGGCAGGCGTTGCGTATCCTGTAGGCAACCCTTTGCGTTGGAGAGAGAACCATGGCGAGTCAAGATCCCATCAGCCGGCTGGCCCAGCAGCTCGGCGAACGTCTCCAGGGCGCCTCACAGGCTCCCGAGGAGATCCACAAGGGCGTTCAGCAGGTCGTGCGCGGCGCCTTCGACCGCCTCGACCTGGTGTCGCGAGAGGATTTCGATATCCTCATGGACGTCATGCAGCGCACCCGCATCCGCGTGGAAGCGCTGGAACAGCAGGTAACCGCACTCGAAGCGGCGCTGGCGGCTCGCTCAGACGAGGCAACAACAGCAGGCAAGGCGCCGAAAGTCGATGACGGCCATCCCGAGGAAGACGCCGGAGGCGGCGAAGCCGGGCGTTGATGGCCCGCTCGGCGGTCTTAATGCAGAGGTGCTAATCTGTAGCGATCAAGCACACTGACTGCGAGGGAGCGCATGATGCTGGCAATCGTTGCCACACGGGCTGGACTGGGGCTGGAAGCCCCCGAGGTACTCGTCGAAGTACATCTGGCCAACGGCCTGCCGGGTATGACCCTGGTCGGCCTGCCCGAGGCCGCGGTCAAGGAGAGTCGCGAACGGGTCCGCAGCGCCCTGGTCAATGCCGGGTTCGATTTCCCCAATACCCGCCGTATCGTGCTCAACCTGGCGCCCGCCGATCTGCCCAAGGTCGGAGGGCGCTTTGATTTACCCATAGCCCTGGGCATTCTGGTGGCCTCCGGCCAGTTGCCCGGCGACGCCCTCGATGGCATCGAAAGTGTCGGCGAGCTGGCGCTGGACGGTCGACTGCGCCCGATCAGTGGTGTGTTGCCTCTTGCGCTGGCCGCACGGCGTGCCGGCCGTAAGCTGATCGTGCCGCGGGGGTGTGCCAACGAGGCCGCCCTGGCCGGCGACCTTCAGGTGCTTCCCGCTGACCACTTGCTGGAGGTGGTGGCTCACCTGCTGGGCCAGACACCGATTGTGGCGCATCAATTGGAAGCGCCGCCGGTGTCATCGGTCATCGAGGGGGATCTTGCCGAAGTGCGGGGGCAGCATCAGGCGCGCCGGGCGCTGGAGATCGCTGCCTCAGGGGGCCACAACCTGCTTTTCTCGGGCCCGCCAGGTACCGGCAAGACCATGCTGGCCAGCCGTCTGCCGGGCATTCTGCCACCGCTGACCGATGAGGAGGCTCTGGAAGTGGCCGCCGTCCGTTCGGTCTGTGGTCTGCCGCTGGCCGAGCAGTGGGGGCGACGTCCCTTTCGTGCGCCCCACCATACCGCCAGCGCCGTAGCCCTGGTTGGCGGCGGCTCGTGGCCGCGTCCCGGCGAGATATCCCTGGCCCACCAGGGGGTGCTGTTTCTCGATGAACTGCCCGAATTCAGTCGCCATGTCCTGGAGGTGATGCGCGAGCCCATGGAGTCGGGACAGATTCATATCGCCCGTGCCAACCATGAAAGGCGCTTTCCCGCTAGATTTCAGCTTGTCGCCGCCATGAACCCTTGCCCCTGCGGACACCTGGGCGATCCACGCCAGGCCTGCCAGTGCACCGCCGCCCAGATTCAGCGCTATCAGTCGCGGCTCTCGGGGCCGTTGCTGGATCGAATCGACCTGCAGGTGGAGGTGCCGGCGCTACCCCCGGAGCAGCTGACCTCTCGTGAGACGGGGGAAAGCTCGGTCGAGGTGCGCGAGCGGGTGATGGCGGCGCGCGAACGCCAGTACGCCCGGGGGGCGCTCAATGCCCATCTGGGCAGTCGGGAGTTGGAGTCGGCCTGTGCCCTGTCGACGGCCGACCGGGCCTGGCTTGCTGGGGTGCTCGAGCGGCTACGGCTCTCCGCACGGGCCTACCACCGGGTGTTGCGGGTGGCGCTGACGCTAGCTGACCTGCTCGGCAAGCCGCAGCCCGAGCGCGCCGAGCTGATGGAGGCGATCGGTTATCGGCAACTGGATCGTCAGCGCCAGGGCTAAGAGGCTGTTTACACGCGACTGCACTGAGGCCTATAGCGCCGTGGCGTCGAAGGCGCCCTCGATCTCGGTCGCCCACAGCGCGTTGTCGGCGTCGGGGCGATAGAGCGACAGGGTAAGACGGTAGGGCAGCAGTTCGCGGTCGGAGAGTTGCAAACGTGGCGCAGTGGCTTTCAGCTGGGTTTCCAGACGCCACTGATGACCGCCACTGTCGCCGGCCATGGCGGGGCGCCAGTCGAGCACCTGAGGACCGTCGGAGACCCTCAGCATGGCCCGGGTCAGGTTCTCCAGAAAGTGTTCGGAGGCGATGTTCAGGCTGGTATCCACCGATGGCGCAGCGAGCAGTAGTACCTGCTCCTGGGGCGGCTGCATTTCGGCAACATCCATCAAGCGGTCGGCGGCACGATCGCTCAGGTTCTGCAGGGCCCTGCGAATCGGATCGGGTTCGGGGGGCTGGGCGGCGCAGCCGGTGAGCAGCAGGGCCGTCAATAGAATCGTGGCATATTTCAGCATCGGGGCGAAGGCTCTTCGATGACCTGGGGAGGAAGCTCAAGATCGACGATGAATTCGTCCAGGGCCGCGAACAGCGTATGGCGAATGGCCTCTGCTTCATTGACCAGATGATGCCGCGCGTCGGGGTGGCGATGTATGCGCGCATTGGGGAACTTGCGTTCAAGTACCGACAGGTTCCACTCCCAGTCCACCGTCAGGTCCTGTTCCCCCTGGAGGATCAGGGTGGGCAGCTCGCTGGGAGGCAATGCCAGCAATTGCGGCATCCAGCGACGCATGGCGCTGACCCAGTTCATCGACAGGTGCTCGGGCTGCAGCGGGTCCTGTTCACGCAGAAAGAGGGCGAACTCGCTATCGGTGGAATTTTCCCGGAACCGCCGGGGCAGGGTGCGCACGAACGGGCCGAACAGCAGGTGCAGCCAGCTCGACTGCGACCAGCCCGAGGGGCGTACCAGCGGCGCCAGCAAGGCCAGGCCCGACCAGTGTCCATCGTCGGGGCGGCTGAGAGCATCGGTGGCGAGGATCGCAGCGCCAGTGCTCTGGCCGACTCCGAGCCAGGGCTTGGGCGCCAAACCCCGGTCGCTCAATTGATCCTGCATGGCACGCAGACACTCGCCATAATGGTCGAAATCGTCGATACAGGCGCGGCGGCCACTGGAGAGACCGTGGCCCGGAAGGTCCCATAGCACCACGCGCCAGCCGCGCTCCAGCAGACACTCCAGCAGGTGGCGATACAACCCCAGATGATCGAAGTAGCCGTGTACCACGAAGGCGGTGCCGATTGCCTGCCGGGGGCTCCAAACCTGGGTCCAGAGCTGATAGCGCTGCGTATCCAGGTAACCGACGTTGAGTCCTACGTGCTCGGTGAGCAAGGGCGACAGCCCATAGTAGTCGAGGTAGTCAGCCAGCGGTTCTCCGGCGTCCGAGCCAAAGGGGGCGATTGGCCCCAGGGCCTGCAGGGGCGTGAAGTCGGTCATCATGTCCTCCGACAGGTAAGCCGATCGTCTTGCGAGCCGTTCATGGCTGCTGGCAGTCGAATAATGCTGAAGGCGCAGTTTACACAGGAGTCGTCTAGCCTAGCGAGAGACCATGTCTCTTAACCCTATGTCTAGTGCGCTGAACCCTTCATTCGGGTTTACATATGGAACAATTTTCCACAAAATCGACTCCATAGAGTGGTTTCACCCCCACGGATTGCGGCTGCGGACTGTGTCTCGTCCGTCGCCATCATGAGGAGACTCCCATGTCAGAACGCGTCACTCGCCACCGTCTTCAGGTGGCCGCCCAGCTGGACGGCTTCATTACCGAACAGGCCCTGCCGGGCACCGGCATCGACGCAGAAACCTTCTGGGCCGGTGTCGACGCCATCTTTCAAGATCTGACAGCAAAAAACCGGAATTTGCTCGCCGAACGCGAGAATTTGCAAGAGCGGCTCGACACTTGGCACCGGGAAAACCCCGGCCCGGTAAGCGACATGGCCGCCTACCGCAGCTTCCTGAAGGAGATCGGCTATCTGGTGGATGTGCCTGCCCAGGTCAAGGTCACCACCGGCAATGTCGATAGCGAAATCGCCATTCAGGCCGGACCCCAACTGGTGGTGCCGGTGAGCAACGCCCGCTATGCGCTGAATGCCGCCAACGCCCGCTGGGGCAGCCTCTACGATGCGCTGTACGGCACCGACGCCATTTCAGAAGAGGGTGGCGCCGAGAAAGGCCCCAGCTTCAACCCCAAGCGCGGCGAGAAGGTCATTGCCTATGCCCGCGGGGTGCTGGATCGTGCGGCTCCGCTGGCCACCGGCTCCCATCGCGACGCCATCAATTACGCGCTGCGCGACGGCCATCTGGTGGTGTCGCTGGAGGGTGGTCGCGAGACCGGCCTCAAGGATCCCGGAAAGCTGGTGGGGTATCGCGGTGATGCCGCCCGGCCCGAAGCGGTCCTGTTGACCAATCACGGGCTGCATCTCGAGATCCAGATCGATCCGACACATCCGATCGGCAAGACCGATCCGGCCGGGGTCAAGGATCTCGTGGTGGAGGCCGCGCTGACCGCGATCATGGATTGCGAAGACTCCATTGCCGCGGTGGATGCCGAGGATAAGGTCGGCGTCTATCGTAACTGGCTGGGGCTGATGCGGGGCGACCTGGAAGAGCAGGTCGCCAAGGGCGACAAGGCCATCACCCGCCGCTTGCATGGCGACCGTGACTACACCGCACCCGATGGTGGAAGCCTGACCCTGCCGGGCCGCTCGCTGATGTTCGTGCGCAACGTCGGCCACCTGATGACCACCCCGGCGGTGCTCGACGCGGATGGCAACGAGTTGCCTGAAGGCATCCTCGACGGCATTGTTACCGGCCTGCTTGCCCTCCACGACCTGAAGAAGGGCACTGACGCACCGCGTAATTCACGCACCGGCTCTGTCTACATCGTCAAGCCGAAGATGCATGGGCCGAAGGAAGTGGCGTTCTCCAGCGAGCTGTTCGGTCGCGTGGAAGACCTGCTAGGCATGGCTCGCGATACCCTGAAGATGGGCATCATGGACGAGGAGCGCCGTACCACAGTCAACCTCAAGGCGTGTATCGCCGAGGCCACCTCACGGGTAGTGTTCATCAATACCGGCTTCCTTGACCGTACCGGCGACGAGATGCACACCGCCATGGAGGCGGGACCGATGATCCGCAAGGGCGACATGAAGAACGCCGCCTGGATCGGTGCCTACGAGAAGAACAACGTCCAGGTTGGTCTGGCCTGTGGCCTGCGCGGCCGTGCCCAGATCGGCAAGGGCATGTGGGCCATGCCGGACCTGATGGCCGCCATGCTGGAGCAGAAAATCGGTCATCCCAAGGCCGGCGCCAACACCGCCTGGGTGCCGTCGCCCACCGCCGCCACCCTGCACTCCCTGCACTACCATCAGGTCAGCGTCACCGAGATCCAGCGCGAGTTGGAGGCTCAGGGCGAACCCGACTTCCTCGACGAACTGCTCACCGTGCCGGTGACTGGCGAGGTCAACTGGTCCAGCGATGAAATCCAGCAGGAGCTCGACAACAACTGTCAGGGTATTCTCGGCTACGTGGTGCGCTGGGTCGAACACGGTGTGGGCTGCTCCAAGGTGCCAGACATCCACAATGTCGGCCTGATGGAGGACCGCGCCACCCTACGCATCTCCAGCCAGCATATCGCCAACTGGCTATATCATGGCGTGGTTGATGCGGCACGGGTCCAGGAGACGCTGGAGCGCATGGCCAAGGTGGTCGATGAACAGAATGCCGACGACCCGACTTATACCGCCATGAGTGCCGATTTCGAGGCCTCGACAGCGTTCAAGGCAGCCAGCGACCTGATCTTCAAGGGGCGCGACCAACCCTCCGGCTACACCGAACCGTTGCTGCACCACTGGCGTGCCGTGCACAAGGCCAAGTGATGAGAGGTACCGGGGGCGTGCTATAGAGAAAAGCACGGACCTGTCGCCAAAGCAGCCTCGAGTGTGACTGCGATTGACGAAAGACGCCAGCAGCGCCCCGGGTACCCGCCTGGGGCGCTTTGGGTTATGTTGACTGCGTTTCCCTCGCGGCCAACCACACTAGCCGATCCACAAGGAGCCCGCCGATGACCGTGATGACTGCCGCCGCCATCGAAGACTTTCTCGACGAAATATTCCCCCAGCGCACCGGGACCATTGAGGGCGTCGACCATATGCGGGCGACCATGAGTCTGGCTATCGAGGATGAGCACCTGCGGCCGGGGGCCAGTGTATCGGGCCCCACCTTGATGGGGCTGGCCGATGTCTGCCTCTACGTGGCCATCCTGGCCCAGATCGGCCCGGAGCCCATGGCCGTTACCAGCGATCTGCATTGCCGCTTCCTACGCCGGCCCCGGGGGGATCGTGATGTCATCGCCAATGCTCGCATCATGAAGCTGGGCCGTCGCCTGGCGGTGGGCGAGGTGCAGCTGTTCTCCGCCGGTGACGAGGCGCCGGTGGCACTGGTCACGGCTACCTATGTGCTGCCCGACAACGACTAGGCGCGGTCACGTAGGGCGTATACCGCCAGTGTCAGCCAGCCGCCGATCATCAGCAGGCCACCGACCGGGGTGATCATGCCCAGCCCGCGCATGCCGGTCAGCGCCATGGCCACGAAGGCACCCGACAGCGCCGCCATGCCCCACCAGGATCGCTCCTGCAATGATGTCTCTTCCTGCCAGTTGGTAACGTTGCACCCCGTACCCCGAGGGAGCGTAACCGGCTACAATGTCGGCCCGTCAATCCAGAGAGGACGCCATGCAGATCCAGCTCAACGGTGAGGCTCATGATCTGGCCGCCGACCTCACGGTGGCGCAACTGATCGACAGCCTTGGCCTGACAGGACGACGGATAGCCGTCGAGCGCAACGAGGAGATCGTGCCCCGGAGCGAGCATGGGACGATCCGCCTCGGCCAGGGTGATCGAATCGAAATCGTCCATGCCATCGGCGGCGGATGAGTGGGTCGATGATGGGATAGATGAGCTGCCGTTTTCCAGACTCCATACGAAGGCATACTCGATGACAGACTTCTTTCAGGATCAACCGCTGCGAATCGCCGGCCACACCTTCACGTCTCGGCTGCTGGTGGGTACCGGCAAGTACAAGGATTTCGACGAGACGGCCGAAGCCATTGCGGCTTCCGGCGCCGAGGTGGTCACCTTTGCCGTGCGTCGCAGCAACCTGGGGCAGGAGGCCGACGAGCCAAACCTGTTGGACGCGGTGCCCCCGGAGCGCTTCACCCTGCTGCCCAATACTGCGGGCTGCTATACGGCCAAGGATGCCGTGCGCACCTGTAAGCTGGCCCGAGAGCTGCTCGACGGCCACAAGCTGGTCAAGCTGGAAGTGCTGGGCGACGACCACACCCTCTATCCCAATGTGGTCGAGACTTTAAAAGCGGCTGACGTGCTTCTCAAGGACGGCTTCGATGTCATGGTATACACCAGCGACGACCCGATCGTTGCCCGCGAGCTCGAGCAGATGGGCTGTTGTGCCATCATGCCGTTGGGCTCATTGATCGGCTCCGGTCATGGCATCCAGAACCCGCACAACGTTCGGCTAATCATCGAACAGTCCGGCGTGCCGGTACTGGTCGACGCCGGCATCGGGACCGCCTCGGATGCGGCCATGGCCATGGAATTGGGCTGCGACGGCGTGCTGATGAACTCGGCCATCGCCCATGCCCGTCAGCCGATATTGATGGCGAGTGCCATGAAGAAAGCCGTAGAAGCTGGTCGTGAAGCCTTCCTGGCCGGGCGCATGCCGCGCCGCCAGAGCGCCGACCCCTCGTCGCCCTTTGCCGGCCGCATCAACGGCTGAGCTACCTACCAGAGCCCAATCGATTCCATGAGCGACCAGTCCCACGACACCGTCACCTCGAGCACCGGCCCGGAAGGGCCGGATGCCCCCTTGCACCGCCGCGGCATCAAGAGCTACGTGCTGCGTGCGGGACGCATGACCCAGGCCCAGACGCGAGGGCTGGAGGAGGTCTGGCCTCGCCTGGGACTGACTCTGGCCGATGGGCGCCAGGATCTCGATGCCCGCTTCGGGCGCGCGGCGCCCCGGGTAGTGGAGATCGGCTTCGGCATGGGGGCATCGCTGATCGAGCAGGCCGAGAGCCACCCTGACACCGACTTCATCGGTATCGAGGTACATCCCCCCGGTGTGGGCAAGCTGCTCGACGAGGCCGACAAGCGTGGCCTGAGCAATATCCGCGTTTATCGCGAGGATGCGCTGGCGGTGCTCGAGCAGTGCCTGCCGGAAGCCAGCCTCGATACACTGCAGCTCTTCTTCCCCGACCCCTGGCCGAAGAAGAAGCACCACAAGCGGCGCATCGTCCAGCCCGCCTTCGTCGAGCTGATCCGCACGCGTCTGAAGATGGGCGGTACGCTGCACATGGCCACCGATTGGGAGGCCTACGCCGAGTGGATGGCAGAGGTCATGGAGGCGGCCCCCGGCTATGCCAACACCGCCTCGCCGGAGACCGCGCCCTATGTGCCGCGCCCGTCGTTTCGCCCGCTCACGAAGTTCGAGGTTCGTGGCGAGCGATTGGGGCACGGGGTCTGGGACCTGCTGTATCGACGCTGTGCATAGCCAGGCCCGCGCCGGCGATGGCGATCGCCATGCCGGCGATGCCCTGGGCACTCGGCTGCTCGCCGAACATGGCCGCCGCCCAGAGCAGGGTCACCGCGGGGGTGAGGTAGACCAGTGATGAGGTCAGGGTCACGCCCAGCCGGCGCAGGCTCGCGACGAAGAAGCCGTATCCCCCCAGGCTTGAGAGCACGACCAGCCAGCCGATCGCGGAGATGCTGAGCCGATCGGTGGGCAGAGCCGGCGCGCCACCCGCCACGATCATTGCCGCCAGGGTGAATATCCCGGTGGCGGCGAACAGCTGTACCATCAGGGTCGCCGCCAGCGGCATGGCGGTCGCCCAGCGAACGGCGAGGAGGCTGCCGAGAGTCACGGCCACTACCGAACCCAGCGGCAGCGCATAGGCCCACAGCGGCGCACTGCCGCCGCCATGCTCGATATCATCCACCACATAGAGCAATACACCCAGCGTGGCGATGGCCATGCCCGCCCAGCCCCGGGCCGACAGGCGTTCACCGAGCCAAGGCCCTGCAAGCGACGCGGCGAGCAATGGCTGCAGCGCCGTGATCAGGGCGGTCACGCCGGTGCTGACGCCCTGCTCGAGCGCCAGTATCACCCCCAGCAGGTAGCCGCCCATGGTCAGGCTGCCGACGGCCATTTCCCGCACCACATCGCGCTGGGCCAGTCGAACACCACCGACCAGTCGCCACCAGAGCGCGACCAGCAGGCTCGCCAGCAGAAAACGCCAGGCGAACAGCGACAGAACGGGCGTATCGGCCTCGGTCGCCAACCTGCCTCCGACGAATCCGGAACTCCAGCACACCACGAAGCCCATGGCGATAAGCGGTGAAACCCATGACGCTCGCATTTCTCCTCCCTCCTGGGTGAACAGCCTTGAGCATGAGGGAGAAATGGATTTCAATGAATCGATAACTATTCGAGTGAGCATTCAATATGTCTGAAGTCTCGTCTGCGGCGCTGGACCTGGAGCTGTTGCGCAGCTTTCAGGCGGCCGCCCAGCTGGGGTCGCTGGCCGCCGCGGCACAGCAGCGCCATCGCACCGTCGGCGCCATCAGCATGCAGATCAAGCGCCTCGAGGAGGCGCTGGGGTCTCGGCTGCTCGAGCGGGGCTCCCGGGGCGTGAAGCCCACGGCGGTAGGCGAGGCCCTGCTGCTGGAGTCCCGCGAGCTTTTGCGGCTGCATGACGGCATGCTCTCGCGCTTCACCGGCCGCGGCCTGGGGGGCAAGCTGCGCCTGGGCTTGCCGGAAGACTATGCGCGGGAACTGCTGGGCAGCGTGCTACCGGAGTTCATGGCGCACCACCCCGATGTCCTGCTCGAGATCGTGACCGCCACCAGTGGCGAGCTGGCCCGACAGCTGAGCCGCTCCCAGCTGACGCTGTCGGTGCTGCTGGACCGCCCCAACCCGCTGCCGGGCGGCGAGGTGCTGTGGCACACCTCGCCGGTGTGGGCCGGCCCCCGGGTCGGTGACCTGAGCGACAGGCCGCGCCTTCCCCTGGCCATGCACGAGGTGGACTGCCCCTATCGGGCCCTGGCCATCGAGGCACTCGAGGCGATCGGCCGGCCCTGGCATGCGGTCTTTACCAGCACCAGCATCCACGCCGTCGAGAAGGCGGTGGAAATGGGCCTGGCGATCAGCGTACTCGATCGTGAGCGGCTGACCGGGGCGATGCGCGAACTGGGGCCCGCGGAGGATATGCCACCGCTCAAGCGCTGCGAGGCGAGGCTCCATTTCGCCCCTCATATCGCCCCCGCCTCCCAGCCGGCGGCAGAAGCGATGGCCCACCTGCTGCGCGATCGCCTGACCCATCGCGGGCCCTGGCGCGGTGCTGGCGTGCCCTGAGGGAGGCGGAGGCGGCAACGTGGGTGGTCATCGCCAATGCTGGCAACACCGCCGGGAGCCCTTCGGCCTCCAGTCGTGAGCTGAAGCTACTCCTACAAGATGGTAATAGCCTGCGGAGGCGGCAACGCCGGTGAACAGCATCTCTTGAATGAAAAGGCGCAATCAGAAACAAAAAAAGCGCCCTCAGGGAGGGCGCAGGCAAGACCGTGACTAGCAAATGAGGGGGGAGAAACCATAACGAGGAACTGGCGATCCTCTTATGGGTGTGGCGCCTCATCAAACGCCACATCCGCACTGTAATCATTCTCGTTTACGCCGTCAACACAAATGCGAATACTTTTCATCAAGTTTCATTCTCTAGCCGGCCAGTCGCAGCCAGAGCGGCAGCGTGGCCATGGCCAGCAGCGTCTGGCCGGTGATCAGGGCGGCCATCAGCTCGGCGTCTCCCCCCAGCTGGCGGGCCAGGATATAGGCCGAAGTGGCGGTAGGCAGCGCGGCGAACAGCAGCGCCACGTCACGACTGACCGGGTCCAGCCCCAGCGCCATGGCGAGTAGCAGCACCACGGCCGGCATCAGCGCCAGCTTCACCAGGTTGGCTGTCCAGACGCCGCGGTCCAGGCGCATCAGCGCCCGGGGGCGCAGGGCCACGCCTACCGCGACCAGGCCTAGCGGCAGGGCGGCTCGTCCCAGCAATTCCACCGTGGCGCCGCTCCAGCCGGGAAGCCCGATGCCGGTCAGGTTCAGGGTGATACCGATCAGGCAGGCGAGTATCAGTGGATTGCGCATCAGTGCCAGCAGGCTCTTTCCCAGACTGGAGGGACCCAGGGTACCGGCGGCGATAAAGCTCGCCACGCAGAGGACGTTGACCACCGGTACCATCAGCGCCACGGCCACCGCTGCCACGGTGACACCTGCAGAGCCGTGCAGCGCCGCCGCCCCGGCAACGCCCACGTAGGTATTGAAGCGCACAGCGCCCTGAAATACCGAGGTGAAGGCGGCCGAGTCGAGCCCCAGCTTCGGCCGCACGGCCCATAGCAGGGCGGCGAAGAGCAGCAGGGTGCCGAGCAGCACCAAGGCCAAACGCGCCACGGGCACCTGACTGACATCGGCGGTAGCAAGCGTGGCCACCAACATGGCGGGAAACAGCAGAAAGTAGATCAGCCGCTCCATGTCGGGCCAGAAGTCGCCGCCAGGCAGGCGACGCCAGCCAAGCACGGCCCCCAGCAGAATCAAGAGAAACAGCGGTCCCAATGCCTGCGCTACACCTTCCATTCCAACTCCTTTCAAGCCATGCCAGGCCACTGCCCTGCGACATCCATCCACGGTTGACGCTCGGCAAATGCTGTTAAGCTTACCCCTCTGTCGACTCTCATTGGAGTGCTGCTTTCGCTGTCATGAGTTCATCCACGCTGCCAGAGCCACGGGATACTCGCTTTCCCGGACTCCGCCTGATGATGCTGGCCACCCTGCTGGCACTGGCGGCGGCACTATGGTATGTGGTTTCGCATCTGGAGCGAGGTGACCAGGGTGTCGCCTGGTACCCTGCGGCTGCACCTTGCGAGTTGCACCGCTCATCCTGTCAGGCGCTGTTGGGGAACTCCCGCCGTTTGAGCCTGGCGGCTGATGCACCGCGGGGGATCCGGGCACTGGACCTGTTGCCCCTGACGGTAACGCTGGAGGGCGTGGAAGCCACTGCCGTTCATGTCGACTTCGTGGGCCGTGATATGGATATGGGCTTGCATCGCTTTCCCCTCGATGCGCAGGATAATGGCCGCTATGAGGGTATGGCCCAGGTGCCGATCTGCACTGAATCGACCATGCCCTGGCTCGCCAACGTCGTGGTGGAAACCGGCGATGGCCGGCTGGGTAGCCGGTTCGATTTTACGGTGGAGCGACGTGTGCCATGAGCCGAAAAGGTATCTGGAAAGTGTTGGGCGTCGCGCTCGTGCTGGCCGTTGCGCTCGGTGGCTATGGCTGGTACGAGCAGCAGAGGGCGGCGGATATAGGCGGTCCAAGGGGCGGCCCGGTAGAGCTGCCCTCGACCCGGGGCGATTTCTCGCTGACCCAGATGGATGACGATCAGCTCGCCATACTCTTCTTCGGCTATACCTACTGTCCGGACGTCTGCCCCATGAGCATGGCAGTGATTCGTCAGGTCATACAGGGGCTGGATGAAGAGCAGCGCCAGCGGGTGGTACCGGTGATGATCACGGTGGACCCCGAACGAGATACCGTGGAGCGCCTGGAAGAGTACGTGGGCTACTTCGGCGACGATTTCATCGGTGTGGCCGGCAGCGAGGCGCAGCTCGAGGAGCTGGCCAGACGCTATAATGTGGTGTGGCGCCGGGTGGAAACACCCGATTCAGCGATGGAATATACCGTCGACCACAGCTCCTCGCTCTATTTGGTCGACCGTGACGGCCAGATCCTGCAGCGGGTGCTCTATTCGCCGACCCCGCACCCGCTGCGCTCGGCGCTGGAGAGCGAGCTGGGCGGGTAGGTCATTCGTCCCCGGCCGGTTGCTCCTCCAGGCGGTCGATCATGGACATCAGCGCCCGTACCTGGACCCCTTCCCGGGTATCGTGCAGGGGGTTGAGCTGCCAGGTGCTCTCGGTAAAGCCCCACCAGTCCCAGCACCCCTGGGGGTTGGCCAGACTGGTTTCCGCCTGGGGATAGAGCACGACCCGCTGGTTGGCCACGGCCCACTCGTTGAGACCGCTGTGGCGTACGAAGGCCTCGCCGATCTGTTCGCTGTCCATGCCACAGCCATGCAGGGCGAGAGTCAGGTCGCAGCCACCCGCCGCGCACTCCTCGGGTATCAGCGCATAGCCCACCGCCCCCATCCCGCGCACCGCAAAGTCTTCCTGATCGAAGCGCAGCAGCTGCGCCATATCGACCTCTTGCGCCGGGGCAAGCTCGCCGTGGAGCCAGGCCAATGCATCGCTGACGATATCCGTGCCGCAGGCCAGCAGGTGAGTCCCGCCACCGCCGCGACACTCGGCCAGCCAGCTGGGCGGAATCTGCTCATCGGAGCGTATGGGCCAGCCGTGGCCGGCTTCCGGACCTAGCTCCACCTTTAGTTGTTCCGCGGGGTTGGCAAGCCAGCCGGACAGCTGCTTGGCCAGGGCGTTTCCCAGGGAAGGATCGACGACATTGTCGGCTCCGCCGTGCCAGACATAGGCACGCAGCTGGGCCAGGTCGGCGGCATCACCCACCAGATCACGTGCCTGGTAGTCACGCAGCTTTAGGTTCAGACTCTCCAGGTTCGGTGGGCCTCGCCGGGTCGACATGCACTGGCCCAGGGCACGGCCCAGGCCGCCCTGGGCGCAGCTCCACGGGCCGGTGGCGAGTGCTGCCAGGCCCTTGATGCGCTCAGGCCAGGCCACGGCGAGTTGGGTGGCCATATAGCCTCCCGATGAAATACCGATCACGCTGATGTCGTCGGGTGATGTGCCGAGACGCGGTAGCTCCGGCAGCGGGTCGTCAGCTAGAGCGCCAACCGAAAAGAGGAGGCTGGCGATAAAGGGAGGTAAGGCTCTCATTGGTTGGCTGTCAATCCATCACGTCGAGCAGTTCGACCTGGAAAATCAGCGTCTCGTTGGGTCCGATGGGACCCTGCCCCTGTGCACCATAGCCAAGCTCGGGGGGAATATAGAGCATCCAGGTATCGCCGACACTCATCAACTGCAACGCTTCCTGCCATCCCTCAATGACCTGGTCGACCCGAAAGCTGACCGGTTCGCCGCGATCGAAGGAGCTGTCGAAGACGGTGCCGTCGACCAGCGTACCCTCATAGTGGACTTCCACGTGGGAGGTCGGTCCCGGGCTTGGGCCATCGCCGCTTTCCAGGACCTCATATTGCAGGCCTGAGTCGGTGGTCTCGACCGCGTCCCGGTCGGCATTCTCGGTCAGGTAGGCTTCACCTTCGGCAAGGTTGCGTTCGGCAATTTCTTGGGTTTCGGCCTGACGGTTGGCAATGGCCTGCTCCTGAAACCGGCTCAGGGTCTCGGCCATCTCATCGGCACTCATGACCAGTTCATTCTCTTCGATGACATCGCGTATGGCGTCGGCGAAGGCATCTACGTCCAGGTTGGCATACTCTTGTGCGATGCTCTGGCCATAGGCAATACCCAGGCTGTAGCTGAGACGCTCGTCTTCGGTCTCAGGTGAGGCCAGTGCGAGAGGAGCTGCGGCCATCAAGGTGACCAAGGAGGCGGAAGTCAGGCGTGTCTTCATGCAGAATCCTTTGAATTAGAAGCAGTGAGGCGTGAGCCTGTTGGCAGCTATTCGGACTCTAACAGGGCCGGTCTGGTTCCGCACCCGCTGACAAACGGGTGCGACCGGGCCGGCAGAGTGGATCAGACCACCAGGGTAGGGCAGTGGGCGGAGCCGGCCACGCGCTGGGCGACGCTGCCCAGTAGCAGGCTCTTCTCCCCGTTGGTGCCCTGGGCACCGATCACAATCAGGTCGCACTCACGCTTGCGGGCAAAGCGCACGATGGTGCGTGAAGGGCGTCCACCCTTGACGAAAGCCCGCAGCCGCGCCGGATCGGCCCCCAGTTCCACTGCTTCGCCCTTGGCATGTACGGCGATCTCTGTGGCGTACTCCTTGAGCGCGTCATCGGGAATATCCAGTTTTTCGGGGCGCACCATGGAAAGCGAGGCCTCCAGCAGGCTGTGGTGCTTGAACACACACAGGACATAGAGTTCGGCGCCGGTCAGCATTTGCAGCCCTACGGCCTTTTGCAGCGCCTTCATCGCACCCTTCGAGCCATCCACAGGTACCAGTATCCGATTGAACATCACCATCTCCTTAAGCGGGGTCGGTCGCACCGATCAACGGAAGGCCAGGTCACGCAGGAACAGCGCGATCTGCGGGAACATGATGATTAAGGCCGCCGACAGCACCAGCATGAAGACAAAGGGTGGCGTGCCGCGGATCACCTCCCAATAGGGTCGCTTGAAGATGGCGATGGCCGTGAAGATGTCGCAGCCAAAGGGTGGCGTCGCCGAACCTATCGCCACCTGCAGGGTGATCAACACACCCACATGCACGGGATCCAGTCCCGAAGCGGCGATCGCCGGTGCGAAGATGGGCGTCAGCACCAGAATGACAACGATGGGGTCGACGAACATGCAGGCGACGAAGAAGGCGATGGAGATCGCGATCAGCACGCCGACCGGCCCGGCCTCGTTGATACCGAAGGCGGCAAGCAGGGCTTGAGGAATCTGGGCGAAGGAGATTATCCACGAGAAACCGTTGCCCACGGCGACCAGGATAAAAACCACCGCAGTGATCAGGCCGGTGGACTTGGCGATGGTGTAGATGTCCGGCATTTTCAACGAGCGAAAGATCACGAATTCCAGCAGTACCGCATAGAGCACGCAGGCGGCGGCTGCTTCGGTTGGGCTGAAGATGCCTCCATAGATGCCGCCGACGATCAGCACCGGGAAACCGAGGGGCCATAGCGCATCGCGTACCGCTAGGGCGCGCTCCTTCCAACTCGACTTGGGCTCGGTGGGCACCTTGTGATAGATGGCGTAGAACACGCAGTAGATCGAGAACAGGAGCAAAATCAGCAGGCCCGGGCCGATACCGGCAATGAACAGCTCGCCGATCGAGGTGCCGGAAATGACCCCGTAGATGATCATGCCGATGCTGGGGGGGATCAAAAAGGCGATATCACTGGAGTTGATGATCAGCGCCAGGGTGAAGGGATCCTTGTAGCCGGCCTTGAGCATGCGCGGGCGTAGCGGCGAGCCCACTGCTACCACGGTGGCTTGGGTGGAGCCGGAAACGGCACCGAACAGGGTGCATGAAGCAGCGGTGCTTACCGCCAGCCCCCCTTTGACGTGGCCTACGAAGCTCATGACCATGTCGATAAGCCGGCCGGCGGACTGGCCGCGGGTCATGATGTCGGCCGCCAGGATGAACATGGGGACGGCGATCAGTGCCGTGGGGCGTATGCCGCCCATCATCTGCTGGATGAGAGTCTCCATCTGGCCGGTGCCGCCGAAAGTCATGAAAAAACCGACGAACGCCGCCGTGGCCAGGGGGATCATCATCGGGAAGCCGAGCAACAGCAACACGATCATGAGGGAAACGATGATGGTTGTCATGGTGGTGTAGTCCTCTCGTGCTCAGCGTCAGACTTCGGTTTCCGTGTCCTTGTAGCCATCGACCACATGGGTCGACAGATAGACGTCACGGGAGGTCAGGTTCTTGATGGCGGTGAGCAGGTACTGAATGCCGGTGATGGTGAATCCGACCGGCACCCAAAGGTAGATGATCCATACCGGGATGCTCAGAGAGGGGAGCACGCGTCCGCGGCCGTACAGCGTGCTGATATAGCCGATGGAGTAGTAGCAGAGCACGAACATCACCACCGACGTGAAAAGGCAGATGAAGATCATCAGCCAGCGCCGGCCACCGGTGGGCAGGGCGTCATAGAAGGCGGACATGCGGATATGCCGACCGTGTCGTGCGGCGTAGCCGAGCCCGGCGAAGGTGATCATCACTATCAGGATGCGATTCACCTCTTCGGAAAAATGCAGGCTCTCGCCGAGCAGGAAGCGGCTGAGCACATTGGCTACCGTATTGACGGCCATCAGTATCACACCCATGGCCAGGATCATTGACTCGGCCTTGCTGATCCAGGTATCGACGATACCCAGGGGGCCGGGGAGCGTCGAGCGATAGTTCTTCTCGGATTCTTCTTCTGTCATGCGACCGGACTCCTGAGTGTTTTCCTGCAAGGGAGTTAAATTCCTTCGCCATCCTCAAGGGTAAGCAGCGCGGGTTGGTTGTGTCCTGCGGGGCGTCAACGCTGATTAGCCGGGACGCGGAGCGAAAGCGGGTGTTCAAGCGCCAGGGCCACAAGTAACGAGATTACCAGACAACAAGGGGGGTAGCCGGCCGGCTACCCCCTCGCTCACTCACGATGAGTTACCCGAAAGCTTACTCGCTGGTCACGGCTTCCAGGTCGGCCTTGAACTGCTCGAGCAGCTCCTGACCACGCTCACCGGTCATTTCGATGAACCGCTCCTCGACCTGCGGGGCACGCTCGCGGAAGACCTGGATCTGGTCTTCGTCGAGGCGGGTCACGGTAACCTCGTCGGATGCCGCCTGGATCTTTTCCAGGGACTCATCGGCGAGCCCGGAGATGTGGTTGATGATGTGCTCATAGGCCGCATCGCTGGCGTCACGCACCAACTGCTGTTCCTCTGCGGAAAGGCCGTCGAAGAAGTCCTGGTTGGCCATCATGGCGGTGGTGAACCAGCCATGGCCGGTGAAGACCAGGTGTGGCGAGACCTCGTAGAGACCACCGGACTCGATCCAGAAGATCGGGTTTTCCTGACCCTGGATGATGCCGGTCTGCAGGCCACCGTACACTTCACCCCAGGGCAGCGGGGTCGGAGTGGCACCGAAGGCACGATAGGTCTCGGAGAGCAGCGGGTTGGTCATGGTGCGGATGTTCTTGCCGCGCAGGTCTTGCGGGCTGGTGAAGGGCTCGTCCAGTGTGACGACCATCTCGCCTTCCGGGTACATCTGCAGAAGTTCGAGACCTTGCTCGGCATAGAGCTCGGGGAACATCTCGTTGATGGCCGTGCTGGTGTTGAAGAATTCGACAACCGCTTCTTGATCGGTGGGCAGCAGGTAGGGAATGAAGAAAATCTGCGCCTCGGGAATCAGCGCACCGGTGAAGCCGGGCGACTGGTTGACGAACTGGAGGATACCCGCCTGCGCCTGCTCCATGATGTCGTCGGACTCACCCAACTCGCCGAAGCGATAGACTTGGACGGTGTTATCGGAATTTTCCTCGATATACTCCTTGAAAGCGATGGCGAACACGTCTTGAACATCACCTTCGAATTCCTCGTGCGCATAGCGCCACTCGGCGGATTGTGCGGCAGCCGAAATGCCGAACATCAGAGCGCCAATACTGGCAGTGGTCAACAGCTTGGTTGCCTTCATTATTGTGTTCTCCTCGCAGGTTGGGCCTGTGAAACTCGATCACATTTCCAGGCATCTTGCAGCCACGCGGGACTGCATAGCTTTTTTCAGGCTAGCGTGGCGCCTAGGGGGGGTCAAGCTGGCATTCAATGGTTTGAAGCGCTAAAAGTTGTGCTTTTTTCTGCAATTGCCAGCGTGATGCAAGAGAAAATGCCAGTTTTGAGCGAGAACTCGAATCCCGGACGATACCATCACCGCTTTCTGCCAGGGCCTGCAGGCGAGCGAGGGTTTCCCGCTCGGCGGCAAGCTCGGTGCGCTGCAGTTGACGACGCACCTTGGCCACGCCGGGGTTTTTAGCCGCCTGGACTTTCAGTTGCCGGCGCAGGGCTCTCATCACTGACGTGACCTCGCCCTGCCACTGGCGAATCGCCGCGAGTCCTGCGGGCTCAGCGCACAGCACCAGGCCATGGTGGTGGAGCCAGCAGTGCCACAGCAGCTCGCAGACGTCCACGCCGGCGTCATCCTGCAGCGTAAGGCAGGCGGCCTCCACGCCGGGACGTGCATAGAGTGCCAGGGCGAAATCCCATAGCGAATCCGCGGCCAGTCGGCGCCGCAGAGCCGTCTCCAATCGGGTAGAATCGTCACTCATGATCAGGCTGTCGCCACTTGCCATTACCGCCTTCTGTGCGGGATTGCCGCCGACGGGCGGCAGCATCGTTATCTGCTAAGGAAATGCTGAACAAATCGACGAGCGAGATGAAGCGCAAGGCGCACGGAGCACAGGAACCGGAGCATATGGGGTATATGTGAGGATTCCGCGCACCGCGCAACGAAGCGATTCGCTCGCACAGTCATTTGTTCAGTGTTTCCCTAATTGGAGTCTGCATGATTGCACTGCGCCAGGTCACCCTGCAACGCGGCACCCAGACCCTGCTCGAGGGGGCAGAGCTGACCCTGCACGCCGGCCACAAGGCCGGGATCGTCGGGCCCAACGGCGCCGGCAAGTCGAGCCTGTTCAGCTTGTTGCTGGGAAGCCTCGCGCCGGACCGGGGCGAAGTCGAGATGAGCGGCGGCCAGCGCATCGCCCATATGGCCCAGGATGTGGCGGCGCTCACGCGCCCCATCGTCGACTATGTACTCGATGGCGACCGGGAGCTGCGCCAGACCGAGGCGGCCCTGGAGCGTGCTCAGGAGCGGGGTGAGGCGCATCGTGAAGCCGAGCTGCACGGTGCCATCGAAGCGCTCGACGGCTACAGTGCCCCGGCCCGTGCCGCCCAGCTGCTGATCGGGCTGGGTTTCACGCAGGCGGACCTGGAACGGCCGCTATCGGATTTTTCCGGTGGCTGGCGGATGCGCGTCAACCTGGCGCGCACGCTGTTCATGCCGTCGGATCTACTGCTCCTCGACGAGCCCACCAACCACCTGGACCTGGATGCACTGCTGTGGCTGGAGCAGTGGCTGACGCGCTACCCCGGGACGTTGCTGCTGATTTCCCATGACCGCGATTTTCTCGATGCCGTTTGTGACCACATCGTGCACTTCGATCGCTGCTCCCTGGTGCTCTACCGTGGCAACTACTCCACCTTCGAGCGTACCCGGGCCGAGAAACTGGCGCTGCAGCAGGCCGAAGCCGCCAAGCAGCAGGCCCGCCGCGCGGAGATCGAGCAGTTCGTGGCACGCTTCCGGTATCAGGCCAACAAGGCGCGCCAGGCTCAGAGCCGGTTGAAGATGCTCGAGCGCATGGGCGACATCGCCGTCGCCCATGCCGATTCACCCTTTCACTTCACCATTCCCTCCTCCGACAAGACCTCGCATCCGCTGCTGGTGCTCGATGAGGCCCGGCTCGGCTATCGGGACGAGTCGGGCAGCGAGCCAGAAGGGGAGAAGGTGCAGCTCGACGGGGTGAAGGTGAGCCTGTTGCCGGGGCAGCGAATCGGCCTGCTGGGCCCCAACGGGGCCGGCAAGTCGACGCTGATCAAATCGCTGACCGGTGACCTGCCGCTGCTGGCCGGCAAGCGCATCCCGGGCGAGCACCTGGCCATCGGCTACTTTGCCCAGCATCAGCTCGAGAGCCTGGACCTGACCTCCACGCCGTTCCAGCACGTGCTGCGACTCTCGCCCACGGCAAGCGACCAGGCGATCCGCAACTTCCTCGGTGGCTTCGGCTTCCACGGTGATACCGTCTTCGCCGAGGTGGGAAGCTTCTCCGGTGGCGAGAAGGCGCGTCTGGCGCTGTCGCTGGTGGCCTGGCAGAAGCCTAACCTGCTGCTGCTCGACGAGCCGACCAACCACCTCGACCTGGAGATGCGCGAGGCGCTGACCGAAGCCCTGGCCTCCTTCGAGGGCACGGTGATCATCGTTTCCCACGACCGCCACCTGCTGCGGGCCACCGTGGATGAATTCTGGTGCGTGGCGGACCACCGGGTCGAGCCCTTCGACGGCGACCTGGAGGATTACCGCGCCTGGCTCAAGGCGCGGCTGGAGGGCGTGCGGCGTGAGGCGCGGGCCGACAAGGCCGAGCGACAGGCGGAGAGCGCTGCACCGAAGGAGGACCGCAAGGCGGCCCGCCGCGCTGCCGCCGAACTGCGCGAGAAGCTGCGACCGTTGAAGAAGGCGCGCGACCGCGCTGAGCAGGCCATGGAGAAGGTCCAGGGCGAGCTCGCCACGGTGGAGGAGGCGCTGGGCGATGCCGAGCTCTACACCGATCCGGCGCGCAAGGCCGAGCTCACCGAGCGGCTAGCGCGCCAGGGCGAGCTGAAGTCGCGTCTCGATGGGCTGGAGGCCGAATGGCTGGCCGCCGAAGAGGAGCTGGAAGCGATGGAGGCGGAGCTGCAAGAAAGCGGGGCCTGACTGACCGGCTATGTCACCGACCGTCAGCAGAGCGAGCCGAGTCTGTGTGGCCCGCGGCTGATCCGGCGTCAGGCCGAAGAGGAGGCGCTGTGAACCCATCCATGGGCGCTACATTTGCCATCCATGGCAAATGACCTCCTCTTCGGTCTGCCCCCGGCGCCGCTCGTTTCGGCGGCGCTGCTTCAGCTCTCCAGCAAAAACGTCACCGGCCCATCGTTGATCAGCTCGACCTGCATGTTGGCGGCGAACTCACCGCAGGCGACCTTCGGCCAGGCCGCCTGGGCGCGTTCGAGCAGGTAGTGGAACAGCCGCTCGCCCTCGGCCGGCGGCGCGGCGCTGGAGAAGCTGGGGCGCAGCCCCTTGCGGGTATCGGCGGCCAGGGTGAACTGGGAGACCAGCAGTAGCCCACCGTCGACCTGCTGCAGGTCGAGGTTCATCTTGTCGGCCTCGTCGGCGAAGACCCGGTAATGCAGCAGCTTGTGCAACAGCTTGTCGGCAGCGGCCTCGTCGTCCCCCTTCTCCACGCCGACCAGGGCCAGCAGGCCTCGATCGATGGCCCCCACGGTCCGCTGGTCGACCACTACGCTGGCGCGCCGTACACGCTGTATCAGGGCTTTCATCCGGCAAGCTTCCCTCTGGCTGTGGATCAGCCGGAAGGGTAGCACGCACCCGCAAAGAAGAACGAAGAGGCTTTACCAGGCACGGCACAACATGATGTCGCAATGCGGCTCGGAGAGCAGCGCCTCGGTGATATGGCTGTGGCGGCCGAGTTGGCCACGGCTGCTCAGCGCCAGCAGGTCCGGCGGCTGGCGGCGCAGCCGGGTCAGCAGCACCTCCAGGGGGTCGCCCTGCTCCAGCACCAACTCCAGGTCCGGCACGCTGTCGAGCTCGTTCATCAGCTCTTCGGTTTCACGCTCCAGCTGGCAGCGCAGGCGCTCCACCTCTCGGTCACGCCAGCGGGCATACTCCTTGTCCGAGCCCAGCTCCCGCTCGCCGGGGATGTCCCAGGCATGCAGCAGCGTCAGTCGTGCCTCGGGAAAGCGTTTGAGCGTCTCGCGAAGTATATGGCGGCTGCCCAGCGAAAAATCCACCGGGACGAGGATGTCCTCCCAGTCGCGGTTGGCCGGCTGGCTGACCGAGAGCACCGGGCATGGGGCACTGCGCAGCACTCGTGCCAGGGTGGTGCCGGCGACCAGGTCGGGCTGGCCGCGCTTGCGGTGGGAGCCGAGTACGATCATGTCCACTTCACGATCGTGGGCTTCGCGGATGATCTCGGCATAGGTGGCGCCGGCTACTGTCTGCAGCAGCGTGCGCGGCTCAGGCAGGGCGTAGTCCTCGCGGATATCGGTCAGCATGGCCTGCATGTCGGCCACCACTGCCTCCTCAAGATCATGGAGGACCCGCCGCGGCAGGTAGGGGTCCAGCACATGAATGACATCGAGACGCGCACCACCATCATTGGCCAGACGAATGGCTCGTGCGTAGGCGGCGCGATTCTCTTCCGAGAGATCACAGGCAAACAGCAGCGTCTGGGTCATGATGTATCTCTCCGTGAAGATGGGCCTGACGGGGACAGGTATCAGCATGGGTGGGAGCCGGCAAGCCTGCAAGGCGTGTTTGTTACCACCAGCGGTGAAAGTGGTGTACCGGGCCATGGCCATGACCTACATCAAGCCGACGGCTTTCCGCCAGCGCCGTTTCCAGCCACTGCTTGGCGCTGGCCACTGCTTCGGGCAGCGGGTCACCTAGAGCAAGGCGAGCCGCGATGGCCGATGAGAGCGAGCAGCCGGTGCCGTGCAGGTTCGAGGTCGCGATACGCGTGCCTTCCAGCCACTGTATCTCGCTCGCCGTTATCAACAGATCGGGGCAGCTTTCGCCGTTCAGGTGCCCACCCTTGAGCAACACGGCACCTGCGCCCAGGGCAGACAGGCGCGGGGCCATGGCTTCCATGTCAGCGCGAGTCATGGGCGCATCACAGCCCAGCAGTACCGCGGCTTCCGGCAGGTTTGGGGTGATCAGGTCGGCCAGCGGTACCAGCACCTCGCGTACAGCGGCAATGCCCACATCATCGACCAGGATATCGCCGCTCTTGGCGACCATCACCGGATCGAGCACGATCCAGCGGGGCCGCCTGGCCTCCAGCGCATGGCGGAGGGTCTCGGCCACCTCGCGGGAGGCGACCATGCCGATCTTGACGGCATCGAGGGCGACATCATCGAGCAGGGTGTCGAGCTGAAGGCGGATGAAGTCCTCCGGCACCGGGTGCACGCCGCGCACACCGCGGGTGTTCTGGGCGGTCAGGGCGGTGACGACGCTGGTACCATAGGCGCCCAGCGCGGAGAAGGTCTTGAGGTCGGCCTGGATCCCGGCGCCGCCGCTGGGATCGGAGCCGGCAATGGTCAACACATTGGGAATGGAGCGGTTTGAGGTCATGACGTCATCGTCTCGCAAGCGGGTCTGGAGTAGTCAGGGGGCGCCATGTTGAGTCTGTTCGTGGTGGCGCTGGTCAGTGCCACCTTGCTGCCGGGTGGCTCCGAGGTGTGGCTGGCCCGGCTCTGGTGCCTGGGCGAGCCGGTCATGATGTTGTGGCTGGTGGCCACATCCGGCAATACCCTGGGCAGCTTGATCAACGTCTGGATGGGACGCTATGCGCGTCGCTTCCAGGACCGACGCTGGTTTCCGGCGTCGCCGCAGGGCCTGGCCCGGGCCGAGCGCTGGTATCACCGCTTCGGCGAATGGAGCCTGCTGATCTCGTGGGCGCCGGTGATCGGCGACCCGCTCACCGTGCTGGCTGGCGTCTTCAAGCTGCCATGGTGGCGGGCCATCCTGCTGATTACCCTGGCCAAGGGAACCCGCTATGCCGTGGTGCTTTACCTGGCGCAGGCCTGGCTGGCTCCTCTATGTCAATAAACCCCCGGTCAATAAACCCCCGGTCAATGAATCCCCGGTCAATGAATCCCCGGTCAATGAATCCCAGGCCAGTCAGCCGCAGGCGAATTACAGTACCGAAGGCAGCCAGGTTGCCAGGCCCGGGAACAGGGCCAGCGCCACCAGCATGCCCAACTGGATCAGGATGAAAGGAATCACGCCCCGGTAGATCGCCGAAGTTGGCACCGACTGTGGCGTTACCCCGCGCAGGTAGAACAGAGCGAAGCCGAACGGCGGGGTCAAGAACGAGGTTTGCAGGTTCACCGCGATCATGATGCCGAGCCAGATCGGGTCGAGCCCCATCATCAGCAGTACCGGCCCGACGATCGGCACCACCACGAAGGTGATCTCGATGAAGTCGAGAATGAAGCCCAGCAGGAAGATCACCAGCATCACGATCAGGGTGGCTCCCACCACGCCGCCAGGCATCGCCTCGAACAGACCGGTGACCAGCTCTTCGCCGCCATAGGCGCGGAACACCAGCGAGAAGAGTGCCGCACCGATCAGGATCAGAAAGACCATGCTGGTCACCTGGGCGGTGGTTTTCACCACTTCGCGCAGCATTGGCAGATTCAGGCGGCGGTTGACCAGGGCTAGCAGGAAGGCGCCCATGGCACCGACCGCCGAGGCTTCGGTTGGTGTGGCGAAACCGCCGAGTATCGAGCCGAGCACCGCGACGATCAGCAGCACCGGGGGGATCAAGCCCTTGATCAACAGCGGCCAGACGCTACCGCGGTGTCCCAGTTCCACCATCAGTGATTCACGGTCGGCGGCGGGGGCGGTTTCGGGTTTCACCCAGGCCGTAATGGTCAAGTAGATGATGTAGGCCACCACCAGCAGCAGGCCGGGAATCAGTGCGCCGACGAACAGGTCGCCCACCGACACCGTCTTGGGGCTCCACACGCCCATGGCCAACTGCGCCCGCTGATAGGCGTTGGAGAGTACATCCCCCAGCAGCACCAGGGCGATGGACGGAGGGATTATCTGCCCCAAGGTACCGGTGGCACAGATGGTGCCGGTCGCAAGGGAGGGTGAATAGCCGCGCTTGAGCATGGTGGGCAGCGACAGCAGACCCATGGTGACCACAGTGGCACCGACTATGCCGGTGGAGGCGGCCATCAGCATGCCGACCAGGATCACCGAGATACCCAGCCCCCCGCGAAGCGTACCGAACAGCAGCGCCATGGCGTCGAGTAACGTTTCGGCGATCCGCGACTTTTCCAGCAGCACGCCCATCAATACGAACAGTGGCACCGCCAGCAGGGTGCTATTGGTCATGATCCCGTAGAGTCGGTTGGGCATGGCGCCCAGCATCCGCGACTCGAAATGGACCGGCACCCCCATTTTCTGCAGCAGCATGCCGAGACCGGCAAACATCAGCGCGGTACCGGCCAGCGCCAGCGCCACCGGATAGCCCAGCATCAGCACCAGGCAGACGGTGAAAAAGAGAATCAGCGGCATGAAATCGAGCAGGAATTCCACGTCAGAGCACCTCCCCGTGGTCGGGAGTATTGCCGGGCGCCTTGCCACGCAGTATCAGCACCTGACGGATCACCTGGGCAACGCCCTGGATCAGCAACAGGGCCATCATCATCAGGATCAGCGACTTGAGCAGATAGACACCGGGTATGCCGGCGTCCGGCGAGCGCTCGAGAATGGCCCAGCTGCTCCGGACGTAGCCGTAGCTGCCGATGCCGATGAAGAGCACCACCGGGAACAGCAGGAAAAGCGTTCCCAGCAGGTCGATCCAGGCGCGGCCACGGTCTGACAGCTTGCGATAGAAGATGTCGACGCGCACATGGCCATCGTGGCGCAGGGTCCAGGCGGCACCCAGCATGAAGACCATGGCGTGCATATACATGACCGATTCCTGCATCACGACGCTATGAATGCCCAGCACATAGCGCATCACCACGATGGCAAACTGCACCAGCATCATGGCGATGACCAGCCAGGCGATAAAGCGGCCCACGACCTCGGTAAAGCCGTCGAGCCATGCGAGCAGGACCGGATCACGGGTCGCGGTTGGCATGGGGGTCTCTCGTTGTCGAAACGGATAGGGGTCGCATCATCGCCGATTCGGCGTGATGCGTCATCCCTGCGTCTCAACAATAGGCGTCAGACTCAGGCCGAGTGCCAGCGGGTATGGTGCTTGAGAAGATCGTTGAGAATATCCCGGCAGGCCGCAGGAAGCGCCAGATCGACGGCGATTGGCAGGTGGTCGGAGAAGAGGTGATCGAGTACGCGCACGTCTCGAGCCTCCAGCGAGTTGGAGATCAGAATGTGATCCAGAGCACGACGAGGCTGCCAGGACGGGTAGCTGAGCAGCGGGCGCACCGTGTGCAACGACAGCGAGGCACAGAAGCGGGTATGGCTGTGCAACTGGTCCGGGGTGCAGTTGAGATCACCCATCACCACCACATGACGCAGCGGCTTGATGATCTCGCTGAGATAGTCGAGCTGGCGAACCCTGCCGCGATGGCTCAGGGCCAGGTGGGCAACAAACAGGTGGAGCGCATCCGGCCCGTCCCCATAGCGAGCATGGATGGCGCCCCGTCCGGGAAGCGTGCCGGGAAGGCGATGCTCCTCGACCTGTGTGGGAGTAAGGCGCGAGAGCAGCCCGTTGCTATGCTGGGCAAAGCGCCCCAGGTTGCGATTCAGTTGTTGGTAGTGATGGGGGAAGCCGCCATGGGTGGCCAGGTACTCGACCTGATTGACATGGCTGGAGCGAAAGCTGCCACCGTCGACTTCCTGCAGCCCCACGATGTCGAAGCGCCCCAGTACCTCGCTGACCATGTTGAGACGGTTCATGCGCTGGGGGTGCGGCAGCAGGTGCTGCCAGCTGCGGGTCAGATAGTGATGGTAGGCCGACGTCTGTATCCCCACCTGCATATTGAAGGTGAGGAGCTTCAGGTGACCGCCATCGAGTGGCGGTGTCTTCGCGTCGGCCAGCCGGGACATCGCTTTCGATACCGCTTATTCGTCGCGTTCCTGACGAACCTTTTCGACCAGGGCATCGGCGATCTGGGGCATGTTGTCCAGGCTGCCGGCGCTGCTGGGGGTCACCAAGAAGCGGCCATCCACGATAAGCGCCGGAACGCCCATCAGGCGCATGGCACGCATGCGGGCATGGGCCTGGTTGACCTGGGACTTGACGGCGAAGGCGTCCAGCGCCTGACGGGCTTCGTCCTCGCTGACCCCGTAGTCACTGAAGAAGGTGGCAATGCTGTCGGGATCGGTCATTTTTAGGCCATTCTGGTGAATAGCGTCGAAGATGTCGGCATGCGCCTCTTCGCGAATACCCAGCTCTTCGGCGGCATAAAAGACCGCTGCATGGGTGTTCCAGTCACCGCCCATGGTGGCCGGCAGATGAACGATGCTGACGTCGTCGTCGAGCGTTTCGTACCAGGCCTTGACGGAGCCCTGCAGGTTGTAGCAGTGCGGGCAGCCGTACCAGAACGCCTCAGTGACTTCGATCTGGTCGTCGGCGACACGAGTCTCGACGCGCTCCGGTAGCACCTCGTAGTGCTGGCCTTCCACTAGGGTGGCGGCCGAAGCCAGCGTCGAGAGGCCGATACCGGCCAGGGCCATCACTGCTGTCTGAATGAAACGGAAAGACTGGGGCATTGCGTTGTCACTCCTTGGAGGTGCCGTGTTCGCCTGGCGAATAGTGGGTCAGCGCAGGTTGCGCTGGTGACTTGGAGCCTCGCGAGCGGCCAGTGTTCCGAACCCGTCCGAGACAGCGAAGGCGGCCATGAGCCGCCTTCGCTGTCTCGGACGGTTAGTCTGGCCATGCTGACGTCAAAATCAGTGCAGGCCGAGGATGTAGTTGGCAACGGCTTCCATGTCATCGTCACTCATCTTGGCGGCGATATCGCCCATCATGTTACCGGGGTCGTTGGCTCGCTCGCCTGAGGCGAAGTCCTGCAGGGTGGCAATGGTATATTCCGCGTACTGGCCGGAGAGGCCCGGGTAAATGGCAGTCAGGATGCCCTCGCCCGCAGGGCCGTGGCAGGCTGCGCATGACGGGATGCCCTTGGCCATGTCGCCGGCGCGGTAGAGTTCCTGACCGCGGGCGATCAGCGCTTCGTCGGGGTTGGCCTGGCCGATGTTGGTATCCTGTCCGGCATAAAAGGCGGCCACGTCCCAGGCGTCCTGATCGGAGAAGTCGTCCACCTGGCCGACCATCACCGGGACCAGCCGCTTGCCGTCACGGATATCCATGATCTGTTTGGCCGTGTAGCTCATCTGCTGGCCGGCCAGGTTCGGGAAGGCACCGGAAGGGCTGATGCCGCTTTCTCCATGACAGGCGGCGCAGGGCTGCGCCAGTTCGCGTCCGGCTGCCGCATCGGCATCCGCTTCAAGATCCGCGTGGACGGCGCCAACGGCGCCCATGGTCAGTGCCAGGCTTGCCAGTAACTTTCTCATCGCAGTTTCACTATGCCGTTGTGTTGTTTACCAGTACGCATCCTGAGCGCCACCGGGCCTGGCAGATTCCAGGCCGGGTTCGCCCTGCTGTCGAAGCGCCGGTTGCGCCGGTCGCTGATGGCAAGAGCGCGGTGGTACACTAGCGCGCCCAGGTCGCAGAGAAAAAGACGCTGCATTATAACGAATCAAGCCCGTCTCGGGAATGCAGGTCAAGCCCCCGGCGACGCGATACATCTACTCCTTTTGGCAGGACCTCGACGCCATGGCCCAATTCAACTACCAGACTGCACGCTTCATGACCAGTGCGCCGACTCTCGCCCAGTGCCCGCCAGACGAAGGGGCCGAGGTCGCGTTTGCCGGGCGCTCCAATGCGGGAAAGTCCAGCGCCATCAATACCCTGACACAGCAGAAGTCCCTGGCGCGAACCTCGCGTACCCCGGGGCGCACGCAGCTGATCAATCTCTTCTCGCTGGGCGACGACACCACGCGACGGCTGGTCGACCTGCCCGGCTACGGCTATGCCAAGGTGCCCGAGGAGGTCAAGCGCGAGTGGCAGCGCCACCTGGCGGAGTACCTGCGCGCGCGTCGGTCGCTCAAGGGCGTTGTGCTGGTCATGGACGTACGCCATCCGCTCACCGAGTTCGACCAGACTCTGCTGGGCTGGGCCGATGAACAGGAGATGCCGGTACATATCCTGCTGACCAAGTCGGACAAGCTGAAGTCCGGTGCCGCCAAGAGCGCGCTTCAGCAGGTGCGAACCCGCCTTCGCGAGTGGGAGGACCTGGTGAGCCTCCAGCTCTTCTCCTCGCTCAAGCGCGAAGGCGTCGACGAGGCCAGCCGGCGACTCGACGGCTGGTTGTCCGGTCCCGAATAGTCGTCACGGTACGTTAACAGCCTTGCCTCGGCCCGACCAGCGAACGCAGCAGTTCGGGCAACTCCCTCACGTGGTCCAGCCGGTGGATGCCGGCTGGCAGGGGCGTGTCATCGATATGTGGTGAAATCCAGGCAACCTGCATGCCCAGGCGGCGAGCCGGTTCGACGTCCTCTCGCCAGGAGTCGCCCACATGGAGGGTTCGGGCGGGTGATGCGCCGAGCCGAGCCAGGGCGGCCAGGAAGGGGCGTGGATCTGGCTTGGGGGCGAGCAGCTCTCCCGCGGCGATGGCCACCGGAAAGTGGCGGCCGAGTGGTAGTCGACGTATGTCCACGTTGCCGTTGGTGATGCTGGCGAGCCGATAGTGCTGGCCGAGCATCGACAGCAGCGATTCAACTTCCGGATGTGGCGTGACCTGATGGCGCAGCAGCATGAAGCGATCCATGGCTGCACTGGCCCACGACCGGGCGTCGTCACCGTCCAGCCCATAATCTTGCAGCAGCCACTGCAGGGCCTGTTCACGCAGCCAGGTGAAATCCCCTCGGCGCAGCGGGTAGGCAGCGGCCAGCTCCCGGCGTCGGTCCAAGAAGGCTTTCAGCGGAAAACGCTCGGCGAATCGCCGTACTGGCGCCCGGCCGCGGTTGCGTTGCCACACCTCCAGCGTCTCGTCGAGCCAGGCGTAGTGTCCGGTCTCGGTCTCGACCATCACCTGATGGTTGTCCCACAAGGTATCGTCGAGGTCGAAGGTCAGGGCCTGGAGTCGGATTGCTGCGCACATGATGGTCACTCCCCGGGCCGGTCGGCGGGGCGTCGGCGGGCGCGGGGGTGGGCCGCGTCGTAGGTGGCGGCCAGGTGCTGCCAGTCGAGTTTGGTGTAGACCTGGGTCGTGGAGAGGTTGGCATGCCCCAGCAGCTCCTGAACGGCGCGCAGGTCCTGGCTCGATTCGAGCAAGTGGCTGGCGAAGGAGTGGCGTAACCGGTGCGGGTGAAGGTGCTCCGGCAGGCCGCGGCGCCGGGCCAGTTCGGCCAGGCGCTTCTGGATGGCACGATGACCCAGCCGGGCTCCCCGCGAGCCGACGAACAGCGCCGCTTCTCCGGGTGCCGCCAGCGCGGGGCGCAAGCTCATCCAGCGTTCGAGCGCCTGCCTGGCACTGCTGCCTACCGGCACCTGACGCGGCTTGCTGCCCTTGCCCATCACCCGGACCCGGCGCGGCTCCAGGTCGCTCAGGTCGAGTCCGGCCAGCTCGGCCAGGCGCAGCCCGCTGGAGTAGAACAACTCCAGCATCGCCTGGTCGCGGGTCGCCAGCGGAGAGCCGTCGTGGGGGGTGTCGAGCAGGTGGGCCAACTGGTCCACGTCCAATGGCTTGGGCAGGTGACCGGGCTGGCGCGGTGTTGGCACCAGTTCGACCGGGTTGTGGCCCAGCAGGCCGGCGTGGCGCAGGAAGTTGGCGAAGTGGGAGGCGGCCGCACGGCGTCGCGCCAGGCTGCGTGGCGCCAGCCCACGGCCACGTTCGGCCCCCAGGAAGCGGCGGATTATGCCGACCTTCAGTTCGGCCCCGTCGTCGATGCCGTGGGTGTCCAGGAAGGCGGCCAGGGCCGCCAGGTCCTGGCGATACGCCTTGACGGTGGCGGGGCTCGCGGTGCGCGCCAGTTCGCCCAGGCACGCGTCGAGCTGGCGGCGCAGGGCGTTGTCAGCCATGGGGCGAAGGGCTCAGGCGCATCAGCAGCCGTGCCAGCACGTCGCCGAGGTACTCGGTGAATAGCGTATCCATGCTGGCGCGGAAGTGGTCCGGGTCGGGGCTGGCCAGTACCAGATAGCCCATCGGCTCCCCCAGGGTCAGGCGCGCCAGTGCGCAGGAGCCGGCCTGACGGGGCGCCGGGGCATGGGGCAGCAGTCGGCTCCAGTCGGTCTGCGTCAACCGCGTGCAACGGCTGGCGCGGCCGTCGAGCAGGGCGGCCAGGCGAACGCCGGCATGATCGTCGAGAATCTGGCGCGGAGCCTGGGGCGGCATCGGCTCATGGTCGGTGAGTTCCGCGGGACACCACAGCGCCACCGCTTGAATCTGAAAGCGTTCGGCCATCTGGGTGGAGAGGGCCTGGCCCAGGGCGTCGGCATCCTCGGCTTCCAGCAGCGCCAGCACCAGTTCGCGGGTGCGGCGGAACTGGGACTCGTTGTGGCGCGCCGACTCCAGCAGTTGCTCCAGGCGCCATTCGGCCTGCTCGGCACGCCGCCGCAGATCGTAGACCAGGCGTTCCAGCAGCGAGGTGGTGCCCTGGGCCTCGGGGTGCGGCACCTTAAGCTGCTGGAGTAGCCCCTCGCGGCCGACGAAGAAGTCCGGATGGCGTGCCAGCCATTCTGCTACCCGATCAGGATCCAGGGTCTTGCGCGGTTCGGGGGCGACTCGGGTCATGCAGGTGCTCCTTCGAATTGATGGGCTTCAGGCGGCTCAAGCCAGGGCGACGCGCCCGTCGAAGACGCTCTCGGCGGGGCCGGTCATGCGCAGCGGGGCCTCCTCGACGGGCCACTCGATACGCAGGTCGCCGCCACGCAGGTGCACGGTGACCGGGCTCTCCAGCAGCCCTTGCCGAATGCCACAGGCCACCGCGGCGCAGGCGCCGGTGCCGCAGGCCAGCGTCTCCCCGCTACCGCGCTCATGAACCCTGAGACGAATCTCGTGGGGCGACACGACTTCCATGAAGCCTACATTGACCCGGCGTGGAAAGCGCGGGTGATGTTCGATGGCGGGTCCGAGGCGCTCGACGGGCGCCCGCTCGACGTCGTCGACCCGCAGTACCACATGAGGGTTGCCCATGGAGACCGCGCCCACCTCGACGCGTTCACCGTCCACCTCCAGCTCATGACGCAGCAGGTCCCCGTCGGCCTCGAAGGGCAGCGCCTGGGGGGCGAAGCGCGGGACGCCCATGTCCACCGTCACCTGGCCGTCGTCCTCGACCAGCAGGGTCAGGGGGCCGCCGGCGGTCTCCACATGGATCTCGTGCTTGTGGGTCAGGCGCTGGTCACGCACGAAGCGGGCGAAGCAGCGCGCCCCGTTGCCGCAGTTCTCCACTTCACTGCCGTCGGCATTGAAGATGCGGTAGCGGAAATCCATGTCCGGGTCCCGCGGCGGCTCGACCACCAGCAGCTGGTCGAAGCCGATGCCGAAACGGCGATCGGCCAACTGTCGAACCTGCTCGTCCCGCAGCCGGGCGCGCTGGGTGACCAGGTCGATGACCATGAAGTCGTTGCCAAGCCCATGCATCTTGGTGAAGTGGAGCAGCATCAGCGTGTCTCCTCGGGTGCGGCGTCGGGCAGCAGCGACTCGCCGGCCCACAGGTCCTCGATCGACTCGCGTCGGCGCACAATGTGGTAGCGCTCGTTGTCCACCATGACCTCGGCGGGGCGTGGTCGGCTGTTGTAGTTCGATGCCATGGTGAAGCCGTAGGCGCCGGCCGAGCGTACCGCCAGCAGGTCACCCGCGGCGATGGCAAGCTCGCGATCCTTGCCCAGGAAGTCGCTGGTCTCGCACACCGGGCCCACCACGTCGTAGAGCGCGCTGTTCCGGCGGTGACGCGTGTCCACCGACATGATCGCCTGCCACGCCTGATAAAGGGATGGGCGAATCAGGTCGTTCATGCCGGCATCGATGATGGCGAAGTTCTTGGTCTCGCCGTGCTTGAGGTACTCCACCCGGGTCAGCAGCACGCCGGCATTGGCAGCGATCGAGCGGCCCGGCTCGAACAGCAGGGTCAGGTTTGCGCCATGGGGCCACTGTGCCAGGCGCTCCAGTAGCGAGGTTGCGTAATCGAAGGGCTGGGGCGGGCGCTCGTCACGGTAGGGCACGCCCAGGCCGCCACCCAGGTCGAGGTGTTCCACCGTGATGCCACGCTCGCGCAGGCGCTCCAGCAGCAGCAGCAGTCGGTCCAGGGCGTCGAGAAAGGGGGCGAGCTCGGTAAGCTGTGAGCCGATATGACAGTCCAAGCCGACGATCTTGATGCCGGGCAGGGTGCTGGCCAGTTCGTAGACTGAGAGCGCCTCCTCCACTGGGATACCGAACTTGTTGCCCTTCAGGCCGGTGGAGATATAGGGGTGGGTGCCGGCGTCGACGTCCGGGTTGACCCGCAGCGACACCGGAGCCACCTTGCCCAGCCGTTCGGCCACGGCGCTGAGACGCTCGAGTTCCGGCCGTGACTCCACGTTGAAGCACTTGATGCCCACGTCCAGCGCGCGAGCCATCTCGGCTTCCTGCTTGGCCACGCCGGAGAAGACCACCTTGGCCGGATCGCCGCCCGCCGCCAGCACTCGCTCCAGTTCGCCCACGGAGACGATGTCGAAGCCCGCGCCGAGGCGGGCCAGCAGGTCCAGCACCGCCAGGTTGGCATTGGCCTTCACCGCATAGCAGATCAGGTGCGGGTGGCTGCCCAGCGCTTCGGTGTAAGCACGGAAGTGTCTGGCCAGAGTTGCCTTGGAGTAAATATAGCAGGGGGTGCCGACCTCGTCGGCCACCCGCGACAGCGGGACCTCCTCTCCGTAGAGCACGCCGTCGCGGTATTCGAAGTGGTCCATGTTCAGCTCTCGTCTTCGGAGTTGGCCTCAACGGAGGAGGCGGGGCTGCCGTAGCGCTCGGCGGCCTGCTCGTCGTCCGGCTGGTAGAGCGGCCCTTTCTGGCCGCAGCCGGCCAGCAGCATCAGCGTGGCAAGCATCAGCACAGCCAGGGTCGGTTGGCGCTTCATGCCCGGCTGACCTGGCGGCCGTGGGAGCAGAGTGCGGCCAGGGCATCCTGGGCACGCTGGGCGGCGGCGCGCACCTGGTCGGGCGCGGTGCCGCCGATATGATTACGCGCCGCCACCGAGCCCTCCAGGGTCAGTACCTCGAACACGTCCTCGTCGATCATGTCGGAGTACTGGCGCAGCTCGTCGAGGCTCATCTCGGACAGATCCCGCCCTTCACGCAGGCCGAAGGCCACCGATTGGCCGACGATCTCGTGGGCGTCGCGGAAGGCCACGCCGCGACGTACCAGGTAGTCGGCCAGGTCCGTGGCGGTGGAGAAGCCGCGGCGTGCGGCTTCATACATGCTCGCCTTGCGCGGTGTGATAGCCGGCGTCATGTCGGCGAAGGCCTTGAGGCAGTCACGCACCGTGTCGAGGGTATCGAACAGCGGCTCCTTGTCCTCCTGGTTGTCCTTGTTGTAGGCCAGCGGCTGGGACTTCATCAGCGTCAGCAGGCCGATCAGGTGGCCATATACGCGCCCGGTCTTGCCGCGTACCAGCTCGGGCACGTCAGGATTCTTCTTCTGCGGCATGATCGAGCTGCCGGTGCAGAAGCGGTCGGGCAGGTCGATGAAGTCGAATTGGGCACTGGTCCACAGCACCAGTTCCTCGCTCATGCGCGAGAGATGCATCAGCAGGATACTGGCGAAGGCGGTGAATTCGATGGCGAAGTCGCGGTCGCTCACGGCATCCAGCGAATTCTCGGCGGGGCGCTCGAAGCCCAACAGCTCGGCGGTGACGTGACGATCAATGGGGTAGGTGGTGCCGGCCAGCGCCGCGGCGCCCAGTGGTAACACGTTGACGCGCTTGCGACAGTCAAGCAGCCGCTCGTGGTCGCGGGCCAGCATCTCCTGCCAGGCCAGCAGGTGATGACCGAAAGTCACCGGCTGGGCGGTCTGCAGGTGGGTGAAGCCGGGCATTATGGTGTCTGCCTCGCGGTCGGCGAGTGCGATCAGGCCCTCGCGCAGCCGGATCAGCTCTGCCTCCACCACATCGATCTCGTCGCGCAGGAACAGGCGGATGTCGGTGGCCACCTGGTCGTTGCGTGAGCGGCCCGTGTGCAGCTTCTTGCCGGTGATGCCGATCTTCTCGGTGAGTCGCGCCTCGATGTTCATGTGCACGTCCTCGAGCTTCACCGACCACTGGAACTCACCGCGCTCGATTTCACCACGGATCTCGGCAAGGCCAGTGACGATGGCGTCGCGCTCTTGGTCGGTCAACACGCCAACCTGGGCCAGCATGGTGGCATGGGCGACGGAGCCCTGGATGTCCTGCAGGGCAAGGCGCTGGTCGAAAGTGACCGAAGCGGTGAAGCGTTCGACGAAGGCGTCGGTGGGTTCGCTGAAGCGACCGCCCCAGGACTGGTTGGTCCCGGGGGTTGTGGAACTAAGGCTCATCGGCGTGGGCATCCTGCGTGGTGCATGCTATGTATTCACGGAGGGGGCTGCGCGCAGCGGCCCCGGATCATGGTTTTGCAGTGTACCAGAGTCGGCGAAAGTGGCGAGGGGCGCCAAATAGTGGGGCTGCCCGACATCACGTCAGTTTTTCCTGTCTCGCCAGGTGCTTTATGATGAGAGACAGAGACTATCATTGGCCGCGACTATTTTGCGGCGCCAACAGCAGAACAAGGCCCTCTCGGGCCCGCTGCATGGGGAGAACCACGTGCGATCCATTAATACGCTGCGCATTGCGACCCGCAAGAGCCAACTGGCCATGTGGCAGGCCGAACACATTCGCGACCTGCTCATGGCCCAGCATCCAGGGTTGGAGGTGGAGCTGGTGGCGATGTCGACCCGCGGCGACAAGATCCTCGACACGCCGCTGGCCAAGATCGGCGGCAAGGGGCTATTCGTCAAGGAGTTGGAAGAGGCGTTGCTCGATGGTCGGGCCGATATCGCCGTGCATTCGATGAAGGACGTGCCCATGCACTTTCCGGAGGGACTCGGGCTATCGGTGATCCTGGCCGGAGCCGAGCCCACCGACGCCTTCGTCTCCAACCACTACGCCTCGCTGGACGAGCTGCCTCAGGGCGCGCGTATCGGCACCGCCAGTCTGCGTCGCGGCCTGCAGATGCGTGAGGCGCGCCCCGACCTGGAAATTCTCAACCTGCGCGGCAACGTTCAGACCCGCCTGGGCAAGCTCGATGCCGGCGAGTTCGATGCCATCCTGCTGGCGACATCGGGGCTCAAGCGACTGGGTCTCGAGGCGCGCATCACCCAGGAGCTTCCGCCGGGAGTGTGTCTGCCCGCCTGTGGGCAGGGCGCACTGGGCATCGAGTGTCGCATCCACGACCCCGAACTGGTCAGCCTGCTGGCCCCGCTGGACGATCCCATCACGGCGACCCGGGTACGCGCCGAACGTGCCATGAACACGCGCCTGGAAGGGGGCTGTCAGGTCCCGATCGGCGGCTACGCCGCCTTCGAGAACGACGGTGAAACCCTTTGGCTGCGTGCGCTGGTGGGTAACCCCGAGGGGACCGAGGTGCTGCGTGCTGAAGGCCGCGGGTCCATTCACGAGCCCGAGGCGCTGGGCATCCGGGTAGCCGAAGAGCTGCTGGATCAGGGCGCTGGCGAGATCCTGGCGAAGGTGTACGGCGGCTGATGCCTGCCACTCGGCCGGTATTGATCTGCCGCCCGGGCGAGCGCTCCCGCGCCCTGGCCGCAGCCATCGAGGGCATCGGCCTGCCGGTGGCCAACCTCGATGTGATGTCTCTGGAGCCCGTGCCGGAAACCCCGGTGCTGCGCAGTGCCTGGCTCGATTTTGACCATTTCCACAAGGTCATGGTAGTTAGCCCCTTTGCCGCAGACTGTCTCTGCGAGGCGCTCGATCGCTACTGGCCCGCACTTCCGCAGGGAGCGACTTGGTATGCAGTGGGGGCGGCTACGGCAGAAACGCTGCATGACCGGCTAGGTGTGCGGGTGCACGTGCCGCCGGTGCAGGCCGGCGAGGACACCAGTGAAGCGCTGCTGCAGCTGGCATCGCTGCGTGATCTCGAGGGCCAGCGAATTCTGTTGGTGGCCGGCGAGGGGGGGCGTACCCTGCTGGCCGATACCCTGTCAGCCCGTGGCGGTCGCGTGACCCGCTTCTCCCTCTATCGGCGCCGTCTCCTCCCCCCATCTACAGCCATGCAGGCCAGGCTCGCCAAGGGCGATTTTCTCGCCCTGGTGGTCAGTAGCGGAGAATTGCTGGAACATCTGGCAAGATGGTGTTCCGAGACTACCTTGAACCAACCGCTAATCGTGTCCAGTCGCCGTTTAGCTACACTGGCTGACGACTTGGGGTTTTGCACACCTGTGGTGGCATCGGGTGCCACGCCGGCTGCATTAGCCGCTGCAGTGGCAGAAGCCTGCGAACCGGAGGATGCCGATGTCGATCACGACGATCTCGAAAAGGGCTAGCGACAGATGAGCAAGCAAACTAACGAGCAGGACGAACAGAAGTCGCCATCCGGTGAGGCTCAAGACGGCAGTCGCCGCAAGGCCGACGCCACCGGCAAGGCCGACGCCACCGGCAAGGCCGACGCCACCGGCAAGGCCGGTGGCTCCGCGGAAAAATATCGCTCGAAGAAGCGCGGCAAATCGTCGCAGCCTGGGGGTGGCGTCGACCAGCCGGCCGCCCCCCCCGCCGGGAGCGCCGAGACCAACGCCCCTACCGATACGTCGTCCGCAGTTAAACCGGACGACAAGCCAAACGACAAGCCCGCCGACGACAAGCCCGCCGACGACAAGGTCTCGGCCGGTAAGGCGAGTCCCAAGCCGAGCGATAAGCCTGGCGATGGCAGGCCCAAGCCGGCTGCTTCCGGAGTGGGCAGCGCTGCGCCCCCGGCAGCTGGCGCCACCACGGGTGGCCGCAATGGCGGCGGCAAGGGTACCCTGGCCTTGGTGCTGGTGCTGTTCCTTGGCATCGGGGCGGGGCTGTTTGCCTGGAAGGCCTGGGAGCGTATGGACAGCCAGCAGCAGCACCTGGCAGAACTCGAAGAGCGTGCCGGCTCCGCCGCCTCGGCCGACCAGTTCGCTGAGCTGGAAAGCCGTGTGGAGAGTCGCCTGGATAGTGCCGAGAGCGAGAGCGTCGAAGCCGTTGAGGGGGTGCGCAGCGAGTTCGCCAGCTATCGCAACGAAGTCGATTCGGCCCTGGACCACGTCCTCGACGAGCTCTCCCGCGAGCAGGAGCCCGACGAGCGCGAATGGCTACATGCCGAAGCCGCCTACCTGCTGCGCCTGGCCAATCAGCGTCTCCAATTGGAGCGTGACGTGGAAGGGGCAGCGGCTCTTCTGCGTACCGCCGACGATCGCCTGAACGAAGCCGACAACCCGGCGCTGCTCTCCGTTCGCCGTGCCATAGCCTCGGAGCTGTCGGTGCTGGACAGCGTGCCGCGGGTCGACCGCTCCGGGCTCTATATGGCGCTGAACGCCCAGCAGGAGCGCCTGGCACAGCTGCCGCTCTCCCGCGAGCTGGAGGAGATCCCGGCCCGTTCCGGCATGCAGGAGGCGCCCGCCGGTGGCTGGCAGGATCAGCTCTCGCGCTTCGGCCAGGAGCTCAAGGATCTGGTGGTCATTCGTCATCATGACGAGGCACTGGAAACCCTGGTCACGCCCGAGCAGGAATCCTACCTGCGCCAGAGCTCCCGCCTGATACTGGAACAGGCCCAGTTGGCCTTGCTACAGGAAGATCAGGAGCTCTATGAGGCCAGTCTCGACAAGGCGTTGACGCTGATAGATGGCTATTATGACACCGAGCGTAGCGAAGTTCAGGCCGTGATCGAGCGGCTGGAAGCGCTCAAGAAAGAAGTCATTCGCCCCGAACTACCCGACATCAGCGGCTCCCAGCAGGCGCTGGCCCAGTTCATCGAGCGTCGATTCGGTACGCGTGGCGAGCGGGGAAATGACGCATGAGAAAACTGCTTCTGATCGTACTCCTGGGGCTGGCGCTGGGAGCGCTGTTCGGCCAGCTGATGGTTTCAGTGCCCGGCTACTGGCTGGTGCGAGTCGGCGACACTTCCTTCCAAACCTCCTTCTGGTTCGGTTTGATACTGCTGCTGGCGCTATTCCTGGTGCTGCATTTTGCACTACGGCTGCTGATGCGCATGAGTCATCCGGTTAGCCGGCTGAAGGTATGGAACAGCCGGACCCGTCATCGCAATGCCATGAAACGGACCGTGCAAGGCTTGGTGGCCCTGGCCGAAGGGCGCTGGAAGCGAGCCGAGAAATCGCTGGTCAAGGCCGCCGATGATTCCGGCACGCCGTTGGTCAACTACCTATCCGCCGCGCTGGCGGCCCACTATCAGGGTCACTATGAGCAGTCGGACAAGCTGCTGAAGCGGGCCCATCTCAGCACCGAGGGGGCCGAGACCCCGGTCGGCCTGATGCAGGTGCAACTGATGCTGGATCGCCAGCAGTATGAGGAGGCGTTGGCGATCCTGACACGGCTGGACCGTCAGCTGCCAAACCATCCGCAGGTACTCAAGCAGCTCAAGCAGGCCTATCTGAGCGTCAGCGATTGGGAAGGGTTGCGTCGCCTGATGCCCCGGCTCGCAGCGCGTCAGCTGATCTCCCCTCAGGAGCGCCAGCAACTGGAGCAGCGCGCCTACAAGGAGCTGCTGATTCACGAGGCTCGCGATCCCGGCAACGTGGAGCGGGTACGCAGCCTGTGGGCCGACATGCCGGACCCGCTGCGCAACAACGTCGAGCTGGTGGTGCTCTACACCGAGGCGCTGGTGCGCGGCAACGAGGAGGGTATCGCCGAGCGTCTACTTAGGCATTCGCTCAAAGAGCACTGGGACAACCGCCTGGTGCTGCGCTACGGCCTGCTCAACGTGGACCCGGCGCGTCAACTGGTGCATGCCGAGAAATGGTTGCAGGAGCGTCCCAACGATCCGGACCTGCTCCTCACGCTGGGCCGACTGGCGCTCCGCAACGCCTACTGGGGCAAGGCGCAGGAGTATTTCGAGACGAGTCAGCGTCAGCGCCCCAGCGGCGTGGTCTGCGCCGAGCTGGCGCGGCTCTTCGCCAACCTGGGCGAGCACAACAAGAGCCAACTCTACTATCGCCAGAGCGTCGAGTTGCTCGACAAGTCGCTGCCATCGCTGCCTCAGCCGGTCGAGCCTCAGCCACAGGATGAAGTCGGCAAGGCAGGCAAGAAGAAACCGTAGAACCGTCATGGGGAAACCGTCATGGAAAGGGGCGCCCAGGTGCCCCTTTCACCTATCCGTATTACGTGCCCATAACGCCGCGGGGGCTGCCAATGGCAGCCCCCGCGGTTTCGTTTGCCGACGCTATCAGTCCTTGTCTTCGTAGTCGCCCTTGAACGTAGGGTTGGGCTTCGAGCGCGGGTCCTCCTCGCCGGAACGACTGCTCTCACCGGAACTTGGCTGGCCGCCCGGACGCCCGTTGATATCGAAGGGCTGCTGCATGACACGCAGGTTGGCCGGGGGCGCCTCGCCCTCTTTGCCCACGCCGAAGTAGAGCGTGGTATGGGGGAAGGGGATCTCGATGCCCTTGCCATCGAAGTGCAGCTTGACCAGCCGGTTGAAGGCCCGGCCGGTGCTCCACTGGGTGCCCGGTGTAGTCTTGATCCGCACGCGGATATTCACCGAACTGTCGCCGAGGCCGGTTACCCCGGCCACTTCCAGAGGAGCCAGGATGTTCATCTTGTGCGCTTCGTCGGCCGCCAGTTCATCGAAGGCTTCGCGCAGGGTGACGATGGCGTCATCGATGCTCTCGCGGTAGGCAATGCCGTACTCACCCACGTGGTAGCCGAACTCACGCATATAGTTGGAGACGGTGTCGACGCTGGAGAAGGGCACGATATGGTAGGTGCCCGAGATATCGCGAATACCCACCGAGCGGATGCTGAGCCGTTCGGCGGTGCCGGTGATGCCGCCGACCGTGACCACGTCGCCGGTGTTCATGGCGTTCTCCACCTGGATGAAGATCCCGGTGATGATGTCCTGTACCAGCTTCTGGGCACCGAAACCGATGGCCAGGCCGAGCACACCGGCACCGGCGATCAGCGGGCCGATGTTGATACCGATCTCGGCCAGTACGATCATCATCGTCATGGTGATCAGGGCGATGGCCAGGGCGTTGCGGAACAGCGAGAGCAGGGTCTTGGCACGCGCCGTGGGCTCGCCGGTGCCGGTCTCCGGGTTCAGCTTGTGCTCGATCAGGCTGGCCAGGCCCAGCCAGACGGCGATGGCGACGACCAGAATCGTCGCGACGCTTGCCAGCATGCCCACCAGACCACGACCCGGTTCGGAAGCGTACCAGGCCAGAAGGTCGAAGGCCCCCCAGGCGTTGAGTACCAGCAGAATCACTGCGATCAGGATGACGGTACGAATGACACGCAGGGCATTGGGTACATAGCTGTTGAGGCGTGGCTCCAGAAGAGGAAGCTTGCGGCGCAAGTCGTCGGAAAGGCGTATGCGGCGCCCGATGGTCTGGGTCAGCAGGCTCGATAAGAGCATTCCGACCACCACGATGGCCAGTGTCTTGAGCGTTGCGAGAAGCACGAAGGGCAGGGCATCCGCTGGCCGGGTCAGGGTTAGCACCAGCACCATCAGGAAGTACGCCATGGCGAACAGGTGCCAGGTGCGAGCGAACAGCTGCAGAGAGACCCGGCTCGCTGTCAGGTCGCTGCGGGCTGCCAACTGGTCGAGATTGTCACGGATTCGCACCCGATTCTTTAGCACTACGGCCACGGCGTAGAAGAAGGCACCGAAGATGACCAGGGCGCCGATACCCTGCCCCAGGGTCGGGGCGAGGTAGAAATTGGCTAGCGGCACCACCACCATCAGGCCATAGCCCACCAGACCGATGAGCCGGGCTATCCAGCGGTTCCAGTAAAAGGCTTCCGCGGCCGAGATGGGCAGCAGGCGCAGCCCCTCGTAGCGTGACGAGAACAGCATCCGCACGGCAGCCTTGAGCAGCTCGATGATCAAAAAGGCGTTGAGGAACAGTGACGCGCGCGTAGAAAGTTCACCGGCCTCGCCGATGGCAAAGGTGGCGATCAGATTGCCAGCCATATAGGCCAGCACCACGACCAGTACGTCCACCAGGGCTGCCAGGGCCACGCAGAGTACCAGACGCACCACCGGCGTAAGGCTGCTGGCCTGCAACGACCAGCCGCTGATGCGTGTGAACAGTGGCTTTACCAGGCGGCGGAATGCAATGAAGAAAAAGAACGTGGCAAGTATCACTAGGCCCAGGTTGATCGTTGCAGTGGCCAAGGCCGCCGTGTCGAAGGCGGTGGCATTGGTCTCACCGGAGAACAGGCCGGTCACGATACTCACCAGGTTGCGGAACTCCCCGCCGATATCGCTGACAATGCGGCTGGTCATCTCCGCCAGCTGCCTTGGCAGTGATACCTGTTCCGGGGGATGTCCCATCTGGACGGCTTCGGTGCTTGCCAGGGCGCCCTCATCAATCGCCTGTTGACGCAAGTGGTCAATGAGTTGCTGCCGAGATGACTCATTTTCGAGCAAGTCGGCCAGCGTCGAATAGGCGGGGCCATTGGCGGCCTCGATCGGCTGGGCCAGGGCGGGCGTCGCAGCGAGGCAGGCCAGCAGCAGCCAGCCAAGCAGCCAGGGGATGAAACGTGTCAGCATCACGCGGGGGCCTCCATCTCGGGCGTGTAGGCAGGAATTCGTCATGTTCCCGTTCGCATATGATACGGACTTTGTCACCACGGAGCGAACGGCGGTGGGGTTGTGTTTTTCCGATACATAAATTGTACATGTAATGCAATGTGTGTCATATTTCGGTTGCTTGTCCCCTAGGCATGATTCCCTTGAGTATGCTCGATCCTCTTGCCACCCGTATTGCGGGTGGCTTTTCTTTGTGTGTTCGCAATGACTTCGTTAGGCTATGTTCGAAAAGTCGGCGAGCGAAGGTCAGGCAAGGCAAAAATCGGCGAAAAAGCGGAGTTTACGGGGTGTAAATGAGTATTTTGAGCCGGTTTTTAACGCAGCATGGCCGAGCGCAGGCAGTTTTCGTACATAGCCTGGCATTGGTTGGCATCATAGGGTCCGCTGGGGATACAGCATGAGCGTCGGATGGGCCGCGGTATTGCTGGTGGCGGTGGGAGGGGCCGCGGGGGGCATGGCCCGGTTGGCGGCTTCCCGGCTCCTGGCCCGTTGGCTGGGCACCCGCTTTCCCTGGGGCACGCTGGCGGTCAATCTCAGCGGGGCGCTGCTGGCCGGCTGGCTCGCCGGCCGCCTGGGCGTACCGCAGGGTCTCGATCTCTCTTCGGCCTGGCTGGGCCTGATGATCGGCGTGCTGGGCGGCTATACCACGGTGTCCTCGCTCAGCCTGCAGACGCTGATGCTGTGGCAGAGCGGCAGGACACCGGCGGCGCTGGCCAATGTCGGCGCTACCTGCCTGGCGGGTCTCGTACTGGCCTGGCTGGGCTGGTGGCTGGCAGGAGGGGTGCTGTGAGCGGCTGGCGCGATTATGCGGCGGTGGGGGTGGGCAGCGCCCTGGGCAGCGCCCTGCGCTATCTGATGTCGGTTGCCTCGCTGGCGGCACTGGGTCCGGCCTTTCCCTGGGGCACGCTGGTGGTGAACCTGGCCGGCTCCTGGCTGATTGCCGTCTTCGCCGCCTATGCGGCCTGCCGCCAGGGAGGGCGGGTGGCACGCTGGCAGCCCTTCCTGGTGGCCGGCTTCTGTGGCGGCTTCACGACCTTTTCGCTGTTCAGCCTCGAGACGCTCTACCTGATCGAGGCCGGCCTGCCGTGGCTGGCGCTGCTCTATGGACTGGGCAGCGTGCCGCTGTGGCTCGCCGCCGCCTGGCTGGGCGACCGCACGGTCCGGACGCGGTTGGCGCTCGGTCGTCCTGGGTAGACTCAGCTCTTCTTCTTGCGTGCCTTGTTCTCACTCCTTGCAGGTGGTGGAGTGGTCGAGGGCGTGGCGTGGAAATGCTCGCGCACCAGGGCCAGCAGCCCCTGGGTGGAAGCATCGAAGTCCTGGGTCTGGGTGTCCAGGCGCTCGCTGATCTCGCCGGCGATACGCTTGCCCAGCTCCACCCCCCACTGGTCGAAGGAGTTGATGTTCCAGATCACTCCCTGGACGAAGACCTTGTGCTCGTAGAGCGCGATCAGCGCGCCGAGGTTCTTGGGTGTCAGCTCGTCGAGCAGCAGCACGCTGGAGGGGCGATTGCCGGGGCAGCTGTAGGGGTCGAGTCGACCGCCGGTCTGGCTGCCCTCCATGAAGGCGTTGGCCTGGGCGAGCATGTTGGTAAGCAGGGCGAAGTGGTGCTCCTCGACGCCGGGCTCCGGCTTGAGTGAGGCGATAAAGTCGATGGGCACGTAGCGGGTACCCTGGTGCAGCAGCTGGAAGAAGGCGTGCTGGCCGTTGGAGCCGGTCTGCCCCCAGACGATGGGGCCGGTCTTGTAGTCCACCGGGTGGCCGAAGATATCCACCGACTTGCCGTTGGATTCCATGTCCAGCTGCTGCAGGAAGGCGGGCAGCTGATGCAGTGCCTGGTCGTAGGGCACGATGGCCTGGGTTTCGGCGCCGTGGAAGTTGAGGTTCCAGATGCCGACCAGCGCCATCAGCACCGGCATGTTCCGGTCAAAGGGGGCGGAGAGGAAGTGCTGGTCCATCTCGTAGGCGCCTTCGAGCATCTCCATGAAGCCGTCGAAGCCCACGGAAAGGGCGATCGGCAGGCCGATGGAGGACCACATGGAGTAGCGCCCGCCGACCCAGGCCCAGAACTCGAAGACGTTCTCCTCGCGCACGCCGAACTCCATGGCGGCACGGCGGTTGGTCGAGGCGGCGACGAAGTGGGCACCCACGTCGGCGTCTTCGCCGGCCTGTTCCACGAACCAGCGGCGGGCCGTCTTGGCGTTGAGCAGCGTCTCCTGGGTGGAGAAGGTCTTGGTCGAGACGATGAACAGCGTGGTGGCCGGGTCGAGGCGGGAAAGCACCTTCTGGATATGGGCGCCGTCGACATTGGATACGAAGTGGAAGGCGAGCTCCGGGTGGCGGTGCTTGAGCAGCGCCCGGCACGCCATGTTGGGCCCCAGGTCCGACCCGCCGATACCGATGTTGACCACGTCCTTGATGCGCTTGCCGCTGAAGCCCTTCCACTCGCTGCTGCGTACGGCGTCGGCGAACTGGCGCAGCTGCTCCCAGGAGCGACGGATCTCCGGCATCACGTCCTTGCCATCGACCATCACCGGGCTGTCGCCCAGGTTGCGCAGGGCGGCGTGCAGTACCGGGCGGTCCTCGGTGACATTGATGATGTCGCCGGAAAACATCTGGGCGCGCCGCTGGACCAGTGCCGAGTGGTCGGCGAGCTCGAGCAGCTTGGCCAGCACAGCATCGGAGACCTGATGCTTGGAGTAATCGAGAAACAGCCCGCCGACTCGCAGGCTCATCTTCTCGAAGCGCTGGGGGTCGGCGGTGAAGTAATCCTTGATCCGGTCGTTGGCGGTTTCCTGCTGTAGTCGCTTCAGGGCTTGCCAGGTGACGCTGCGGGTAAGTTGGAACATGCGGTTTCCTCAGACGCGATAGTCGGGCGAGGCTGGCGCGGGCCGCCTGTCAGCCCTGTGAATTGCGTGATGCCACCCATGCCTGGGCATCGGGAATGGTCATCTCGTAGGGCTCTGACAACCAAGGAGAGCTGATCAGGAAGTCGGCACTGGCGGCGTTGCAGGCCACGGGAATGTTCCACAGGGCAGCGAGCCGAAGCAGCGCCTTGACGTCGGGGTCGTGGGGCTGGGGTGCGAAGGGGTCCCAGAAGAAGACCAGCAGGTCCAGCCGCTGTTCGGTGATGCGAGCGCCGATCTGCTGGTCGCCTCCCAGCGGGCCGCTCATCAGGCCTTCCACCGTCAGGCCCAGCTGCGCCGAGATGCGTCCGGCAGTGGTGCCGGTGCCGACCAGTTCATGGTCGGCCAGGGTCTGCTGCCAGCGTGTGGCCCACTCCAGCAGTTCCTCTTTCTTGCCGTCGTGGGCGATCAGCGCGATGCGCTTGCGGGCCGGGAGGGTGCGCTGCACGGTGCGCCGCGGACGCGGGTCGGTCATGGTCTTCCCACCTCGAGTATCTTCAGGGTGTTGGTGCCGCCATGGGCGTTCATGTGATCGCCCCGGGTCAGAATGACATCTTCCCCCGGTTTGGCAATGCCCTGCTTCACCAGCAGCGCCAGCGCCCGCTCATTGAGTTCGGTGGGCGCCATGTCGCTGGTGTTGAAGGGCAGCGAGACCACGCCGCGATAGAGCGCCATGCGCCGCTGCGCTACCGGGCTGTGGGCCAGGCCGACGATGGGCAGGCCCGAGCGGATGCGCGAGGCGATCAGCGGCGTATAGCCG
>NZ_QPKI01000003.1:60300-195416 GCF_003339685.1 Halomonas sp. DQ26W | reverse complement strand
ATCTGGCCATTGCCGCCAGTCTGCTGTGCGGCTACCTCGGCATGGAGCAGGGGCTGAACCCGTCGGCGCCGGTGCGAGGGCGGGCGTTCGAGCGTCGCAACATGCGCCTGCCCTTTACCCTGGAGCATGCCCTCGAGCGCATGGAACACTGTGCCGAGCTCGAGGAGTTGCTGGGCGGCAAGTTCCTGCGCGGTTATGTGGCGGTGAAACGGGTGGAGAACGAGAACTTCAAACGGGTGATCAGCTCCTGGGAGCGGGAGTTCCTGCTGCTTAGCGTGTAAGGCCCGGCCGCCTCTGGCTCCGCCCCGTTGAGACCGTCACGGGGCGGCCCGGATAGGCTGGGAGGGTGTATTCCCGGAAACCAACAACAACGACACTGAGGTGCCAAGATGTCCTACCAACGCAAGCTGTCCCTGGCCGTTGCCGCGGCCTCCCTGACCCTGGCCGCCGCGGCCGTCCAGGCCAACGAGGTACGAGTCTACAACTGGTCCGACTATATCGCCGAGGATACCCTGGAGCGATTCACCGCCGAGACCGGCATCCGCGTGATCTACGACGTCTTCGACAGCAACGAGGTGCTGGAGGCGGCGCTGCTCTCCGGGCGCTCCGGCTATGACGTGGTGATCCCCTCCAACCATTATCTGGTGCGGCAGATGGCCGCCGGGGTCTATCGGGAGCTGGATCATGACCAGTTGCCCAATAGGGTCAACCTGGATCCGGCCCTGCTCACCGAGTTGGATAGCGTGGATTCCGGCAGCCACTACTCCATCCCCTATATGTGGGGTACCAACGGCATCGGCTACAACGCGGGTCGCCTTCAGGAGATCCTCGGCGATGACGCTCCCCTGGACTCCTGGGCGCTGCTCTTCGACCCGGAGGTGACCGGGGCCCTGCACGCGGCGGGTTGCGGTATCTCCATGCTCGACTCCGGCGACGAGATGCTGCCGGCGGCGATGGCCTACCTGGGACTCGACCCCCACAGCACCGACGCCGATGATATTGCCCAGGCCGGCGATACCATCGCCGCGGTGCGCGAGCATATCACCTACTTCCACTCCTCCCGCTATATCTCCGACCTGGCCAATGGCGACCTCTGCGTGGCTGCCGGCTATTCCGGTGACGTCTTCCAGGCCGCCGATCGTGCCGAGGAGGCCGGCAACGGCCACGAGATCGCCTACACCATTCCCAAGGAGGGGGCGGCGCTGTGGTTCGACCTGATGGCCATCCCCGCCGATGCACCCAACCCGGAGAACGCCCACGCCTTTATCAACTTTATCCTCGAACCGGAGATCGCCGCCAGCATCACCGAGTACGTGCTCTTCGCCAACCCCAACCGGGGCGCCAACGACCATCTGCCCGAGGAGATCCTGAACGATGCCTCCATCTACCCCACCGAGGAGGTGATGGAGAAGCTGTTCGTGGCCAAGGCCAAGCCGCTCGCCGCCCAGCGGGTCATCACCCGCACCTGGAACCGGGTCAAGTCCGGTAACTGATCGGCGCGCCGCCCCTTCGCCATATAGAGGGGCGGCCGCTTTCCCTTGCGGATGTCCTGGAGAGTAGTGCAATGACCCAACCCATGACCCTGGCCGATACCCCCGCCCAGGCGCGTCCGGCGAACGAGGCCCTGGCCTCATCGGGCAAGAGTTCGCGTGTCCGGAAGGAGGCGCTGATGGAGATCCGCCGCGTCAGCAAGCGCTTCGATGAGGTGCTGGCGGTGGATGACGTCAACCTGACCATTCGTCGCGGCGAGATCTTCGCCCTGCTGGGGGGTTCCGGCTCCGGCAAGTCGACGCTGCTGCGCATACTGGCCGGCTTCGAGAAACCCAGCGAGGGACAGATCCTGCTGGAGGGGCAGGATATTTCCCGCACGCCCCCCTATGAGCGGGCCATCAATATGATGTTCCAGTCCTATGCGCTCTTCCCGCATATGACGGTGGCCGAGAATATCGCCTTCGGCCTCAAGCAGGACAAGCTGTCCAAGGCGGAGATTCGTGAGCGGGTCGCCGAGATGCTCAAGCTGGTGCACATGGAGGGCTTCGCCAAGCGCAAGCCCCACCAGCTCTCCGGCGGCCAGCGCCAGCGGGTGGCCCTGGCCCGCTCCCTGGCCAAGCGCCCCAGCCTGCTGCTGCTCGATGAGCCCATGGGCGCCCTGGACAAGAAGCTGCGCACCGAGATGCAGCTGGAGGTGGTGGAGATCCTCGAGCGGGTCGGGGTGACCTGCATCATGGTCACCCACGACCAGGAGGAGGCCATGACCATGGCCGACCGGGTGGCGATCATGTCCGACGGCTGGATCGTCCAGGTGGGCTCGCCCATGGACGTCTACGAGAGCCCAGCCAACCGTATGGTGGCGGAGTTCGTCGGTACCGTGAATCTGTTCGCCGGGGAGATCGTGGTGGACGAGGCGGATCATTGCATCATCGACAGCCCCGAGCTGGGGCGGCGTATCCGCATCGATCACGGCATCAGCACCCCCGCCGACGAGCGCGGCGTCTGGGTGGCGGTGCGCCCGGAGAAGACCCTGTTGAGTCGTGAGCGACCCGAGGGTGACTTCAACTGGACCGCCGGCACGGTGGAGGACATCGCCTACCTGGGCGGGCTCTCGGTCTATTTCGTGCGCACCGAGCAGGGCCACCTGGTCAAGGTGAGCCTGGCCAATACCACCCGGCGCAGCGAGCGTCCCAGTTGGGGCGATGCGGTCTATATCCACTGGGATGAACGCAGCGCCGTCGTCTTGCGCGACTAGCACTGCGCGACTCGCCGACCCTGGATTCCCCGCTCCCGATCGGAGACGACTTATGCCTGCCCTGACTTCGCAACGCCTGCGGCGGTGGCTCAAGCCCCGCCGCGGCTGGGTTATCGCCGTGCCCCTGCTATGGCTGACCCTGTTCTTCCTGCTGCCCTTCGGCATCGTGCTCAAGATCAGCCTCTCCGAGGCGGCCATCGCCATTCCGCCCTACAGCTCCATGGTGGATTTCGGCGCCGAGACCCTGAGCCTGGTGGTGACCTTCGGCAACTACCTCTTCCTGATGTCCGACAGCCTCTATGTGTCGGCCTACTGGGGGTCGCTGAAGATCGCCTTCGTCTCGACCCTGGCCTGCCTGCTGATCGGCTACCCCATGGCCTATGCCATGGCCCGGGCGCCGGCCCACTGGCAGCTGGTGCTGCTGTTGCTGGTGATGCTGCCCTCCTGGACCTCCTTTTTGATCCGGGTCTATGCCTGGATGGGCATCCTCAGCAACAACGGCCTAATCAACAATACCCTGCTGTGGCTGGGGCTGATCGACTCGCCGATCCGCATGATGAACACCAACTTCGCGGTGATCCTCGGCATCGTCTATGCCTACCTGCCCTTCATGGTGCTGCCGCTCTACGCCAACCTGACCCGCCTCGATGGCTCCCTGCTGGAGGCCGCCTCGGACCTCGGTTCGCGCAGCGTCAATACCTTCCTCAGGGTGACCCTGCCGCTCTCCAAGGGCGGGATCATCGCCGGCTCCATGCTGGTGTTTATTCCGGCGGTGGGGGAGTACGTGATTCCCGAGCTGCTGGGCGGCCCCGATACGCTGATGATCGGCAAGGTGTTGTGGGAAGAGTTCTTCAACAACCGAGACTGGCCCGTGGCCTCGGCACTGGCCATGGTCATGCTGGCGCTGCTGTTGATCCCCATCGCGCTCTTCCATCGCTACCAGTCCCGTGAACTCAAGGAGTGACCATGAGAAAGCCATCCTTTACCACGGTGATGCTGATCCTGGGGCTGCTGTTCCTCTACCTGCCGATGCTGATCCTGGTGATCTATTCCTTCAACGCCTCGCGCCTGGTGACGGTGTGGGCGGGCTTCTCCGGGCATTGGTATATCGAGCTATTCCGCGACCAGCAGATCCTCGATGCGGTCTGGAGCAGCCTGCGCATCGCCTTCTTCTCCGCCAGCATGGCGGTCTGTCTGGGGACCCTCGCCGCCTTCGTGATGGTGCGCTTCGGTCGCTTCCGCGGCAAGACGGCGCTCTCCAGCATGATCACCGCCCCCCTGGTGATGCCGGAGGTGATCACCGGCCTCTCGCTGCTGCTGCTTTTCGTGCATATGGCGCAGCTGATCGGCTGGCCGGCGGATCGCGGCATGGTGACCATCTGGATCGCCCATACCACCTTCTGCAGCGCCTATGTGGCGGTGGTGGTCTCCTCGCGGCTAAGGGAGGTGGATCTCTCCCTGGAGGAGGCGGCCATGGACCTGGGGGCGCCGCCGGTGAAGACCTTCTTCCAGATCACCCTGCCGGTGATCTCCCCGGCGCTGGCGGCCGGTTGGCTCCTGGCCTTCACCCTCTCCCTGGATGACCTGGTGATCGCCAGTTTCGTCTCCGGGCCCGGGGCCACGACCCTACCCATGGTGGTCTTCTCCTCGGTGCGCCTGGGGGTCTCGCCGAAGATCAATGCCCTGGCCACTCTGATCATCCTGGCGGTGTCGCTGGCTACCTTCCTGGCCTGGTACTTTATGCGCCGCAGCGAGGCCAAGCGGCGCCAGGCGATGCAGCTGGCGATGCAGGAGGCGTGATGTCGAGTGTTGTTTGATAGTTGACGTATGCTGAGGCATCGATGGCCCCTGATATCGCATCAGGGGTCATTTTTTTGATGTTCCCTGCCTCTCTTGTCGTGCTGGGCTGTGATAGCATGGAAAGAATAATCAACACAAAGGGAGCGAGCCGATGTCCGCCCAGCAGCCTACCCATCATGTGGCCTCTTACTATGCCGCCTCCGCCAACCCCAGCCCCGAGCGTCCCCCGGTCAGCGGGCGCGTGGAGTGCGATATCTGCGTGGTGGGGGCCGGTTTCACCGGCATCTCCGCCGCCTTGCACCTGGCCGAGCAGGGCCAGTCGGTGGTGGTGCTGGAGGCGGCCCGGGTCGGCTTCGGCGCCTCCGGGCGCAACGGCGGCCAACTGGTCAACAGCTACAGCCGCGATATGGACGTGATCGAGAGCAAGTATGGCGATGACACCGCCCGGGCCCTGGGCAGCATGGCCTTCGAGGGCAATCGCATCATTCGTGAGCGCATCGCCCAGTACGATATTGCCTGCGACCTCAAGGAGGGCAACCTCTTCGCCGCCTGCAATGCCAAGCAGCTCGAAGGGTTGCGCGAGCATCAGGCGCTCTGGGAGCGCTACGGCCATGACCAGTTGGAGCTGCTGGAGGGGGAGGCGGTCAAGCGGGAGGTGGGCAGCGAGCGCTACACCGGGGCCCTGGTCGACCACTCCGGGGGCCATATCCATCCCCTCAACCTGGTGCTGGGCCAGGCCGCCGCCTTCGAGGCCCTGGGCGGGGTGATCCATGAGCAGAGCCCGGTGCTCAAGCTGACCCACGGCGAGCCGGTGGTGCTGACCACCCCCGGCGGCGAGGTGCGCGCCCAGCGGGTGGTACTGGCGGGCAACGCCTATATGCAGGGCCTGCTTCCGTCGCTGGAAAACAAGTCGATGCCCTGTGGCACCCAGATCGTCACCACCGAGCCCCTGGACGAGGCCACCGCCCGGGCACTGCTGCCCAACGGCATGGCGGTGGAGGACTGCAACTACCTGCTCGACTATTATCGCCTGACCGCCGACAACCGCCTGCTCTACGGCGGCGGCGTCAGCTATGGCGGCCAGGATCTGGCCAGCATCGAATCGGTGATTCGCCCCAAGCTGGCGAAGACCTTCCCGCAGTTGGCCGACGTCAAGGTGGACTATGCCTGGAGCGGTAACTTCCTGCTGACGCTGAATCGCCTGCCCCAGTTCGGCCGGCTCAACAACAATGTCTATTTCGCTCAGGGCTACTCCGGCCATGGCGTCACCTGCTCGCACCTGGCCGGCAAGCTGATCGCCGAGACGATGTGCGGCGAGAGCGAACGTTTCGATGCCTTCGCCGGCCTGCCGCACCTGCCCTTCCCGGGCGGGCGCCTGCTGCGGGTACCCTTCTCGGCGCTAGGCGCCTGGTACTACTCGCTGCGTGACCGTCTGGGATACTAGGCACTGTCCGAAAACTGGCTGCGCTCGGCCATACGGCGTTAAAAATCGGCTCAAAGTACTCATTTACACCCCCGTAAACTCCGTCTTTTTGCCGATTTTTGCCTTGCGACCCACATGGGTGTGGGAAGTGCGTTGGCCCGTAGGGAACGGGCCTAGCCCTGTCCTTCGCTCGCCGACTTTTCAGATAGTGCACTAAGACTGTCGCCTTCCGCCGACGCCTGGTCAGAAATTGTGGAAGTGATGCCTGGGCACATCTTTACACTTCGCGACAGCGTATACTGATCTCTACTCCCCTGGCGGCGCCGGATGCGCCGTCCCTCATCGCACTCGCCGCATATCGCCGGAGCCGACCCCCGTATTTTGTCGGCATGGTGCCGTGCGCCACAGAGGAGGTGACAGATGAACAAATCAACCGTAGTCGGTGTGACATTGGCCGTTTTCGGCCTGGGTGGCCTGGCGTTTGGTGCCTGGCAGGTACAGCAGCCATCCCAGGAAAGCGGCCCCCAGTATGCCGACATAGTCGGCATGGAGCGCGTGACACGCAGCGTCGAGACGCCCCGCGAGGTATGCGAGGACATCGTGGTAAGCCAGGCTGCGCCACAGCAGCCCAGCCGCGACCCGAACCGTATCGCCGGTACGGCTGCCGGTGCCGTGGTGGGTGGCCTGCTGGGCAACCAGATCGGGGGCGGCAGCGGCAAGACACTGGCCACGGTTGCCGGTGTGGTGGGTGGCGGCCTGGCGGGGCGCGAAGTGCAGGGCCGCATCGAGGCCAATCAGGCGCCCCAGACCTACACGACCACGCAGCGGCAGTGTCATACGGTGATGGATTCGCACCAGGAAACCCTCGGCTATGACGTTACCTGGCGCTACGGCGACGTGGTACAGACCAGCCGTGTGGAGGCCCCGCCCCAGGGCGACCGTGTTCTCATCGAGGATGGTCGGCCCCGCTGGGAGAGTCAGATCACCAACGAAGGCTGATCGCGCCCACACTGCGTCGACCCGCGACGCCTCGGCCCATGCCGGGGCGTCGTTGTTTTCACTAGACATTACGCAGGCACCCTAAACGCCAAGGGGGCCGCAGTCGCGGCCCCCTTGGCGTTTCTGTGTACGACGCTTCAGGCGATCGCGGGCCTGGTCTCGGCGACGCTATCCTCGGCGCGCTTGCCCAGTAGTCGCAGGGCCAGGGCCAGCACGATCAGGCCAACGATCAGGCCCAGCCACCAGCTGACGCCATGGCCCACCGCCACGCTACCGAACAGTAGTGCCACTATTCCCACCAGCAGGGCATAGGGCAGCTGGGTGCGTACATGCTCGATCAGGTCGCAGCCGCTGGCCATGGCCGCCAGCAGGGTCGACTCGGCCAGCGGCGAGCAGTGGTCCCCCCAGACCGCGCCGGCCAGCACGCCGGCCACCGAGGCATAGAGCAGCGGCATGCCTTCGGCGGTTCCCGCCAGGCCATGGAGCTCGAGGACCGCCCAGGCTAGGGGAACGGTCAACGGCATCATGATCCCCATCACCCCCCAGGAGGAGCCGGTGGCGAAGGCGGTAAAGGCGGCCAGGGTGAAGATGGCGGCCGGCAACCACTGGGGTGAGAGTGCCTCGCCCAGGGCGGCGATCAGGAAGTCGCTGGTACCCAGGGAGGCATTCACGTTGGCCAGGGCCCAGGCCATCATCAGGATGGTCAGGGGCAGCAGCATCGACTTGACCCCCTCGAACCAGTAGTGAGTGGTCTCGCTCATGGTCATCAGTCGCTGAGCCATGGTCATCACTACGGCAGTGATACAGGCGGCCAGCGAGCCCCACATCATGGCGGCGAAGGCGTCGCCCTCCCCGAAGATATCTTGTATGCCGTGATCTCCCGCACCCAGCTCGGCGGAGCCGGTGGTATAGATACCGCCGATGGTAAAGGCCACCAGCACCAGCATGGGAATCACCGCATTGGTGGCGCGCAGGGGAATGCCCGGCTTGGTCTCGATCTCGGCCTCTTCCACCACCGCCTCCCGGGGCGTCATCGGTGAGCGGCTAGCTTGACCGGCCAGGGCACGGCGTTCGGCGACCAGCATGGGGCCGAAGTCGCGGCGACTCCACAGCAGCAGGAAGACGAAAGCCACCGCCAGGAAGGGGTAGAAGTTATAGGGCAGGGACTTGATAAAGACGGTGTAGGCGGGCTCGTTCCAGCCATCGATATCGCTCATGGCCTGCTGGATCAGGCCCACCTGGAAGCCGATCCAGGTGGTCACCAGCAGTACCGCCGAGACCGGCGCCGCGGTACAGTCGACGATATAGGCCAGCTTGGCCCGGGAGATGCGCAGCTTGTCGAAGATATTGCGCATGGTGTTGCCGACGATCAGCGCATTGGCATAGTCGTCGAAGAAGATGGCCAGCCCCAGCAGGCCGGCGGTGGCCTGGGCCTGGCGTCGGTTGTGAACATAGCAGGTAATGCGCGCCGCGATGCCCTGGGTACCGCCGTTGCGCGAGATGATGCCCACCATGCCGCCGATCAGCAGGCAGAAGAGCACCACCGCCATATGCTCGCTGTCGCTGGCGGCTTCCAGCAGGTGCACGCTCACCGTCTCGTTGAAGGCGGTGAACAGTGCCCCGGCACTCATGCCGTGGTAGATCCAGCCCCCCAGCAGGATCCCCAGGAAGAGCGCCACGATCACCTGGCGGAATACCAGGGCGATGCCGATGGCGGTGAGTGCCGGCACCAGCGATAGCCAGGCGGGAATGGCGGAGAGCTCCTGGCGCTCCAGCAACTGGCCCTGGGCATCGAAGAGCTCCAGCACCCCGGCCCCCTCGCCGAGGGTCGCCTCGGCGAGCCACTGGCCCGCCTCGCCTTCGGTTAGCGTCAGCGGTTGGCCATCCAGGGTCAGGCGGTGGCCGGCGCCGACCTCGATCTCGAAGCCCACGCCCTGGAGGATCAGGCCGGGCGTCGACAGGCGGTCATCGGCCAGCAGGGGGCCGGCGGCCATCAACAGCAGGAGTAGCAGGCTCGTCAGCCAGAGTCGTCGTTTCGGGGTTTCCATGGAGGTTGCCTCATTGTTGTGGCGGTCGTTTGGATGGGCAAATCCCGGCCCGCCGGCTCGTATCACGAGCCGGAGATTCCGTGTTTTCTTGAAGTTGTGCGCCGAGTGGATCAGGGCAGGCCGCTAGGCTGAAAAGTACGCGCAGCCACTTTTCGGCCAGTGGTTAGACGTGGCGTAGATACCAGTCGTACTCAAGCTGACTCACCGCCTGCATGGCCTGGGCCCGCTCGGCCCGGCGGTTGGCCACGAAGACGTGGATAAACTCGCGGCCCAGGGCCTCGCCCAACACCTCGTCCGCCTCCAGCAGATCCAGAGCCTGCTGCCAGCTGTTGGTCAGGCTGTCTTCCACCTGCTCATAGGCGTTGCCGGTGATCGCCGGCGGTGGGGTCAGCTCCCGGCTCAGGCCGTCATGCAGGGAGGCTAGCAGGGTGGCCAGCAGCAGGTAGGGGTTGACGTCGGCGCCGGCCACCCGGTGCTCGATGCGTCGCGCCGTCCGCGGCCCGGAGGGAACGCGCAGAGCCACCGAACGGTTGTCGAAGCCCCAGGTGGGGGCCATGGGCACATAGAGCCCCGGTTGCAGTCGGCGGAAGGAGTTGAGGTTGGGGGCAAAGAGCGCCATGGAGCTGGGCATGTGCTCCAGCAGGCCGGCCACCGCCTGGTTGAGGCGGGCGCTACCAAGGACCTCCTCATTCGGCTCGCTAAAGACGTTTTTGCCCTCGGCGTCCAGTAGGCTGATATGCACATGGGTGCCGTTGCCGGCTTCCAGTCCATAGGGCTTGGCCATGAAGGTGGCCTCGAAGCCGTGGGTCAGCGCCACGCCCTTGATCAGCCGCTTGAGTAGCACGGCGCTGTCGCAGGCCCGAAGGGCATCGTCGCAGTGCACCAGGTTGATCTCGAACTGGCCCGGTGCGCACTCTTTGAGTGCGGTATCCAGCGGCAGGTCCTGGATCTGGGCCGCGGACTGGATGTCGTCGAGGAAGTCGGCGTACTCGTCGAGCTCCTGGATCGAGTAGAGCTGGCTCTGGGTGGCGCGCTCGCCGCTGCGGGGTGAGCAGGGCGGCTGTATTGCGCCTGAGGGCGTGCGCGCCCGGTCCACCAGGTAGAACTCCAGTTCCAGCGCCACCACCGGGGTCAGGCCCATGGCGGTCAGGCGCTTCAATACCTGGGTGAGAACCTGACGGGGATCGGCGAAGAAGGGCGACTCGTCGGGTTCCACCATGGTCATCAGTAGCTGACCATGGCGGCCGCCGCGTAGCCAGGGCACTGGCATCAGGCTGTCGGGAATCGGTCGGCAGAGGCGGTCGCCGTCGCCGGTGGCCAGGCCCAGGCCGGTTTCCTCGATGGTATTGCCGTTGATATCCAGGGCGAAGACCGAGGCGGGCAGGGCGATGCCGCTGCTGTAGGCCTTGGCCAGGTTATCCCGGGGGATGCGCTTGCCGCGGATGACGCCATTGAGGTCGCTGATCAGCAGGTCGAAGCTGTCGATCTCCGGGTGGCGGTCGAGAAAGGCCTGGACGTCATCGGTGGGAGTGGAAGACATGGCGCTCACCTATGGGGCTTATGGTCGTTGTTGATGACCCTTATCCTTTCTTGGTAGGTTCGTGTTGTCAAATCCTTTACGCTTTTTCGGTCTTCGGTTTTTTAGTGATTCGGTTAATATCATTAAAAAACATATAGTTGATTATTTTTATCTGGATTTGCCAGTGAGATGCTTGGAAAGATAAATCAACAGCGGTATGTTGAGTAAACCATAACAACGCCTGAGCGATCCTGCGAGGAGCCAGCCATGACGACACGACCCCTGGTGGGGGTGATTGCTTGCCGCCGAGAGGTAGAGGGGCATGCCGCCCAGATGGTGACCGAGAAATACCTGAGCGCCCTGCGTGAGTATGGGCTGAACCCGGTGATCTTGCCGGTGTGGAGCGATCAGGAGAATGACCGCGAGACGGCCCGTGAGCTGCTCTCCCGGGTCGATGGGCTGCTGCTGACCGGCAGCTACACCAATGTGGAGCCCCATCGCTATGGCGCCGAGCGCGCGCCCCAGAATACCCGGGACGATCGGCATCGCGACGCCGCAGCCCTGACCTGGATCCACGAGGCCCTGGCCCTTGCGCTGCCGCTATTCGGCATCTGCCGCGGTTTCCAGGAACTCAATGTGGCCTTCGGCGGTAGCCTGCATCAGGCGGTGCAGGCGGTGCCCGGCATGCTCGATCACCGCGAGCCCGGCGGCGCCGACAAGGCGGCCCAGTATTCGCCGGTGCATGATCTGGAGATTCGCGTCGGTGGGCCGCTGGCTGCGCTTCTCGGCGACACCCGCTCGCGGGTCAATTCCCTGCATCAGCAGGGTGTCGATCGCCTGGGCGAGGGGCTGGTGGCCGAGGCCTGGGCCCCGGACGGCCTGATCGAGGCGGTATCGGTGTCGGATGCCGCCACCTTCGCCCTGGCGGTGCAGTGGCACCCGGAGTGGCAGCCCCGTGAGCATGCCCTCCACGACGCCCTGTTCCGCGGCTTCGCCGAGGCTTGCCGTGCCCATCAGGGCGCTGCTCACTCCCCATCCACCACCCAGCTGGCCTGAGTGCCCCTTTCTGGAGACGTTACCCATGAATACTCGTGACTATCAGGCGCTGGACCGCGCCCACCACCTGCACCCCTTCACCGACTTCAAGGCGCTGGGGGAGGAGGGCAGCCGCATCATCGAGCGCGCCGAGGGCGTCTATATCTATGACAGCGAGGGCAATCGCATCCTCGACGGCATGGCCGGCCTGTGGTGCGTCAACCTGGGCTACGGGCGCCACGAATTGGTTGAGGCCGCCACCGCGCAGCTCGAGCGACTGCCCTACTACAACAACTTCTTCAAGACCACCCACCCGCCGGCGGTGAAGCTGGCCGAGAAGCTGTGTGACCTCGCCCCGGCGCATATCAACCATGTGTTCTTCACCGGCTCCGGCTCCGAGGCCAACGATACCGTGCTGCGCATGGTGCGCCGCTACTGGGCGCTGAAGGGCCAGCCACAGAAGCAGTGGATCATCGGCCGCGAGAACGCCTACCACGGCTCCACGGTGGCGGGCATGAGCCTGGGCGGCATGGCGCCCATGCACGCCCAGGGTGGTCCCTGCGTGCCGGGCATCGCCCATGTGCGCCAGCCCTATTGGTTTGGTGAAGGGCGGTTCGGTGAGGGAAAGGGGCAGGATCCCGAGGCGTTCGGTCACGAGTGCGCCGCGGCCCTGGAGGCGAAGATTCAGGAGCTCGGCGAGGAGAACGTTGCCGCCTTTATTGCCGAGCCGGTGCAGGGGGCCGGTGGCGCCATCATGCCGCCGGAAAGCTACTGGCCGGCGGTCAAGGCGGTGCTGGCCAAGTACGATATCCTGCTGGTGGCCGACGAGGTGATCTGCGGCTTCGGGCGCCTGGGTGAGTGGTTCGGCAGCATCCACTACGACCTCAAGCCCGACCTGATGCCCATCGCCAAGGGGCTCTCTTCCGGCTACCTGCCCATCGGGGGGGTGCTGGTGGGGGATCGGGTGGCCGAGACCTTGATCGAGGAGGGCGGTGAGTTCTTCCACGGCTTTACCTACTCGGGACACCCCGCCTGTGCCGCCGTGGCGCTGAAGAACCTGGAGCTGATCGAGGCCGAGGGCGTGGTGGAGCGGGTCCGCGACGACCTGGGGCCCTACCTGGCCAGGCGCTGGGGCGAACTGGCCGAGCATCCGCTGGTGGGCGATGCGCGCTCTCTCGGCCTGATGGGGGCCCTGGAGCTGATCGACCCCGAGACCGGCGAGCGCTTCGACAAGGCGCAGGGGGTGGGCAACCTGTGCCGAGACTTCAGCTTCGCTGGCGGTCTGGTGATGCGCTCGGTGGGTGATACCATGATCATCTCGCCGCCCCTGGTGATCACCCACGACGAGATCGACGAGCTGGTCACCAAGGCTCGGGCCGCCCTGGACGCCACCCTGGCCGACCTTCACCAACCCGCTACCGAGGAGTCCATCGCATGAGCCATTCCACGAATGAGTCCCCGAGGACCCGCGACGACTGGCACGCCCTGGCGGGCTCCCTGAGCCTGGAGACCCGCGCCTTTATCGACGATGTCTTCGTCGATGCCGTGAGCGGCGAGACCTTCACCACCGTCAACCCGGCCACCGGCGAGGCGCTCGCCGAGGTGGCGAGCTGCGATGCAGCCGATGCCGAGGCGGCGGTGACCGCGGCCCGGGCGGCCTTTGCCCGCGGCGACTGGGCGCGCCTGGCGCCGGGCAAGCGCAAGAAGGCGCTGCTGCGCCTGGCCGACCTGATGGAGGCCAACAAGCATGAGCTGGCGCTGCTCGATACCCTCGACATGGGCAAGCCGGTAGCGAGCTCGCTCGGCGACACGGCCGGCGCCATCGCCTGCATCCGCTACCAGGCCGAGTCTATCGACAAGCTCTATGGCGAGGTGGCGCCCACCGGCGAGGAGGCGCTGGCGCTGGTGATGCGCGAGCCCCTGGGGGTGGTGGCGGCCATCGTGCCGTGGAACTTCCCGCTGATGATGACCGCCTGGAAGATCGCCCCGGCGCTCGCCGCCGGCAACAGCGTGATCCTCAAGCCCTCGGAAAAATCGCCGCTTTCCGCGCTGCGCCTGGCGCAGCTGGCCCGCGAGGCCGGCATTCCCCACGGCATCTTCCAGGTACTGCCCGGCTTCGGCCATACCGTGGGCAAGGCGCTGGCGCTCTCGATGGAGGTGGACTGCCTGACCTTCACCGGCTCCACCGCGGTGGGCAAGCAGCTGATGCAGTACGCCGGCCAGTCCAACCTCAAGCGGGTCTACCTGGAGTGCGGCGGCAAGTCGCCCAACATCGTGTTTGCCGACTGCAAGGAGCTGGACAAGGTGGCGAGCCACGCCGCCGCAGCCATCTTCCACAACCAGGGCGAAGTGTGTATCGCCGGCTCGCGGCTGCTGGTGGAGAACAGTATTCGTGAGGCATTCGTCGAGCGTATATTGAAAGCAGCCGAGAACATGCAGCCGGGCGACCCGCTCGACCCGGATAGCTTCATGGGCGCCATCGTCGACGAGACCCAGCATCGCCGCATCCTCGACTACATCCGCCAAGGCGTGGAAGAGGGCGCGCGGCTGCGCACCGGCGGCCAGGCGATCGACGGACCGGGGCTGTTCATTCCGCCCACGGTGTTCGACGGCGTGACGCCGGCCATGACCATCGGCCGCGAAGAGATCTTCGGCCCGGTGCTGGCGGTGTTCGGCTTCGACAACGAGGAAGAGGCTATCGCCATGGCCAACGACAGCGTCTACGGCCTGGCCGCGGGGCTGTGGAGCCAGGACATCGACCGCATCATGCGGGTGACCCGGCGGCTGCAGTCGGGTCAGGTATTCGTCAACAACTGGGCGGGGGGCGACCAGACCACGCCCTTCGGCGGCGTCAAGCAGTCGGGCAACGGGCGCGACAAGTCGCTCCATGCGCAGGAGGAGTACTCCGAGCTCAAGAGCGTCTGGATCAGCCTCGCCACCTGAGCGAGCCACTCGGGAGAGGCTTTTTACAGCAACGAGGCCGGCCCCATGGGGCCGGCCTCGTTGTCCCTGGGGACTGCCGCGAAGCTGATCAGCCGCGGCCGCCGCCAGCACCACCGCCGGCACCACCGCCGCCGGCACCACCGCCGCCGGCACCACCGCCGCCGCCGGCACCACCTCCAGCGCTACTGCCACCACCGAGACCACCGGCACTCTCGGTACCCGGGGCGCCGACCTCGCCACGGGCGCTGGCAGCGGTCTCGCTGCTGCGCCCTTCGCTGGCCGTATCGCTGATGGCCTGGCCGTCGACCCCGCCTTGACTCACCGCCTCCTGGGCGGTCTCCAAGCCAAAGCTGGCTGCTTCAGGGGTCTGTTCGCTGGCCGTGTCGAGGCTTTCCAGTGCCTGCTCTCGAGTGTCGGGCTGGCTCTCCTCAACGATGATTCCGTTATCGAGTTCCTCTGTCGCCGGGTCCTCCTGGGCGAGAACTGTCAGTGGCAGGATGCCAGCCACGAGTGCCATGCCGATCAAGTTTTTTCCAAGCATTACCGCGCTCCTGTTGAATCGTTGTGTCCAGCTTCGCTTAGGCCTTCGCCCACCTGCGTGTGGTCTCTTCTCAAGGGAGCCTGCCAATAGCATGCCGCAGGAACCGAAGGCCGACAAGCCGGTGTCTCAGCGTGGCAGGTTAGATCGGGGCTGCTGCTGGGTAATGCAATGAATATTGCCGCCGCCCAGCAGGATCTCCCGGGCTGGCACGCCGATCACCTTCTTGTCGGGGAAGAGCCCCTGGAGGATCGCCCGGGCCTCGTCGTCGCGGGCGGGGTCGAGCAGCGGCATCACCACCACCGAGTTGCCGATATAGAAGTTGACGTAGGAGCCGGCCATGCGATCGCCGGGCTGGCGCGGGTGGGAGCTGTTGAGGCGATCCAGGCCGCTGGCCTCGTCCTCGGCGATATGCAGGGGCCCGGGCTGGGGCAGCTTATGCACGGTCAGCGGCCGGCCCTTGGCATCGGTGGCGGCCTCTAGCACCGCCAGGGCCTCCCGGGAGATGGCGGCCTGGGGATCCGACGCATCGTCGCACCAAGTCAGGGCCACCTGGCCCGGGGCCACGAAGCAGCAGAGGTTGTCCACATGGCCGTCGGTCTCGTCCAGGTGGCAGCCCCGGGGCAGCCAGATCACCTTCTCGATGCCCAGGTAGTCGCGGAGCACCTGCTCCATCGCCTCGCGGCTCATATCGGGGTTGCGGTTGGCGTTGAGCAGGCACTCCTCGGTGGTGATCAGGGTGCCCTCGCCGTCCACATGGATGGCGCCGCCCTCCAGCACCACCGGCGCCTCGAAGCGCGGGATGCCGAGCATCTCGGCGATCTTGGTGCGGATGCGCTTGTCCTTGTCCCAGGGGAAGTAGAGCCCCCCCTTGAGGCCGCCCCAGGCATTGAATACCCAGTCCACCATGGCCAGGCGGCCATCCGGGTGGGTCAGGAAGGTGGGGCCCATGTCGCGCATCCAGGCGTCGTTGCTGGAGAGTTCCACCACGCGGATATGGGCGGGCAGCTGGTTGCGGGCGTTCTCGTACTGCTCGTCGTTGACGCCGACGAACACCGCCTCGCTCTCGGCGACGGCACAGGCTACTTTGACGAAGGCCTGCTGGGCCGGCTTGGCCCCATAGCGCCAGGTGTCGGGGCGCTGTGGCCAGAGCATCCAGCAGGCGTCGTGGGGGGCGAACTCGGCGGGCATGGCGAAGCCCTGGGTCCGGGGCGTCGGTTCGGCGGTCGGAGTGTCGATCATTGGCTGGTTCATAACGGGTCTCACAGGTGGCCGACCATCAGGAAAATACCGGCGGCGATGAAGGCGGCGATCAGTACATAGGGCAGCTGGGTCAGGGCATGGGCCATGGGCGTGCAGCCGCTGCCCTGGGCGGAGAGCACCGTGGAGTCGCCGTAGAAGCAGGCGTGGCTGCCGAAGGCGCTGGCGGAGATCAGGGCGCCGATCACCAGCGGCATATGGCTGTCCATGCTGGCTGCGAGCGGCAGCACGATGGGCATGGCCACGGCGAAGATGCCCCAGAAGGAGCCGGTGGCGAAGGCCAGGAATGCCATGGTGACGAAGACCACCGCCGGCAGCATGCCCGGGGTCATCAGCGGCTGGACGGTGGCGATCACATAGTCGGTGAGCCCCAGTACATCGTTGACCTCCTTGAGGGTGAAGCCGGCCACCAGGGTGCCGAGCGGCATGATCATCGCCTTGAAGCCATCGAGGGCGGTGTCGAAGGTGTCGTGGAAGCTCAGCAGCCGCTGGGCGCCGATCAGTACCAGGGTCACGGCCAGCGCCACGATGACGCCACGCAGGATGTCGATCTCGAAGTACCAGGTGAAGAAGATCAGGGTGGCGATGGGCAACAGGAAGTTAAGCAGGTGCGGGCGTTTCTTGCCGGTGTCCTCGACCTCCAGGGCGTTGTCGTCGACGCCTGCCGGCATCAGCTGGCCGGCGGCGGCGCGGGCCTCGGCGGCCTTCATGGGGCCGAGGTTGGGAATCCAGCCCAGGGCCACCAGCGGTACCAGCGCAGCGGCCACCCAGGCATAGAACATATAGGGAATGGACTCGATATAGAGGCCCATGCCGTTGCCGGCGACATTGTTCTCCTCCAGTAGGCCGGCGAAGAACACCGCCCAGGTGGAGAAGGGCACCAGGATGCAGATCGGCGCCGCGGTGGAGTCGACGATATAGGCGAGCTTCTCCCGGGAGACCTGGAAGCGGTCGGTGATCTTCTTCATGGAGGCGCTGATGGTCAGCGCGTTCAGGTAGTCGTCGACGAAGATGACGAGGCCGAGTAGCCAGGTGGCCAGCAGGCTCTGGCGTCGGCTGTGGATACGCTTGGTGACGGCGTCGCCGAAGCTGAGCACGCCGCCGGTCTTGACCAGCAGGGCGATCAGGCTGCCGAACAGGCCACAAACCAGGATGATCCAGGTCACCGTGTCGTTGCCAAGCACCGTTAGCAGGATGTCCGAACCCTGCGATACCACTGTGGTGGGTTCGATCATGAGCAGCCCCACCAGGGCCCCGGCCAGCAGGGACTCGATGGTACGGCGGGTGATAATGGCCATGCCCAGCACCACGGCGGTGGGGAATAGGCTCCAGGCACCAAAGGTTTCCATACAAGACTCTCTTTTATCGTTGTGGTCGTTGTCTCAAAAGCCGGTCAGCCGGCCTTGGGGCAGAGAGATGAGCGCTGGGGGCAAGACGAAGCGAGGGTCTTTTGCCAGGACGGCAAAAGTAGTGCCCACGGAAGGGTTCACAGCGCCCTCGCGATGGTCCGGCACTCCGGGACTTGTCGCCGGAAAAGCTCATCTCCCTCGCTGGGTGGTGAAAGCAGCTCTTAGAGGAAGCCGTCGGCGCGTAGCGATGCCGTGGTGGCGGCGAAGGCCTCGTCGAGGATATCGACCACCCGGTCGACGGTATCGCGGTCCCAGATCAGAGGCGGCGAGAGGATATTGAGGTGACCCACCGGGCGAATGATCAGGCCCCGCTTCTGGGCCTCGGCGGCGACCCTGTCGCCGACCCGCGCTTCTACCGGAAGCAGCGCCCTGGTGGCCTTGTCGGCGACGTTCTCGATGGCCAGCATGAAATGGCTGCCGCGTACGTCGCCGACAGTCTCGTGCTGTGCCAGGCTCTTGAGCTTTCGCTCGAGATAGGGCCCAACCTCGAGTACGTTCTCGCAGATGCCTTCGCGCTCGATGATCTCGATGTTCTTGAGTGCCGCGGCACAGCTGACCGGGTGGCCGGAGTAGGTGAAGCCGGTGCTCAGCACGCCGCCCTTGCGCTGAGGTGTGCCCAGCACCTCGTAGATCGCGTCGGATATCAGGGTGGCACCGAGGGGGGCGTAGCCTGAGGAGAGGCCCTTGGCGCAGTTGATGATGTCCGGCTGGGTATCGAAGACCGCCTCGGAGGCGAAGAAGTGGCCCAGGCGACCGAAGCCGGTGACCACCTCGTCGGCGATAAAGAGGATCTCGTTGGCGCGGCACACCGCCTGCATGCGGGCATGGTAACCGCACGGGGCCATCAGCACGCCGCCGGCGCCCATGATCGGCTCGGCGATAAAGGCGGCGATATTGTCGGCGCCGATCTCGGTGATGCTCTCCTCGAGTTCGTCCACCAGATGATCGCAATACTCCGCCTCGCTCATGCCCTTGGGCCGACGATAGAGGTTGGCTTCGCTCAGGTGCGTGACCAGGTGATCCAAGGTGTCGAAGTCCCAGTTGTTGCTTTCGATGCCGGTCAGGGTGGCGGCCAGGTAGGTGGTGCCATGATAGGCGTTGCGGCGTGACAGGATACGCTTCTTGCTCGGCTTGCCCAGGCGGTTGAAGTAGTAGTGCACCAGGCGAATGGTGGCGTCGTTGGCTGCCGAGCCGCCGCAACTGAAGAAGACGTGGTTGAGGTTTGCCGGTGCCAGCTCGGCGAGCTTGGCGGCCAGCTCCGCCGCCGGGGCGTTCGACAGGTTGTTGAAGGTGGAGAAATAGGCCATGCGGGTAGCCTGCTCGGCCATGGCCTGGCCGATCTCGGCACGGCCGTGGCCCACGTTGACGCACCACAGGCCGGCGATGCCGTCGATGAAGCGGTTGCCGTGGGCGTCCTCCACATAGATGCCGTCGCTGTCGACGATCAGGTCGCAGCCTTTCTCATGGAACAGGCTGAAGTCGGTGAAGGGATGGATGAAATGATCCTTGTCCTTCTGCCACAGCGCTTGGGCATCGTAGGTCCGGGTTTCGGTGCTCATGGTTTCGCCCTCGCAGGTTCGGTGTCGTCGTTGTTGAGATGAGTCGTTGAGATGAGTCGTTGAGATGAGTCGTTGAGATGAGTCGTTGAGGTCAGGAGCAGACTAGCGAGGGGCGAGGCGCCGGGAATATATCCTGATTGGGGTATATCGTCGCTGCGACCTTCCCGCCTAGGGTGACTGGGAACAATCAAAAGGGAGGCACCCATGACGGTTTCTATCGACGGCCAGCGGCTCTGGTCGAGCCTGATGGCCATGGCCGAGATCGGCCCCACCGCGAACGGCGGCAGCTGCCGCCTGGCGCTCACCGAGGAGGACGCCGCCGGGCGGCGCCTTTTGATCGAGTGGTGCGAGGCGATAGGCTGCACGCTGCGTGTCGACCGGGTCGGCAACCTTTTTATCCGCCGCCCCGGCAGGCGTGACGACCTGGATCCGGTGGCTACCGGCAGTCACCTGGATACCCAGCCCAAGGGCGGGCGCTTCGACGGTATCCTCGGGGTGCTGGCGGGGCTCGAGGTGTTCCGCTCTCTGCATGACCAGGGCGTGGTCACCGAGCGCCCCCTCGAGCTGGTGGTGTGGACCAACGAGGAGGGTAGCCGCTTCGCCCCGGCCATGGTCGCTTCCGGCACCTTTGCCGGGGAGTTCAGCGAAGCCTACGCCCTGTCGCGCCAGGATTGCGATGGCGTGACCCTGGGCCAGGCCCTGGAGGCCACCGGTTTTGCCGGCGAGATGCCGGTGGGCGAACCGCGCCTGGCAGGCTACTTCGAGCTGCATATCGAGCAGGGCCCGGTGTTGGAGGAGGAGAACGAGGCCATCGGCGTGGTGACTGGCGCCCAGGGCATGCGCTGGTTCGACGTGACCCTGCGTGGCCAGACAGCCCACGCCGGCCCTACGCCCATGGGCTATCGGCGTGATGCCCTGGCTGGCGCAGCACGGTTGATCGATCGCCTGCAGAGCCATGCCCTGGCGGACGCCAGCGGCGGAAGCAAGGTCACCGTTGGCTGCCTTGATATCGACAGCCCCTCCCGCAACGTCGTCCCCGGTGAGGTGCGCTTCACCCTCGACCTGCGCCATGTGGAAGAGAGGGAGCTGGATGCCTTGGAGGCCCTCTTCGAGCGAGAGTTGGCAGCCGTCGCTGAGACCTTCGGCGTCGAAACCCGAAGCGAGCGGGTCTGGGCCTCACCTGTCGTCGAGTTCGATGCCGGCTGCGTCGATGCCGTGGAGCGGGCCGCCCTGGCCCAGGGCGTGCCTTACCGCCGCATGATGAGTGGCGCCGGCCACGACGCCGTCTATGTCTCCCGGGTCGCCCCCACTTCGATGATCTTTATTCCCTGTCGCGACGGCATCAGTCATAACGAGGCGGAGTACGCCAGCCCGGAGCACTGTGCCCTGGGCGCCGAGGTGCTTTGCGATGCCTTGATCGAACGGGCGAATCGGGAGGAAACGGTATGAGCTACGTAGGGCCAACGATGCCCACGACACACGCCGACTGGCAGGCCATGGTCGCCGAGCTTGCCGTCGAGTCGCGCGCCTATATTGACGACGTCTTCGTTGATGCCACGAGCGGTGACACCTTCGAGTCTCGCAATCCTGCAACGAACGAGATATTGGCCCAGGTGGCCAGCTGCGATGCGCCGGATGCCGAGCGCGCCGTGGCGGTGGCCCGGGATGCCTTCTCCGGTGGCGAATGGTCCCGTCTGGCACCCGCCAAGCGCAAGGAGGTGCTGCTGCGTCTGGCCGACCTGATGGAGGCCCACAGGCACGAGCTGGCGCTGCTCGATACTCTCGACATGGGTAAGCCGGTTTCGAGCTCGCTGGGCGACATGGCCGGCGCCATCGCCTGTATCCGCTACCTGGCCGAGTGCATCGACAAGCTCTACGGCGAGGTGGCGCCCACTGGCGAGGACTCCCTGGCGATGGTGCTGCGCGAGCCTATCGGTGTGGTAGCGGCCATCGTGCCGTGGAACTTCCCGCTGATGATGACCGCCTGGAAGATCGCCCCGGCGCTGGCCGCCGGCAACAGCGTGATCCTCAAGCCCTCGGAGAAGTCGCCGCTCTCCGCGCTGCGCCTGGCACAGCTGGCCAGGGAGGCGGGCCTGCCCCGCGGCACCTTCCAGGTGCTGCCCGGCTTCGGCCATACCGTGGGCAAGGCGCTGGCGCTCTCCATGGAGGTCGACTGCCTGGCCTTCACCGGCTCCACCCAGGTGGGCAAGCAGCTGATGCAGTATGCCGGTCAGTCCAACCTCAAGCGGGTCTACCTGGAGTGCGGCGGCAAGAGCCCCAATCTCGTGTTTGCCGACTGCAAGAACCTGGACCAGGTGGCCCAGCACGCCGCCGCGGCGATCTTCCATAACCAGGGCGAGGTGTGCATCGCCGGCTCGCGCCTGCTGGTGGAAAACTCGATCCGCGAGGCCTTCGTCGACAAGGTGGTGGAGGCCGCCAAGGCCATGCAGCCCGGCGACCCGCTGGATCCCGAGAGTTTCATGGGCGCCATGGTGGATGAGACCCAGCATCGCCGGGTGCTCGACTATATCGCCAAGGGCCGTGAGGAGGGCGCCCGGCTGCGCGCTGGTGGCAAGGCCCTGGAAGGCCCTGGCTACTTTATCCCGCCCACCATCTTCGATGGGGTGACCCCGGCCATGACCATCGGCCGCGAGGAGATCTTCGGCCCGGTGCTGGCAGTGTTCGGCTTCGACAGCGAGGACGAGGCCGTGGCCATGGCCAACGACACGCCCTACGGGCTTGCCGCGGGGCTATGGAGCCAGGATATCGACCGCATCATGCGAGTGACCCGGCGGCTGCAGTCGGGCCAGGTATTCGTCAACAACTGGGCCGGTGGCGATCAGACCATGCCGTTCGGTGGGGTCAAGCAGTCGGGCAACGGGCGCGACAAGTCGCACCACAGCCTGGAGGAGTACGCCAACCTCAAGAGCGTGTGGATGGCGCTTGCGCCCTGAATTCTCCTCCCGCGATGCATCGATTTGGGAAATCAACTCTCTTGCCGGCTCCTTCTTGTCTATGGAGCCGGCCTTTCTCGTTTCAGCCGTTCATCACGACTGCTGTCGCGAAACCAATGCCACGTGATCGAGGAATAGCCGGAACAGCTGCGACTGGCTGGAGACGTCGAGGCGCTGGTAGATGTGCTTGCGGTGCACCTTGACCGTACCGTCGCTGATATCGAGCTCTCGGGCTGCCGATTTCGTCGAGTGGCCAGCCAGCAGCAGGCGCACGATCTCCTGCTCACGAGTCGTCAGTACCCCGGCGCCGAAACTGGCCAAGGCCGCTTCCACCGGTTCCTGCTCCGCCAGGCGCTGCTGGAACTGGCTGCCCTGCCATTTCCAGTACTCGACCAGCAGCGCTTCCATCATGGGTGAGAGGTAGCGCAAGGCCTGCAGGGCGCGACGGGTCAGCGGTGGTGAGTTGGCCCCGAAGCCCAGCGACACGGCAATTACCACATCCTCCTCGACCCGGCAGAAGATGCCGACTTCATCCACCAGGCCCAAGGCTCGGTAGTAGTGGGCGTAGTAATCGCTGGCCTCGAAACGGTCCGGCGCCAGTTCGCGCAGGCGGTGGGCGCCCTGGTCCAGGCCGTCGCTCACGGCAGTGAAGAAGGGGTCGAGCAGATAGGCCTTGCTCAGGTAGCGTTCGATGCCCTGTTCGCGTCGATGCGGGGGGTAGTCGTCATGAATCAGCAGTGGCCGGCGGCGGCCGCGATAGGCGTTGATCAGTACGGTTTCGTGGCCCACGAGCTCGCGCAAGCATTGGTCGAGCCTGGCCGGAAAGTCGGACGCTGCCGCCGTGCGCACCAGGCGTGCCAGCTGCTGGTGCCAGGCAAGGCTTTGGGAACGGGCAAGGAAATCGAGCATGGGGGTCGTAGGCTAAGTGGCGCTGAAGACTCACGATACCATGGCCTCGCGTTGACGACTGCAGGCTGGTCGTGATCCGACCGAAGCCGATGAGTGAGCTGGGACTTGCAGCAGGATATCTATGGGTAAACAGTGACAAGCTTGACGGTTTTGGGGAGACTTTCGTCCCGGCCCCATTCGCGCTGCAGCAGGAGAAAGCCCCTTGACTGATCTGACGACACTGCTGGATTCCCTTCCCGTTGGCTATGCCATGGCGCTCTCGGCGCTGCCGGCATTCCTGCTTGCTTTCGGCCTGGCCGGCCTGTTCGCTGCCCGGCGTCAGCGCGCCGATGCCCGACGGTACGCCACCGCCCTGGCCGAGCTGCGCGAGCGGCTTGCCGAGCGCGAGCGACGCCTCGATGAATCGCAGCGCATGCTCGGCGAGGTACAGGTAAGCGAGGCGCGCCTGGCTACCACGCTGGAGCAGAAGCAGCAGCACTTCGCCGAGCAGCTCACGCTGCTGCGCGACAGCCGCGACCAGCTCAAGCAAGAGTTCGAAGTGCTGGCCAGCGAGATACTCGAACGCAAGGGGCGCGCCTTCTCGGAGCTTTCCCAGAAGCATATCAGCGGCTTGTTGCAGCCCATCCAGAGCGAGATGAAGGGGTTTCGCGAGAAAGTGGAATCCATTCATCGCTTCGACACCGAGCAGCGCGCCAGCCTGCGCACCGAGCTCAAGCATCTGCAGAACCTCAACCGCGAGATCACCGACCAGGCCGATCGCCTGACCCGGGCGCTCCAGGGGCAGAAGAAGGTGCAGGGCAACTGGGGCGAGCTGATGCTCGAGAACGTACTGGAGGGCTCCGGGCTGCGTGCCGGCAAGGACTACCAGCGCGAGGTCAGCTTCACCACCGAGGAGGGGCGCCGGCGGCCCGATGCCATCGTCTACCTGCCCCAGGGCAAGCACCTGGTGATCGATGCCAAGACGTCGCTGTCCGCTTATGTGAGGTACGTGAACGCCGACGACGAGATGGCGAGGGGGCAGGCACTGGCCGAACACGCCCGGGCGGTGGGCGATCGTATTGCCGAGCTGGCCGACAAACACTACTACGATCTGCCGGGCCTGAACTCGCCGGAGGTGGTGGTGATGTTCATTCCGGTGGAGTCGGCCTATGTGGAGGCGCTCAAGTTCGACGAGTCGCTCTTCCAGCGGGCCATCGAGAATAACGTCCTGGTGGCGACGCCCACCACGCTGCTGACCAGCTTGAATATCGTGCGCCAGCTGTGGCGCTTCGAGGATCAGAGCCGTCACAGCGCCGAGCTGGCCAGCCGTGCCGAGAAGTTCTACAACAAGCTGCGCCTCTTCCTCGAAAGCATGGAGGATGTCGGCAGGAAACTGGACGGTGCCCGAGACAGCTATGACAGGGCCATGGGACAGCTGGTCAATGGCCGTGCCAACCTGATCAAGCAGACCGCCGAATTCCAGGATCTCGGGGTGGCGGTCAAGAAGGAGCTGCCCGCCGAGCTTGTCGAACGGGCCCGCCTCGAACTCACCCCCGGCTGGCACGACGAGGCGGGGGGCGGGGTGGATGACCTGGAGCGAACTGCCCCGGGGTCACTCAAATAAGCCGGCCTTCCGGCGTCACCCCCTTGGCTATGGGTATTGCCTGAGCTCGGCGAGCAGGCTTTCGGCTTCCTCGGTCAGCGACGCATTGGCGCGCATGTCGCCGTTGCGCGCGGCCTCCATCGCCTGTTGCAGCTTGTGCTCATAAGCCTTTTGCAGTTTCTTCTTCGGGTCAGGCTTCAGCCATCCGAACATGATGTCTCTCCGGTACAGGCAAGTGAATGAAGCGGAAGGGGTCAGAACGTGCGAGCGGGGGTACAGCAGCTGACCAGCCGGCAGGGTGCCTTGCCGGGATTGCGGAAGCGGTGGGGCACGTTGGTATCGAAGTAGTAGGCTTCCCCCGCACCGAGGGTGCGAGATTCGGCACCGATGGTGATCTCGATCTCGCCTTCCAGCACGACGCCGGCTTCTTCGCCCTGATGGGCGATCATCTCGCGGCCGGTATCGGCGCCGGGTGGGTAAGTCTCGATCATGAACGCCAGCGCGCGGCTATCGCGATTGGCGCCGACCAGCTTGTAGATCACCTCGCCGGTGCCTACATCGGCCAGTTCGACAGCGGAATAGAATACCTGATCGCGGCTCTCCAGGTTCATGGTGAAGAAGTCGCCAACGCTGATCGGGATGGCGTCGAGGATCTTCTTCAGTGAGCTGACCGAGGGGCTGACCTTGCCCTGTTCGATCAGCGACAGGCTGGAGTGGGTGACACCGCAGCGCTTGGCCAGCTCGCGCTGAGAAATGCCACGCAGGGTACGCAGGGCGCGCAGCCGTGCACCGACGTCATCCGACATCCTGATCTCCTTGTGGTCTCGGGCAGCCGGGGCATGACGCGCCGATGGCGCATCACACCCCGTCGGGCTCAGCAGAGTGCGTCCAGCTTTTCTTTCAGCAGCTGGTTGACCTGCTGAGGGTTGGCGGTGCCTCGGGAAGCCTTCATCACCTGGCCGACGAAGTAACCGATCATCTTGCCGCGCTTGTCCGGCTCGGCGTCGCGGTATTGGGCCACCTGTCCGGGGCTTTCGGCAATCACCTGGTCGATCATCGATTCGATGGCACCGCTGTCGGTGACCTGCTTGAGCCCTTGGGCCTCGATGATGTCGTCGGCACTGGCGCCCTGGCCGTTCCACAGGGCCTGGAAAACCTGCTTGGCGGCCTTGCCGTTGATGGTGTCGTCGATGACCCTGGCGATCAGCTCGCCGAGCTGGCGGGCCGAAACGGGGCTGTCGGCGATCGGCAGGCTTTCCCGGTTGAGCGCGCCGGAGAGCTCGCCCTGCACCCAGTTGGCGGCCTGCTTGGCATCGCCGCAGACGTTCTTGGCCTCTTCGAAGAAGTCGGCCATCTCCCGGGTGGCGGAGAGCAGGCTGGCATCGTAGGCGGAAAGCCCCAGTTCCTGTTCGAAACGAGCGCGCTTCTCGGCGGGCAGCTCCGGGAGGTTGCTGCGCAGGTGATCGACATAGGCCTGGTCCAGCACCACGGGAAGCAGGTCGGGGCAGGGGAAGTAACGGTAGTCGTTGGCCTCCTCCTTGGTGCGCATGCTGCGAGTCTCGTCGCGGTCGGGGTCGAACAGGCGAGTCTCCTGCACCACCTTGCCGCCATCCTCGATCAGCTCAACCTGACGCTCCACCTCGAAGGCGATGGCACGCTCGACGAAGCGAAAGGAGTTGACGTTCTTGATCTCGGCTCGGGTGCCATAGGCTTCCTGGCCCCGGGGGCGCACCGAGACGTTGACGTCACAGCGCATCGACCCTTCGGCCATGTTGCCGTCGCTGATGCCGAGATAGGTGACGATGGAGTGAATCGCCTTGAGATAGGCGGCGGCTTCCTTCGCCGAGCGCAGGTCCGGTTCGGAGACGATCTCCAGCAGCGGCGTGCCGGCCCGGTTGAGGTCGACCCCGGTCATGCCGTGGAAGTCCTCATGCAGCGACTTGCCGGCATCCTCTTCCAGGTGGGCATGGTGCACCCGAATACGCTTGGTGCTGCCGTCATCCAGGGTGATCTCCACTTCGCCGGCGCCGACGATGGGGTGATACATCTGGCTGGTCTGGTAGCCCTTGGGCAGGTCGGGGTAGAAATAGTTCTTGCGGTCGAAGACCGAGATCTCGGGAATCTCGGCGTGGATCGCCAGGCCGAACTGTACGGCCATGGCCACGGCTGCCTCGTTGAGCACCGGCAGCACACCGGGCAGGCCCAGGTCGACGGCGCAGGCCTGGGTGTTGGGCTCGGCGCCGAAGGCCGTGGACGCGCCGGAAAATATCTTCGAGCGAGTGGCAAGCTGGACGTGGACCTCCAGCCCGATCACGGTTTCCCATTGCATCAGGCGTTCTCCTCGGCGAAGGCGGGACGACGACGGTGCCAGTCGGTGGCCTGCTGGAACTGGTGGGCGACGTTGAGCAGTCGTGCCTCGGTGAAGTGGCTGCCGAGGATCTGCAGGCCCACCGGGCGGCTGCCTACGAAGCCGGCCGGCACGCTGATGCCGGGGATACCGGCCAGGTTGACGGCGATGGTGTAGATATCCTGCAGATACATCGACACGGGGTCCTTGTTGGCCCCCAGATCGAAGGCCGGCGTGGGCGAGGCTGGCCCCATCAGCACGTCGACCTCTTCGAAGGCGTCGAGGAAATCCTGACGGATCAGCCGCCGCACCTGTTGGGCCTTCTTGTAGTACGCATCGAAGAAGCCCTCGGAGAGGGTGTGGGTGCCGATCAGGATGCGCCGCTTGACCTCGTCGCCGAAACCCTCGGCGCGGCTGCGCTTGTAGAGGTCGATCAGGTCGACCGGGTTGTCGCAGCGATGGCCGAAGCGCACGCCGTCGAAGCGTGACAGGTTCGAGGAGGCCTCGGCCGGCGCGATGACGTAGTAGGCCGGGATGGCGTAGTGGGTGTGCGGCAGGCTCACCTCGCGCACACTGGCGCCTAGCGACTCGAAGACAGCGATCGCCTCGCGGGTTGCCTTCTCTACCGCCGGATCAAGGCCGTCACCGAAATACTCGCTGGGCAGGCCGATCTTGAGGCCGTTCAACGGGGCGGCGAGCTCTTCGGAATAGTTGGGCACGCCGCGGGCGACGCAGGTGGAGTCGCGCAGGTCGTGCCCGGCGATAGCGCCCAGCAACAGGGCGCAGTCCTCGGCGGAGTGGGCCATGGGGCCCGCCTGGTCGAGGCTCGAGGCATAGGCAATGATGCCGTAGCGTGACACCCGCCCATAGGTGGGCTTGAGACCGGTGATGCCGCAGAAGGCGGCCGGCTGACGGATCGAACCGCCGGTGTCGGTGCCCATGGCCGCGGGCACTAGCCCGGCGGCAACCGCGGCGGCGGAGCCTCCCGAGGAGCCGCCGGGCACCGCGGTGAGATCCCAGGGGTTGTGCACCGGGCCGTAGTGGCTGTTCTCGTTGGAGGAGCCCATGGCGAACTCGTCCATGTTGGTCTTGCCCAGGCTCACCGTGCCGGCGGCCCGGAGCTTCTCGACCACGCTGGCGTCGTAGGGCGAGACGAAGCTGTCGAGCATCTTCGAACCGCAGCTGGTCTTCACGCCGCGGGTACAGAAGATGTCTTTCAGAGCCAGCGGCAGGCCGGTGAGCGGCCCAGCGTTGCCCTTGGCCCGCGCGGCGTCGGCTTCGTCGGCGGCAGCGAGGGCCTGGTCGAAGGTGACGGTAATGAAGCTGTTCAGCTCACCGTCGAGGCGGTCGATGCGGCCCAGCAGGTGCTGGGTCAGTTCGCGGCTGGAGAACTCGCCGGCGTCCAGCGCTCGGGCGAGTTCGACAAGCGTCTTGTCATGCATGCGGCATGGCTCCATGAAAGCGTGCCGTTAACGGAAGAGGGCGCGTGCGATCATTCGACGACCCGAGGCACCAGATAAAGACCGTTCTCGACGGCGGGGGCGCAGCGCTGGAATTCTTCGCGCTGATCGGCTTCGGTGACTTCATCGGCGCGCAGGCGCTGGGTGGCATCCAGCGGGTGGGCCAGTGGTGCAACACCGTCGGTGTCGAGGGCCTGTAGCATATCGACCATTTCAAGAATACGACCAAGATCATCGACATAGCCGGCGGCTTCATCGTCGTTCAGGCCAAGGCGGGCCAGGTGGGCGGCCCGCTGCACGTCTGCGTGTTCAAGCGCCATGGGCTGGGTGTCCTCGCACGGATTGGGGATGATGAATAGCAGGAAAAGGTACCACATCCGATGTGCTGCGGGCACTCTTCTCTAGGCGATGGGGGTGGCATGTCGCTTGCTGCGCGGGGGCCGCGATGATACCGTTTGCATCCGCACAAGGGTCCCCGGTCTGCTCTAGGTAACGACGTCCATGTTCAAACGCTTGAGGGGGCTGTTCTCCAGCGATTTATCAATCGATCTGGGTACGGCCAATACACTGATATACGTCCGTGGTCGCGGCATCGTGCTTGACGAGCCGTCGGTGGTGGCCATCCGCCAGTCCGGCAACATGCGCAGCGTGGCCGCTGTCGGCGCCGATGCCAAGCGTATGCTGGGTCGTACGCCGGGTAACATCACCGCCATTCGACCGATGAAGGATGGTGTGATTGCCGACTTTACCGTCACCGAGCAGATGCTTCAGCACTTCATCCGCAAGGTCCATCAGAGCACCTTCCTCACGCCCAGTCCGCGCGTGCTGGTCTGCGTGCCCTGCATGTCGACACAGGTGGAGCGCCGCGCCATCAAGGAATCGGCCGAAGGTGCGGGTGCTCGCGAGGTATTCCTGATCGAAGAGCCCATGGCGGCTGCAATCGGGGCCGGCCTGCCGGTGGACGATGCCCAGGGCTCGATGGTGGTCGACATTGGTGGTGGTACCACTGAAATCGCCATCATCTCACTGAATGGCGTGGTCTACTCCGAGTCCATTCGCGTCGGTGGCGATCGCTTCGACGAAGCTATCACCGCCTATGTTCGCCGCCACTATGGCAGCTTGATCGGCGAGGCCACCGCCGAGCGCATCAAGGAGGAGATCGGCTGCGCCTACCCAGGCGGCGAGCTACGCGAGATAGACGTGCGCGGGCGCAACCTGGCTGAGGGTATTCCACGCAGCTTTACCCTCAACTCCCATGAGATTCTCGATGCCCTGCAGGAGACGCTGGCTTCCATCGTTGCTGCCGTAAAGAGTGCGTTGGAGCAGTCACCGCCCGAGTTGGCTTCCGACATCGCTGAACGTGGCCTGGTGCTGACCGGTGGTGGCGCTTTGCTGCGTGACCTGGACAAACTGATTGCCGAGGAGACGGGGCTACCGGTCATCGTCGCCGAAGATCCACTGACCTGCGTGGCCCGCGGTGGCGGCAAGGCGCTGGAGATGATCGACCGCCATACCTTCGAGCTGCTGTCTAGCGACTAGGCCTTGTCCTGTCGTGGCTGAGCGGTTGAGCCGCTTTGCCACGGCAGTAACTGGAGCGCCTGTCCATGCACTCCTTGCCGTTTGTCATGGTCCGAGGCGCACCGTGCTGTGCCTGCACTCGACCGCTCGGTGACGGAGACCTTCCCTGATACCGGCAAGGCGTATAGGAGACTTGGGGGAAATTCGCCATTAAGCCGCTGTTTTCTCATGGACCGGTGCCAGGCTATCGCATGTTCGTGTGTGTGCTGGCAGCCTCCGTCCTGATGTTCGCCGATCATCGCTTCACGCGAATGGAGGAGGTCCGCGCCCAGCTCTCGACAGTGGTGGCCCCCATACAGTGGCTAGTCGCCGTGCCCAGCGATGTCTTGGCCTGGGGCTCCCTGGCACTCTCCGATCAGCGTGCCCTGGTGGAAGAAAATCAGCGATTGCGGGAACAGATCCTGCACCTTTCTCATCGAGTGCAGCACATGTCCAGTTTGACGGCCGAGAATGTGCGCCTGCGTGAGCTGTTGGGTGCTGCAGCGCGCAAGGAATCACCCTACATCACTGCGGAACTACTTTCGCTAGATCCCGACCCCTTCAACCACCAGATGGTGATCGACCGTGGCCGGCGCAATGGCGTTTATGTGGGGCAGCCGGTGCTGGACGCCTCGGGCCTGGTGGGGCAGGTGACGGCCGTTTCCGCCTACTCCAGCCGGGTGCTGATGGTGGCGGATGCCAGCCATGCGTTGCCAGTGCAGATCAATCGCAATGACCTGCGCTTCATCCTGCAGGGTAGCGGCCATTACGATGAGCTGCGCGTCCTGCACGTGCCGGATACCGCCGACATTCGCAAGGGTGATCTGCTAGTCACGTCGGGGCTCGCCGGGCGTTTCCCTGCTGGCTACCCCGTAGCACGGATCACCGAGGTGGTACATGACCCCGGCCAGCCATTTGCACGTGTCACCGCAGCTCCCGTGGCCCTGCTGCAGCGCTCGCGCCACTTTCTGCTGCTGTTTCCGCCCGAACCGATGGCGGTGCCGGACGACGAGTCCTGGGATATCGACCCGGACCGTCTACCTGGCGAACAAACTTCCACCGAACAAGCCCCCGGCACCGATGCGGTGCACGGGGAGGGGGCAGACTGATGGCGAGTTCTCCGCGCACCGCACTGCCCTGGGTATGGCTGACGCTGCTGCTGGCTCTCTGTCTACAGGTGATGCCCCTGGCCGAAGGGTGGCAGATATGGCGGCCCGACTGGCTGGGGCTGATGCTCATCTACTGGTGCATGTCGGCTCCCGACCGGGTTGGGGTTTTCCATGGTTTCGTGCTGGGAGTTTTGCTGGACCTGATCGAGGGCGCTCCCCTGGGGCAGAATGCCCTGGCGCTCTCGTTGCTGGCCTTTCTGGCAGCACTGGTCTATCCGCGCTTTCGCACCTACTCCCTCTTTCAGCAATCACTGCTTATCCTGGTGCTGTTGGGGCTGGTGCAGTTGATCGAGCAGTGGTTGCGGACCCTGTTCGGTCCTTTTTCGATGCATCTCGCTTTTCTATTGCCTTCACTGATCGGTGCCATACTCTGGCCCTGGCTGGCTACCATGTTCCAGGCTATGGAGCGCCGCCTTGCCGGCAACGCCTGATCGGAGCCTATCTTCATGAGTAAATTATTCAACACTGCGGCCCTATGCCTTGCCTCGGCGTCTCCACGTCGTCGGGAGCTGTTGGCATCTATCGGCGTCGAGGTCGAGGTTTGTCCGGTCGACATCGATGAGACCCCTAACGGCGGCGAGCGCGCCGACGCCTACGTGACCCGGCTGGCTCGTCAGAAGGCGAGTGCCGGTGCCGGACTTTCCTCCCTGCCCGTGCTGGGATCGGACACAGCGGTGGTCTGCGATGGAGTGATCCTGGGCAAGCCCGGCGACAAGCAGCACGCAGCCGCCATGCTGCGTGCGTTATCGGGACGCACCCACCAGGTGCTGACTGCAGTGGCAGTGTCCGGTCCGGCCGGTATGCTGGAAGTTTGCGTCACAACGCGAGTGGTCATGCGCACCATAGCCGAACATGAGATAGCCGCATACTGGGTCACCGGTGAGCCTCTCGACAAGGCGGGCGGCTATGCCATACAGGGGTTAGCAGCGATCTTTATCGAACGCATCGAGGGTAGCCACTCGGCAGTTGTCGGGTTGCCGCTGTTCGAGACCGCGAGGCTCCTGTCGCGTCAGGGCGTGCCACTGTGGAATCGTGCCTGCCGATAACCCTGTCTGCCGTCCGCACTATGTCATAATGCTCCGAAGACTGACTGGACAAGGATTTCCGCATGAGCGGCGAAGTACTGATCAACCTGACGCCGATGGAAACCCGGGTAGCCGTGGTGGAAAACGGCGTGCTGCAGGAGGCGCTCATCGAGCGTACGCGCCGGCGAGGCATCGTCGGCAACATTTACAAGGGGCGCGTTGTGAGGGTGCTGCCTGGGATGCAGGCGGCGTTCGTCGACATCGGGCTGGACCGGGCTGCCTTCATCCATGTTCATGAGGTGATGCCGCCGGGCTCCTCTTCCGAGGAGCAGATCGCCATCGGGCAACTGCTCAGCGAAGGGCAGTCCCTGGTCGTTCAGGTTACCAAGGATCCCATCGCCTCCAAGGGAGCCCGCCTGACGACTCACCTGTCGGTGCCGTCACGCTATCTGGTCTATATGCCGGACTCCCCGCATCACGGGGTCTCCCAGCGCATCGAGGACGAGCGCGAGCGCGAGCGCTTGCGTGAACTGCTCGAACGCTGCCAGCTCGAGCAGGATATCGAGATCACTGGCGGCTTCATCGTTCGCACCGCAGCCGAGAACGTGGGCCAGGAAGAGCTCTTCGCCGACATGCATTTTCTGCTGCGACTGTGGCGCAAGGTCAGTGAGCGCAGGGGTTCCGCACCCTGTCCCAGCGTCATCTACGATGACCTCCCTCTGTTCATCCGCACCCTTCGTGATCTGATGCGAGACGACATCGAGAAAGTGCGTATCGATTCGCGGGAGAACTACGTCAAGCTGATCGAATTCGCCGAGGAGTTCATGCCTGACTCCTCGGCCCGTATCGAGTACTACCCCGGCGAGCGCCCCATCTTCGACCTATACAGCGTCGAGGATGAGATTCTCAAGGCCCTGGGGAGGAAGGTCCAGTTGAAATCCGGCGGCTACCTGGTGATCGATCCCACCGAGGCGATGACGACCATCGATGTCAATACCGGTGGCTATGTGGGGCATCGCAATCTCGAAGAAACCATCTTCAAGACCAATCTCGAGGCGGCCAACGCCATCGCCCGTCAACTGCGGCTGCGTAACCTGGGCGGTATCATCATCATCGACTTCATTGATATGGAGGAAACCGAGCACCAGCGGCAGGTGTTGCGGGTGCTGGACAAGGCACTGGAACGTGATCATGCCAAGACCAAGTGCACTGGTGTGACCGAGCTGGGTCTGGTTCAGTTGACGCGCAAGCGTACCCGGGAAAGCCTGGAGCAAACGTTGTGTGAAGCCTGTCCAACCTGTGGAGGGCGCGGCACGCTGAAAACTGCAGAGACGGTCTGCTACGAGATCTTCCGCGAGATATTGCGCGAGGAGCGCGCCTACAGCGCGGAGACCTACATGGTGCTGGCCTCACAGTCGGTGGTGGATCGCCTGCTCGATGAGGAGTCCGCGGCGGTGGCCGATCTGGAAACCTTCATTGGCAAGACCATCCGCTTTCAGGTGGAGAACCACTACTCCCAGGAGCAGTACGACATCGTGCTGATGTGACGCTGCGATGCATCCGATACGTCTGGTGGGCCGCTGGGCCCTGACGCTGATGGCCATCGTGCTGGGGCTGCTGGCTCTGGTAGTGCTGGTGCTGCGCCTTGCCCTGACCCAGGTTGACGAGCTTGCGCCGCGGGTCGAGCGCTTGCTGGAGGCCCGTTCGGGAGCGGTAGTCGAGCTGGCCCGCATGGAGTCCCGCCTGGCCGGGCTCGACCTCCTGCTGGAGGGCAGCGGGTTATCTGCCCGCAGTCAGCGCGGCGCTGACGGCTTGCCGCTATTGGAAGTCGAGCATGCCAGTCTGCGCCTGAATACTTCCGCTACTCTCAGTAACGGCTTTCCGGTGGTGGAGGATGCTCGGCTGAGGGGGCTGACGCTGCACCTCTACCAGGATGCGCAGGGCGGCTGGCACTGGCCTGACCCCGCTGACATTCCCCCTGAATTCATGCCCAAGGGCGACTTTGACCTGGAGGCCCTGGACTTTTGGGTAGGAGTACTGCTGCGTCAACGTGCCTGGGCCGAGGATGTTCGCTTGGTGCTGCATGGCCAGCAGGATCGGGTGGAGATGCACGCCCCACGGCTTCTGCTCACCGGCGACGAGCGCCATGCTCATCTCGAAGGAGAGGTGCATCTCGAAGGCCAGGAGGAACCTGCCCTGCTGGCCGCCCTGGACGTGTTTCCCGGCCCCGGTGGGCTACGCGACTTCAGCGCCGCCCTTCAGGCCGACATGAAACTTGATACGCTGATCGGCCTGGTCGAGCTGCTTTCCTTCGATGACCCCTTGAGGCTAGAAGATGCCCAGGGCAATGCTCGGCTATGGGGCCGCTGGCACCGAGGCTCACTGGCCGATGCCCGGCTGGATATCGATGTGTCGCGATTGGCCCTCCGGCGTGGTGACGATCTCGTCCTGATGGAGCCCTTCAAGGCCCGCGGCCAATGGCTGCGCAGCGAAGATGGCTGGGAAGCCTGGCTGGAGGGCGATGCCGAGAACGCCGACTGGGCCGAGCCGGAGGCGCTGGCGGCAGCGCCGGGACCAGCGCTGCCGCGCTACTGGTACCTGCGGCATGGCGCGCACGACTGGTGGCTCACCACCAGCGAATTCGACTTCGCTTCACTTGCCGCATGGCGAGAGCGGGTCCTGCTGCCCGAGGGGCTCACCCGGGTCATCGAGACGCTCGAGCCTCGCGGTCTGGTCGCGGGCCTGGGGGTGGGGCGGGAGAACGGCAGTTGGGTGGCCCAGGCCGCTGTCCATCAGGTTGCCGTCTCGGCCTGGCAGGACGTGCCGGGCGGTGGCCCCCTGGACGCCTGGGTCGAGGCCCGCGACCTCTCGGGCCGCGTAGAATTCGTCGGCGTCGAAGGCACGGTTTTCGAGCTGCCGCAGGTATTTGCCGAGCCCTTGGCGCTATCCCACGCCAGCGGGGTGATCAACTGGTCCTATGACGGGCCACGCAGCTTCGTCAGCGGGCGCCACCTGAGGGCGGGCTGGCAGGGTGCCGAGGTGGAGGGCGGCTTCGGGCTGGTGGTCGGCGGCGAGCTGCGCGGTGGCCTGGGGCTGGACCTGAGTTTTCGTAACGTCGATGTCCTCGAGCGTCCTCTCATGGCGTGGTTGCCGGTCGGCGTGCTCGGCGACGAACTCAAGGAGTGGCTGGCCGCCGGGGTCGCGGGTCACGTGCCCAGGGGCTCGCTCAAGCTTCATCTGCCTCTGTTCTGGGGTGGGGATCCTGTGCCCCCGAGCATGGCGCTGGACCTGGATATCCAACGTGGCCGGCTATCCTTCGCTCCCGACTGGCCGGCCCTCGAACAAGTCGAAGGCCGCTTGCAACTGGGCATCGGTACCCTGGACGCCGATGTTCATTACGCCCAAAGCCTTGGTGTCGAAGGCCACCGCGGCCGCGTTACCCTGGCCGACGAGCGCCTGCAGGTGAGTGGCGAGCTTATGGCCGATGCCGATGCACTGCGCCGATATCTCGGGGCCATGCCGGTGGGGGGCATGGAATTGGTCGACCCATGGCGAGGCGTCGGGGGTGCCACCGGTGAGTTGGACCTGAGCCTGATTCTCGGCGAGCCCGAAAGCATGGCGCTGGATCTGGATACGAACGTGGCGCTGGAACAGCTGACGCATCAGGGCTTCGGTGTTACGTTGCGCGACGTGACCGGCCCGCTGGCCTGGCGTCAGCAAGGCGAGGAGGAGGGTGGACTCGAGGGGCAGCTGAAGGCGCGCCTGCTGGGTGGCCCCGTCACGGCCGATATCGACACTCAGGCTGGCCGAGTCGATCTCGAAGGGGCCATCGAGGTGTCACGCCTGCTCAAGCTGGTCGACATGCCCGACCTTGGGCTGATGCTGTCCGGTCAACTGCCCTGGCAGGGGAGGTTGCGCATGAATGCGCGCAACACGCTGAGGCTGGAAAGCGGCCTGCGGGGCTTGTCCATCGATCTGCCAGCTCCGCTGGGTAAGGCGGCCGGAGAAGCGCGCTCTCTGTTTGTCGACGCCGACCTTGACAGGCGCAGTGTTGAAGCCGAACTGGGAGGCGAGCTAAGGATCCGTTGGCGGGACACACCAGGGCCCGGCAGCGGCCAGGGGCAGGCTTGGCTGGGTCGATGGCCCAGTGCCCCTGCCTGGCCCGATGGCGAGGGCTGGGATGTGGATCTCTATCCGTCCCGCCTCGATTTTCGGGAGTGGGGTGGTGTCCTGGCATCACTGACGGATACGGGGAGCCCGGATACGGTCACGCTTCCACTGCGGCGAGTGAGGCTGGAGACGACCTGTCTGGTAGGCGCCGATGGCTGCCTGGGGGTGGCGACGGCGACGGCCCAGCCTCAGGCTGGCGGGGGGTGGCGAGTGAACATGGATTCCAGCCTGTTGACCGGCCATCTAGACTACCGTCCGACATTGCGCGACCCCCTCGACATTGCACTGCAGCGCTTGACTCTGGATGGCTTGATTCCGGCTCAGCGAGAAGGGGTAGGCGGATTGCTGGACGAAATCGACATTACAACCGAGCCCGCACCGCTGCCTGGCTGGGTCGCACAACTTCCGGATGGACGCCTGCGAATTGCCGATATCCAGTACCAGGGCCGTCAGATGGGGCCCTTGACAGCTCGCTGGCAGAGCGGGCCGGGCCGCCTGACCGTGTCGCCGTTGGGTCTGACCCTGGGGCAGGTATCGGCCCATGGAGAGGTGATCTGGGAGTCTGCCGGTCCTGGCGACAGCTTGACCCGTTCCCGGCTCTCCCTGGATGGCCGGGATCTGGGCTCGGCGTTGGAGAAGTTTGGTCAGCCGGTGGCCATTCGCAGTGGTGAAACCCGGGTCAGGAGTCAGCTCGCCTGGCCCGGAGCCCCATGGCAGTTTGCCCTGGTCCGCTCGCGTGGCAATATCGACGTGGAGCTGCGCAACGGGCGCTTCGTCAACCTGGAGTCGCCGACGGCAAGGCTGATCGGCCTGCTCAATCTGGACAACCTGGTACGCCGACTGCGAATGGACTTTTCCGACGTGACCGGGCAGGGTACGGCTTTCGATCATGTGGTAGGAGCCGCTACCCTGTATGAGGGCGTGCTGGAGACCCAGGGGCCCGTGAATATCAGCGGGCCGGCAACGACCTTTACGCTCGATGGCACCGTGGACCTGGCCAGGCGGGAACTCGACCAGCGGCTGGGCGTCACAGTCCCTGTCAGCAGCAGTCTGCCCCTGGCCGCGGTCATCGCCGGGGCCCCGGTGGTGGGCGGCGCCCTGTTCATCGCCGATCGCCTCTTCGGTCGCGCTATCGACCGGGTCACTCGAATTCACTATCGCGTGCGCGGTCCCTGGACCTCGCCGCAGATCACACTGGAAACCGCCGAATGACGACACGATCGCAAGCCATGCTCGATACCGCCGTCGATATCCTGCTGCGTCCCGGCGGCCTCGGCCTCGAGTCGCTCGATGCCGGCCTGAGGCACGTGCTCACCCCCGGTGTCGACTACGCCGACCTCTATTTCCAGCGCAGTTGGCACGAGAGCTGGGTGCTGGAGGATGGTGAGGTGAAAGAGGCCGGCTACAACATCGATGGCGGCGTAGGCGTGCGCGCCATGGCCGGTGAGAAGACCGGCTTCGCCTACTCCAACCAGATCACGGCCGATGCCCTGGCTGAGACGGGGCGTACGGCGTCTGGCATCGTGCGTAGCGGCGCTGCGCTGTCGGCGGCGCCCCGGGTGATCAGCCAGGCCAGCGTACGCTACGACGCCATCGATCCCCTCTCCGGTCTTTCGGCCGAGGAGAAGATCGCCCTGCTCAAGGAAGCCGACCGCGCGGCTCGTGCCGCCGACCCCTCGGTTTCCCAGGTCAGTGCGTCGCTCTCCGGCGTCCACGAAGTCGTGCTGGTGCGTGCCAGCGACGGCACACTGGCGGCAGATATCCGTCCGCTGGTGCGCTTCAACGTCAGCGTGATAGCGGTCAAGAATGGACGTCGCGAACGCGGCAGCGCGGGCGGCGGCGGGCGCTATGCCATGGCCCGGCTGCGTGATGAAAACGTGGCTGAGCGCTATGCCCGGGAAGCCGTGCGTCAGGCACTGGTCAACCTCGATGCGGTGGATGCGCCGGCGGGACAATTGCCGGTGGTGCTGGGGCCAGGCTGGCCGGGCATCCTGCTGCATGAGGCGGTGGGGCATGGCCTGGAGGGCGACTTCAATCGCAAGGGAAGCTCGGCCTTTGCCGGGCGCATGGGCGAGCGCGTCGCGTCCCCCGGTGTGACGGTGGTCGACGATGCCACCCTGGCCGATCGGCGAGGCTCCATGAGCGTGGATGACGAGGGCACGCCGGGGCAGTATACGCCGCTCATCGAGGACGGCATTCTCACCGGCTACATGCAGGACAAGCTCAACGCCAGGCTGATGGGGATGGCGCCCACCGGCAACGCCCGTCGCGAATCCTTCGCCCATATGCCGATGCCGCGGATGACCAACACTTACATGCTGGCCGGTCAGGACGAGCCGGCCGATATCATCAAGAGTGTCAGGCGCGGCATCTATGCCGTCAGCTTCGGTGGCGGGCAGGTGGATATCACCTCGGGCAAGTTCGTCTTCTCGGCAAGCGAAGCCTACCTGATCGAGGACGGCCGCATCACCGCGCCGGTCAAGGGCGCGACGCTGATCGGCAATGGCCCAGAGGCCATGGGGCGGGTCTCGATGATCGGTCACGACCTGGAGCTGGATACCGGGATCGGCGTCTGTGGCAAGGACGGGCAGGGGGTGCCGGTGGGCGTGGGCCAGCCGACGCTCAAGCTGGATGAACTCACTATCGGCGGGACTGCCTCCTGAAGATAGGCGGCTTGTCTGAGGCTGTTTGAGGTGCAATGTAGAAGGCCGGCTGTGCCAGGCCGAGCGCTCCAATAGAGACTTGTCTATGAGTCTTCGCTGTAGGAGCGCCGGTTCCCGTCGCGACTGGAGGCCGCAGGCCTCCCGGCGGTGTTGCCGGAGCTGCTACAGCCCCGCCGTATCGCGGATCAGGCGGAACAGGCGCCGCGAGCTGGTGGGCGGCTTGTCCTGCTCACGCTCGCGACGAGCATTACGGATCAACTGGCGCAGGGACTGGCGGTCGACATCGGGATAGTCGGCGATGAAGGTCTCGACGGCGTCGTCGCCCTCCTCGATGAGGCGGTCACGCCATTTTTCCAGGCGATGGAAGGCCAGGTCGCGATGGCGGGACTCCTGCTCGATGGTATCGAATTCCGCCTGGATGGCGGCGAGGTCCTCGCCGCGCATGAGCTTGCCGATGTACTGCATGTGACGGCGACGCCCTTCGTGGGAGCGGATACGTGAGGTCTCTTCCACCGCCGCCAGCAGGTCATCGGACAGCGGGAACCGTGACCGTTCGGCGGGGGTCATGGCGATGATCTGTTCGCCCAGCGCCTGCAGCTTGTGCATCTCGCGCTTGAGCTGGGATTTGCTGGGCCGCTCGTCTGCCTGCGAAGAGTCTTCCTGGGACATGCCGTTACCAACTAGTGTGATGGGTCAACAGTATCGTGAGCTTGATCGCACTCATGAGATCAATGCGACACAGTATACCAGCCCGCCAGCGCATGGCGGGATACCGATACGTTCGAATGCCGGCCGGGCCGGTGAATGAGGGAGAGACAGATGACACAGGCTTTCGATGCCGCCGCTCAACAGCCGCTGCTGACGTCCCGTGCCGAGCAGGCACTGGCGCTGGCACGCCGCCTGGGCGCCGACGCCTGCGAAGTGGGTGCTAGCGTCGACCAGGGAATCGGCATCAGCGTGCGTGAGGGCGAAGTGGAAACCGTCGAGTTGTCCCGCGACCAGGGCATCGCGGTGACCGTTTATCAGGGGGGGCGCAAGGGTAGTGCCTCCTCGACGGATGCCAGCGATGAGTCGATACGCGCGGTCGTGGAAAAGGCCATGGCCATCGCCCGTTACACCGGCGAGGATCCCGCGGCGGGGCTGGCGGATGCCGCGCTGATGGCGACGGAGCTCCCCGATCTGGACGTGCACCACCCCTGGGCGCTGACCACCGAGCAGGCCATCGACCTGGCCCTGGCCTGCGAGGCTGCCGGCAGGAGCCAGCCGGGGATACGCCAGTCCGAAGGGGCCTCGCTCTCCAGCGGTGAAGGCGTGCGGGTCTATGCCAACAGCCACGGCTTCCTCGGCAGCCAGTGCGGCAGCCGCCACTCGCTCTCCTGCATGCTGATCGCCGAGGACGAGGGGGGCATGCAGCGCGACTACGACTATACCAGTGCCCGCAATCCGCAGGACCTGCTGGCACCCGACGTGGTCGGCCGGTCGGCGGCAGAGAAGACACTGCGCCGCATGGGCTCGCGGCGGCCCGATACCGGGCGCCTGCCGGTGCTGTTCGATGCCACCGTTGCCAGCGGCCTGATTGGCCACCTCATGAGTGCGATCGCCGGCGGCTCCCTGTATCGGCAGGCCTCCTTTCTCTGCGACCGCCTGGGCGACGGGCTCTTCCCGGCCTGGTTCTCCCTCTATGAGCGGCCCATGGAGAGGGGCGGCATGGCCAGCTCCCCCTTCGACAATGATGGTGTCCAGACCCGTGACAACGTCTTCATCGAGAATGGGCAACTGGTCAGCTACATGCTGTCCGCCTACAGCGCCCGGCGTCTCGGCATGCAAACCACCGGCAATGCCGGCGGTGCGCGGAACCTGCGTATCGACGCTCCGCTGGCAACCCGTGACGAACTGCTGGCGCGCATGGGCCGCGGGGTGCTCGTCACCGAGCTGATGGGGCAGGGGGTCAACGGCGTCACCGGCGATTATTCCCGGGGCGCTGCCGGCTTCTGGGTGGAGAACGGGGAAATCCAGCACCCGGTGGAGGAGTTCACCATCGCTTCGAATATGGAAGCGATGTTCAAGGGGCTGGCCGCCGTCGGCAGCGATATCGACACCCGTGGCAGCATCCATTCCGGCAGCTGGCTGATCGATGAGATGACCATCGCCGGAGGCTGAGGCGGGATATCAGGGGCACTGCGTCACGTCGAGGGCGAGGGGGTGCTCAGGCATCCTCTTCGAAGCGCGCATCGAACAGGGCCTCCAGCGCATCGAGTACCCGCTCGGCATCTTCGCCCTCGGCGCTTACCATCAGCTCGGTGCCGCATGGTGCGCCGAGCATCAACAAGGACATGATGTTGCAGGCATCGGCGACCTGGCCACCTCGGCTGACGGTGACGCGTGACTGGAAGGGTTGGCAGCACTGCACCAGCTTGGTTGCTGCACGGGCATGCAGGCCGCGCTTGTTGGTCAATATGAGCTTGCGGCTGGGCACGCTCAAGGCTCCTTGCATTCAGGCTTTCCCGGTGCGTCCTGCGCGTAAGATGAGACTGGCGTGTGGATGCCGAGCTCCCGGTGGCGCAGGCGAACGTCGGGCTGCTGTTGGGCCAGGTGGTGTGCAAGCCGTTCAGCGAGGTAAACAGAGCGGTGCTGCCCCCCGGTACAGCCGATGGCGACGGTGAGGTAACTCCGATGGCTGCTGCGATAGGCGGGGAGCCAGCGCTCGATCCAGCCGATGATGTCGTCGAGCATCTCGCCGACCAGCGGGTACTGCTCAAGAAAGGCGACGATACTGGGGTCGCGGCCGGTGGCGGAGCGTAGGCGCGGGTCCCAATAGGGATTTGGCAGGCAGCGAGCGTCGAAGACGATATCGGCATCCAGCGGTACGCCCCCCTTGAAGCCGAAGGACTCCACGGTCAGGGTCAGCTGGTCGGGCCGGTGGCTGGCGACCTGGTCGGTAATACGACCGCGCAGGTCGTGTACCGAAAGCCGGGAGGTGTCGATGATCAGATCCGCCAGATTGCGGATGTCGCTCAGGGTAGCATCTTCCGACTCGATCGCTTCCCCCAGCGTCATGTCACTGCCGCGGGTCATCGGGTGGCGACGTCGCGTGGCCGAGTAGCGCTCGATCAGGATACGAGCATCGGTGGTGAGGTAGATGACCTGGCAATCAATCTGCCGCGAGCGAAGCTCCTCGAGCAGGCGTGGAAAGCGCTCCAGGGCGTGGGGCAGGTTGCGGGCATCGATACTGACGGCGATAGAGGATTGGCCGGCCGGTCCGCTGGGGAGTTCCTCCACCAGCGATCCCAGCAGCATGGCCGGGAAGTTGTCGATGGCGTAGAACCCCAGGTCTTCGAGCGCCTGCAGTGCGATCGACTTGCCGGAGCCGGAACGGCCACTGATGATCACGAGCTGCATGCGGGTCTCCTGGTTGGCTGGCCGGGCGGCCCGGGGGAGTCAGGTCGACGTCTGTCGTCGAATCGCCTCGAGGAGTCGCTCGTGGAGCTCACGCTGGCTGGTGCTCTTGCGCAGCCCGACTCGCGTGTCGACGTCGTTCATCACGCTGGCGACCTGGCTGAGTAGCGCCAGGTGCGTGTCATCGGCTTCTTCCGGCACCAGCAGTACGAACACCAGGTCGACCGGTTCGCCGTCTATGGCGTCGAAATCGATGGGCTCAGCCAGTTTCAGGAATGTCGCGACCGGGCTGTGGCAGTGGGGGCTCCGGGCGTGCGGTATGGCCACGCCATTGCCAATACCCGTGCTGCCCAGGCGCTCTCTGCCGATGAGGCGCGCAAAGACTTCCTGGCTGTCGAGGCTTGGTGTGTTCTGGGCGATGAAGGTACTGAAGAACTCCAGTACCCGCTTCTTGCTACCACCGGGCACGCCGAACAGGGCGCGCTCCGGGGGCAGGATGGCTTCAAGTGTCATGTCAATCAGCGAATGCCGGCGCCCTGGGCGCGGGCCTGGGCCTTTTCCTTGTGCTTGACAAGTTGACGATCGAGTTTGTCAGTCAGTGCGTCAATAGCGGCGTACATGTCGGAATCCGTGGACTCGGCGTGAAGGTCAGCGCCAGCGGCATGCAGTGTGCAGGCGGCCAGTTGACGCTCCTTCTCTACCGATAGCGTGACTTGAACGTTGGTGATGTTGTCATAGTGGCGCTGCACACGGGTCAGCTTTTCGCTGACGTAGTCACGCAGGGCATCGGTCAGTTCTACATGGTGGCCAGTAATATTGACTTGCATGACAAGCTCCTTCGTCCTTCGGGTGGTGACTCGATTGTAACCCTTTTTAGGGCCCTGCAAACCCCTCCCTTGTGGGTTTCCTGCTAAGGGTCAAGAGGCCGGCGTCGGGTCAGCGAAATCGCTTGCGCTCGCTGGAAGAGGGTATACCCAGGGCTTCCCGATACTTGGCGACGGTTCGTCGCGCGACGCGGATGCCGTCCTCGGCCAGTAGGTCGGCCAATCGACTGTCCGAAAGCGGCTTGCGCGGCGGCTCGTCCTGGACCAGTTTGCGGATCCGCGCACGGATCGCCGTGCTGGAATAGGCGTCGCCTTCGCCCTCTCCACCGCCGACATGGCTGGAGAAGAAGAACTTTAGCTCAAACACGCCACGCGGTGTGTGAATGAATTTCTGGGTCGTCACGCGGGAAATGGTCGACTCATGCATGTCGACGGCCTGAGCGATATCGGCAAGGATCAGTGGTCGCATGGCCTCTTCCCCCTGCTCGAGGAAATCAAGTTGGCGGGCCATGATCTCCTGGCCCACACGTAGCAGGGTGTCGTTACGGCTGGCCAGACTCTTCATCAGCCAGCGCGCTTCCTGGAGGTGGTTTTTGAGGAACTGGTTGTCCTGGCTCTTGTCGGCACGCCGGACCAGGGCCATGTAGTCGGGTTGGATGCGCAGTCTAGGCAGGGCGTCGGCATTTAGCTCAACGCGCCAGCCGCGCTCGTCGTGGCGAGCGAGCAGGTCGGGAGTGACGTAGTTGCCGCCTACCTCGACAAACTCGCTGCCCGGGCGCGGATCCAGTGAGCGAATCAGTCTAACCACGGTGTTCAGGGAGTCATCGTCCAGGCCCAGGCGGCGCTTGAGCAGTCGCCGATCGTCGCTGGCCAGGGCTTCGAGAAACTGTCGCACGAGGCGACGCGCCTGGGGCAGCAGTGGAGTGTCGTCGGGTAGTGTGGCGAGCTGCAGCATCAGGCATTCGCGCAGGTCCCGGGCAAAGACGCCGGTGGGTTCGAACTGCTGGAGGCGCAGCAGTATCTGCTCGAGCTCTCGGGTCGGTAGGCCCTCCAAGCCTTGCTTGCGCAGCCCGTCACGGATGTCTTCCAGCGGCTGCGCCAGGTAGCCGGTGCTGTCCACCGCATCGATCAGGCTCTCGGCGATCTGGCGCTGGCGCTCACTCAAGTCGGTCATCGCCAGTTGCCATGTCAAGTGGCTGGCCAGGCTCTGGCCTGCGGCCTGGCGCTCGAAATCGGGTCCTTCGCCGCTGCCCGAGCTGGTGCCATGGTCGGGATAGGTGTCCGACCAGTCGCTGTCAGTGGAAAGCTCGGAGGGTATCTCGCTGGCCCAGTCGTCGTCACGGGCTTCTTCGGCGGCCTGTTCGCCGAAATCGTCGTCGAGTTCCAGCATGGGGTTGGCTTCCAGGGCCTGCTGGATTTCCTGGCGCAGATCGAGTGTCGAGAGCTGCAGCAGCGCGATCGCCTGCTGCAACTGGGGGGTCATGGTCAGTTGGGTGCCGACACGGAGTTGCAAGGATGCTTTCATGGCCATGAGGATAGGGGCTCATTTGCCGAAAAGACCCACCCTAGCCCGCCGCGGGTCGACTTGCAAGTCGTTTTGTAGCAATAATCATGCCACGCGCAATTTCCGTGCCGTGTAAGCATATGGTTATTTGTAACAAGAAGTTGTGTCGCCTAGGCTCGCCTCCGTTACAGGCGAAAGTCCTCTCCCAGATAGACTTCACGGACCCTGCGATTGGCCAGAATGGCCTCGGCGTCGCCTTCGGCGATGATCTTTCCATCTCCGACGATATAGGCGGTATTGCAGATGTCCAGCGTCTCGCGAACGTTGTGGTCGGTGATCAGGACACCGATATCGCGTGCCTTGAGCTGACGGATGATGCCCTTGATTTCACCCACCGAAATGGGGTCGACGCCGGCGAAAGGCTCATCGAGGAGGATGAAGGCAGGCTCGGTGGCCAGTGCCCTGGCGATTTCGACTCGCCGCCGCTCGCCGCCCGATAGGCTCATGCCGAGATTGTCGCGGATATGAGTGACGTGAAAGTCTTCCAGCAGTTCCTCGAGACGGGTTTGGCGGCCGCGACGGTCCAGGTCCTTGCGCGTCTCGAGAATCGCCATGATGTTATCCGCCACCGATAGCTTGCGAAAGATCGAGGCTTCCTGGGGGAGGTAGCCGATACCGGCACGAGCACGCTCATGCATGGCAGATCCGCTCAGGTCCAGTTCGTCGATATGCACTTCGCCGGCGTCGGCGCGGACCAGGCCTACGATCATGTAGAAGGAGGTGGTCTTGCCAGCGCCGTTGGGGCCGAGCAGTCCGACGATACTGCCCTGCTCGATGGTGAGGCTGATGTCGTGCACCACGCGGCGGCGCTTGTAAGTCTTGGCCAGATGGGTGGCCCGCAAGGTCTTCATCGGCACATCAGCGCTCCGGTTGCAGGGTCATGCGAATCCGCTGGCGACCTTCGACCCCTTCGCTCTCGGAACGCGCCTGAACCACTCGGCGGTCGAGGAAGTATTCGAGATAGCCGCCATCGAAGGTGTCGCCCCGCTGATGCAGCTCAGCTTGGTCGATCAGCTCCACCCGGCGCTCGGCGACATGATAGATGATGGTTCGTCCCCAGCCACGCACTACGGGTTCATCTGGATCGGGCTGCTGTTCGATATAGGCACGTTCGCCGGTGGCGGTGGCGCGAGTCAGCTCACCTGCCTGGTTGCGGCGGATCTCCACCCGGTCGCCGGTAAGCTGCATGGTGCCTTGGCGAATGTCAACGGCGCCGGTATAGACGGCTGTGCCGGCAGCGTCGTCGAGGTCCAACCGGTCAGCCTCGACTTCGACAGGTTGATCGGCGTCGCGCTGCTGGGCCACGGCGCCGCCGCTTCCCCATGCCATTCCGACCAACGCCAGCGTGAGCAGCATTCGGGTGGTCGGGAACTTGCATCGCTTCATGGCGTGACATCCTCTAGGTTGATGGCGCCGCCCTGGCCCTGCTGGGCGCCTTCGGGGGGGTGGTGGCCGCGCACATTGTCGGTCAATCGTGAACGATTGTCATGGATCCAGGCATCGAAGCGATCGCCGCGCATGTGTTGGGGTGGCTGCTGGAGCAGTGCCGGGGTGTCGCTCCAGGCGTGCCCGGTATTGGCGTCGAAGTGGAGGATTTCGGTGTCGAGTTGCCAGCGCTCCTCCGGGGCAAACAGGCGGGCGTTGCCGGTCAGCGTCAGCGGGTTGCCGCCGGGCCCGATTTGCCCTTCATCGCCGTTGGCGATCCAGCGTCGTTTCTCTCGGTCAATCAAGTAGGCTACCGGGGTCACGGCCCGGGTGATGTCATCGTGGGGGGTGTGTACCAGACGCGGGCTGTCCAGGCGCTGGTGTGCCCGCCCCTGGGCGTCGAACCGCGTCAGCCTGGCCTCTTCGAGAAAGTAGTCAGGCTCCCCAGCTTCGTCGGTGGGTACCGGTCCGGGGGTGGGGGGCTGCCAGGGGATCAGCCATGCCAGCAGCGCTCCCAGGCCAAGCAGGATCAGCAGTAGCCAGAATCGAAACGAGGGGCGGGGCAGGCGCTTGAGTGACATGCGATCAGTGCTGGACGTGAAGGTAGGTGTCGACCAGTGCGTCCCGGTGACCTTGGGCTTCGAGCAGGGTGTCGCAGATTTCGCGAACGGCACCGTGGCCACCACTGCGCACGGTGATCCAGTCGGCCAGGGCGTGAATATAAGGGGGCGCCCCAGGGACGGTGATGCCGATGCCGGCGCGCTGGATGGCGGCCAGGTCGGGGAGGTCGTCTCCGCAGTAGGCGATCTGCTCCAGGGAGAGGTTCTTGCGCCGGCACAGTTCGCGCAGGGTAGCCAGCTTGTCCTCGCAGCTCTGGAAGACGTTGTCAATGCCCAGCGCCGCAGCGCGATGGCTGACCATGGACGACTCACGGCCCGTCAACAGGGCAACCTGGATACCAGCGCGTCGCAGCAGCTTGATGCCCAGTCCGTCCTGGGTGTGGAATGCCTTGATCTCCACGCCGTCGGCCTGGAAGTAGAGGCGTCCGTCGGTCAGTACGCCATCGACGTCGAGTGCCAGCAGCCTGATCTGGCGAAGGCGGTCGCGGAGGTGGGGGTCGTTGATCGGGGTTGCCAGAGCCATGGGCTTTCCTTGTGGTTTAAAGGGTCAGAGGTTCAGAGGGTCAGATCACGCCGCTGCGCAGCAGGTCGTGCATGTGCAGGGCGCCGACCGGGTGCCCCTCGTCGTCGACGACGGCCAGGGCCGTGATCAGGTTGTCCTCCATGACGCGAACCGCCTCGGCGGCCAGGAGGTCAGGGGCGATACGCTTGCCGGGACGGGTCATTACATCATCGACTGTCAGTTGGCTCAGGTCGCTATGTTGGTCCAGGGTGCGACGCAGGTCGCCGTCGGTATAGACACCGATCATTCGATTCTGCTCATCGACGACGCATGTGAAGCCGAGCCCCTGCCGAGATATTTCAAGCAGGGCGTCCCGCAGAGGGCTGCCCAGCGGTACGCTCGGCAGCCGTGCGCCCTGATGCATGAGATCAGCGACTCGCAGCAAGAGCCGTTTGCCGAGGCTGCCACCCGGGTGGGAACGCGCGAAGTCCTCGGCGGTGAAGCCGCGCGCTTCCAGCAGGGCGACGGCCAGGGCATCTCCCAGAGCGAGTGCTGCAGTGGTCGAGGCGGTGGGAGCCAGGTCCAGCGGGCAGGCCTCCCGGGCGACGCCGGCATCGAGATGGGCGTCTGCATGGCGTGCCAGGGTCGAGTCGGCGCGCCCCGTCATGCTGATCAGCGGTGTGCCCAGGCGCTTCAGCAATGGCAAAATCGCCGTGACCTCGCCGGTTTCGCCGGAGTTGGAAAGGGCCAGCACGACGTCCCCGGGGGTGATCATGCCGAGGTCTCCATGGCTTGCTTCGCCGGGGTGGACAAAGAAGGCGGGCGTGCCGGTGCTGGCCAGGGTTGCCGCGATCTTGCCGGCAATATGGCCGGACTTGCCCATGCCGGTGACGACCACCCGACCCTGGCAGGCGAGCATCAACTCGCAGGCGTGATCGAAATGGCTGTCCAGGCGGTTGGCAAGCGCGGCGATGGCCTGCTGTTCAACCTTCAGAGTGCGGCGCGCGCTGTCCCGCAATGGCGAAGCACCGTTGGCAGGCTCGACAGGCTGGGAGGTGGAAGTGTCATTGGTCATGAAGATGATTGTTGCCCGTTGTGGGGTTTCACTCAAGGACTGCCGTTGCCGGCAATAGCCAGCCAGCCCAGATAGGCGAGATAGAGCGCCAGCAGCAAGCCGCCCGACAGTCGTTGGATGCGACCATGGCGCTGCCACATTAGTAATATGGCCAGGGCCAGAGTCAGCAGTAGCATGACGGGATAGTCACGGCTGGCCGCTGCGGCATCTATCGGACCGGGTGCGAGGAGGGCCGGGATGGGCAGTACCGCCAGCAGATTGAATAGATTCGAGCCGATGATGTTGCCAATCGCCAGATCGTGGTGTCCCTTCAGGGCGCTCGCCAGGCAGGCGGCGAGTTCCGGTAGGCTGGTGCCGATGGCCACGACGGTGAGGCCGATGATCAGTTCGCTGATGCCCATGCCCTCGGCCAGTGCGCTGGCGCCCCAGACCAGTACCCTGGAGCTGAGAGTCAGCAATAGCAGCGTGCCGACCAGCCAGTAGATCGCACGTGGCAGCGCCAGGTCGGGTATCTCGCCGACAGGTATGCTGTCCGGCGTATCGGCGCGCACCAGCCACCAAAGACTGAAGATCAGCAGCAGCGAGAGGAGTAGTGCATCGAAGTACCCCAGGATGCCGTTGGCCAGGGCATATCCTGCCATGCCGGTGGCACCCAGCAGCAGCGGTAGTTCCCGACGCACCAGGGAGAAGGGTACGGGAACTGGTCGTATCAGGGTGGTGACGCCGAGCACTAGGCCGATATTGGCGATATTCGAGCCTAGCGCGTTGCCGGTGGCCAGATCGGGAATCCCGTCCAGGGCGGCGATGACAGCCACTACCATTTCCGGTGCCGAGGTTCCCAGCGCCACGACGGTCATGCCAATCAGCAGTGTGCTCAGCCCGCTGCCGCGAGCGGTGGCCGCGGCAGCACCGACGAAGCGATCGGCACTCCAGACCAGGCCGATGAGGCCGATGGCGACCATGAGCAGGGGTATCAACATGAGTAGGGATGGGCCGAGGGTCAGGAGGCGCATATTAGACGTGCTGAAGGGCCGCTATGCAAGTGCAGTCGGGGTTGGGCTGGCGCCCTGCGGCCGGGTTAGGATACGATGTTCGATAATTTTTCCGATGGACGTCGCGCAATGACCGATTCCCCTTTCGTGGTGGTGGAGGGTCTGCATTTTGCCCGGGGGGATATGGACATCTTCCGTGGCGTGGAGCTGCAGATTCCGCGAGGCAAGATCACCGCCATCCTGGGTCCCAGCGGCACGGGAAAGACGACCCTGCTCAAGCTGATTGGCGGACAGCTTGCTCCCGATGCGGGCCGTGTCACGATCGACGGCGAAGATGTGCATGCCCTGCCGCGCAAGGCGCTGTTCCGGCTGCGGCGACGGATGGGTATGCTGTTTCAGAGCGGTGCGCTCTTCTCCGACCTCAGTGTGTTCGAAAACGTAGCCTTTCCCCTGCAGGTGCATACCGACCTGCCCGAGACGATGATCCGTGACGTGGCGCTGATGAAGCTGCAGGCAGTCGGGCTGCGCGGGGCGCGTGAGCTGATGCCCTCCGAGCTTTCCGGGGGCATGGCCCGCCGGGTTGCCCTGGCCCGGGCCATTGCTCTGGACCCTGAGCTGATTCTCTACGACGAGCCCTTCGTGGGACAGGATCCGATCTCCAAGGGCGTGCTGGTACAGCTGATAAAGCGGCTCAACGAAGCACTTGGGCTTACCGCCATCGTGGTGTCGCACGATATTCAGGAGACGCTGTCCATCGCCGACTATGTTTATGTGATCTCCGATGGTCGGGTCATGGCTCACGGCACGCCGGACTCGCTGGATGTGGATGAAGATCCGCGAGTCAGCCAGTTCGTTCATGGCGAGCCCGACGGCCCGGTACCTTTTCATTATCCGGCGACGGATTTCTTCAGCGACATCCTCAATATGGAGGAGCGTCGATGATTGGCCGAATCGTGAGCCTGGGACGCCGCGGTTGCGACGTGCTCGAAGCCCTGGGTCGGGCGGGACAGTTCATGGCCCAGTCCGCCGTTGGCGTGCCATCACGGGAGGGTTGGTACCTTTGGCTGCGCCAGGTGCACTTCGTCGGGGTGCTCTCACTGGCCATCGTGCTGGTATCGGGGCTCTTCATCGGCATGGTTCTGGCGCTGCAGGGATACACCCTGCTGGTCGATTTCGGCGCCGAGCAGGCGCTGGGTCAGATGGTGGCGCTATCGCTGTTGCGTGAACTCTCTCCGGTGGTTGCTGCGCTGCTGTTTGCCGGGCGGGCCGGCTCTGCGTTGACCGCCGAGATCGGCCTGATGAAGGCCACCGAGCAGCTCACCAGCATGGAGATGATTGGCGTCGACCCGCTGCGGCGGGTGGTGGCTCCCAGACTGTGGGCCGGTTTCGTGGCACTGCCTGTGTTGACCGTCGGCTTCAGCGTGGTCGGCATCTATGGCGGTTACCTGGTCGGTGTCGAATGGCTCGGGCTCTTCGAAGGCTCCTACTGGAGCAACATGCAGGCTAGTGTCGACTTCGTCGGCGATGTGGGCAACGGTATGCTCAAGAGTGTTGTCTTCGCTCTGGTGGTCACTTGGATTGCGGTATTTCAGGGCTATGACCTGGTGCCTACCTCGGAAGGCATTTCCCGTGCCACCACGCGAACGGTGGTCTACTCCTCGCTGGCGGTGCTCGGCCTGGATTTCGTGCTCACCGCGCTGATGTTTGGAGGATTTTCCTGATGACGGGTAGGCTTGTTTCGATGTTCGGAGAGACGGAATGAAGCGTAGCAAGACGATGGAACTGGGTGTCGGTCTGTTCATGTTGGCGGGTATTCTTGGGCTGTTGTTCCTGGGAATGCGGGTTAGTGGCATGGCCTTCACAGCGCCGGGTGATACTTTTCGCCTCGAGGCCAACTTTGCCAATATCGGCAGCCTCAAGCCACGCGCGAGGGTCACCATGTCGGGCGTGACCGTAGGCCGTGTCACCGCCATCGAACTCGATACCGACTGGTACGATGCCCGCGTAGTGCTGGACCTCGACGGCGAACTCGAGGGCCAGCTTTCCCGCGATACGACCGCTGCGATTCTTACTGCTGGTCTGCTCGGCGAGCAGTATATCGGGCTCACGGTGGGAGGAGACCCGGACACCCTTGCCGATGGCGATACCATCCGCGATACCCAGTCTGCCATGGTGCTGGAAGAACTCATCCAGCAATTCGTGTCCAATATGGTCAGCGACTAGAGGCCCTGCCTCGCGTCAATCAATCATCGTTTCGTTCGAGGTCAACCCATGACACTGATGCCTAGCCCCCACACTCTCCTTCGACTGCTGGTGGTCGGGTTGAGCTTGTCACTGTTTTCCCTTTCGGCCCAGGCCGAGCCGGAGCGCAGCCCGGAGCAGGTCATTCGCGACAGTATTAATCACATGATGGGTCAGATAGAGGGGCGGGAAGACTACTTTGCGGTCAACGTCGACGAGCTCGAGTCACTTGTCGACGAGAGTCTGGAAGACATTGCCGACTTTCGCTACATCGGGGCGAGTGTGATGGGGCGCTATTTCCAGAATGCAACGCCCCAACAGCGCTCCCGTTTCGCCAATACGTTTCGCCAGACCCTGATCGACACCTATACCAAGGGCCTTGTCACTTTCGACTATCGCGAACTTCGGGTGCTGGACAGTCAGCGGCCGCCGCGCCATGAGGATCAGGCGAGCGTTGCCATGGAGGTGGTAGCCGTCGATGGCAGCGTCTACCCCGTCAGCTACACCCTGCGCCTTTCGGACGGTCAGTGGAAGGTGGTCAATGTCATCGTGAATGGCATCAACCTGGGGCTGACGTTCCGCAACCAGTTCGATCAGGCCATGCGCGATCACAATCGCGATTACGATGCCGTGATCGACTCCTGGTCGCCGGAGCTGGCTGCCGAGGAGCTCGAAGAAGGCGGGAGTCAATGAGCTTGCTGCTCGACCAGGGTGGTGTCCGTCTCGAGGCCGGCCCCGCCAGGCTGGCCGTGACTGGCGACGTCGATTTCGACATAGCGGCTCAGCTCGCCGACGCCGGTAGCGGTTGGTTGGCCGAACAGCCGGCCGGTTCCCGGCTGGAATTGGACCTGCATGGCGTCGAGCGAGTCAGCAGCGCTGCGCTCAGCGTCTTGCTCGAGTGGACTCGGCGCGCTCGCAAGGCCGGTATCCAGATTGATTCGGTAAGTCTCTCCGAGCCCCTGGCCAGGTTGACCAGGGTCGCTGGGCTCGATGCCCTGCTCCCGGTCACCGAAACCCCTTCCTCTTGAGTTCTGCGCTGCCCGGGCATCGCCAACTGGGGCGCTTTTCATTACCATGTCACCATTGTTTGACTCTGGCACCGGCCACTGCGCTTGCGTGCCTACTTTTCGATCCACAGGAGTTCCGGTTTCCATGCAACCCAGTGACGTCAAGGTGCTGCTAGAGGCCCGTATCGAGGGCTGCGATTTCCACATTCAGGGCGAAGGCTGCAATTTTCAGGTCATCGCAGTGGGCGAGGTGTTCGACGGCCTGTCCCCAGTCAAGCGCCAGCAGTTGATCTATGGCGCCCTGTCGGAAGAGATCGCCTCCGGTGCCGTTCATGCCGTCAGCATCAAGACCTACACCCCGGCGCAGTGGGCTAGCGCGCCGGAGAATGCGGCTTCACAGAACCAGGGTGCCTGACGGTCGAACCTCCATGGACAAGTTGATCATAACCGGTAATGGCCCCGTCAGCGGCGAGGTCTGGGCCAGCGGCGCCAAGAACGCAGCCCTGCCCATTCTATGTGCCACATTGCTCGGCGATGAGCCCGTGACCATCGGCAATCTGCCACATCTCCAGGACATCACGACTACGCTGGAGCTGCTTGGCCGCATGGGCGTCGAGCCCGTAATGGGCGAGAAGATGACCATTCAGCTGGACGGTTCCCAGGTGAAGGATTGTCATGCGCCCTATGAGCTGGTCAAGAAGATGCGCGCCTCCATACTCGTGCTCGGCCCGCTGTTGGCACACTTTGGCCATGCGGACGTCTCGTTGCCCGGCGGCTGTGCCATCGGCTCACGCCCCGTGGACCTGCATATCCGGGGCCTGGAGGCCATGGGTGCGGAGATCCGCGTCGAGGCCGGCTATATTCGCGCACGGGTCGACGGCCGTCTCAAGGGCGCCACGATCTACTTCGACACCGTGACCGTCACCGGCACCGAAAACCTGCTGATGGCCGCGACCCTGGCTGCCGGTACCACGATACTGGAGAACGCCGCACGCGAGCCCGAGGTGGTCGACCTGGCAGAGTGCCTGATCAAGATGGGGGCGAAGATTCGTGGCCACGGCACGGATACTATCGTGATCGAGGGTGTCGAGCGGCTCCACGGTGCCTATCATGACGTCATGCCGGACCGTATCGAGACCGGCACTTTCCTGGTGGCAGCCGCACTCAGTCGCGGCAAGGTTCGGGTGCGCAATACTCGTGCCGACATTCTGGAGGCCGTGCTGGCCAAGCTGGAGGAGGCCGGTGCCAAGATCACCTTGGGTGACGGCTGGATCGAGTTGGATATGGAGGGGCGCCGGCCCCGGCCGGTCAATATCCGTACGGCGCCGTATCCCGCCTTTCCCACCGATATGCAAGCCCAGTTCGTGGCGCTCAATGCAGTGGCGGACGGCAACTCGCGGGTCGTCGAGACTATCTTCGAGAACCGCTTCATGCACGTTCAGGAGCTGAACCGCATGGGAGCAAAGATCGTGCTCGAGGGTAATGCCGCGCTGATTACCGGTGTCGAGCGGCTCTCGGGGGCGCCGGTCATGGCAACCGACCTGCGGGCCTCGGCCTCACTGGTGATCGTGGCCATGATGGCCGAAGGCGAGACCCTGGTGGATCGCATCTATCACATCGATCGCGGCTATGAGTGCATAGAGGAGAAGCTTCAGCTTCTAGGCGCGCGGATCCGTCGAATCCCCGGCTGAGTGGCTCCTTCGACAATCGCTTTTCCCGACCACAGGCGAGATCATGAGCAAGCAACTGATTCTGGCCCTCTCCAAGGGCCGTATTCTCGACGAAACCCTGCCGCTGCTGGCCGATGCCGGCATCACGCCGGCAGAGGACCTGGGCAAGAGCCGCAAGTTGCTCTTCGACACCAATCTGGCTGACGTAAAGCTGGTGATCATCCGTGCCACCGACGTGCCGACGTACGTCCAGCTTGGGGCTGCCGACCTGGGGGTCGCTGGTAAAGACGTGTTGCTCGAGCACGGCGCTGAGGGTCTCTATGAGCCGCTGGATCTCGAGATCGCCAGATGCAAGTTGATGACCGCCGGCATTGACGGTGCCAAACCGGCTCGTGCACGCCGCCGGGTGGCCACCAAATTCGTCAACGTGGCGCGACGGTATTACGCGGAGCAGGGCATCCAGGCCGAGGTGATCAAGCTCTATGGTGCCATGGAACTGGCGCCGTTGATGAACCTGGCAGATGAGATCGTCGATATCGTCGATACCGGCAATACGCTGCGTGCCAACGGCATGTCGCCGCGGGAACTGATCGCACCAATCAGCACTCGCCTGGTGGTCAATAAGGCGGCCATGACCATGAAGCACGACCGACTCAAGCCGTTGATAGCGCGCCTGACCGATGCGGTGGGCAAGCGGCGTACTACTGAAGGTGCGGTCTCGCCTTGAACGCTGCAGGCGAGGGAGCACGTTGCGACTGCCATTATCCTTGTAGAGGTGAACTCCACCATGAGTGAAACCCTTGTTGATACCGTCGAGATCGCCCGGCTCTCAACCGGCGATGGCGATTTCGAGACGCGCCTTGATGCGCTGCTTGCCTGGGAGGGCGTGTCCGATGCCGAGATTCAAAGTCGTGTCGATGACATTCTCGCCGGTGTCCGGACGCGTGGCGATGCGGCGCTGATCGAATATTCCAATCGCTTCGACCGGCTCACCGTGTCGAGCATGGCGGAGCTGACGCTCGGCCCGGAGCGACTCGAACAGGCTTTCATCGGTCTTCCCGAAGAGCAGCGCGCAGCCTTGTCGAAGGCGGCGGAGCGTATTCGGGCCTATCACGAACGTCAGAAGCCGGAGTCCTGGTCCTTCACCGAAGCCGACGGTACCGTACTCGGTCAGCAGGTCACGGCGCTGGATCGTGCCGGTATCTATGTCCCCGGGGGGAAGGCGGCCTACCCCTCGTCGGTACTGATGAACGCCATACCTGCCCATGTGGCTGGGGTCCGCGAGATCGTCATGGTAGTGCCCACGCCAGACGGCGTGCTCAACGAGCTGGTGCTGGCGGCGGCGCACCTGGCCGGTGTGGATCATGTATTCACCATCGGTGGAGCGCAGGCCGTAGCTGCGCTGGCCTACGGCACCGAAACAGTGCCAAGGGTCGACAAGATCGTGGGCCCGGGTAACATCTACGTCGCCACGGCCAAGCGAGCGGTGTTCGGCCAGGTGGGGATCGACATGATCGCTGGGCCTTCCGAGATCCTGGTGGTCTCCGACGGGGGAACCGACCCCGACTGGCTGGCCATGGACATCTTCTCCCAGGCCGAGCATGACGAGGACGCTCAGTCTCTGCTGGTCAGTTGGGACGCCAGCCACCTGGATGCCGTAGAGGCATCCATCGAGCGGCTGCTGCCGACGCTTGAGCGAGAGGAAATCGTGCGGCAATCGCTGTCGCGCCGCGGCGCTCTGATTCACTGTCGTGACAGGGAGCAGGCGATCCGCTTGATCAACCGGATCGCGCCAGAACACCTGGAACTTTCCATGGCCGATCCGGAGTCGCTGCTGCCGGAGGTGCGCCATGCGGGCGCCATCTTCATGGGGCGCTACACCGCCGAGGCGCTGGGCGACTACTGTGCCGGCCCCAATCACGTGCTGCCGACCTCGGGAACAGCGCGTTTCTCCTCGCCGCTGGGGGTCTACGATTTCCAGAAGCGCTCTTCCATCATCAACTGCTCCCGGGAGGGGGCGTCGGAACTGGGGAGGGTGGCATCAATCCTCGCTCGGGGCGAGTCGTTGACCGCCCATGCCCGTTCGGCCGAGTATCGGATACAGACGTAGCGCCTGCCGGTTGCTGCCGGGGCGATAATACGAACGACCCTGTCCACGAACTGCACCCCGAAGGTTGGACACACAGTCCAACTTTCGGGGTGTTTTAATGAGGGATCGGTACGCCGAGGGGTTCACTTTCGAAGCGGCGTCGTGTCAGTAGTCAGTGCTTGGCAGCACTCTTAGCGTTCCGGCTGCCTAAATTGAGGGGGAGGGCGTTCGCCGACTTCCAGTTCGGTGCTCAGTTTCTCGCCACCGCGCACTACCGTCAGCGGCAGTGTGGCACCGGGCTGTATCGCGGCGATGTCACTCATAGCCACGCGGGCATCGAGGATCGGACGTCCGTCGACTTCCAGCAGTACATCGCCGGGCCGTAGTCCTGCCCTGGCGGCGGGGCCTTCCGGGACCACGCCGGATATCACCACTCCGCGGGGGGGCTGCAGGCCGAAGGAGGCGGCCAGCTCCGGAGTGATCTCCTGCGCCTCGATGCCCAGCCAGCCGCGGATCACGCGCCCCTGTGTCACCAGGTCGTCGAGGATGCTGTGGGCCAGTCGGGTCGGTATGGCGAATCCCACCCCCTGGGAGCCGCCGGAACGTGAAAATATGGCGGTGTTGATGCCTACCAAGGCGCCTTCGGCATTGATCAGAGCTCCGCCCGAGTTGCCGGGATTGATGGCTGCATCGGTCTGGATGAAGTCTTCATAGGCGCTCAGACCCAGGTGAGTGCGCCCCGTGGCGCTGATGATACCCATGGTCACGGTCTGGCCCACGCCGAAGGGGTTGCCGATGGCCATGGCAATATCGCCGACCGCGACGTCCTGGCTGTCATACAGGATGATCACCGGGAGGTCGTCCAGGTCGATACGCAGCACGGCCAGGTCACTTTCCGGGTCGGTGCCGATAACCTGTGCTAGGGTTTCGCGCCCGTCGCGCAGGGCCACCTGAATCTCGTCGGCACCGTCGATCACATGATGGTTGGTCAACACATAGCCGTCTTCGCTGACGATGACGCCCGAGCCCAGGCTGGAGAGAAACCGCTGCTGGCTGGGCAGGTCGTCGCCGAAGAATTGGCGGAAGAAGGGATCTGACATCATTGGATGATCTTCGCGCGCGACGACTCGTGACGAATAGATATTGACCACTGCCGGGGCGGCTTTCTCTACCGCCTCCGAGTAGCTGACAGGCCCCTGAATGCGGCTCAGGGGCTGGGCTTGGCGCACCTCGGGAGTGGCGCGCGATGTCGGCTGCTCTAGCCCGCCGGGGGCCTCCGCCGTGGGCGTGGGGGCATGAGGCTCGGAACGCGAAGGTCCCAGCAACTGCGGGAAAGTGTTGAGCAGTACGATGGCCAGTAGCACGCCAATGAGGATGGGCAGGACATAGGCTAGGAGCGGACGACGCATGCGTGGCTTTCCTGATCGGCGAGGCGCGGTCGATGCCGCCCCGCGCAGTCGTTACAATTGCGTTATCGTAACATTCCAAGCGAACCGCTGTCCGGAGGGCCGAATGATTTCCCGCGATGACCTGGTGAGGACCTGTGATGCCCTGCTTGATGCGCCACGCTTCAAGGATTACACAATCAATGGATTGCAGGTGGCAGGGCGTGATCGCGTCGTTCGAGTGATGACCGGCGTTACCGCTTGTCAGGCGCTGCTTGACGAAGCAGTGGCCTGGGGGGCCGACCTGGTGCTGGTGCATCACGGTTATTTCTGGAAGAACGAACCAGTCCCCATCACGGGCATGAAGCAGCGTCGCATACGGACACTGCTGCTCAACGACATTAACCTGCTCGCCTACCACTTGCCGCTGGATGCTCATGCGGAGCTGGGTAATAACGCCGAGCTGGCCCGCCGGCTGGGTTTTGAAGTGGAGGGCTGCGTCGATGGCGAGATCGGGGAGGGGCTAATCTGGATGGGTCGCCTTCCGAAAGCCCTAGGGGTGGCCGAATTGGCGAATCATGTGGCCGACTGCCTGGGACGTGAGCCACTGCTGATCGAAGCGCCTGGTGTGGGTGCGGTGAGTCGTGTGGCCTGGTGTACGGGCGGGGCGCAGGACATGATTACCCAGGCCTGGGAGGCCGGCGCTGACGCCTTTGTTTCTGGTGAAATTTCCGAGCGGACGACCCACCTGGCGCGAGAGCTCGGTATCCACTACCTGGCCGCTGGACATCACGCCACCGAACGCTACGGTGTCCAGGCGCTGGGCGAGTGGCTGGTCCGGGAGTTCGGCATCGAGCATCGCTTCGTCGACATCGACAACCCGGCATGACGCCGGGCAGGGGGCATTCCAGCCCCTTCAGTAACGTGGCGGCGGTGGGGAATTCTGGTTGTCACTGTCTCCCTTGAGTCCGAAATCCTCGGAAAGGGTCCCCCTGGTGCCATCGGCGTAGTCGCGGGGCGCAGGTATGTCTTCTGTCTGAGGGTCGAGGACTTTCTGCTCGACGGCATCGAGACGGCGTGTGGTCGGTGTTTCGCAGTTCAGGGTGCTGGCGTCTTCGGTTATCCGGTGCTCGAGAGTGCGGATCTCGCGCTGTATGTTGGTGACCATCATGCCAACCTGGGAAAAATGCTCTCCCAGGCCTTCCTTGATTTCGCTCAGTTCGCGTTCGCGCTCTGCCAGCTGCTGCCGCTGCCGCTGAAAGCGGGCAGCTGAAGCGCCGAACAGGTGATAACCCAAGCCGCCGAGGCCCAGGCCGGCCAGCAGGCTGACAATGGCGACGAGCCAGTTGATGTTGCCGTATTCCACGTGGTTCTCCCCCTTGATGCAGATACACGCTGAGCGCGTGGTGTCGCCATGGCGCCGCACTCGGACGCCTGGCGGCCCATTATAGGGGTGTGGGCGGCTGGCCGGTCAACGCAGTGTCCGCAGGGTAGTGACGACAGCCAATATTCTGCGCAAAAATGTCAGGGTGCGTATAATGCCGAGCTTGCCAACTTTCGAGCCAAGTCAGCAAGGAATTGCCATGTGCGCGACTGCGACCCCCCTGGACTCTTGTTCGACTCCCGGTAATACGCCACTGACGCGTTACCGTGCCGACATCGAGCGAGAAGGTTTCCAGTACGATCCGGCCCAGGAGCAGGCCGTCATGCACCTGCAGCGTCTCTTCGATCAGCTGGTCGCGACGCCACGCGTCGAGCCAAGGGCCGTGACTACGGGGCGCGGTCTCAAGTCGAAGATGGCGGGCTTGTTCGGCAAGCGTGACAAGCCTGATGACGCGCCGTCGCTACCGGCCATTCGGGGGCTCTATCTCTGGGGGGGAGTGGGGCGAGGCAAGACCTACCTGGTCGATACCTTTCACGAGTCGCTGCCGTTTCCCGACAAAATGCGCACCCATTTTCATCGCTTCATGCAGCGTGTGCACAATGAACTCGAGCACTACAAGGGCGAGAAGAATCCACTGTCCCTGATTGCCGGCAAGTTTGCCGCCGAGGCCAGGGTGATCTGCTTCGATGAATTCTTCGTCAAGGACATCACTGATGCGATGATTCTGGCCAACCTCATCGAGGCGTTATTCGAGCGGGGCGTCGTGCTGGTGGCAACATCGAATATCGTCCCCGATGAGCTCTACAAGGATGGGCTGCAGCGGGCGCGTTTCCTGCCTGCCATCGACCTGCTCAAGCGACACTGCGACGTGGTCAATGTCGATTCCGGCATCGACTATCGGCTGCGGGCACTTGAGCGTGCCGAGATCTTCCATGCCCCCCTCGACGAGGCGGCCGAAGCCGAGCTCGCTCGCAGCTTCCGCGAGATTGCCGGCCACGAGGGTGAGCGTAGCGTGGCGATAGAGGTCAATCATCGCGTACTGCAGGTGCGACGACTCCATGACGACGTGGTCTGGTTCGAGTTTCGCGAGTTGTGCGACGGGCCACGCAGCCAGAATGACTATATCGAGCTGGCACGGGAGTACCACACCGTGCTGGTTTCAAATGTGACCCGCATGGGGGCATCAACCGACGACCAGGCGCGTCGCTTCATCAACATGGTCGACGAGTTCTACGATCGTGGCGTCAAGTTGCTGCTCTCCGCCGAGGCGCCGGCGGAGGCCCTCTATGCCGATGGTCGACTCGAGTTCGAGTTTCAGCGAACCCTGTCTCGGCTCCAGGAGATGCAGTCCCACGAGTACCTGGCGCTGCCGCATAAACCGTGACAGCCCCTTATCATGGCCCGGCGAGTCATGTAGAATGCGTCCTCGCTCGAACGTTGTCGTCACTGTCGGTCGGTGGCGGCAACCAAGAAGAATAGGGATGATCCCCAGCCGGCAGCCCCGGCGGCAGGATCCAATACATCAATATTGTGGTGATTTCATCCATGAAGACGTTCACTGCTAAGCCGCAGTCCGTCCAGCGCGACTGGTACGTCGTCGATGCTGCGGACAAGACGCTCGGCCGTCTGGCCACCGAAATTGCTCGTCGCCTGCGCGGCAAGCACAAGCCTGAATTCACTCCTCATGTTGATACCGGCGACTACATCGTCGTGATCAACGCCGAGAAGGTGCATGTCACGGGCAACAAGGCGAAGGCCAAGACCTACTATCGCCACACTGGCTACCCGGGTGGCCTGCGCTCAATGAGCTTCGAGAAGATGATCGCTCATGCTCCCGAGCGTGTCATCGAATCCGCTGTCAAGGGTATGCTGCCGAAGGGTCCCCTGGGACGTGCGATGTATTCCAAGCTCAAGGTCTACGCCGGCGCCGAGCATCCGCACGCCGCCCAGCAGCCGCAAGAACTGAACATCTGAGGGGGTCATTGCCATGACACAGCACTATTACGGTACCGGGCGCCGCAAGACATCCACCGCCCGTGTCTTTCTCAAGCCGGGAACCGGCAAGATCAACGTCAACAGCCAAGAACTGGACAAGTACTTCGGCCGTGTCACCGGTCGGATGGTAGTCCGTCAACCGCTGGAATTGACCGACACTGTGGGTCAGTTCGACGTCTTTGTCACCGTCAAGGGCGGTGGCGGGTCCTCTCAGGCCGGTGCCATTCGCCACGGCATCACTCGCGCCCTGATGGAGTACAACGAGGACTTCCGTCCGGCTCTGCGCGCAGCCGGCTACGTAACTCGTGACGCTCGTCAGGTTGAGCGGAAGAAGGTCGGTTTGCGCAAGGCGCGTCGTCGCCCGCAGTTCTCCAAGCGCTGATCGCAGTCCTTCCCGACAGAAAAACCCAGGCAATTGCCTGGGTTTTTTATTGTGATTAAACAGTCCTTTGCATAAGAAATTACACCTTGGTCAGGCGTGTTCTGTCTTGTGCAAAGCGGCAGGATTCCTTAAGATACGTCGGATTTTATATCCGTGGTCGCGGGACACCACCCCCCGTGCTGGATCAACGGGTAAGCTGATGGGAGAAACCATAACATGGTAGATAACGGCGTGAACAAAGGGAGGCGCCGTCTCCTCCTGGGTGCCACCACCGTAGTGGGTGCGGTGGGTGCAGTGGGAGTGGCGGTTCCCTTTGTGGCTTCCTGGCAGCCTAGTGCCAGGGCACGAGCGGCGGGGGCGCCGGTAACCGCAGATGTCTCGAAGCTGGAAACGGGGCAGCGCATGACCGTCGAGTGGCGAGGGCGACCGGTCTGGATCGTCAGGCGTACCGACGACATGATCGAGCGTACCGAGAACTTCGATCCCGCTCGTCTGGCCGACCCTGATTCCAATGAGCCGCAGCAGCCACAGTATGTGACCGGTCCGCTGCGTTCGATCCGGCCCGATATCTCGGTACTGATCGGGATCTGCACCCATCTCGGCTGCTCTCCGCTCTATCGGCCCGAGCCTGATGACGTCGATATGGCCGCCTGGCCCGGGGGCTATTTCTGTCCCTGTCACGGTTCCTATTTCGATCTGGCGGGACGCGTATTCCGTAACGTGCCGGCACCGACCAATCTGGAAGTGCCGCCGTATCGCTTTGAGGGCGATGATGTGATCATCGTTGGCGAAGACGAGGAGACTGCCTGATGGGTAATCCGAACAAGGTCAAGGCGGAAAGCGGCTTCATGCGCTGGGTGGATGATCGCTTTCCCGCCACGCAGATGTGGCAGGACCACCTGTCCAAGTACTATGCGCCGAGGAACTTCAATTTCTGGTACTTTTTCGGCTCGCTGGCCATGTTGCTGCTGGTCAACCAGATACTGACCGGCATCTGGCTGACCATGAGCTATAACCCCTCGGCCGAAGGCGCCTTTGCCTCGGTCGAGTACATCATGCGAGATGTCGAGTGGGGCTGGCTTATTCGCTACCTGCATTCCACTGGTGCTACTGCCTTCTTCGTGGTCATCTACCTGCACATGTTCCGCGGTCTGCTCTATGGCTCCTATAAGGCGCCTCGGGAACTGGTCTGGATCTTCGGCATGGCCATCTACCTGCTGCTCATGGCCGAAGCCTTCATGGGCTACCTGCTGCCTTGGGGGCAGATGTCCTACTGGGGTGCCCAGGTAATCATCTCGCTATTCTCGGCGATACCGGTGATCGGTCCGGATCTGACCCAGTGGATTCGAGGTGACTTCCTGATTTCCGGCATCACTCTTAACCGTTTCTTCGCCCTGCACGTGGTGGCGCTGCCTATCGTTATCCTGGCGCTGGTGGTGCTGCATATCATTGCCCTGCATGAGGTCGGCTCCAACAATCCCGACGGTATCGACATCAAGGCCAAGAAGGATGAAACCGGCAAGCCGCTGGACGGCATCCCGTTCCATCCCTACTACACCGTTAAGGACATCTTCGGTGTGGCGGTATTCCTGTTCGTCTTCGCGGCCGTGGTCTTCTACTTCCCCGAAGGTGGTGGCTACTTCCTTGAAGCACCCAATTTCCAGCCGGCCAACCCCATGGTGACGCCGGATCATATCGCGCCGGTGTGGTACTTCACGCCGTTCTACGCGATCTTGCGGGCGATTACCTTCGACCTCTTCGGCCTGGATGCCAAGTTCCTTGGCGTGGTGTTCATGGGTGGGGCCATTGCGGTTCTCTTCGTGCTGCCCTGGCTGGACCGCAGCCCGGTTCGCTCCATGCGCTACAAGGGATGGATGTCCAAGTCGATGCTGGCGATCTTTGCCATAAGCTTCGTGATCCTGGGTATTCTCGGGGCACTGCCGGCGACACCGCTACGCACTGCGGTGGCCCAGCTGTGCACGGCCCTGTACTTCGCCTTCTTCCTGCTGATGCCGTTCTACACGCGGCTGGAGAAGACTAAACCCGTTCCGGAGAGGGTGACTGGCTAATGAAAAAGCAACTGTTCGCACTGCTCTTCGCGCTAGTGCCCTTCGCGGCCGTGGCCGCACCGGCAGCTGACGTGCCCTATTCGATGACGCCGAACCTCAATGACAAGGCGTCGTTGCAGCGGGGGATGCAGCTCTATGTCAACTACTGCATGGGCTGCCATAGCCTGGAGCACCAGCGTTTCTCCCGGGCCGCCGAGGATTTCGGCATGCCCCAGGACCTGGTGGAGGAGCACCTGATCTTTTCGTCCGACCTGGCCTACAATGACCAGATGCATATTGCCATGACCCGCGATGATGCGGCCAACTGGTTCGGTGCCGCGGCACCGGACTTGACCCTTCACACGCGGGTGCGCAGTGCCGACTGGGTCTACTCCTACCTGCTGACCTTCTACAAGGACCCGAGTCGCCCCAACGGGGTGAACAATGAGGTCTTCGACATGGTGGCGATGCCCAATGTGCTCGAGCCGCTGCAGGGGGTCCAGGAAAAAGTCTGTACCGAGACCGATCGCCCCGTTGAGGGCGCCGAACTCGATCCGTTGACCGGCAAGTACCAGTCCTGCGATGTGCTTCAGGTCACCCGGCCGGGTTCCATGGAGCCGGACGAGTTCGAGGAAGCGGTCTATGACCTGACCAACTTCCTGGCCTATGTGGGTGAACCTTCCAAGCTGCAGGCTCAGGTTCTCGGGCCGAAGGTGCTGCTGTTCATCTTCATCTTTGGTGTGCTGGCTTATCTGCTCAAGCGGGAGTACTGGCGCGATATTCACTGATTCCTAGGAGTCTGTCGGTCTTGACCGGATCTCGCAGCGGATCAGCGTTGAGTCCGGCAGGCTCCCAGCGGGTCGGTTGTGTGAAGGAGGGGCGTATGGCGGTTGTGCCATGCGCCCCTTGCGTCTTGTCTTCTGCCAGTTGCAACGCATACGCACGACCATGCGTGTGCGTGTTATCATCCCGGTTCGAATTGATGCGAGGATTGTTTCATGGGTGTAGTGGCCAAGCGGTCGTCGATGATCTTCTATTCCGGAAGCGATGATCACTTCAGTCATCGCGTGCGCATCGTACTCGCCGAGAAGGGCGTGGCGGTGGATATTGTCGAAGTCAGTGGCGAAAAGCGCCCTGAAGAACTCGCCGATCTCAACCCCTACAACAGTGTGCCCACGCTTCTTGACCGTGACCTGGTGCTGTACGAGTCCAAGGTGATGATGGAGTACCTGGATGAGCGTTTCCCACATCCACCGCTGCTCCCGGTCTACCCGGTGGCTCGGGCACAGAGCCGACTCTGGATGCATCGTATCGAGCGTGAGTGGTGCCCCTTGGTTGAGCAGATCGGGCAAGGGCCCAAGAAGGACGTCGAGAAGGCACGCAAGGAGCTGCGCGAAAGCCTGGTGGGCATCTCACCAATCTTCGAGGACGTGCCGTTCTTCATGAGCGAGGAGTTTTCGCTGGTCGATTGCTGTATCGCTCCGATCCTGTGGCGTCTGCCGGTGCTTGGCATCGAGTTGCCGGAGAAACAGGTACAGCCGTTGGTTACCTATATGGAGCGGCTGTTCGAGCGTGATGCTTTTGTTGCTTCTCTAAGTGAGACCGAGCGCGAAATGCGCAACGGATTCTAACGTCGGGCTGTGCCCGGCGTCTTCAAACGGAGGAGGGCAGCAAAGATGCTATCGAGCCGTCCCTATCTCGCCCGAGGTCTCTACGAGTGGCTTCTCGACAACGCGCATACTCCCTACGTTGTCGTGGATGCCGAGCAGGCCGGTGTGGTGGTGCCGCGTCAGTTTGTCCAGAACGGCCAGATCGTTCTCAATGTGGGGCCAACCGCAGTGCGCGATCTGCACATCGAGAATGATGCCATCACCTTCAATGCCCGATTCGGTGGTCGGCCTATGCAGGTAGTTGTGCCAATGCCTGCGCTGATCGCCATCTATGCCCGTGAGAACGGCGTAGGCATGGTGTTTGGCCATGAGCCGGTGATTCCTCAGGTGGAAAGCGGCGATGACATGGAAGAGTCCGCCGAACGTCCTGAGCTGACTACCGTTGAACGCGAGGATCATGAACCGGAAGCTTCGGGCGAGGCGCGCCAGGATGAGGGCAGCAGCAAGCCCAAGGCTAAAACCAAGTCCAATGGGCGCCCGTCGCTCAGGGTCATCAAGTAGCAGAGCCTCACGCCAGCAGCATGGGGCCGACTTATTTCGGCTGAACTGGCACTGCCACAGTCTGGCGAGCCATACCGATACGAAGAACGGCAGGCTTAGGCCTGCCGTTTTTGCGTCGGTTGTTTTCATTCGATGCTGGCGTCAATCGATATAATCGAAAACTTTGACGATACGCTGAACCCCGCCGATGCGCGAAATGGCATTGACGATGCGATCCGCTTCGGCACGGGTGACGATGCCCATGACATAGACACTGGCGTTCTCGGTGATGAAACGCAGCCGGCTGGTGTCGATGGTATCGTCGGCGGCAAGGCTGGTGCGAATGCGGGTATTGATCCATGTGTCCGACATGCGCTGGCTTGCGGGAAGATTGGCGGCAATGGAAAGCTCGTTGTGGACATCGCGCACGTTGCGCACGTCACGGGCGATTTCGGTGGCCTTCTGCTGGAGCTCTTGGCTTGGCACCTGGCCGGTGAGCAGTACAATGGCATTGTAGCTGTCGACATTGATGCGGGCGTCCCCCAGGCGGGCATCGCTCCGGCGCAGGTTATGGGCGATCTTCGTCTCGATGCTCTCGTCCTCGACCTGGGCGCCGAGAGTGCGCTTGCCATAGTTCTCGTCGATGGTGCCGGGGTTTGCGACACCGGTCACCGTGGTACAGCCGGCCAGTGTCAGCACGAAGGTGGACAGGAAGAGGGGAATCAATCTTGTAAGGGCCATGGTGTTTACTCGCTGCTACCGAAGAGTTGTTCGTCAATGAGATCGCACAGACAGTGGATCACCAGCAGGTGAACCTCCTGGATGCGCGCCGTCGAGGTGGCTGGGACGCGTACCTCGCAGTCGTCCTGGCCGAGTAGTGATGCCATGTCGCCACCGTCGCGACCGGTCAGAGCGACGACCGTCATATCGCGGTCGTGGGCCGCCTGTATCGCCTGGATGACGTTGCCGGAATTGCCGCTGGTGGAAATGGCAAGCAGTATGTCGCCGGGCTGCCCCAGAGCGCGAATCTGCTTGGAGAACACCTCGTTGTAGCTATAGTCGTTGGCGATGGATGTCAGCGTCGAGGTGTCGGTGGTCAGGGCCAGTGCCGGCAGGCTGGGACGTTCCCGCTCAAAGCGATTGAGCAGTTCGGAGGAGAAGTGCTGGCTGTCGCCGGCGCTGCCGCCGTTGCCGCAGGCCAAGATCTTGCCCTCATTGACCAGGCACTGGACCATCATCTGGCTGGCTACCTCGATGAAAGGCGGCAATACCTCGCTGGCATAGGTCTTGGTGTCGATGCTGGCATTGAAGTGGCCGAGTATGCGTTGCTGAAAATCCATTCTGTGAGGTCCTGGTCCTGGGTTCTGTGGCAGGCCGGTCAGAACGCTTCGAAGGCGCCTTGCACCCATTCGAAGTCGAGAGCGGGTGGGGTGCCGGTCACGGCCAGCGCGTCAAAGCGGCACGGACATGATAGCCGGTTGCGTGCAAGATAAAAACGCGCCGCACGTATCAGGCGACGCTGCTTGGTAGCGGTGATGGTTTCCAATGGGTGACCATGTCGGATATCGGCACGGTGCCGGACCTCGACGAAGACGAGGGTCTCGCCATCGCGCATGACTAGATCCAGTTCCCCACCTTTCACCTGGTGGTTACTGGCGATCAGCGCCAGGCCTCGTGCAGTGAGCCAATCGGCAGCGAGGCGCTCGATACGAGCGCCCCTTGCCCGTGCATCAGTTCCGCTGGCCATTGGCGAACGGCTCGTGATCAAGAAGCCCGTTTTCCATCGGCTCGGTGTCGAATAGGTCGATGGTCAGAATAGGCCGGGGCACACCGTTCTGGAAGCGTGCCCAGGGTAGCTGGCGCTGAATGCGCCCGTCGGCGGCGCGGGTCAGCCGACCCGTGGCGCCGTTCAGCTCACTCTCCGGCATTAGCTGGAACTGGGGCAGGCGGCGTGCAAGCTCATAGGCGTCCACGCCCATGGCCATTAGGCGGAAGACGGAGGGGTCCGCGTCTGTGTGCAATTGCTGATAACTGCTGAGGTAGGGCAGGGCCTCAACCCCACCGACGGCGGCATCGGGTATCTGCCAAGGGATGTCGATGAAGTTTACGTCATCCAGGTCATGATCGAGCAGCGGTTGCGGGCGACCCTCGAAAAGGTGCGAGGTAGCATAGATCGGTAGGGTGGACGCATCATAATAGTCCAAGGTCGGGGGGACTTGGCGAGCGTAGCTGGGCAGTGCCAGCAGGAATAGCATGTCCGGGCGACCGCCGGAGAGAACGCGGCGTGTACTTTCTGTGGCGGAGCCGTGGGGATCGTAGGCCACCGCATTGGTGATGATGCCATCCCGGCGGCGCCACTGCTCCTCGAAAGCGCGGCCGACCCGCCGCCCCCACTCGTTATCCGGTACCAGTATGGCGCTACTGCGATGGCCATCATCACGTCCCCGTCTCGCCACCTGGCGGGCTTCGTCCTCGGCCGACAGGCCGTACTGGAAGAACCCCTCGGCGCGATTGGACTCACCGTGGCCGTAATTGAGGCCCAGGGTAGGCAGCGGCAGTCGGTCGCGGTTTTCGAGCTCCGTCACCAGGTCCTTGTCCAAGGGGCCGATGACGACCTGAGCGCCGCGGTTACGTGCCTCCTCATAGAGGGCGTCGATACTGCCCCGGCTGGTGTCCAGGAACGACAGGCGAACACCGCCATTGCGTTCGGCGGCACGCTGGTGATGGGTGCGTATGCCGTCCCGAATTGCGTCAGCCACGCCGGCCAAGGGGCCCGATTCAGGAAGGAAAACGGCGATATGTCGGACTTCCTGACCGCGCAGGTCGCGCAAGGCGATGAGGTCTGCGGGTACGCTTCGTGCGGCTGGATGGTGGGCGTTGCGTTGGCGCCATTCATCGAGGCGCATGAAGAGCTGCTCGATGTCGCCAGCACTTTCTCGCGCCAGATTGGCGAGTACCAGCCAGCCCAGACCCAGAGCATCGGTTTCGTCGCGCATGGACGCAAGCTCAGGTCCCTCAAGGCGAGAGAGCGAGGCCCAGATAGGGTCGTTTAGTGCTTCGCTGTCAGTCTCGCTCTGTACACTGATCAGGATCAGCGCAGCCGCGCGATCCTCATCGACCTGTGCCAGGGCCCGGCCATGCCGCTCACGCAGTATCAGGCCAGCATCACGAGGCACCTGGATTTCGTCGAGCAGCTGCGCGGCCTGGATGACCGCCCAGGGATCGTCCTCGGACTCGCCGAGTTCGGAGAGCAGCACGGCCCACTGCAGGCGATATTCGGCGGGTAGTCGCTGATCGTCGATATCGGTTGCCACCTCGAGCGCCTGGGTGCGCTGTCCCTGTTGTGCTAGGATGTCGGCCGCTTGGAGGCGGCTCATCGCTGCCTGTTCGGGCTCCTGCTGCCGCGCCAGCTCGATGAGATAGCCAGGGTCGTCGTCGGGAACACGATCGACGATGCCGGGAGGTGCACAGCCGGCCAGCAGTATGGCCAGAAGCGCTGTGGCCAGCAGGCCGCGGGGCATTTTCAGCATGATTCTTCCTTGTCCGGGGAGCTTGCCAGGGAACCGACATGACTGATGTGAATCAGGGGACATTGTACGTTGTCGCCACGCCAATTGGGAATCTGGAAGACCTCTCGCCGCGTGCAGCCAGGGTGTTGAGCGAAGTGGCGGTAATAGCCGCCGAGGATACTCGCCATACAGTACGGTTGCTGCGCCACCTGGGGCTTGCGTTGCCGATGCTCTCTCTCCATGAGCATAATGAGGCGGCGCGCGTCGCTCAACTCGACGAACGACTGGTAGGCGGCGATGATATCGCCCTTGTCAGTGATGCCGGTACGCCGTTGATCAGTGATCCCGGCTTCGTGCTGGTGCGAGAACTGCGTGCCCGGGGGCGTCGTATCGTACCGGTGCCGGGCGCCTGTGCATTGGTGGCGGCCCTCTCGGGGGCTGGATTGCCCACGGACCGTTTCCTCTTCCAGGGTTTCCTGCCAGCGAAGGGCGGTGCCCGCCGACTACGCCTGGAGGGGCTTGCGGCCCGCGAGGAGACGCTGGTCTTCTACGAGTCGCCGCACCGTATCCGCGATACCCTGGCGGATATCGCCTGTGTGCTGGGTGATCGCCGGCTGGTGTTGGCTCGTGAGCTGACCAAGGCATTCGAGACTTTCCTTGATGGTAGTGCAGAATGCCTCCTGGCGCGCATGCACGACGACCCGGACCAGGCTCGGGGGGAGTTCGTCATCATGATAGCCGGAGCCGAGTCGCGCGATGCCCCCGAAGCCGGCGAGGCCGAGGCCGATGCCTTGCTGGGTGCGCTGCTGGCCGAGGATGTCGGTGTCAAGCAGGCGGCAGGAGTAGCGGCAAGGCTGCTGGGCGGTCCCAAGAAGGTCTGGTACGGCCGGGCTCAGGCCCTCAAGGATGCGCGCTGACGCATCGGGCTCTGCGTCCGATGACGAGGAAAGACATTGAGAGGGCTCCGGTGCGCTGTTATTCTTGCGCTCGGAGTCGGCCAGACAGTCGCCGCCGTGCCGGCCCTCGCGGTCGGCCGGGGGAGGAAAGTCCGGGCTCCATAGGGCAGGGTGCCAGGTAACGCCTGGGCGGCGTGAGCCGACGGAAAGTGCAGCAGAGAGTAGACCGCCTACGTCTCCTTCGGGAGGCCGGTAAGGGTGAAAGGGTGCGGTAAGAGCGCACCGCGCGCCTGGTAACAGTGCGTGGCATGGTAAACCCCACCCGGAGCAAGACCAAATAGGAACCCAATGACGTGGCCCGCGTCGGGTTCGGGTAGGTTGCTCGAGGGCCGTGGTGACGCGGCCCCTAGATGAATGGCTGTCCTCGACAGAACCCGGCTTATCGGCCGACTCCCCCTGATTTCAAACTTCCGTTACCGGTCCTAGACCGACAATCCAGAGAAGCGCATGTCGTCAACCGCACCTGAACCGGCCCACCGCGGCTTTCGTCATGCCAGCGTATTGCTGGACGGTGCCGTAGAGGCGCTCGTTCACAACTCCTTTGGCGCCTATCTGGACGGCACCTTTGGCCGAGGCGGACACTCCCGGGCCATCCTCGCCCGGCTAGCCCCCGAGGGACGGCTGCTGGCCATCGATCGTGATCCCCAAGCCATTGCCGAAGCGGCGGATATCGATGATGCCCGTTTCACCATCGAGCAGGGAGAATTTGCGCGCCTTGGTGAACTGGCTGAACGCCATGGCCTGTATGGCAGGCTGGATGGTGTACTGCTCGACGTCGGTGTCTCTTCGCCACAGCTGGATGACCCCGAGCGCGGCTTCAGTTTCCTGCGTGACGGTCCGCTGGACATGCGCATGGACCCGACCCGGGGGGAGAGCGTGGCTGCCTGGCTGGCACGTGCCGGTGAGTCCGAGATCGCCCATGTCTTCAAGATCTACGGCGAGGAACGCTTTGCCAAGCGGCTGGCCAGGGCGGTCGTGACGCGTCGTGCGGAGCGCCCCTTCAGCCGGACAGCGGATCTGGCCGAGGTGCTGAAGGTCGCTCATCCGGCCTGGGAAAAGGGCAAGCATCCCGCGACTCGCGCTTTTCAAGCGTTACGTATCCATATCAACGGTGAGTTGGAGCAACTCGATGCGGCTCTCGAGGAGGCGCTTGAGGCCCTGGCCCCCGGTGGCCATCTGGTAGTGATCAGTTTTCACTCGCTCGAGGATCGGCGTGTAAAGCGATTCATCCGTGAGCACGTGCGTGGGGACACTGACTTGCCACGTGGCGTTCCGATTCGTGACGATCAGCTGGCCCGGCGCCTGGAGCCGCTGGGCAAGGCCCAGCGCCCGACACGAGAAGAGGTCAATTCCAATCCCCGTGCCCGCAGTGCTGTCATGCGAGCAGCGCGCAAGCTGGTCTGAGGAAGGGCATGAAGCAAGGACTGCAACCATCACGCGCCAACCTGTCCCGCTGGGCGCCTGCCAGTATGCCCAGCAGCGGCCTGCTGGTGGTGGTGGGCCTGGTGGTGGCCTGCCTTGTCACTGCCACAGTGGTGGTCAACGTCAGCCATCTTACTCGCGAGCAATATGCTCGCCTGCAGCAGCTCGAGCGTGAACGCGATCAGTTGCAGACCGAGTGGGGGCAGTTGCTGTTGGAAGAGAGCGCCTGGTCGTCACCAGCGCGAATCGAGCGCCTGGCCATCGAGAGGCTGGAAATGCGCCTGCCCCATGTCAACGAAGTCGAGGTCATCCGACCATGAGCGGGGAAGCCCGCAGCGGTGTGTCGCCGCGCCGTCGCCCGCCTTCGGCTCCCATGGGCGGCGCACGCTATTATCTGATCCTCTTTCTGGTCCTGGTCGGCATGCTGCTGTTGGCAGGGCGCATCGTCACGCTGCATGTCATTGATCGTTCGTTTCTGCAAGGGCAGGGGGATGCCAGGACGCTGCGCACAGAGTCTCTCACCGCCCACCGGGGCATGATCAGTGATCGTAACGGTGAGCCGCTGGCCATCTCCACACCGGTCGTGACGCTGTGGGCCAACCCCCAGGAAGTGCCTGAGGATCGTATCCAGCGGCTGATGCTGGCCCAGTCCCTGAACATGTCACCGGACGATCTCGAAGCGCGTCTGGAGCGCTTCAGCGAGCGCGAATTCATGTACCTGCGTCGGCAGTTGACTCCGGAGGCAGCCCAGCGCGTTCTTGGCCTGCGCATGGCCGGAGTCTATGCCCAGCATGAGTACAAGCGCTACTACCCGGCTGGCGAAGTGACCGCTCAGTTGCTGGGCGTGACCAATGTGGATGACATGGGCCAGGAGGGGGTGGAGCTCGCCTATCAGCCCTACCTGGCTGGAACACCGGGGCAGCGCCGCGTGATCAAGGACCGCCGCGGTCGCCTGGTGCGTGACCTGGCCATTCTTCGCGAAGCGCAGCCCGGTGGCGAGCTGGTGCTCTCCATTGATCAGCGGCTGCAGTACATGGCCTATCGTGAGCTCATGGCCGCGGTGGACGAGCACGAGGCCGATGGCGGCGTCGTGGTGATGATGGATGCCCGTACCGGTGAGGTGCTGGCCATGGCCAACCAGCCCTCCTACAACCCCAATAATCGAGCGGGCCTCGACCCTCGAGGATTGCGCAATCAGGCTATCGTCGATGTCTTTGAGCCTGGCTCCGTGGTGAAGCCGCTGGCCATGGCCGCAATCATGGAGAGTGGTCAGTTTGACCTGGATGTCGTGGTCGATACCTCGCCCGGCTGGATGATGCTGGACCGCTTCACCATTCGCGACATTCGCAACTATGGCAGGCTGGATTTGGCCGGGATTCTCGAGAAATCCTCCAACATCGGCATGTCGAGACTGGTCCTCGAGCTCGACGAACCCCTGGTGCCCGAGCTTTATCGTCGGCTGGGCTTTGGCCAGAGCACCGATACGGGCTTTCCCGGCGAGGCTGTCGGCCATATGCCGGCACCGGTACGCTGGTCGCGCAGCCAGTGGGCCGCTCTCTCCTACGGCTATGGTTTGTCTGTCTCTGCGCTGCAACTGGCCAGTGCCTATACGGCGCTCGCCAATGACGGGGTGCGTATGCCTCCCTCCCTGCTCAGGCTGCCGGAGGGGCCTGACGGTACCCCAACCATCGATCCGACGATAGCCTACAATCTGTTGCGCATCATGGAGGAGTCCGTCCAGCCGGGAACGGGTGGTCGCCGTGCAGGGGTGCCTGGCTATCGGGTAGCCGGAAAAACTGGCACAGTGCGCAAGTCCTCGGCTAGTGGCTATGAGCAGGATGCCTATCGTAGCCTGTTCGCCGGCATTGCCCCCGTCTCCGACCCCCGCATCGTTACTATCGTGATGATCGACCACCCCCGTGGTGGCGACTACTTTGGTGGTGCCGTCGCGGCTCCGGTATTCTCTCGTGTCACTGGTGGCGCACTGCGTCTGCTCGATGTGCCGCCCGACCAGCGCGTAAGATGACACTTTGCCACTTCCCGTTAGAGGTGATCCCATGGAGGTGAGTGCTTCCTGCTTTCAGGCTGCGATGAAGCGATGCTGGCCCGGCCTGCCGATTCCCGACATAGCACCGGGCGAGCCGGTTCGTTTGGTGCTCGACAGCCGTCGCCTGTCACGGGGCGATATCTTCCTGGCCGTTCCAGGGGTCAGTGCCGACGGGCGAGCCTTCGTTTCCGCCGCGCTGGACGCCGGTGCCGGGTGGGTGCTCTACCATATCGAGCCCGGGGAAACCTTGCCGGCATCCGCCGAGGATCCACGGGTGCTCGCCTTGCCTTTTCTGCGTCAACGCCTGGGCGAGCTGGGTCATGAACTCTTTGCGGTCCCCGAGGGGGTCGAGCTGATCGGTGTCACAGGCACCAACGGCAAGAGTTCGGTGACACATTATCTTGCCGAGCTGAGCGCCGCCTTGGGTCGGGATGCTGGGCTAGTGGGAACCCTGGGGCATGGGCGGCCTGCCGCGCTGTCAGAGGGCGGCCTGACGACGCCGGGGCAACTGGCCCTGCAGGCGTCGCTGGCAGAGATGGCCCGGGAGGGCATCGACCGCGTTGCCATGGAGGTCTCATCCCATGCCCTGGAGCAGGGGCGACTGGACGGCTGCCAACTGACGGCAGCGATCTTTACCAACCTGAGCCGTGATCATCTCGACTATCACGGCAGCATGGCGGCCTACGCGGCTGCCAAGGCAAGATTGTTCCGTCGGCCCGAGCTGTCGCTTGTCGTGGTCAATGCCGACGACCCCCTGGCGCGCCTGATGCTGGCTGGTGTGGCGCCGGGAGTGCGGGTGCTTGCCGTTGGTGACAACATCGCAGCGACCCTGCGTGTGCTCGACTGGAAGCCCTCCGAGCACGGTCAGCTGGCGCTGGTGGCCACCCCCGAGGGTGAGAAGACCCTCGAACTGTCGCTGATGGGGCGCTTCAATCTCGACAACGTGCTACTGGCCATCGCCACGCTTTATGGCCTGGGAGAGTCCTTGCCGACGCTATTCGAGGTGGCAACGCGTCTGCCGCCAGTGCCGGGGCGGATGCAAACGCTGCGCCGGGCCGGCTGTCCCACGGTGATCGTTGACTACGCACACACGCCGGATGCTCTGGAAAACGCGCTGGTTGCCTTGCGCCGTCACTTGCCCGGCGAAGGGCGGCTCTGGTGTCTGTTCGGCTGTGGCGGCGATCGGGACGGTGGCAAGCGGCCATTAATGGCACAGGCTGCTGAGCGTCATGCGGATCGTCTGGTAGTGACCGATGACAACCCTCGTAACGAAGACCCAGCCGCCATTCGTGACCAGGTCCTGAACGGGCTGTCGGCCGAGGCCCGCCGCCAGGCCTGGGCTATTGCGGAGCGAGGCGAAGCCATCGACCGGACGCTGGCAGAGGCCGGTGCCGATGATGTGGTATTGATCGCCGGCAAGGGTCATGAGACTTACCAGGAGATCGATGGCGTACGCCACCCATTCTGTGATACGCGGCGGGCCGAAGTCGCGCTGCTGCGGTGTGGGAGCGATGCTGATGCCTAGGCTCGGACTGTCGACGTTGGCAGAAGTGGCCGACGCGCTTGGGGTGGCGCCTCCGGGGGTGGACCGGCAATTGGTTGACATCGTTACCGATTCACGCTGCCTGGTTCCCGGTGCCCTGTTCGTGGCGCTTCGCGGCGACCGCTTCGACGCCCATGACTTCATCGCCCAGGCACGGGAGGCGGGGGCGGCGGCGGCGATGGTCGAGGAGCCCATGGACGACCCGCTGCCCCAGTTGGTGGTGCCGGATACCCGCCTGGCCCTGGGGTTGCTTGGGCAGTCACGACGCCGGGCCTGGGGCGGCCCGCTGGTAGCGGTGACCGGTAATAGTGGCAAAACCAGCGTCAAGGAAATTCTCTCTCAACTGCTGGGCCGGCCGGGTGAGACCTTGGCCACCCATGGCAATCTCAACAACGATATTGGCGTGCCACTCACGCTTCTTGCGCTGAATTCCGCCCACCGGCAGGCAGTGGTGGAGCTTGGTGCGAATCATCTGGGTGAAATCGCCTGGACCACGATGCTCGCTCAGCCGCAGGTGGCGATCATCACCAATGTCACCGGTGCCCATGTCGGTGAGTTCGGCGGCATGGGCCGGATCGCCCAGGCCAAGTCGGAGATCCTCGCAGGCCTGGGTGACGACGGCATCGCCGTCCTCAATCGCGACGATCATTACTTTCCGTTATGGATGCGGCTTGCCGCTCCGCGACCGGTCATGGATTTCGGATTCAGCACAGAGGCGCGGGTGCATGCCGCCGAGCTGGCCTGTGACGCCTCGGGGCGCTATGCTTTCACGCTTGTCGTGGACGAACGTCGGTGCGGGCGGGTGCAGCTCGCCCTGCTGGGGCGCCATGGAGTGGCCAATGCGCTGGCAGCAATGGCCGGAGCCATTGCGCTGGGGCTCGCCCCCGAGCCGCTACTGGCCAGGCTGGAGGCGGTTGTGCCAATGCCGGGACGCTTGAGTCCGGAATCCGGCATCAATGGATGCCGACTGCTTGACGATACGTATAATGCCAACCCAGGTGCGGTGAAGGCGGCCATGTCGCTGCTGGCCGAGTTGCCGGGGCCGCGATGGTGCCTGCTGGGCGCCATGGGCGAGCTGGGGGAGGCATCGGACCGACTGCATGCCGAAGTCGGCCGTTACGCGCGGGAACTGGGAATCGACGTGCTCGGCACCTGCGGTGAGCTGGCGCAGCCAGCCAGTAGAGCCTTCGGAGAGGGTGGGTGCCATTTCAACGACCGCGACGCGCTGACGCGCCATGTCCTGAGTCAACTCCCCCCCGGGGCAAGCGTACTGATCAAGGGATCGCGCAGTGCCGGAATGGAGCGGGTCGTGGCCGCATTACGCGCTGACGCATCAAGGTGAACGCAACACATGCTGCTTTTTCTGGCTAACTTCCTGGCGCAATACCAGAGCGCCTTCAATGTCTTCAATTACCTCACCCTGCGGATGATCCTGGGGACCATGACGGCCCTGTTGCTCTGTCTCTGGTTAGGGCCCTGGATGATTCGTCGACTGGTCGAGCGGCAGATCGGCCAGGCGGTACGCGATGACGGCCCTCAATCCCACTTGTCCAAAGCGGGCACCCCCACCATGGGCGGCGCGATGATCCTGATGGCCATCGCCGTCAGTACGCTGCTGTGGTCGGACCTTAGCGTGCACTATGTCTGGATCGTACTGGTGGTGACCCTGGGCTTCGGCGCGATCGGTTGGGTCGACGACTACCGCAAGGTGGTGGAGAAGAATCCCAGGGGGCTGCCGGCACGCTGGAAGTACCTGTGGCAGTCGGTGATTGGCCTGATCGCCGCCCTGGTGCTCTATTACACTGCTGGCAATCCGGTGGAAACCAGCCTGATCGTGCCCCTGTTCAAGGATATCGTGATACCACTGGGGGTCTTCTACATCGTGTTGACCTATCTGGTGATTGTCGGCAGCTCCAATGCCGTCAACCTCACCGATGGCCTGGACGGGCTGGCGATCATGCCCACCGTCATGGTGGCCATGGGCCTGGCGGTATTCGCCTACGCCAGCGGCAATGCGGTATTCGCCAGCTACCTGCAGATTCCCAACATCGTCGGGGCCGGAGAGCTGGCGGTCTTCTGCGCCACCATTTCCGGGGCTGGCCTGGGCTTCCTCTGGTTCAACACCTATCCGGCCCAGGTCTTCATGGGCGACGTCGGGGCGCTGGCGCTGGGGGCGGCGCTGGGTGTGGTGGCGGTCATCGTCCGCCAGGAGATCGTGCTTTTCATCATGGGTGGGATCTTCGTCATGGAGACGGTCTCGGTGATCCTCCAGGTGGGGTCGTACAAGCTGACGGGACGCCGCATCTTCCGCATGGCGCCGCTGCATCACCACTACGAACTCAAGGGGTGGCCGGAGCCGCGCGTCATCGTGCGCTTCTGGATCATCACGGTGGTATTGGTGCTGATCGGCTTGGCCACCCTGAAGATACGCTGAGCCGCCAGGCCAGGCCTATTTTCGAACCCTGCGCCACGGACAGGAGGCGAGCATGCAAAAAGTGCCCAAGGGCACGGCCCTGGTCGTTGGGCTCGGCATATCCGGTCACGCCATATGTCGGCACCTGTCGCGGCAGGGCGTGCCCTACATGGTGGCCGATACCCGTGCGGTACCGCCCGGTGTCGACGACTTCCATGCGGCGCATCCAGGGGTCGAGATTCACTGTGGGCCGCTGACGTCGCTGGACCTGAGCGAGGTGGAGGAGGTAATACTCAGCCCTGGAGTGGATCCCTGCACGCCGGGGCTCGCCGAACTTGCCGGACGGATGCGTGACGCTACCGGCGAGCCCCTGGTGATCGGCGAGATTGCGCTCTTCGTGCGTGTCTGTCGTGCGCCGATCGCTGCCATCACCGGCTCCAATGCCAAGTCTACTGTCACCACCCTGCTTGGCGAGATGGCCCGGGAGTCGGGCCGGCGCGTGGCGGTGGGCGGCAACCTGGGTACGCCAGCACTGGACCTGCTCGATGACGAGCCGAATGCCGATTGCTACGTGCTCGAACTTTCCAGCTTTCAGTTGGAGACCACGCCGCGATTGGGGGCCGAGACCACGGCCTTTCTCAATCTCTCGGAAGATCATCTTGACCGGCATGGCGACATGGCGAACTATCGTGCCGCCAAGCTGAATATCTTCCGTGGCGCACGGCACGGAGTTATCAATGCCGATGACGCTATGACCCGGCCGCTGGAGCGCCTGCCTGCCCAGGACTGCTTCACCACCCGAGCGCCGGAGAAGGATGAATGGGGTGTCGCTCGTCATGAGGGCGGTGACTGGCTGATGCACGGCGACACACCGCTGATGCCGGTGCGCGAGATGCGGCTGGCAGGCCGGCACAATCATGCCAATGCGTTGGCCGCCCTGGCCATGGGGCATCGCCTGGAATTCCCGATGGCGGCCATGTGCCGTGTGTTGCGACGCTTTACCGGGCTCCCGCACCGCGGGGAGGTCATCGCCGAGGTTGGTGGCGTGCGCTGGATCAACGACTCCAAGGGCACCAATGTCGGTGCTGCTCTTGCTGCCATAGCAGGGCTGGGGCCGACCCTGGACGGCCGGCTTATCCTGCTTGCCGGCGGCATGGGTAAAGGGGCCGACTTTCATCCTCTGGCCGAACCCCTTGCCCGGTATGGCCGTGAAGCGATTCTCTTCGGCCTGGACGCCGAACGCCTAGAAAAGGCGCTTGGCAGCGCTGTTAGCGTGAGCCTGGTCGATGACCTCGAGGAGGGCATGGCCCGGGCACAGGCTATCGCCGAACCAGGAGACTGCGTGCTGCTCTCGCCAGCTTGCGCCAGTCTCGATCAATTTGCCAACTACCAGGAGCGCGGTGAGGTGTTCCGCCGCTGGGTTCGACGTCTTGCGAAAGGGAGGGCATCGTGACTCGCCTTGCCAGGCTGCGTCAGCGTCTCTCTACCCAGCATCAGCCCTTTGACGGCTGGTTGGTGTTTGCCTCCGTTGCGCTGATGCTTATCGGCTGGGTGATGGTGACATCGGCTTCCACGGAAGTGGCCGCCGGGCTGACGGGAAACCCTTGGTATTTCAGTCAACGCCATGCGCTGTTCGTAATCTTGGCCCTGGTGGCGGCAGGTCTTACGCTACGCACTCCGCTGGCCTGGTGGCGTGCCAACGGCCCTCTGCTGTTGCTGGTCAGCATTGTGCTGCTGGTGCTGGTACTGTTCGTCGGGCGAGAGGTCAACGGTAGCCGACGCTGGCTCTCCATGCCCGGGATACCCTTCAACCTGCAGGTGTCGGAAGTCGCCAAGCTCTGTCTGATTGCCTACCTGGCCGGGTACCTGGAACGATTCCTGCCACAGGTGCGGCGTCAGTGGGGTGCCTTCCTGCGTCCGTTGCTGGTGATGGGGGTCATCGCCGTGCTGCTGATTCTCGAGCCCGACTATGGCGCCATGGTCGTCATGACCGGCTGCGTAATGGGCATGCTGCTGATGGCAGGGGCGCCCTGGCTTCGCTTTGTGCTGATACTTGGCGGTGTCGGGGTGCTGGGTTTTTACGTCGCCATCGCCGAGCCTTATCGCCTGGCTCGACTGACCAGTTTTTCCGATCCCTGGGCGGACCAGTTCGCTAGCGGCTACCAGTTGACCCAGGCACTGATCGCCTATGGCCGTGGACACTGGTTGGGCATGGGGTTGGGCAATAGTGTGCAGAAACTCTTCTACCTGCCGGAGGCCCATACCGATTTTGTCTTTGCCGTGCTGGCCGAGGAATTGGGGCTGTTCGGTGCGATCGGTGTGGTAGGCCTCTTTGCTCTGTTAATCTTCCGAGCCATGGCGGTTGGGCGCCGCGCCGAACTGGCCGGGCTCGCCTATGCGGCCTATCTCAGCTACGGCATTGCCCTGGTGGTCGGTGCCCAGGCCTTCATCAATATTGCCGTCAGTACCGGCATGTTGCCCACCAAGGGCTTGACCCTCCCTCTATTGAGCTACGGTGGCTCGAGCCTGTTGATCAGCGCGATTATGATGGCGCTACTGCTGCGCGCCGATATCGAAACTCGTCTGGCACGGCGAAGAGCGAACCCCGTCGCTCGGCGTGAGGCCACGGCCGGGCGCCGGGCACCCGAAGTACAAGGAGTCGGCAAGTGAGCGAGGCAAAGGCACGGCGCGTAGTGATCATGGCGGGTGGTACAGGTGGGCATGTCATCCCCGCCCTGTCGCTGGCCAGAGGGCTTCAGGCACAGGGGATGGAGATCCACTGGTTGGGCAGCCCGCACGGCATCGAGAACCGCCTGGTACCTGCCGCCGGTATTCCGCTCAACCATGTTTCAGTGGCCGGGCTGCGCGGCAATGGCCTGGTCGGCTGGCTGCTGGCGCCATTAAACCTGACCCGTGCCATATGGCAGGCCGCCGGTATTCTGAGAGCTCTCGATCCGCAACTGGTGGTGGGGCTTGGCGGCTTTGCCAGCGGTCCGGGCGGGCTTGCCGCCTGGTTGATGCGGCGGCCGTTGGTGATCCATGAGCAGAACGCTGTGGCAGGGCTGACCAACCGGACCCTGGCACGCCTGGCGAAGCGGGTTTATGCCGCCTTCGATCACGCCTTTACTGGACGTGCTGAGGTGATTGGCAACCCAGTGCGTGGGGATATCGCTGCCCTGGGAGAGGCCCCGCGGGACAGCAAAACGATGACTGGCCGCCCACTGCGGCTGCTGGTGGTCGGCGGTTCGCTGGGGGCGCTGGCATTGAACCAACGCGTGCCCGAAGGGCTTGCCCGGCTGCTGAAAACGTTGCGGCCCGCGGTTCGGCATCAGGCCGGCCGGGACAAGGAGGAAGCGACCCGAGAGGCCTATGCCGCGCAAGGGGTTGAGGCCGAGGTGGTCGACTTCATCGATGACATGTCGGCGGCATACGGCTGGGCCGACCTGGTAGTGTGTCGTGCCGGGGCACTGACCGTCTCCGAGCTGGCCGCCGCCGCCAAGCCTGCGCTGTTTGTGCCCTTGCCCCATGCAGTCGATGACCACCAGACTGCCAATGCACGCGCTCTGGTTGCGGCGGGGGCGGCCGAATTGCTGCCGCAACACGATATGACGGCAGTGTCTCTTGCCGAGCGCCTGACGACACTGCTGCAACCCGATACCCTGGCCACCATGGCGCAGCGCGCACGGGCGTGCGCGCACCTCGACGCCGTCGAGCGACTTGTGGCCGGCTGCATGGAGACAGCTCTTGAGCGATAGCACCCTGAGGCCGGTTCCCGGCCAGGCAACCTTGCCCCGCCATGGGCGAGGGCTGGGCATGCGCCGTATCCGGCGCATCCATTTCGTGGGCATCGGTGGCGCCGGCATGTGCGGCATCGCCGAAGTACTCGCCAATCAGGGCTACCGGGTCAGCGGCAGCGACCTCAAGGCCTCTCCAGTCGTCGAAAGGCTGCGGGGGATGGGTATCCAGGTCGCCATTGGTCACGCCGCGGAGAATGTGATGAGCGCCGACGTGGTGGTGGTCTCCACCGCCGTGGACGCGTCCAACCCAGAGATACTCTGGGCGCATGAGCATCGTCTGCCGGTGGTGCGCCGAGCTGAGATGCTGGCCGAACTGATGCGCTTTCGACACGGCATCGCGGTTGCCGGAACCCATGGCAAGACTACCACCACCAGCCTCACGGCAACGCTACTGGGTGAAGGGGGACTGGACCCAACCTTCGTCATCGGCGGACGTCTGACCAGCGCCGGCACCAACGCCCAGCTGGGTGAGGGAGACTATCTAGTTGCCGAGGCGGACGAATCCGATGCTTCTTTTCTCCACCTTCAGCCCATGGTGTCGATCGTCACCAATATCGACGCCGACCATATGAGCACCTACGGAGGCGACTTCGAGCGTCTCAAGAACACCTTCATCGAGTTTCTTCACAACCTGCCCTTTTATGGACTGGCCATTCTGTGCATTGACGATGAGCACGTACGCGGTCTGCTGGAGCGAGTCCAACGGCAGTTCGTGACCTACGGTTTCAGTGAGGATGCCGATTATCACATCGTGGATTTCGTCCAGCAGGGCGGCGATGTCTGCTTCACCGCACTGCGTCCCGATGGATTCGCACCGCTGGAGGTGCGTTTGGCGATGCCGGGGCGCCACAATGCTCTGAATGCCTTGGCGGCAATCGTCGTGGCCACCGATGCCGGCGTCGAAGATGCCGCCATCCTGAGTGGCCTGGCCGGTTTTGCCGGAGTGGGACGTCGCTTCCAGGTCCATGGCCACTTCCCGCCGCCCGATGGTGAGGGCGAAGTCATGCTGGTGGACGACTACGGTCACCACCCGCGGGAAGTGGAGATGGTCATTCGCGCGGTTCGCGCCGGCTGGCCCAAGCGCCGGCTGGTGATGGTCTATCAGCCTCATCGCTACACCCGCACCCGGGACCTCTACGAGGACTTCGTGAGGGTGCTCGGTGCGGTCGATACGCTGCTTCTGCTTGACGTCTACAGTGCCGGCGAGGCACCGATTCCTGGCGCCGATGGCCGGACACTGGCGGGCTCCATTCGCCAGCGGGGAGGGCTCGATCCGATATTCGTGCAGCACAAGTCTGAGCTGCCCGGCCTGCTGGCCAGAGTGCTGCGCACGGGAGATATCCTGATCACCCAGGGTGCTGGCGACGTGGGTGGCATTGCCCTGGGGCTTGCCGAGAGTGGGCTCAATCTCGATGAGGTGTCGCTATGATTGCGGCTAGAGACTTTGGGCGAGTGGTGGTGCTGTATGGTGGCGACTCCGCCGAGCGTGAAGTGTCGCTCAACAGCGGGGCGGCGGTGCTGAGGGCGCTGGAGCGCAGCGGCGTCGACGTCATCGGTTATGATCCCGCGAATGGCGGGCTTGTCGGACTCGAAGCGCTTGCCCCCGATCGCGTCTTCATTGCCCTGCATGGGCGTGGTGGCGAGGACGGCACCTTCCAGGGTGCACTGGAACTGCTGCGCATTCCCTATACTGGTAGCGGCGTGCTGGCCTCTGCCCTGGGGATGGACAAGCGGTTGACGAAGCAGATATGGCAGTCGGTGGGCCTGCCGACACCGGAGTCGCTGATGCTCGTGCCGGATGCCGACTGGGACGACGTAATGGCCCGCCTGGGCCTGCCGCTGGTCGTCAAGCCGGTTCATGAGGGTTCGACGTTGGGCATCAGTATCGTCGACAGTCGAGAGGCGCTGGTTAACGCCTACCGCGATGCCGCCCGCTACGATACACGGGTGATGGCCGAGCGCTTCATCGAAGGCGATGAGTACACGGTATCGTTGCTGGGTGAAGCGGTACTCCCCGCCATTCGCGTCGAGGTACCCGGCGGCCTCTACGACTATGACGCCAAATATGTCTCCAACGATACGCTCTATCACCTGCCATGCGGATTGGAGGCTCACGAGGAGGCAGAGTTGGGTGAGCTCTGCCGCCAGGCCTTTGATGCCGTCGGCGGGGAAGACTGGGGGCGAGTCGATGTCATGCGCGATGGAGAGGGGCGGTTCTGGTTGATCGAGGTCAATACCTCGCCGGGCATGACCGATCATAGCCTGGTGCCGCAGGCGGCCGCCTACGCGGGTATCGATTTCGATACGCTGGTGTGTCGCATCCTTGCCGCCACGCTACCGTCCGGGCTGACATGAGCAAGCGCGGCTCGCTGACGGGGCTGCTGCTGCTACTGATCCTCCTCGGGGCCGGCGGGCGCGCGCTCTGGACATGGCTTGACCGTCCCATCGAGCGAGTTTCGATTCGTGGCGATCTCAGCCATGTCAACGCCGATTACCTTCGCTCTCAGCTGGCGCCTCTGGTCCAGGGAGAGACCTGGCTGTCGGCGGATCTGCCGGCACTGCGCAGGCGAGCGCGGTCGGTGGCTTGGCTGGCGGAAGTTCGCGTGGCACGGGAGTGGCCATATGCGCTGGCCTTCGAACTGGTCGAACAAGTACCGGTGGCCCGCTGGAACGATGTCTATCTGCTCAATCCTGAAGGCGAGCCTTTCGCATTTGCACCGGTACTACCTCCTTCCGGCTTGCCCGATCTTGCCGGTCCCGTCGGCAGCGGGGCCGAAGTGCTGGCTTACCATGACCGCCTGGTGCCACGCTTCGACACTCTTGGATTAACCATCACCCAACTCAGGCTCGAGCCGCGCGGCGCCTGGCGGCTGCAGCTCGATGATGGGGTCTGGGTGATGCTGGGGCGCAGCGATCGCGAAGCACGCCTGGCTCGTCTGGGCGCTGCCTGGCAACGACAGCTGGGGCAGCAGGCTGAGCATATACGTTATATCGATCTGCGTTATCCCAATGGCGTTGCGGTGGCATGGCACGGCGAAACGGGTATTGAAGAGACGGATAACGACGATGCAGGCTGAGTCCTTTTTTGAATCCTCGGCTACAGGATTCTAACGAAACCGGTGTTCCTTTTGTGAGAAATAACCCGTATGGTGAGCGCAGTTTTACGTATTGGACTGGTGGTTTAACGCTAGTTGTTCCTATAATGGGCGCAATGGCCATTTAAAGCAGAATAGTGGAATTCCCAGTGTGTCAAGTTTTAGGAGATACCCCGGCGCATGGCAGTCACTTCCAATTCATCTAACATGGTAGTCGGACTGGATATCGGAACATCCAAGGTGGTGGCGATCGTTGGGCAGCCAACCGATGATGGCGGCATCGAGATTGCTGGCATCGGCTCACACCCCTCTCGCGGCATGAAGAAAGGCGTCGTGATCAATATCGAATCCACGGTGCAATCCATTCAACGTGCCGTGGAAGAGGCCGAATTGATGGCCGGCTGCGATATTCATTCGGTCTATGTAGGCGTTGCCGGCAGCCATATCAGCTCGATGAATTCGGACGGCGTCGTCGCGATAAAAGATCGCGAAGTCATGTCAACCGACATCGATCGGGTTATCGACTCGGCAAGGGCAAGGGCAATATCGGAAGGGCAACGAGTCCTGCATGTGTTGCCCCAGGAATTTTCCATCGATACCCAGGGCGGTATTCGCGAGCCGCTGGGCATGTCAGGCGTTCGGCTCGAGGCTCGTGTCCACTTGGTGACGGCGGCACTCAACGCGGTCCAGAATATTGACAAGTGCGTTCGCCGCTGTGGTCTCGAGGTAGATGCCATCATCCTCGAGCAGCTCGCCTCGAGCATGGCGGTACTCACCGAGGATGAACGGGAGTTGGGCGTCTGCATGGTGGACATCGGAGGTGGCACCACCGATATTGCCGTTTTTACCGAAGGGGCCATTCGCCACACGGCAGTGATACCCATCGCCGGCGACCAGGTCACCAACGATATCGCCATGGCGTTGAGAACACCGACCCAGTACGCTGAGGAGATCAAGGTCAAGTACGCCTGCGCCTTGACGCAGCTGGCTTCCAGCGACGAAATGATCAAGGTACCCAGCGTTGGCGACCGTCCGGCCAGGGACCTCTCCCGCCAGGCATTGGCAGAGGTGGTCGAGCCTCGCTACGAGGAGCTGTTCACCCTGATACGTGACGAGCTGCGTCGCAGCGGATTCGAGGATATGGTGGCGGCTGGCGTGGTGCTGACCGGCGGGACGTCGCGCATGGAGGGGGTGGTCGAACTGGCTGAGGAAATCTTCCATATGCCGGTGCGTATCGCCTGTCCGCTCAACGTGCGCGGCTTGGCCGATGTGGTCCGCAATCCGATTTATTCCACCGGCGTGGGTTTGCTACATTACGCTCTTCAGGAGGTGCGCAGTGGGCGAGGTCGCGAGGGCAGACTGGTCACGGCACAGCCTGGGCGTGATGACGTCTCCCGGCGTGGGGTAGTGGAAGGGATTCCGGCGCTGGCAAGAATCAGGGGCTGGTTGAAAGGAAATTTCTGACAGGGCCGCGGCGCGGTCCAGGAGACGGGGCTTATGTTCGAACTGGTAGATAGCGCACCCTCGAGCAGTGCGGTCATCAAGGTCGTCGGCGTGGGCGGTGGCGGTGGCAATGCCGTCAACCACATGGTCGAGAGCAACATCGAAGGCGTGGAGTTCATCTGTGCCAACACCGACGCTCAGGCGCTCAAGCGAGTGTCGGCTAAAACCGTGCTCCAGCTCGGTGGCGAGATCACCAAGGGCCTGGGAGCGGGTGCCAATCCCGATGTCGGTCGCCAGGCCGCCATGGAGGATCGTGAACGCATCGCGGACTTGATCCGCGGTGCTGACATGGTCTTCATCACTGCGGGCATGGGTGGAGGCACCGGCACTGGCGGTGCTCCGGTGGTTGCCCAGGTGGCCAAGGAACTGGGCATCCTCACGGTGGCGGTGGTCACGCGACCCTTTCCCTTCGAAGGCCCCAAGCGTATGCGGGTCGCCGAGGAGGGCATGAAGGAGCTCTCCGAGCACGTCGACTCCCTGATCACCATCCCCAACGAGAAGCTGCTGTCCGTGCTGGGCAAGAACGCCAGCCTGCTGACCGCGTTCAGTGCCGCCAACGATGTGCTGCTGGGCGCCGTTCAGGGCATTGCCGAGCTGATCACCAGCCCCGGTATCATCAACGTCGATTTCGCCGACGTACGCACCGTGATGTCCGAGATGGGCATGGCCATGATGGGCACCGGTGGTGCCACCGGCGAGAACCGCGCCCGCGAGGCCGCCGAGAAGGCGATTCGCAGCCCGCTGCTAGAAGACATCGATCTGCATGGCGCCCGCGGTATACTGGTCAATATCACTGCTGGGCCGGATCTTTCCATCGGTGAATTCAACGATGTGGGTGCGACCGTTCAGGAGTTTGCCTCCCAGGATGCCACCATCGTGGTGGGCACCTCGATCGACATGGACATGACAGATGAACTGCGCGTCACCGTCGTGGCGGCCGGGCTCGAAGGACGCCAGCAGAAAGTGGCTGGCCGCGAGAGTGCCAAGCGTTCAGAGGGCAGCGACTATCGCCAGCGTGCTCAGCCGGCCATGCGCCAGCAGAGTGCAGCTGCCAAGGCCGAGCCACAGGAGGCTCCGAAGCCGCAGCCAGAGAAGCGCCGCACCCCTCAGGAGCTGGATGACTATCTCGACATCCCGGCCTTCCTGCGCCGCCAAGCTGATTGATAGCGGCTGTTTGCGCGATCAGGCAGGGTCAGGAGATGTCTTTTTGTTGAAACGTCTGTTCGGTGTTATAGTGAACAGTGTTTGATAACTAACAACTGCCTGGCTACTGCCCATGATCAGACAACGCACCCTGCAAAACAGCATCCGCGCCACCGGCGTTGGACTCCATTCCGGTAAGAAAGTCTATCTGGCGCTGCGTCCGGCACCGGTGAATACCGGTATCGTGTTTGTGCGTACCGACCTCGACCCGGAGGTCCAGATTCCAGCCAGTGCCTCCCTGGTTACCGACACGACGCTGTGTACCGCGCTGTCGCAGAACGGTGTCAAGGTCGCCACTGTGGAGCATCTCATGTCGGCCCTGGCGGGCCTGGGCATCGATAATGCCTATGTGGATGTCAGCGCCCCTGAGGTGCCGATCATGGATGGAAGCGCCGGCCCCTTCGTCTTCCTGATCCAGTCGGCGGGCATCGCCGAGCAGGAGGCGCCAAAGCAGTTCATTCGAATCAAGCGTGAGGTGCTGGTCCAGGAGGATGACAAGGAGGCGCGCTTCTTGCCGCATCAGGGTTTCAAGGTGTCGTTTGCCATCGAATTCGATCACCCGGTGTTCGAAGACCAGAAGCAGACCGCCGTGGTGGACTTCTCCACCACCTCCTTCGTCAAGGAGGTGTCCCGGGCACGTACCTTCGGTTTCATGCGCGATCTCGAGTACCTGCGTGCCAATAACCTGGCGTTGGGCGGTAGTCTCGACAACGCCATCGTGGTCGACGACTACCGCATCGTCAACGAAGGCGGCCTGCGCTACGAAGATGAGTTCGTCAAGCACAAGGTACTCGACGCCATCGGTGATCTCTACTTGCTGGGCTTTAGTTTGATCGGTGAGTTTCGCGGCATCAAGTCGGGCCATGCGCTTAATAACCAGCTCTGTCGTGCCTTGCTGGCACAGCCCGAATCCTACGAGATCGTGACATTTGAAGACGAGCGCGAGCTGGCACCGATCTCCTACGCCCAGCCCGCCATGGCCTGACATCCGGCAAGTTTCCCGCAGACGATTGACGACAGATGCCGCTCTCCCTAGGAGAGCGGCGTTCTTGTCTTACGAGAACCACCCTTTCATGACGCTTGTGATATGGCGCATGTCCGTCTCCGAGGTGATATAGGCCGGCATGGTATATAGCCAGCGGCCGAAGGGACGCAGCCAGACTCCCTGATCGCGAGCGAATTCTGCTACCCCTTTCAGTGAAGCCGGATCCACGACCTCTATCACGGCGGTGGCTCCCAGGGTGCGGACGTCGGCAACCTGGGGGTGCATGCTCAGCCGGGTGTCCATCACCAGTTCTTCGCGCAGGATCTGGTTGAGGCAGGCTATCCGCTCCAGGTAGCGTTCCTCCTCGAAGATGGCGAGACTCTCCAGTGCGACCCGGCAAGCCAGCGGGTTGCCCATGAAGGTGGGGCCATGCATGAAGGCATGATAGGGGCTGTCACCGATGAATGCGTCATGCACTCGGTCCGTGGCCAGCGTTGCGGCATGGCCCAGGTATCCGCCGGTCAGTCCCTTCGAGAGCACCATGATATCCGGCGTAATACCGGCATGGTCGGCGGCGAATAGCGTGCCCGTGCGGCCGAAGCCGGTCGCTACTTCGTCGAAGACCAGCAGCACATCGTACGCTTCGCATAGCGCCTGAGCCCCCCGGAGGTAATGGGGGGAGGTCATGTTCAGGCCACCTGCCGCCTGCAGTAACGGCTCCATCAGCAGGGCAGCGATCTCCTGATGATGACGTTCCAGCACGGCCTGTAAGCGATCGAGATCGGCCTGGACCGATGCCGGTTCGGCACCGAAGGGGGCCGTGGGGGCGGGAGCGAAATGGTGCTGGGGCAGGTAGCCGGCGAACAGGGAGTGCATGCCTTCCTCGGGATCGCAGACCGCCATGCAGCCTACCGTATCGCCATGGTAGGCCTTCATCAGGGAGAGCAGTCGGTGCTTGCCGGGTTTGCCCTTCAACTGGTGATACTGCACCGCCATCTTCATCGCCACTTCCATGCCCACCGAGCCGCTATCCGAGAAGAAGACGTGATTGAGACCGTCGGGGGTCACGCGTACGAGCTCGTCAGCCAGGCGATCGGCAGGCTCATGGCTCAGCCCGCCTAGCATGACATGGCACAGCTCGCCGGCCTGTTCGCGAATCGCGGCCACTAGGCGTGGGTGGCCGTAGCCATGGATCATGCACCACCAGGAGCAGGTGGCGTCGAGTAGCCTTTCCCCGCCCTCCAGGGTAAACCGAGGGCCTTCGCCACCGATTACCTTCGGCGCCGGTGACTGTGTCTTGAGATGGGCGTAGGGGTGCCAAACGTGGGACATAGGCGAGCCTCCGTTGGGTGGCGGCGGACAGGGATGAAGCAAGGGTAGGACGAGGCTTGCAACACGCTGCGCTGCGAATATGACAGGCACACACAGGGATTGCCTCGTGCTGCGAAGCGGGAAGAAATAAAGAAAATCAATACATTGGAATGGTGCGGATGGGGAGACTTGAACTCCCACGCCCGAAGGCACCAGAACCTAAATCTGGCGTGTCTACCAATTCCACCACATCCGCAGGGTTGGGCAGGCGTCCACATTGTACGGACGCGCGCCGGCAAGTCAATCGTCATTGGGCAGCACGAGACAGGTAGCGGCGGACTCGGGGCGCCTCTGCTCATCGACGGCGTCCAGGCGTGGCACTATGCCGAGACAGGGCCCGGGGAGGGTGCGCTCGAGGGTGACCAGGTTCTCTTCATAGAGGGTCGCATCGGTGGCAAAGTCGGCGTCGAGCAGGTTGCCTATCCAACCGGCGAGGCGCAGGCCATCGGCTTGGATCGCCTCCGCCGTCAGTCGCGCATGGCTGATGCAGCCAAGCTTCAGGCCGACGACGAGGATCACCGGGAGCTGGAGGCGCACGGCCAGGCCGGAGAGGTCCTCGCTGTCATTGAGCGGGACGCGCCACCCTCCGGCGCCTTCGATCAGGGTCAGGTCGCGGGGACTCATGAGAAGTGGCTCGACATGGTTGGTCAGTGCCGACAGGGTCACATCGCCGACGTCACGTCGCGCCGCCAGGTGGGGGGCGATGGCGGGCGCGAAGGCGAAGGGGTTGACGACGGCATAGGGCACGGCCGGCTCGCTGCGCGATTGCAGGGCAAGGGCATCGTCGTTGCGCAGCCCTGCTGAGGTGAGTCGGCAGCCTGAGGCGACAGGCTTCAGCCCCAGGGTGGTGAAGCCTTGGCGACGAGCCAGGGCCAGCAGGCCGGCGGTGGCCAGCGTCTTGCCGGCATCGGTGTCGGTTCCGGTGACGAAATAGGCAGGCATTGTGCTCATTTCCTGTCGAGAATCAGCGTCAGCCGCGTGTAGCTCACCGGCAGACCCCGGGGCACGCGAAGAGACTCATAGCGGCGCTTGGCGCGAGCCAGGTCGGCCCGGGTGAGGCGAGCATCGGGGCGGGGCATCTGAGCGCCGACCCCCTTGATGGATGCCATCACCGCGGCCAGGTCCGGATAGAAGAAACGCTCGATTTTCTCCTCCAGCCGGACGCCGTCGAAGCCCGCCAGTTGCGCACCGATCAGGTGGTGCTCGCGGGAGCGGAAGCCGAGCAGGGCGGAGGAGGACCAGGCATGGGCCACTTCGCCCAGGGTGCCCGGCCCCAGGGTGTTGATCAGGGCACGGCCGCCTGGGCGCAGTACGCGCTGAATCTCCGGCAGCACGACATCCAGGTCGGGGCACCACTGAATGGCCAGGTTGGAGAAGACGAGGTCCTGCGTCGCATCGTCCAGCGGCAGCGCGCCGGCATCGGCCTGGAGCCACCGGATGCATTCGCCATGGTCGTTGCGAGCCTTTGCGAGCATGCCGGGGGCCAGGTCGAGGCCGGTTACCCGGGCATTCTGCCCGTAGCGAGAGGCCAGGCGCGCGCTCCAGTGTCCTGGGCCGCAGCCGAGGTCGAGGATGGCTGTGGCATGCGAGGGCAGGTGGCGCCAGAGCGCCTCGCCCATGGATAGCTGCGCTCCGGCCAAGATGGCATAGCGGGGAGCGGCGCGGGAAAAGGCGTGGGCCACCCGGCTGCGCCATGTCTCGGTCTCGACAGGGGTGATGACGACTTGAGCGGCCACTGTCATGACACCTCCTCCCTGCTGCCGGCGGTTTCGTTCCGGCCATCGCCAGCGCGCTGGGCGATATCTACCAGGTGGTCTGCCAGCCGGTCTGGACGGGTGAGCATCGGACAGTGCCCCGTTGCACTGAGTGTCACGTCGGCGGCGTGCCGCGTTGCGGGTGAGAGCAGGGGGTCCTGCTGGCCGGCCATGCGCAGTACGCTGCAGGGCGGTGCCGCCAGCATATGGGTGACATCGAGCGTGGCCAGTTGGGTGAGCCCTGCGGCCAGTGTCGAGTGGGGTGCGCTGGGCTGCCTGCCGATCAGGCTGAGCAGGCGCCGATGTGCGGTACGTGGATCGGGTTCGCCCTGCATCTGCCAGCGCAGAAAGTGTTGCCAGGTCGCTTCCGGGTTGCGCGCAAAGGCACGACGGAAGGTGGCCAGCTCCTGCGGGGTAACGCCCTCGGCGTTGCAGAATCGGGACCCCGTTCCCAGCATGAGCAGAGTGCGTGGCGCAGGCAGGTGCGCTAGCAGTGCACAGGCAAGCAACCCACCCAGCGACCAGCCGACCCAGACCGCATCGGCAGGAAGCGCCGCCGCCATCCGGTGACCAAGGCCGGCCAGGTCATCGGGGGCCAGCATTTCATCGAGCGCCTGACCGGCATAGCCCGGCCAGTCGGGTGTCGTCACTTTGACGCCGTCAGGCCAGTAGGGGGCGAGGGGCTGCCAGATCCGGGCATCGATGCCCCAGCCGGAGAGCAGTACCAGTTTCGTCATGGCGTGCGCTCCGCCTGCTGAAGGCCGGCCAGGGTTTCCAGCAGGGCATCGAGGGTGTCGTGGGTATGTCGCGCACTGAGGGTGATGCGCAGGCGCGCCTGGCCTGGCGGCACGGTGGGCGGTCGAATGGCGCCCACCAGAAAGCCGGTTTCCTGCAGTGCGGAGGCCCAGTGCATGGTGCGAAGGCTATCGCCAAGGAGCAGGGGCTGGATCGGCGTGTCGGAGTGGGCAAGGGGCAGCCCGAGCCGCTCGGCCTCATGGCGAAAATAGCGTACCAGGCTCAGCAGCCGGGTGCGTCGTTCGGGTTCGGCAGCGAGAATGTCCAGCGCCTGCAGAGTGGCGGCGGCCACCCCCGGCGGCTGGGCCGTGGTATAGACATAGGGACGAGCGAACTGAATCAGATGGTCGATCAGTTCATGGCTGCCGGCGACGAAGGCACCGGCAGTTCCCAGGGCCTTGCCCAGGGTGCCGACCAGGATCGGCACCCGCGCGGCATCCTGGGCTCGTCCTGCACACCCTTCCCCGCGGTCGCCGAGGACACCCAGGCCATGGGCGTCATCGATCATCAGCCAGGCATCGTGTCGGGCGCTGACGGCGGCCAGGCCCTCGATATCGGCCACGTCGCCATCCATGCTGAAGACGCCGTCGCTGATCACCAGCTTGAGGGTGTCGGACGGCACCGGTGCAAGAAGGCGGTCAAGGTCATCCAGGTCTCGGTGGTGGAAGCGTCGCGACCGGGCGCCGGCAAGGCGCGCGCCATCGAGCAGCGAGGCGTGATTGAGGCGGTCCTGGAAGAGGTGGGTATTGCCATCGCAGAGCGCCTGCAAGGTGCCCAGGTTGGCCATGTAGCCGGTGGAGAAGAGCAGCGCCCGTGGCCGGCCGGTAAGCTCGGCCAGGCGCTGCTCCAGGGCCTCATGGACGCCGAGGTGGCCACTGACCAGGTGGGAAGCACCGGCACCGGCACCGAAGCGGCTGGCGCCCTCGGCCTGGGCCTGGGCCAGGCGTGGGTCCCGGGCCAGGCCGAGATAGTCGTTGCCGGCGAAGTCATGCATGCCGCTGTCAGGCCCGTGCGTAACTCGCTGGCGCCAGAGCCCCTGGAGCCTGCGCTCCTGTGCCCGGGCAGCCAGCCGCCGGGACCAGTGGCTAGGTTGCTGCATCACGTCGCGCCTCAGGCCAGGGTGGCGTCGTAGGCGAGGGTGTCGGCCCTGGACTGGCTGGACTTGAGCGCCATGGCCGCCTCCAGATTCTCTCGCTGGCATGTGTCGTCCGTGCAGGTCTCGCGGACCCTTTTCTCAACGTGCTCGGGGTGCAAGCCGAGCTTGTCGAACAGGGCGCGGTCGCGTTCCGCCTGGGGGTTGGCGGTGGTCAGCAGTCGCTCGCCGTAGAAGATGGAGTTGGCGCCGGCCAGGAAGGCCAGTGCCTGGGTGGATTCGCTCATCTGTTCGCGCCCGGCGGAGAGTCGCACATGGCTTTTCGGCATCAGGATGCGGGCCACGGCGATGGCGCGGATGAAGACGATGGGGTCGAGATCCTCGACATCCTCCAGCGGCGTGCCGGGCACCTTGACCAGCATGTTGATGGGTACCGATTCGGGGTGGGGCTCCAGACGGACCAACTGCTGCAGCAGGGCGGCCCGGTCACGAGGCGTTTCGCCCATGCCCAGAATCCCCCCGGAACAGACCTTCATGCCGGCTTCCCGCACGCTCGCCAGGGTCTCCAGCCGGTCGCCATAGGTGCGCGTGGTGATGATCTCGCCATAGTAGTCCGGGGAGGTATCGAGGTTGTGGTTATAGTAGTCGAGCCCGGCGCCGGCCAGGCGCTTCGCTTGGTCGCTGTCCACCATGCCCAGGGTCATGCAGGTCTCTAGCCCCAGCGACTTGACCCGACTCACCATCTCCATCACCACCTCGAAATCCTTCTCCCGCGGGCTGCGCCAGGCCGCTCCCATGCAGAAGCGGCTCGCTCCCGCGTCGCGTGCCGCCTTGGCTTGCTCTACCACCTTCTCGATTTCCAGCAGTTTTTCCTTGTCGAGGTCGGTATTGTAATGGCCCGACTGGGGGCAATACTTGCAGTCCTCGGGGCAGGCGCCGGTCTTGATCGACAGCAGGGTGGAAACCTGCACGGCGTTAGGGTCGAAATGGGTGCGGTGCACCTGCTGTGCCCGAAATAGCAGGTCATTGAAGGGCAGGGCAAGCAGCGCCTCGATCTCGGCCAGGGACCAGTCGTGGCGGACCTCAAGATTTCCGGCTAGGGTCTGCTCAGGGGGACTGGGGGCGTTGGGCGCTGAGGGCATGATCAGACTCGCTTATGGTCAACCGGTTGAAAATAATTGGTTGACGGTAGGATTGCTTAAGATTGCCATTACTGTCAACCCTTCGGACAGGTTAGGTTGACGTGAAGAGCCCTACAGACAGGCGCAAAGCCCTCCAGATAGGGGGGCAGGACAGCAGGGAGCAACGAACATGGTAAGAAAGGCGACAGCGAAACGGAGACGAGAGCCTGTCACAGGGCATCGCTGGACGCTCTTGCCTCGTCAGATGCTGTCGGCTCTGGACGCTGGCCTGAGACGCGTGCTGCCCGGTCGCTGTGCCTTCTGCCTGGCGCCCGGCCAGGCGGGGCAGCCCTGGTGCCAGCCCTGCTTCGAGGCGTTGCCCTGGAATCTCCCGGCCTGCCCCCGCTGTGCCGAACCGCAGCCGTCTGGTTCGCTGGCGGGGCGGCTCTGCGGGCGTTGCCTGGAGCACCCCCCGAGCTTCGACCGGGCCTGGGTGCCACTGCGCTACCAGGACGAGGTGGCGTCCCTCATGCAGCGCTTCAAGTTCCAGGCCTCGCCCCGGGCGGGCAGCGTGCTGGTGGCGATGCTCGAAACCCGGCTGGCCGACATCCCGCACCCCGATGCACTGCTCGCCGTGCCGCTGCATCCGAACCGGGCCAGGCAGCGGGGTTTCAACCAGGCCGAGTGGCTGGCCCGGCGACTGGCCCCGCGCCTCGGCGTTCCGCTGTGGCTGGCCAGGCGCCTGGAGGATACCCCCTCCCAGCGGGGGCTCGACCGCAGCGAACGCCGGCGCAACCTGAAGGATGGCTTCGAAGTCACTTCCTCGTTATCCGGGAGAGTGGCGCTGCTGGACGATGTCATGACCACCGGGGCGACGCTGGATGCCCTGGCCCAGGCGTGCCGCCGCGCCGGGGCCGAAGAGGTGGAGGCCTGGGCGGTGGCGCGTACGCCATTTTCGCAACTCTGGTAGCATGCTACTCCGTTACTGGTCCCTTACTGGAACTTCGGAGGCAGCATGGCGTCGACGCACCCCTTTGCCCGGCTTGAACCGTCACGAATCGTGGCGGCGGTGGAGTCCCTGGGCCTTTGGCTGCCCGGTGAACCCTTTGCCCTGAACAGCTACGAGAATCGCGTGTTCCTGGTGCATGACGATGAGCGCCGGCGCTGGGTGGTCAAGTTCTATCGGCCTGAGCGCTGGACCGATGCTCAGATACAGGAAGAGCATGACTTCCTGATCGAGCTGGAGCAGGCCGGGGTCGCAGTGTCAGCGCCCTGGCAGGACGCGACAGGCGGCTCACTGCACCATGACCAGGGGTTTCGCTTCGCCCTTTTTCCCCAGGTGTCGGGGCAGGCCCCCGAGCTGGAAAAGCCTGCTCACCTGTTTGCCTTGGGCGAAGTCATCGGTGCGCTGCATGCCGTTGGTGAGCGGTCCTCGTTTCAGCACCGCTGCACCTTGAACCTGGATGCCATGGTATTGGAAGCGATGGAGCGGGTGCTCGGCAGCAGCTGGCTGGGGCGTCAGCAACGCCGGGCCTATGAGCGAATCTCCACCGCCCTTCACCAGGCCCTTCAGCCGTATGCCTGGGCCGGGGAGAAGGCGATCCGCGTGCATGGCGACTGCCACATCGGCAATGTACTCGGGCGCGACGAGAGCTTTACCCTGGTGGACTTCGACGACTGCCTGACGGCACCCGCCATACAGGACCTCTGGATGCTGCTTACGGCGGAGCACGACGCTGAATGGCAGATGCAGCTGTCCGAAGTGATGGAGGGCTATGAGCAGCACCGCGACTTCGATCGGCATGAGCTGACGCTGATCGAGCCGCTGAGGACCTTTCGGCTTATGCGCCACAGCGCCTGGCTGGTGGCGCGCTGGGAGGACCCCGCATTCCCGCCGGCCTTTCCCTGGTTGGCCGATGCAGGCTATTGGGACGGCCATATTCGTATGCTCGAGCAGCAGCGTCTGTTGCTGGAAAAGGCGCCGCGCTGGCTGGCCTGAGCGGTTAGCGGCGGGAAGCGATTGGCGGAATAAAGCAGACGCGCCCTAAAGGCTGGGGGCGCGTTCGTACGTTCTGATAGAGGGTTACTGGTAGAGGGTTACTGGTCCGGGTCGGGACGCTCGGCGGGTATGGGATTGGCAATACCGGCGCCATTTGCCTGGCGGCGTTGTTCATTGATGCGAGCCGCCGGGTTGTCCTGCTGCTCGATATCCAGCGCGCTGGCTAGCTTGAGCTGGAATGCGTGCTCCGGCGTCAACTCGCAGCGGCCGGCGTCGCAGGCGTCTATACCGTAGCTGCCGTCCATCTCGTAGGCGGCGGCCGAGATCTCGCCACTGAATATCTCGCTGTATGCGCCTTTTGTCTCGATGCAGGTCAGTGAATTGGCGGTAATGCGGACCCGCTCATCGTCCAGCCGGGCATCGCCTACCAGGACACAGTACTCTGGCAGCTCGTGAGAGGTGCTGGTATCGCCGCTGACCGGTTTGAGCAGAATGTCGTCCTGGCGCGGCTTGTCAGCGTCGAGTGTCAATTCGTCGATAACCTGAACGGCGACGCTGGAATCGGAGGGCAGCGACAAGGTGGCGGCAGAAGCGGCAAAGGGCAGCAGCAGGGACAGGCCAGCGGCTGCGAGGATCGGAGTATGGATCATGTCAGGCTCTCGATAGACACGGCTGCGCATAGGGGGCAGGCATTCGAAAAATTCGATTCTACCATAGCTGCCAGAGGGGCCGTAGCAAAGGAATGTCGCAGGGATCGGCAGCGATGTAAGCATGGACTGCGATCGGGGCGCGGTTGCGATAGAATCACCGTTCCAAGCAAATTTTTATTATACAAGAATGTTTCTTTGTATATTATTTGTGGATTATGTGATGGCCGGCCATCACCAAGCCATCGGTAAGCGTAGGGCCTGACCATGATCGAAGAACTTGCCAACCACTATCGCCAGATTATTCTCGAATTGGGGGAAAACCCGGAGCGAGAAGGACTACGTGACACTCCCAAGCGGGCTGCCAAGGCCATGCAGTTTCTCAACCGTGGCTATGCCCAGACGCTGGAGGAAATCATCAACGGGGCGGTCTTCGAATCCGAAACCGACGAGATGGTGCTGGTCAAGGACATCGAGCTCTATTCGATGTGCGAGCACCACCTGCTGCCGTTCATCGGCAAGTGCCATATCGCCTATCTTCCCAATGGCAGGGTGCTGGGACTCTCCAAGTTTGCACGCATCGTCGACATGTTTGCCCGACGCATGCAGATCCAGGAAAACCTGACGCGCCAAATCGCCGAGGCGGTCCAGCAGGTCACTGATGCCAGGGGGGTGGCGGTCGTCGTCGAGGCGCGGCATCTCTGTATGATGATGCGAGGCGTGGAAAAACAGAATTCCAGCATGACCTCATCGGTGATGCTGGGGGCTTTTCGCGAAAACCAGCCGACTCGCCAGGAGTTTCTGACCCTCGTCAACAGTCGCTGATCTCGCTTCATGCTGCCTGAACTTGGTGCGCGGGTGCTGAGCGCGTAGCATGGGGGGGATCTAGACTGGACTCACAGGGAGTGATGCTTCGTTGCGCAGTGACAATGCCCCCCGTTCCACGTTACGCCGACACTATTCCCCCTGGGCCATGGCGTCCATCGTCACGGCGATCTTCGCGCTTCTTCTTGCGGGCAGCATGCCCCTGCTGAACATCGCCGCCGCCATCTTCGGGGTCATGGGGCTGCGCCAGATTCGCGGCAACCCTGAGCGCTATATCGGCCGTGCTTTCTGCTGGATCGCCATCGCACTGGTGCTGATACTTGCCATACTGACAGCCATGGTCCAGCCCCCGCTTCAGGAAGGGGCCGAGCAGCACATGGTGCCGGAACAGGGCGTCGAGACGACGGAGTGACATAGCCTCGCATCACACGCTTACACATTTAGACCACAGGGCCGCTCGCCGGCCGGGAGACGAACATGGAAGCCTTGAAGGAAACGCAGCTCTACTGCCCCTTTGCCTACATCGATGGCAGCTGGGTCGCCGCCGACAGCGGCGAGCAGATCGATGTCGTCAATCCCGCCACCGGAGCGCCCTTTGGCAATGTACCGCGTCTGGGACGGGCCGAGACGGAGCGTGCAATCGCTGCCGCCGAGGCGGCGCTTCCCGGATGGAAGGGCCTCACCGCCCAGGAACGAGCCGATATCCTCATGAAATGGCATGACCTGATGCTGGAGCATCAAGAGGACCTGGCCATGATCATGACCCATGAGCAGGGCAAGCCTCTCAAGGAAGCCGCCGGTGAGATCGCCTATGCGGCAAGCTTTCTGCGTTGGTTCGCCGAAGAGGCGCGACGCGTCTATGGCGAAACCATTCCCGCCGCCAAGAGCAATCAGCGCATCGTGGTGACCAAGCAGGCGGTGGGCGTCGTAGGTGCGATCACCCCTTGGAACTTTCCTGCGGCGATGATCACGCGCAAGGCCGGGGCGGCATTGGCCGCGGGCTGTACCATTGTCGTGAAGCCGGCCAGCCAGACCCCGTTCTCCGCCACTGCGCTGGCGTTGCTGGCCGAGCGGGCCGGTGTTCCCCGCGGCGTATTCAACGTGGTGCCCGGGCGGGCCAGCGAGATTGCGGCGGCCATGACCGAATCACCCGTGGTACGCAAGATCACCTTCACCGGATCCACCGAGGTGGGGTGCCAACTGATGGCTCAGGCGTCACAGAACATTCAGAAGATATCGCTGGAGTTGGGTGGCAATGCCCCCTTCATTGTCTTCGAGGATGCCGATCTGGATGCCGCCGTGGAAGGCGCCATGGCCGCCAAGTTCCGTAATGCCGGACAGACCTGCGTCTGCACCAACCGTTTCCTGGTGCAGTCCAGTGTGGTCAACGCCTTCTGCGAAAAGCTGGCGGTTGCCATGAACAGCGAGCTCAAGGTGGGGGATGGCACCGAAGCGGGTGTCAATATCGGGCCGCTGATCGATGACAAGGCGGTGGACAAGGTTAGCGAGCACGTGCATGACGCCGTGGATCACGGTGCACAACTGCTGCTGGGGGGGCACCCGCATCCGCTTGGGGGGAATTACTTCACCCCCACCCTGATCAGCTTCGCTACCGATAAAATGAAGGTGGCTCACGAAGAGACCTTCGGCCCCCTTGCCGCGGTCTTCCCCTTCGAAGATGAAGAGGATGCCGTGCGGATGGCCAATGATACCCAGTATGGGCTGGCGTCCTATTTCTATTCCCGTGACCTGGGTCGAGTGTGGCGTGTGGCCGATGCGCTTGAGTATGGCATGGTCGGCGTCAACACCGGCCTCATCTCCAACCCCGCCGCGCCCTTCGGCGGTGTCAAGGCGTCCGGGCTCGGCCGCGAGGGCGGCCATCAGGGGCTGGAGGAGTTTCTCGAGACCAAGTACCTCTGCATCGATCTTGGCTGACAGTTAAAACCCCGCCAAGGTCAGCGGCTCCAAGCCGCGGCTGAACCGGCGACAGGCGCTACGCGGAGGCGCTGTGAACCCTTCCATGGGCGCTACCTTTTCCCTGCTTCGCTCTCGCATCCTGCTCCGCTTGCAGGGCCGGGGCTGGCCATCCATGGCCAGCCCGTTCGGAGCAGTACTCCTCACCCCTGGAAAAGGGTTCATCGCATTTTGGCGTGAACCTGCTCTGCATAGGCTGCATTGCGGAAGGTCGCATCGGCGATAGCGACGCAGGCGCTCCTTGTTGGAGCGCTGGTTCCCATCGCGACTGGCGCCGATAGGCGCCCGGCGGAGGCTGCCGCGCTGGCAATAACCGCGACCATCGGTAACGCCGCCGGGAGTCCTTCGGCCTCCAGTCGTGATCTGAATATACTCCTACAGCGCGGCCATGACTTCCCTTGCCATTTCACGCCAAAGTGTGAAGATCCTGGAAAAGGACCTCCGCTTCGGCCTGTCCCCGGCGCCGCTCGCGTCGGCAATCAAGGCAAACCCCCATCGGTTCAAACCGATGGGGGTTTCCATTATGCGGCTGAGAAAACGCATGACCGAGATCCAGCGTTTTTAATGCTTAAAATGGCGCATGCCGGTAAACACCATGGCAATGCCCGCCTCATTGGCGGCATCGATCACCTCCTGGTCGCGCATCGATCCGCCAGGCTGGATCACCGCCGTGATACCGGCGGCAGCGGCGGCATCGATACCGTCCCGGAAAGGGAAGAAAGCATCGCTAGCCATGACCGAGCCGGGCACTGTCAGCCCCTCGTCGGAGGCCTTGATGCCGGCGATCCTGGCGGAGTAGACGCGGCTCATCTGGCCGGCACCCACACCGATGGTCTGGCCAGCCCTGGCGTAGACGATGGCATTGGACTTGACGTACTTGGCCACTTTCCAGGCAAAGGCCAGGTCGCGCATTTCCTGCTCGCTTGGCACCCGTTCGCTGACGACGGTCAACTCATCGTGGCCGACCATGCTCAGATCCCTATCCTGGACCAGAAGCCCACCCGTCACGCGCTTGAAGTCGTGGACGTGCTCGCGCTTGCCGGGCCAGCTGTCGCCAACGTCGAGCAGGCGCACGTTCTGCTTCTCGGCGATGATCGGCAGGGCTGCCTCTTCGACGCCGGGGGCGATGATCACCTCGACGAACTGCCGGTCGATGATGGCGCGTGCCGTGTCGGCGTCCAGCGGCACATTGAAGGCAATGATCCCGCCAAAGGCGCTGGTGGGGTCGGTAGCGAAGGCCTTGTCGTAGGCTTCGATGGCATTGGCGCCAACCGCCACGCCGCAGGGGTTTGCATGCTTGACTATCACGCAGGCGGTATCGGTGAAGGCCTTGACGCACTCGAAGGCGGCGTCCGTGTCGGCCACGTTGTTGAAGGAGAGCGCCTTGCCTTGTAGCTGGGTGGCAGTCGCCACACTGGCTTCGCGGGCATCGGCCTCCACGTAGAAGGCCGCACTCTGGTGCGGATTCTCGCCATAGCGCATGGACTGCTTCTTGTGGAACTGGCGATTATAGGTGCGCGGGAAGCCATCTTCACCACCGGGCACTCGGCTTCCCAGGTAATTGGCAATGGCGGCATCGTAACCAGCGGTATGCTCGAAGGCCTTCACGGCCAGGTCGAAGCGGGTGGCATCGTTGATGGTGCCCCGCTGCTTGGTCATTTCGGCCAGCACACGATCGTAGTCGCCGGTATCCACCACAATGGTGGTGTAAGCGTGGTTCTTGGCGCAGGCGCGCACCATGGTGGGGCCGCCGATATCGATGTTCTCGATAGCATCTTCCAGGCTGCAGCCAGGCTTGGCCACGGTCTGGGCAAAGGGATAAAGATTGACCACAACCATGTCGATGGGGGCGATGTCATGTTCTGCCATGACCGCATCGTCCTCGCCTCGTCGGCCGAGGATGCCGCCATGGATCTTGGGGTGCAGTGTCTTGACTCGTCCATCCATGATCTCGGGGAAGCTGGTGTGCTCAGAGACTTCCGTCACGGCGACAGCGTTCTCGGCAAGCAGGCGAAAGGTGCCGCCGGTCGAGAGCAATTCGACCCCTTGCTCAATTAGGCCCCGGGCGAAGTCAACGATGCCGCCCTTGTCGGAAACACTGATCAGGGCGCGGCGAACCGGTCGGGAGGCGGGGATATCGGACATGGTGCGACTCTATGTTGGTGATGAAAAAACGGGTTGAAGCGGTGTATACGACCGGGTCCATGGGCCTGCGGAATCAGATCAAGTCATGCTGCTTGAGCTTCTTGCGCAGCGTGCCACGATTGAGGCCCAGGATCTCGGCGGCGCGTGTCTGGTTGCCCTGGGTATAATCCAGCACGGCAGACATCAGCGGCGCCTCGACCTCGGCCATTACCATGGCGTAGAGATCGGTCGCAGTACCGCCGTCAAGGTGGTCGAAGTAACGTCGCATGGCACAATCCACGGCTTCACGCAGCGGCTGTTCTACCGATGCTGACGATGAGGTCGGCGTTTCGAGCCCGTCCAGCTCGGCGCAAGGACCGATGTCAATATCCGACAGGTCGGGTTTCCGGTTGAAGGCTTCACGATTCATGCGGCACTGATTCCATTCGCTGCCCCGGGCTTGGCTGGGTCTCTCCCGGGGCAAAAGAGGTCGTGGATGAAGTCATACTGCTCGGCTGGGTGCTCCAGGATGTTGAAGGCAGCGCGTAGCTCTCGCTGCCGGCCCTCGCTCAAGCGAGGGTCCGAGGCGAGATACCAACCGAGGTGTTTGCGCGCAATGCGCGCACCCATTGTCTCTCCGTAGAAGGCGTGCAGGGCTGACAGGTGACCAAGTAATACGTCGGCGCGCTCGCGGTCCACGGGAGGGGGCATTGCCTTTCCATGGCGGAGGTAATAATCGATCTCGCGGAAAAGCCAGGGATTGCCCTGAGCGCCGCGACCGACCATTACCGCATCCGCTCCAGTATAGTCGAGAACGAAGGCGGCCTTCTGGGGAGAATCAATATCACCGTTGGCAAACACCGGAATGCTCACCCTTGACTTGATATCGGCGATGGTTTCGTACTCAGCCTCGCCGCTATAGCGCTGCTGGCGGTGACGGCCGTGTACCGCCAACGCCTGGATGCCAGCCGCTTCAGCGAGTCGGGCCACACGTATTCCATTGTTGCTGTCGGCACACCAGCCGGTACGGATCTTGAGCGTCACCGGTACGTCCACCGCGGTTACTACTGCCTCGAGAATCTCGGCCACCAGGGCTTCGTCGCGTAGGAGTGCCGAGCCGGCAGCCTTGTTGCACACCTTCTTGGCCGGGCAGCCCATGTTGATGTCGATGATCTCTGCCCCTCGCTCGGCATTGAGTCGGGCGGCTTCGGCGAGCATCGCCGCATCGCCACCGGCAATCTGCACCGTGCGGGGGCCTGGCTCACCTCGGTGATCCAGGCGCTGGCGGGACTTGCGGGTATGCCACAACGAAGGGTCCGAGGTCACCATTTCGCCCACCACGAGGCCGGCTCCGAGTCGACGGCATAGCTGCCGAAAGGGGCGGTCGGTCACGCCGGCCATGGGCGCCAGAACCACACGGTTGGGGAGGCGATGTCGGCCGATCTGTGGCAAGGGGCGGCTATCGGACATGATGCGGTCCAGTGGCTCGGGGGCTGCATATCATACGCCCCCGGGGACTGATGGTGAAGGTGCCAATAGGTGTTGTACCCGGCTCAGGCCGGGCGCCGACCGCTTAGACGCACCCATCCCTCGCGAATTTCAGGCTCCTCCATGACCAGGTTTTGTTCTCGGTAGGCATCGAGCACTTCGTCGGCCTGGCTTTCGAGGATGCCCGACAGTACCAGTCGGCCGGCGGGAGCCACGTGGTCAGCAACGGTCGCTGCCATTTCGATCAGCGGGCCGGCCAGAATATTGGCAATCACCACCGGAAATGTCGCTGCGCTAGTGCCAACTTCAACCAGCTCCTCAGGGTAGCAGAGGCGCAAGTCGTCCTCGGCAATCGCGTTGCGGGAGGCATTGTCCCGACTGGCCTGCAGCGCCTGGGGATCGATATCGGTGCCGATGGCCTGGCGCGCACCCAGCTTGAGGGCTGCTATGGCGAGAATGCCTGAGCCGCAACCAATGTCGAGTATGTCTCGTCCACTCAGCTCGTCCACAAGGGCCAGACCGTCCAGCCATTCCAGGCAGAGCGCCGTGGTCGGGTGGGTGCCGGTGCCGAAGGCAAGCCCCGGATCCAGGTGCAGGTTGACCGCGTCAGTGTCGGGAGGCTCGTGCCAGCTCGGCACGATCCACAGCCGCTGGCCCATGCGGAGGGGCTGGAAATCGTCCATCCACTCCCGCTCCCAGTCCCGATCGGCCAGGAGTTCGTGCTCGATTTCCGGACAGGGTTCGCCTGGCATGGCCTGGCCCCAGGCTACTGTCAGGCGCTCTAGCATGGCCGTGAGGCCCTCCAGGTCGTCGTACAGGCCGGTCAGCACGGTTTCGTCCCATAGCGGCGTGGTGCCTCGCTCGGGCTCGAAGACGGGGTCGTCATGGGCGTCCTGCAGGGTGATGGCGGTGGCACCTTCTGCCATAAGGAGTTCCTCGAGCAACTCCGCCTGTTCCGGGGCGATGCGAGCCTTCAACTGCAGCCAGGGCATGGTAGTTCTCCGTGCGTAACGCAGGCGGGGTGGCCATGGGCCACCCCGCCGGGATCGAAAGCCGGGCTCAACTGCCGAGCTTCTTTTCCAGATAGTGGATGTTTACACCACCTTGCTGGAAGTAGCCGTCGCGAACCAGATCCTTGTGCAGGTCGATATTGGTCTTGATGCCTTCCACCAGCAGCTCATCGAGTCCGTTGCGCATGCGAGTCAGGGCGATCTCGCGATTGTCGCCCCAGGTAATCAGCTTGCCGATCAGCGAGTCGTAGTGTGGGGGTACCGTATAGCCAGTATACAGATGCGAGTCCATGCGCACGCCGAGGCCGCCGGGAGGGTGATAAAGCGTCACCTTTCCGGGAGAGGGCATGAAAGTGCGTGCATCCTCGGCATTGATGCGGCACTCGAAGGCATGACCGTTGAGCTTGACGTCTTCCTGGCTGATCGACAGCGGCAGTCCGGAGGCGATGCGAAGCTGCTCGCGGACGATGTCGATTCCGGTCACCATCTCGGTGACGGGGTGTTCGACCTGTACCCGGGTGTTCATCTCGATGAAAAAGAATTCACCATCCTCGTAGAGGAATTCAAAGGTACCTGCGCCACGATAGTTGAGTTCGATACAAGCCTGGCGGCACGCCTCCAGCACCCGGGTCCGTGCCTCGGGGTCGATACCGGGTGCTGGAGCTTCCTCCAGAACTTTCTGGTGGCGTCGCTGCAGTGAACAGTCGCGGTCGTATAGGTGGATGGCATTGCCCTGGCCATCGGCCAGTACCTGTACCTCGACATGGCGCGGTTTCTCGAGAAACTTCTCCATGTAGACGGTGCCGTCACCGAAGGAGGAGTGTGCCTCGGTGCGTGTCACATTGACGGCCGAAAGCAGGTGGGCTTCGGTATGTACCACTCGCATGCCGCGGCCGCCACCGCCGGCGGCGGCCTTGATGATCACCGGGTAGCCAATGCGTCGAGCAATGGCAACGATATCGCCTTCGTCATCGCCTAGTGGGCCATCGGAGCCGGGTACCGTGGGCACGCCGGCTACCTGCATGGCTTCGATGGCACTGACCTTGTCGCCCATAAGACGAATGGTCTCGGCCCGCGGGCCGATGAAGACGAAACCGGAGCGTTCCACCTGCTCGGCGAAATTGGCGTTCTCGGAGAGGAAGCCGTAGCCGGGGTGTATGGCGCTGGAATCGGTGACCTCCGCGGCGCTGATCAGTGCCGGGATGTTCAGATAGGACTGAGCCGAGGGCGCCGGCCCGATACACACGGCCTCGTCGGCCAGGCGCACGTGCATGAGTTCACGGTCTGCCTTGGAGTGAACGGCCACGGTCTTGATGCCCAGTTCCTTGCACGCACGCAGGATACGCAGAGCGATCTCGCCGCGGTTGGCGATGAGAACCTTGTCCAGCATGATGGAGTCCGCCAGTTCTGGGTGAAAGATCAGGAGATGACGAGCATCGGCTGGTCGAATTCAACGGGCTCGCCGTCCTCGACCAGAATTGCCTCGACCACGCCATCACAATCGGCTTCGATCTGGTTCATCATCTTCATGGCTTCGACGATGCACACAGTCTCACCTTTCTTGACGCTGGAGCCGATTTCCACGAAGGGCTTCGAGCCCGGCGCCGGGCTGCGGTAGAAGGTGCCGACCATGGGCGAAGTCAAGGCGTGGCCCTCATAGGGGGGTGCCGTATCGGCAGCCGGTTCCGTTGAGGGAGAAGTGGCGGCAGGAGCGGCAGGAGCGTATTGCGGCGCCCCATACTGCGGCGGCATCTGGGGCTGCGGACAACTCACGCCATTGGGGTGTCGGCTGATGCGCACAGATTCCTCACCTTCCTGAATCTCGATTTCGCTGATATTGGATTCTTCGAGCAGCTCGATCAGTTTCTTGACCTTGCGGATATCCATGACTCTGTCTCGATCGGTGGGTAGGGTGACGGCTGGCAGGGGGCGCTGTTAACCCAAGCCAACTTTCGATAGATCCCGGCAAGATATCGAATATTGCCGACGCTATTGGCCTTGATGCGTGCTATTAGCGAAGTGTGCCTAAAATTGCGAGGGATGTCCAGCCAGAGGGAACAGTGTTCGCCATCTCGGTCGGATAGCGACTGTCAATCAAGATTTGGGGCAGCGGGTGGTGGGCCTGGGATCAACTGCTGCGCTGGCCCAGCCAGTCAAGGACGCCCTGCAGGTGACCGGCAAACTCGTTGGCTCGCACCTCGCCCTGGATACGGGCTTCACGAATCTCTTCGCCCTGGTCGAAGAACATCAGGCTAGGTGGGCCGAACAGGCCGAAGTGATCCAGCAGTTCGCGAGACGACTCGCCGGTGCTTGTTACATCGACATTGATGCGGGCGAACTGCGACAAGGGCTCGGCCACCTGGGGGACGGGATAGACTTGTCGTTCCATCTGCTTGCAGGAAATGCACCAGTCGGCGGTGAAGTGGACGAAGGTGGGTACCGCCTGCTCGGCATTGCGCTGCAGTGCGGCCTCCAGCGTGGTCAAGTCATCGACGGTGGTTATCTCGACCCCTTGCTGGGTGCCGCCCGCCTGGGCGAACGGTGGAGCCAGGGGGCGAAGGGGGTCGTGGGCGCCTCGGGCCGCACCGATCACCAGGGTGATTCCCCAGGCCAGCAGCAGCAGGCCCGCTGCCTGGCGAACCCGTGGCCAACCCTGTGCGAGATTGAGCGACAGCGCGCCCAGGGCCAGGGCGCTGCCAATGGCCAGGGCGGCCCACAGCAGCAAGGTGACCGGGGGTGGTAGCAGACGCTCCACCAGCCAAATCGCCACGCCAAGAAGCAGTATGCCGAAGAGAATCTTGACCCCGTTCATCCATGCGCCGGTGCGCGGCAGTGCCGTGGCGCCGAAGGTGCCTACCAGCAGTAGCGGGACACCCATGCCCAGACCCAGCGCAAGCAAGGCGGCGCCCCCCATCATGGCATCTCCGGTGGTGGAAATGAAAACCAGGGCGCCGGCCAGCGGTGCCGAGACGCAGGGCGAGACGACCAGCACCGAGAGTGAGCCGGCACCGGCCAGGCCGAGTGGGCCGCTCTGCTGGGCGCGTACCTGCCAGGCATCGACACGCCCGGCCAGCCTAGGGGGCAGGCGCAGGTCAAAGGAGCCGAACATGGCCAGGGCGAAGAGGGTGAAGAGACCGGCGAAGACGATCAGAACCGGAGCCGACTGCAGGTGCGCCTGCAGGTTGAGACCGGCGCCGAACAGGCCCATCAGCACACCGACGGCGGCATAGGTCAGTGACATGCCGCCGACATAACTAGCTGAGAGCACAAAGGCTCGGGGGCGAGTCGGATTCTGGCCGACGATGATTGAGGAGAGGATCGGCACCATCGGCAGCACGCAGGGCGTGAAGGTCAGCGCCAGGCCGGCCAGGAAGAACAGACCGAGGGTCATCGGTAGGCTGGCATTGCTGATCAGGGCATTGAAGCGGCCGTCTTCGCTTTGTGGCGTCTGCAGTGTGCCGGCTGAGCTCGTTGCGCGGCTCGCGTAATCGTTGCGAGTCGCATTGTCGCCGGTGCCGCCACCGTTTCGCCACCCCACGAAGGCGGCAGGCATGGCGCGCTCAGGTGCCTGCAGGTCGACCTGCTCAGGTGGGTAACAGAGTCCAGCGTCGGCACAGCCCTGGAAACGAACCGTGATCTCCAGCGGACCGACGGCATTGCCGTCAATGGGGGCTTCGAACACGACCCGGTCATAGAAGACATAGACGTCGCCCAGGAACTCGTCGTTCCTGAACTCACCCGGCGGAATTATCGGCTCGCCCAGCGCGGGGTCGAGGTCACGGTTTTCGACGCCGAGTTGGTGACGATAGAGATAATATCCCTCGGCGTTTTCGAAGCCGATGTAGAGCGTCTCGCCGTCGTGCCAGGCGCTGGGCTGGAAGGCCTCCATGACCGGCAGGAAGTCGCCCTGGTTGCTCGATGAGGAGAACCACTGTGCGTTGGCTACGAGCGGCATGCACAGGAGCAGTACCAGGGCAAGCCATCGAGCGGGGTAGTGAATCGGCAACTTAGTCATCCTTTTCCAGGTCAGGTAAGCGCCTTTGAGACTCGCTTCACCATGTGGAGTTCCGCGCATGAGGCGTCTTAAGGGACACTGCCAGAATAACTCACGTCGATACAGTATTGAACATTGCTGTTACTGCCCGACTGCGTTCGTTTGTCGCACTGGCGACGCATCACGCCACCGGCTCGGGAGACGTCCGATCTGGATTGGTTGCCGATAACGCCGCGGGCCGCCTGGTAGGCGGCCCGCGGCATCATGCTGGACGAGAAGTGGAATCAGGCTTTCTCGTAGGCTGCCACGGATTTTTCAATGGCCTTGCGCGCGGCGTCCGCACCTTCCCAGGACTCCACCTTCACCCATTTACCTTTTTCGAGATCCTTGTAGTTCTCGAAGAAGTGGGCGATCTGCTGGCGTAGCAGCTCGGGCAGGTCGGTGACCTCATTCACGTCGTCATACAGCGTGCTCAGCTTGGCGTGAGGCACGCAGACGAGCTTGGCATCCTCTCCGGCTTCATCGGTCATGTTCAGGATGCCCACCGGTCGGGCGCGGATGATGCTGCCTGCCTGAACCGGAACGGGAGTGACCACCAGAGCGTCTAGGGGATCGCCATCGTCGGCCAGGGTGTGTGGGATGAAGCCGTAGTTGGCCGGATAGAACATCGGGGTGGCCATAAAGCGATCCACCAGCAGGGTGCCCATCTCCTTGTCGATCTCGTACTTGACCGGAGTATGGTGGGCAGGAATCTCGATCGCCACATAGACGTCATTGGGGAGATCTTTGCCGGCAGGGATGTTGTCGAAGTTCATCGTCGCTTCCTTGGTTTGGCGAAAATGCTTTGGCGAAAATGCTTTGGCGAAAATGCTTTGGCGAAAATGCTGGGTGGCCTGAAATGCTGGGTGGCCTGAAATGCGGCGAATTATACGGAGCTGTGCGGGGGATTACCAATGCTACATAGGTGATGGATCGGCTTGTTGCTGACGGCTTTGGGCTTTGGTTGACAGGCCTGGCTCGTGGCAAGCGTGTATGATGGCTTGCGCAAGTAGCAGTCCGGCCGATCGACGGCAGCACCTGGCAAAACATAGCGCAAGCGGCAATCGTGAGGAGCGTGCCTTGGTATCTTTCCAGCTGTCACTAAGTGTCGGTCAGGCCTTCGTGGCCCCGGACCGATGTCGCCACCGCAGTTCCATGTCGGTTCGGATTCCTGATGAGGCGGGGCAGCTCGCGGCGAAGGGGGCCTGTGCCCTGATCAGCGATACCAGCTCGCGCAACGCCATCGCCAAGCAGGCGGGTGATCTGAGCGTGCGTGGCTTTCTCGCCGACTATTTTTCCACGCCCGATCACTGGGACGTCAAGACCTCCGCGACCCGTGTGCTGCGCGCCCTCAACGGCTGGTGCTACAGCCAGAGTACCTTCGTCGAGGACGGTAGCTATGTCTCGTCGCTCTCTGCCATGGTCTTCCGGTCACGCGAGACCCACCTGTTCCACATGGGCGACACCCTGGTCTTTCGCCTGCGTGGGGCGGAATTCGAACAGCTGTCGCGAGACCATATCACCGATCTGGGTGGGTATCGCTATCCGTCCCGTGCGTTGGGGTTGGATGGCAGCATCGACATCGACTACATGCAGCTTCCCCTCAAGCAAGGCGACATCTTTCTGTTCACGACTCAGGCGGTACGGGGTACGCTGATGCCGTCGGACTATGTTCAACTGATACGTCAGGATGCCAGCGATCTCGATGCCGCCTGCGAACGGCTGGCCAGCGCAGCGCGTGACCGCGCCCAGTCTCGTGGTTACGGTGCCGACCAGTTCTGCTTTCAACTGGTGCGCATCGACCAACTGCCTGAAGAAGGCCGTGACCATCCCGGCCGAATTTATGGCGACCTGCCGATCCCCCCTGAGCTTTCGCCCGGCGAGCGCATCGATGGCCTGGAAATACAGGAAGTGCTGTCGCGCACCGCCCAGTCGCGTGTCTATCGGGTGCGTGATACGCGCTCCGAGCGCGAGATGGTGATGAAGGCTCCGAGCCCGGAGCTCTCGAATCGCAACGCCTATCTCGAGCACTTCCTGCTGCAGCAGTGGGTGGTGGAGCGGGTCAAGTCACCCTTCGTGGCCCGGGTCATGGAGCCTTCCCGTCCGCGTCGGTATCTCTATTATCTGATGGTCTACGTGGAGGGCATGACCCTGGCCGCCTGGGCCAGGCGCCATCCCCAGGCCAGCCTGGCACAACGGCTGGAGATTGCTGTCCAACTGGGCAAGGCGGTACAGGCGCTCCACCATCGCGACCTGCTGCATCAGCGGATTCATCCCGAGAATGTGCTCATCGACACCCATGGCCAGGTCGTGTTGACCGATTTCAGTGCTTGCCACATGCGGGATCTGGAGGGGCATCGTCGCTCCCGCGAGTTGGCCCGTCAGCTTGGGCTAAGCGAACACAATGCTCCGGAATATGCGTTGGGTGACAGCGTGGGCCGGCGCAGCGACCAGTACTCGCTGGCGTCCACCATCTACTGGTTGTTGACCGACAAGCTGCCCTACGAGCTGGCACCGAACCAGCTGCGAGGCCACACCGACCTCGAGCAATTGAGCTACCGCAGTGCTCGGCTGTTCAATCCCGAGATCACGCTGGAACTGGACGATACCCTGCGCCGTGCGCTGGACCCGCAGCGCCCGCTGCGCTTCCGACGCATGTCGGAGTTTCTCTATGCGTTGCGTCACCAGGGCGGGCGGGGAAGGCGGGTGACGAAGCCCTCGCGGCTGCTGCGCGAGCCGGCCAATTTTTGGCAGGGCATCGCCGGGATACTGCTGCTGTTGCTGGTTTTGTCCTGGCTGCTAAGGTAAGTCGGCTCGGTTCTTAAAGCTTGAACTCCTCCAGCTTGCGTTCAACCTTGGCTAGCTTGAGCCGGGCGACCTTGGGCAGGCCGTTCTCGTAGGGCGGATAATCCTCACCCTGGATCAGCGGCGACAGGTACTGGCGGCAGGCTTCAGTGATGCCGAATCCGTCCTTGCGGATGTACTCGGCGGGCATGAATTTTTCCCGGTTTGCCACCTCGGCCAGCGGTGCGGCTACGATGCACCACTCGTAAGGTGTCTCGCTGACCCGCTTGATGGCCGGCATCATCGAGTTCTTGCCTTCGATGGCCAGCTCCACCGCCTTCTCCCCGACCGCATAGGCCTGCTCGACATCGGTCCTCGAGGCCAGGTGGCGTGCGGCGCGCTGCAGGTAGTCGGCCACCGCCCAGTGATACTTGTAGCCCAGGTCCTGCTTGACCATGCCTGCCAGGGTTGGCGCCACGCCGCCCAACTGGCGATGCCCGAAGGCGTCGGTGTTGCCCGAATCGGCCAGGAAGGTGCCGTCTTCGTAGCGTGCGCCCTCGGAGACCACAATCACGCAGTAGCCATACTTCTCTACTGCCTCTTCCACCCGGGCCATGACCCGGGCGCGATCGAAGGCCACCTCGGGAAAAATTATCAGGTGGGGCGGTTCTCCTTCGCCGTTTCCTGCAAGCGCCCCGGCAGCGGCAATCCAGCCGGCATGGCGTCCCATGACTTCGAGTACGAAGACCTTGGTGGAGGTGGCGCACATGGATGCGATATCCAGCGAAGCCTCGAGTGTGGAGGTGGCGATGTATTTGGCCACGCTGCCGAATCCCGGTGAGTTGTCGGTGATCGGCAGATCGTTGTCGACGGTCTTTGGTACGTGAATCGCGGTAAGGGAATAGCCGAGCTTTTCGGAGAGCTGAGACACCTTGAGGCAGGTGTCGGCGCTGTCGCCGCCGCCGTTGTAGAAAAAATAGCGGATGTCGTGGGCGCGGAAGACCTCTATCAGGCGCTCGTACTGGGCGCGGTGCGTCTCGATATCCTTGAGCTTGTAGCGACAGGAGCCGAAGGCCCCGCCGGGGGTATGACGCAGTGCAGTGATGGTTTCGTCGCTTTCCTGGCTGACGTCGATCAGGTCCTCGGTCAGGGCACCGATGATGCCGTTGTGTCCGGCATAGACCTTGCCGATGCGGTCGGAGTGACGCTTGCAGGCTTCGATCACTCCACAGGCGGTGGCGTTGATCACGGCGGTGACACCGCCAGACTGGGCATAGAAGGCGTTATGCTGGGCCATGGGACTTGCGTGCTCCTGATCTCGTGCGGGAAAAGGTCCATTTCATGCTTCACGAAAAGGCGGATTATTCTAGACGAAAGTCAGCGCCACTGCACGCCGCTGGAGGCGTGTCGACTGGCCATGATAGTCTGCCGACTCTCCCATGCAGGGCGTTGGCGCCCGCTTTCCTGTCGATAAGGTCAGATCCTGATGCACCTTCATATTCTCGGCATCTGTGGCACGTTCATGGGCAGCCTGGCGCTGTTGGCGCGCGAGCTCGGTTTCGAAGTCAGCGGTTCGGATGCCGATGTCTACCCTCCCATGAGTACCCAGCTGGAGGAGGCCGGCATCGCGCTTCGCGAGGGGTATGCTGTGGCCAATCTCGTCCCTCGCCCGGACCTGGTGATCGTCGGCAATGCGCTCTCCCGCGGCAATCTCGAAGTGGAGGCGGTGTTGAACCAGGGGCTGCCCTACGTGTCCGGCCCCCAGTGGCTGGCGGAACATGTCTTGCCGGCGCGCCGGGTCATCGCCGTCGCGGGTACCCATGGCAAGACCACCACGGCGAGCCTGCTGGCCTGGCTGCTGGAGTCTTCCGGCCTTGCGCCGGGCTTTTTGATCGGCGGGGTGCCTCGCAACTTCGGCCTCTCTGCCCGCCTCGGGGCGGCGGATGCCCCCTTCGTCGTCGAGGCCGACGAGTACGATACCGCTTTCTTCGACAAGCGCTCCAAGTTCGTTCACTACCGCCCCGAAATCGCCATCCTTGGCAACCTGGAGTTCGACCATGCGGATATCTTTGACGACCTCGCCGCCATCGAGCGACAGTTCCATCATCTGGTGAGGACCGTGCCTGGCCGAGGCAGACTGCTGGTGGCCGATGATGAACCCGCCCTCGACCGTGTGCTGGAGCAAGGTTGCTGGAGCCCTGTCGAGCGACTGGGCGCGGCACCCTCGAGCCCCTGGAGGTTCATGCTGGAACGTGATGATGCGAGCCGTTTTCGAGTCATCCACCAGCAGGCGGAAGTCGATGAAGACGCAGTAGTCGACTGGTCGTTGACTGGCACCCACAACGCACGCAATGCCCTCGCGGCCTTGGCGGCGGCGCATGCGTGCGGCGTCGACCTGGCCAGGGGCTGTGCGGCTCTGGCGCGCTTCGAGACCCCGCGGAGGCGCCAGGAGGTGCGTGGCGAGGTGGCCGGTATCCAGGTCATCGATGACTTCGCTCACCATCCCACGGCGATCGCGACAACGCTCGAAGGGCTGCGTGCGGCAACGACCCGGGGTCGACTGTTGGCGGTGATCGAGCCGCGCTCCAATACCATGCGCCTAGGCACCTTGAGTGATCGGCTGGCAGCGAGCGTTGCCGCTGCCGACCTGAGCTTCTGGTATCAGCCTGACGGCCTCGACTGGTCGCTGGAGCCTGTACTGGCGGCCATCCCCGAGCCCGCCCGGCTGGTTACTGATATCGATGCGCTGGTTGCGGTGCTGGTGGCTGAGGCCAGGCCGTTGGACCGTATCGTGGTGATGTCCAACGGCGGGTTCGGCGGCGTCCATGAAAAGCTGCTCAAGGCCCTGGAGGTGGCGCATGGCTGAGGCGGGATCGTTTAAAGGCTTCAAGGCGCCGGTCTCCGTCGCCATTACCGGCGCTTCGGGGGTCCAATACGGGCTGCGACTGATCGAAGTGCTGGTAGCGGCGGAGCATGAGGTGTGGGTGATGGTTTCCAAGGCAGCGCACCTGGTGATCGCTACCGAGACCAACCGGGAGTTGCCGGCGCGGCCCGAGCGTCTGGCTCAGGCGCTGACCGAGCATAGCGCTGCGGCGCCAGGCCAGATTCGCTGCTTCGGTCGCGAGGACTGGATGGCCCCGGTGGCTTCCGGTTCAGGCGCCCCGTCGGCCATGGTGATCTGCCCCTGCTCCACCGGGACACTTTCGGCAGTGGCCACTGGCGCCAGCAACAACCTTATCGAGCGGGCTGCCGACGTGGCGCTCAAAGAGCGCCGCAAGCTGATTCTGGTGCCCCGGGAGACGCCGCTGTCGTCGATACACCTGCAGCATATGCTGGATCTGTCCCGCCTTGGCGCAGTGATCCTGCCCGCTACGCCGGGGTTCTACCACCAGCCACAAGGAGTCGATGATCTCATCGACTTCATCGTCGCCCGGATCCTCAACCAACTCGACATTGAGCATCGGCTGATACCTCACTGGGGAGAGCAGGAAGCTGGAAAGAGTGGAGGAGAGAGCGCTTGATCAAGCTATCGATGCTGTCGGTCTTCATTCCGACTTTTCTCTTTGTCTCGCTGACCCCCGGAATGTGCATGACGCTTTCCATGGTGCTGGGCATGACGCAAGGCGTGAGGCGCACCCTGTGGATGATGGCCGGCGAGTTGGTGGGTGTGGGGCTGGTGGCCGTCGCCGCGGGTGTCGGCGTTGCCGCGCTGATGCTGCGCCAGCCGGAACTCTTCGCCCTATTCAAATGGGTCGGGGGCATCTATCTGGGCTATCTGGGCGTGATGATGTGGCGCTCCCGGGGGCGCATGGCAATTCCTCTGGAAAACGTCGATCTGCCGCCGGCGGGTCGTGGTCAGTTGGCACTTCAGGGCTTTCTCACCGCGGTGGCCAATCCCAAGGGTTGGGCCTTCTTCGTGGCACTGCTGCCGCCCTTCCTGGATGCCTCTCGAGCCTTGATGGGCCAACTGGTCGTGCTGATCACGCTGATACTGACGATCGAGTTTCTTTGCTTGCTACTCTATGCCGCCGGTGGCCGCAGCCTGCGGCGTCTGCTCGGCGTCAGCGGCAACGTGCAGTTACTCAACCGCATAGCCGGCTCACTGATGGTCGGAGTGGGGCTGTGGCTGGCGCTGGGCTGAACAAGGATGAGCAAACGATAAGCCATGCCGCCACCGGCCAGGCTCTATACCGGTGGCAGCCAGGCCATTCGCGCTCCGAGCAGTACCAGCGACGCCGCGGTCAGCATCATCCAGGGGCAGGGCGTCAGGGCTGGGCGTGGACTGCGCTGCCAGGAGAGGCGGACGAGCGCGCAGACCACCAGCCCCAGCAGGGCGCCACCGACCAGGTCGCTGAGCCAGTGAACGCCGATGACGAGACGAGACAGGGCCATCGGTAGCGTCAGTGCAATGGCGAACCAGTAGGCCAAGAAGCGTCGCTGGTGTGGCAGTCCCTGGGCAAGGAAGGCGGCTGCCAGGCCGTATAGCACCACGGCGGAGGAGGCATGGGCGCTGGGATAGGCCAGCGAGCCGGTGAGATAGTCCGGGGTATCCGGTCGCGATCGGCCGATGATCGCTTTGCCTAGTGTATTGAGCAGGGCGATGGCACCCAGGCCTGCGGCGATATGGGTGAAAGCCGACAGATGTCGCTTTGCCAGTAGCCAGAGCCCCCAGGGAATGACCAGTGCCAGAATGCCGTACATGTCGCCGATGCGTGCCAGTATCTGGCCGGCAGCGGGCAAGGCCGGAACCACCAGGCTGTCGAACAGGGCGTGTACCTTGAGATCAAGTTCGAAGGGACCGCGCTGGCGTATTACGGCGATGGTCAGGCCCGAAAGCCCCCCCAGTGAGAAGATGAGCAGCAACCAGCTCGCCAACGGTATTTCGCTGCGACCTCGCCAGCTGTGGGTCAGCCACAGGCGGCGCATGCCCGGGTGGCGCCGTGCCCCGCTTGCCAGTAGGCGATAGAGCCGGCCGCTGCGGCTGAACTGCTGGCGCAGCCAGGAGAAGGTGATCGCAAGCATCACCACCAGCAGCGTCAGGGCGATCAGCAGCCCGCCCAGGCCCGGGGGCAGGCCGAGCAGTTGCTGCCAGGTCTGGCCCAGCAGGTAGCCGGGCAGGACATAGGCCGGCGCCCACAGGGCCGCCGAGGCCAGGTTGGCCCAGATAAAGGCGCGCGGCGACATGTGCAGCATGCCGGCAATCAGCGGTATCACCGGACGCACCGGGCCGACAAAACGCCCGAAGAACACCGACAGGCTGCCGTAACGCTGGAAGAACTGGGCGCCTCGCGCCAGCCATTCCGGGTGGCGCGAGAAAGGCCAGAGTTGGGTGACCCGCTCACGCTGGGTGTAGCCCAGAATGAAGCTCAGCCCGTCGCCGATGACTGCGCCGGCGAAGGCCGCCAGGAGAATTGCAGAGACGGACATATCCTGGTGTCCGGCCAGCGATGCCGCGGCGGTGATCAGGATGACGCCTGGGAGTAGCAGGCCGACCAGCGCCAGGGACTCGAGCAGGGCGATAAGGCCAATGAAAAAGAGCAGCATTTCCGGCGAAGGGGCGAGCTGGTAGAGGTTCTCGGTCAGGCTCAAGCATCGGCTCCTTTGAGGGTGGCGGTGAGTTTCATTGCTCTGCGAGTCGCCGTGTCAGGGTCTGCAGGCGCTGTTCGAACCGCTGCCATGATTCGCCTGCGAGACGCTGGCAGAGCACGGTGGGTGCGCGAAGTGGCCCCGTATCCACCAGTACTGTTCGGTCAATGGCCTGATCGATTCGTTGCTGGACCATCTGGGCACCGCTCTGGCTGGTATCGGGCAACACCAGCCAGAAAGTGGCAGGGCCATGGCGCCCCAGGAAGTCGTGCCGTCGGGAGCAGCGGTTGACCTCCCGGCACAGTGAGTCCAGAAGCGATTGGCGTGCCCGGCTGCCGAACTGTTCGCTGGCCATTTCCAGCTGAGGAAGATGGATGACCAGAACGGCGAGCGATTGGTGGAGTAGTTCGGTGCGCTGATATTCACTGGCGAGGAGTTCGTCCAGGGTATCCTTGGCCAGTGCGTTGCATTGTGGATCCCTGGGATCGGTGGCCTTCAACAAGGCTTGCTGTCGGCTCTGTTCCCAGGGCGCCAGTGCCGCAACGACCATCAGGGCGAGGAAGCCCAGGACCAGCTCGCTGTCGAGTTGGCCATCGTTGACCAACACCAGCCAGACCGGTGCCAGCAGAATGTTGAGCAGTATTGCCGGCGGCAAAGGCACCAGCAGCAGTGTCAGCAGGGGAGCCAGGCCGGCCCAGAAGGGGGCGACGTTATCCAACTGCGGCAGTTCCAGTGCCAGCATCAGGTAGCCGGCTATCAGCACTAGGTAAGCTGAGAGACGTGCCTTGGTGGCCAGTGCGAGGCGCAGCAGTGTGGCGACCAGCATCAGCAGGGCGAGTATGGCAGGGATCAGGATGCGGTCGTAGTCGCCCATCAGGTAATGCCATACGGCGTAGCCGCCCAGCAACAGGGATCCAGCGGCATAGGCAATGGCAATGCGTGTTGACGACCAATTGCTTTCATCGTCCATGGTCGGTCTCCGGGTCGATCTCAAGGACGCTGTCCTGCTCGTCGAATAGAGCCAGCTGTTCGTCGAGAGAACCGGCGGCTTCGAGAAGGGTAAATCTTGCCTTTACCGGGGCGTGCAAGCCGTTGAGCAGTTCCTGGCGGCGGGAGCTGGCCTGCTCAGGGTCCCGGCTGAGCAGTAGGGCGGCCAGCGTGCGCTGATTGAGGCGGTAGCAGGTTTCGAAATCGTGTGTCTGGCGGCACAGGTCGTGGGCCAATGGCCAAAGCTGATGGCGGGATGTGCCGAGTAGCAGCAACTCTCCATGGACTCCTTCACGACGACAGCGTGCTCGCTCACGACGCAGGTCGGTGGCCAGTTGGTGCGCGGTCCATAGTGGGAGCCCGGGAGCCAGGCGGACGCGCTGGCGTGAAGCCAGTCGCAGCGGCTGGAGCTGTAGATTACGCGCCAGCCCGAGCAGCATCAGAATCAACAGGAGAAGGCCTGAGAAGAGGGCCTGTTCGAAGCCGAGCACGGCGATGAGCGACCACCAGGCAAGGCTGGCGAGCACGAAGGTGAGACCCAGCATCCAGCCCGGCTGAGGCAGCATCAGCAGGGCCGGCCAGCCCCAGATCCATAATGCGTGGCGTTCGGGGTCGGTCCACAGCAGGCCGGCCAGCAGGAGGCCGGGGAGCAGTTGCCAGGGGATTGTGGCGGGCCGCCGATGGCTGAATTCGAGCAGAGTTGCCGTAACCGCCAGCCAGGCGACAGCCAGCCATAACAGCAAGGCACTGGCGAAGAGTTCCGTCTGGTAGGCCAGCAGGGCCAGCATCATGGCCGCGGCTAGCAGGTTCAGGCGCATCAGCCCAACTTTGTACTTGCTTTGCATGGTGCCTTACTATCTATGGTGATCGACACGACGTCGCGCCAGTATAACGTCCACAGCCACCTCTGAGGCTGTAGCCCAGGAGATATTGATACCGCATGTCCGCTCACGCCTCCCGAACCGAATCCACCGCCGAGCATACTATCGGCGATGTCGATGCCTATATGGTGCGCCTAGGTCAGGTCGCCCGTACCGCCGCCACACACATGCGCCGCGCCGTTACCGCCAACAAGAACAGCGCCCTGCGGGCCATGGCCGATCATCTCCAGCGCCGCCGCGGCGAGATACTTGCCGCCAATGCAAGGGATCTTGCCCGTGGCCGCGATAGCGGGCTCGATGCCGCCCTGCTCGACCGGCTGGCACTCGATGATGGACGACTGGACGCCATGGTGGAAGGGCTCCTTCAGGTAGCGGCCCTGCCCGACCCGGTTGGGGAGATCGATGGCATGAGAATGCGGCCCAGCGGCATCCAGGTTGGTCAGATGCGGGTGCCGCTGGGTGTCATCGGCATCATCTACGAGTCACGCCCCAATGTGACTCTCGAGGCTGCCAGCCTGTGCCTAAAATCCGGTAATGCCTGCATCTTGCGTGGCGGCTCGGAGGCTCGCGAGTCCAATGCCGCCATTTCGACCTGCATTCGCGCCGGGCTCGACGATGCTGGGCTGCCCGAAGGCGCGGTGCAGGTGGTTGCGACCACGGACCGCGCCGCCGTGGGGCGCTTGATCGCCATGCCGGAATATGTCGACGTGATCATTCCCCGCGGTGGTAAGTCGCTGATCGAGCGCATCACCCGGGAAGCGCGTGTACCGGTGATCAAGCACCTCGACGGGGTCTGCCATGTCTATATCGATGCCACCGCCGATATGGAAAAGGCCATGGCCATCGCGATCAATGCCAAGACCCAGCGTTACGGCACCTGCAATACCATGGAAACGTTGCTGGTCGATGCGCCGCTGGCCGAATCGCTGTTGCCTCGGTTGGCTGAGGCCTACGCCGAACATGGTGTCGAACTACGTGGCTGTGAGCGGACTTGCCGTGTGCTGAAGAGTGCCACCCCCGCCAGCGAGGCCGACTGGGAAGCCGAGTACTTGGCGCCGGTGTTGGCGATTCGCGTGGTCGACGGCATGGACGCGGCGATCGCACATATCGAACGCTACGGCTCGCACCATACCGACGCCATCGTCACCGAGCACTATGGCCTGGCCCGTCGCTTCATGACCGAGGTCGATTCCAGTTCGGTGATGGTCAATGCCTCGACCCGCTTCGCCGATGGTTTCGAATATGGCCTTGGGGCGGAAATCGGGGTTTCCACCGACAAGTTGCACGCCCGTGGCCCGGTCGGCCTCGAAGGCCTCACCACTCGCAAGTACGTGGTGCTTGGCGACGGTCAGGTAAGAGGATGAGCCGGACGCACACCGGGGTGCCGGCTGGTCGAGTGGACACAGGCGTGTCAAGGCCGCCGCGTATCGCCATGCTGGGAGGAACCTTCGACCCGGTACACCTGGGCCATTTGCGCAGCGCCGTCGAACTGCACGAATGCCTTATGCTGGACCGGGTACACATGGTGCCTGCCAGCATGCCGCCGCTGCGTGATGAGCCGTCGGTCCCGCCCGAAGAGCGACTCACGCTGCTGAGGCTCGGTATTGGACAGACACCAGGGCTGATGGCCGACGCCCGCGAGCTAGAACGCGACGGGCCCTCCTACAGTGCCGACACCCTGGCCAGCCTACGCGATGAGTATGGCGCCGAGGCCCGGCTGGTGATGGTCTTGGGACATGACGCCTTCCTCCGCCTGGCGGACTGGCGAACACCGGAACGGCTCTTCGAGCTGGCCCACCTGGTAGTGATTGATCGCCCGGATCACGACGCGCCATTGCCCGCCGCACTGCTCGAACTGATCGGCCAGCGGGAGGTCGATTGTGACGAGTCACTGTTTCAAGAACCAGCGGGAAGGTTGTTACGCCTGGCGCTGCCGACGCAAATGGCGATTTCGGCCACCGAGGTACGCCGTCGCTTGGCCACAGGCAGCAGTATCCGCTACTTGCTCCCCGAGGCCGTGGAAGCGCGAATTGATAAAAGAGCGCTATATCGGCGTCATTGAACGCTGCCAGCGGCTGCGCTAGACGCTACAATGGGCACCGACCAAGACTTCCAGTTGACGAGGGGCTATGCACAACGATTCGCTCAAGACATTGGTGGTAGATGCACTAGAAGATCTCAAGGCCAAGGATGTGGCCATGCTGGACGTATCGCGACTCACCAGCGTGACGGACCTGATGATAGTGGCTAGCGGCACTTCCACCCGGCACGTGGCAGCGCTGGCCAACCACATTGTTGAGCAGTCCAAGGCCGCTGGCCATCCGCCCCTGGGAGTGGAGGGGCAGGCCGGTTCCGACTGGGTACTTGTGGACCTTGGTGACCTGGTCGTGCACGTCATGCTTCCCGAAACCCGCCAGCTATACGATCTTGAACGCCTCTGGGCGGACCTGCCTAGCGACGTCGAGCTTAGAGAAGAGCGCGGCGGCGCATGAAGATCCGCCTGCTGGCGGTGGGTACCCGCATGCCTGCCTGGGTTAATACAGGCATAGAGGAGTATCGCAAGCGATTGCCCCGGGATTTCGCCCTGGAGATCGAGGAGATCGCTCCGGGGCAGAGGGGCAAGAATGCCGATGTGGCTCGCGCCGTTGCACTCGAGGCGCAGCGTATTCGCGATCGCCTGCGGGGGGATGAACTCACGGTCGCGCTGGAAGTCGAAGGCCAAGGCTGGAGTACCGAACACCTGGCCCGCGAAGGTGAGGCGTGGCGGCTGGAAGGCCGCGACGTGGTGCTGATTGTAGGGGGTCCCGATGGCCTCTCACCGGAGCTCTCCGCCAGCGCCGACCGGCGGTGGTCGCTGTCGCCGTTGACCCTGCCGCATCCGCTGGTCAGGGTGATCCTGGCTGAACAACTCTACCGTGCCTGGACCCTGATGGTGGGGCATCCCTATCACCGCTGATTGGCGGGTCCCCCGGAACACTCATTAGAGGTCATTGCCGGCATGCGCGATCGCCGTGACACCCTCAAGAATCCGCAGCAGGAGCTGCGCATCTTCCGAGTCCGTTCGCTGCTTGCCGCCTTGCTGATCGTGGCATTGACCGGGCTGTTGATGGGTCGGTTGGTGTACCTGCAGGTAGTTCAGCATGAGGTCTACAGTACCCGCTCGGAAAAGAATCGCGTTAGGGTCGAACCGTTGCCCCCGACCCGAGGCCTGATTCAGGATCGCAATGGTGTGCTGCTCGCCGAGAATCGTCCCACCTACAATCTGACGCTGATCCGCGAACGGGTCGAGGACCTGGATGGGACCCTCGACCGGCTGGAAGCCTTGTTGGAACTCTCCGTAGAGGAAGCCGATGCCTTTCGTCTGCGCTCACGCCAGCGTCAGCGTCCTTTCCAGCCGGCGCTGTTGATGAGCGACCTGGATGAAGCCCAGATCGCTCGACTGGCGGTTAACCGGCATCTCCTGCCGGGCATCGAGGTCGAGGCTCAGCTTCTACGCTACTACCCGGATGCCAATATTACGGCGCATGCGCTGGGCTATGTCGGACGCATCAATGCCGATGAGTTGAAGACGCTGGATCTCGGCCGCTACGCTGGGACGCACTTCATTGGCAAGACCGGTGTCGAGCGATTCTACGAGGATCTGCTCCACGGCCAGGCCGGGCTGCGCAAGGTCGAGACCAACGCGCGGGGGCGGGTGTTGCGCGAGTTGGGGCGTACTGACCCTGTGCCTGGCCATGACCTGACCCTGACCCTCGACATGCCGCTTCAGACCCTGGCCTATGAGCTGCTCGACGGGCGGCGTGGCTCTATCGTGGCCATCGCCCCCGGTACGGGCGAGATCCTCGCCATGGTTTCGGCACCGGGCTTCGACAGCAACCAGTTCGTCACCGGTATCGATTTCGCCGCCTATCGAGCACTGCAGGAAGACCTCGACCTGCCGCTGTTCAATCGGGCCATCCGTGGCCAGTACCCGCCGGGTTCCACAATCAAGCCTTTCCTTGCCATGGCAGGCCTGGCCGAAGGAGTAATCACCCCGGAACGTGCCATCAACGATCCCGGATTCTACCAGTTGCCCAACGACAGTCGCCGCTATCGCAACTGGCTGCGCTGGGGGCATGGGCGTGTCGACATGGAGCGCTCGATCGCTGTCTCCAACAACACCTATTACTATTCGCTTGCCCATGATCTCGGCATCGATCGCATACATGACCAGATGAGCGCCTTCGGCTTCGGTCAGCGGGTGGGGCATGATGTCTTTGGTGAAAGCGCCGCTCTGATGCCTTCGCGGGATTGGAAGCGGGGCCGTTTCGGTCAGCCCTGGTATCCCGGTGAAACGCTGTCAGTGGGCATCGGCCAAGGCTATTGGCAGGTTACCCCGCTGCAGCTGGCTACCGCCACGGCCGTGCTGGCCAACCGTGGCGAATGGGTGAAGCCGCGCCTGGCAAGTCGTATCGGGGAAGAGGTCGTTGCGCTCGACTTGCCGGATACCCCGCCCTTTCTGGAAATCGATAATGACTACTGGTGGGACAAGATTTTTTCCGGCATGGAGAAGGTAATGACAGGCCACGAGGGAACCGCCCGGCGAACCGGCGTGGGGCTCGAGTACCGCATGGGTGGCAAGTCGGGTACTGCCCAGGTCTTCTCGCTGGGGCAAGATCAGCGCTATAACGCCGAGGAACTGGCCGAGCGCCTGCGCGACCATGCGCTGTTCATGGCATTCGCTCCGCTGGAAGACCCGCAGATCGCCGTTTCGGTGATCGTGGAGAATGCCGGGGGGGGCAGCACCCATGCGGCCCACCTTGCCAGGGCCATGACCGATGCCTGGCTGCTTGAGGAAGAACAAGTGGATGTCGAGGAACTGCGGGAGGCACTGGAGAATGACACCGGTACCGTGGCGGGAAACTGATCGATGGCGTTGACGTACCTGACCAGAGGCCTGCGCCGTCGGCCGGTGCGCCCACCGGAGAGCGGTATTGCCCGGCGCAAGAGCGTCTGGGAGCGTACTCATCTCGACCCCTGGCTGTTGCTCATGCTTCTGGTACTGATGGTGGCCGGTCTGGGCGTGCTCTACAGCGCCAGTGGGCGGAACCTGGATGCGGTCATCGCCCAGGGATCCCGATTCCTGGTGGCAGTGGTGGTCATGCTGTTGCTTGCGCAACTGGCACCTGCCACCCTGCTGCGCTGGGCCCCGCTGGTCTACGCTGCCAGCCTGCTCATGCTGGTGGCGGTCGAGTTAGTGGGTGACACTGGCATGGGGGCGCAGCGCTGGCTGACGATTCCCGGAGTGGTACGTTTCCAGCCATCGGAGCTGATGAAGCTGGCCATGCCGCTGATGGTGGCGGCCTGGCTGAGCCGCCGAGAGTTGCCCCCCCGTTGGCATGATCTGCTGGTCTGTGGCGTGCTGATCGGCGTTCCGGTGCTGTTGATCGCGCGCCAGCCGGATCTGGGTACCTCCCTGCTGGTCACCTGCGCTGCGATCTTCGTGGTGCTGCTGGCCGGCCTCTCCTGGCGCTTCATCGCCTTCCTGGGCGTGTTGGCCGCCGCCGCCTTGCCGCTGCTGTGGATGAATCTGCATAACTATCAGCGCCAACGGGTTCTGACCTTTCTCAACCCCGAAAGCGACCCGCTGGGCTCCGGCTGGAATATCATCCAGTCGACCACTGCCATCGGCAGCGGCGGGGTATGGGGCAAGGGCTGGCTCCAGGGGACCCAGTCCCAGCTCGAGTTTTTGCCCGAGCGGCATACGGACTTCATCGTTGCCGTGCTGGGTGAAGAGTTCGGGCTCATGGGCATGTTGGTCGTACTGGTACTCTACCTGATGATCGTCACTCGCGGCCTGTGGCTGGCGGCAGGGGCGCACGATACCTTCGGCCGGCTGCTTGGAGGCAGCATCATCCTGACATTTTTCATCTATGTCTTCGTCAACGTCGGCATGGTCAGCGGGATCCTGCCGGTGGTCGGTGTGCCCCTGCCGTTGGTCAGTTACGGCGGGACCTCCAGCGTGACCTTGCTGGCGGGTTTCGGTATTCTCATGTCCATTCATGGCCACCGTCGCCTGTTGCCGCGTTAGCGACGCTGCACGATGACCATATCCGACCGACAAGCCCCTGCAGGAGTGGCGAGCGAATGATGCCAGTGGGAAAGTGGAAAAGGGCGAGCGGTACCGCTGTTGCGGCATTGGCCTTGTGGGTGCTGGCGCCAGGGTTGAGTGCCGCTGACTTCGACCCAGCGGAACACGATGGAGCGAGACAGCTTGTCGATACCCTCGTCGACCGGGGGATCGAGCGCGAGTGGCTGGAGTCGGCTCTGCGCAGCGCCGAATTCCAGCAGGGTGTGCTGGACGCCATGGAAGGCGCCGCTGAGCGCCGGCTGCGCTGGGACGAGTACCGAGACATCTTTCTGCAGCCGGAGAGGATCGAGAAGGGCGTGGCCTTCATCGAGGCACATCGCGATGCGTTCGCCCGTGCCGAAGCCGAATATGGCGTACCGGCGGAAATGATTGCCGCCATCATCGGCGTCGAGACCAGTTATGGGAGGTTTACTGGTCGCCATCGGGTCATCGACTCGCTGTCGACCCTTGCTTTCCACCACCCCGTTCGGGGCGGTTTCTTTCATGGCGAGTTGACGGCGTTTCTCGAAATTACCCGGGAGCAGGACGTGGATCCGGGCAGTCTGAAAGGTTCCTACGCCGGCGCCATGGGGTATCCGCAGTTCATACCGACCAGCTATCGCGCCTATGCCGTGGACTTCGACGGTGACGGGGTGCGTGACCTATGGACTAACCCGGTCGATGCCATCGGCAGCGTAGGCAACTATTTTGCGGAACATGGTTGGCAGCCGGGCAGCCCGATCTACCATGAAGCCCAGGGGCCTGACACGCCGCCGGAGGCGGTCGATTTCAACCGCACGGCCAGACCCTATGCCAGCATTGCCGAGCTTGCCGAGTCGGGTATCAGGGTCGCGGGCAATCTCGATGACGATGCCTCGGTGGTGCCGCTAGCGCTGGAGACCTCTGAAGCCGCTTGGCGTTATCGGGTGGGGCACGAAAATTTCTACGTCATCACTCGCTACAACCACAGTCATCTCTATGCCATGGCTGTAACTGAGCTGGCCGAAGCGATCGAAGCCTCGCGTGCGCTGGGAGCTCACCCGCTCGAAACGACAAGCAACGGCGCCGGAGGTGGGGAATGAAGCCCTGGTATCTCGCCCTGGCGTTGGCCACCTTGCTGGCCGGCTGTGCCGGTGGCGGAGGTTCGGCGCCCTCGGGTGAGCGTGAGACATCGAGCAGGACACCCACGGCGGCACCTGCTGGCGGCGGGCGCTACGCCATGAGTGGCGATGCCTATCCCGAAAACCCGCCAGACGTCAGCGAAATCCCGGATGCGGTGCCGCGTGTCGAGGCTCCGTCCCGTGGCGGCAACCGCCCGACTTATGAGGTGTGGGGCAAGACCTACCGGGTATTGCCCGACGCCAGCGGCTACGCCCGGCAGGGGACCGCTTCCTGGTACGGTGAGAAGTTCCACGGCTATGCCACGTCGAATGGCGAAATCTACGACATGTACAAGATGACCGCCGCGCATCGGTCACTGCCGTTGCCCACTTATGCCAGGGTGACGAGCCTGGAAAACGGCCGTTCCGTGATCGTGCGGGTCAACGACCGTGGTCCCTTTCATAATGACCGTGAAATCGACCTCTCCTATGCAGCTGCGGCTCGCCTGGATATCCTGGACAGGGGCACCGGCCGGGTGAAGGTCGAGGCAATCGATCCGGAACGGTGGCTGGCCGAAAATGGCCGCAATGGCGAGAACCGGAATGCCTCGCCGGTGGTCCAATCGCCGCCCGACGCAGAGCCCCGGGTTACGCTGGCGGAACCAGCTCGACAGGCTCCGTCTGAATCTGCCGATGGTTCGGCTGGCGAGAGCGTTGTACCGAGCCGAGCCACGGCAAAAGCCACGACTGACCAGGGCGCCATCTATCTGCAGATAGCGGCACTTGGATCGGTGGACAATGCCCAAGCGCTAAAGGCAAAGCTCGACAATGAGCTGTCGCATCCCGTGCGGGTAGCCGATTCAGCTGGGATGTACCGGGTTCAGGTTGGACCATTGTCCAGCACTGCCCTGGTCGAACCGGCACGCGACGAACTGCGGCGTGCCGGTTTCGACCAGTCCTTTATCGTCAACGGTGCCGATTGATCGGCACCTTGCTCCTGACTTTCCGATGTTTTGATGAGATCCAAGCCAATGAGAGTGCTGTTTTCTAAACGCCGTTCACTGCTGTTGCCGGCGCTGCTGATGAGTCTGGTCCTGATGACGGCCCAGGCCCTGGCCCAGGCTGGGCCTGCGCCGCAAACCATGATTCCCGCCCCCCCTCAGGTTGCTGCCAAGTCGTGGTTTCTCATGGATGCCGATAGCGGCCGAGTGCTGATCGAGCACAACGCCGACGAGCGCCTGCCCCCGGCGAGCCTCACCAAGCTCATGACGGCCTACCTGGTGGAGCGGGAGTTGGATCGCGGCAATATCGGCATGGACGACATGGTACGGGTCAGTGAAAATGCCTGGCGCACCGGTGGTTCGAAGATGTTCATCGAGGTCGACACCGAAGTGTCGATCCGTGACCTGCTCTACGGCATCATCATCGCCTCCGGAAACGATGCCAGTGTCGCCGTGGCCGAGCACCTGGCCGGCGGAGAGTCGCCTTTCGCCGACCTGATGAACCAGCACGCCACGCGCCTGGGACTGCACAATACCAATTTCACCAACTCCACCGGCCTGCCGCATCCGGAACAGTACTCCTCTGCCCGTGATATGGCGCTGCTCTCGCAATACATCATCAACGACTATCCCGAGCACTACGCGGTCTACGCAGAAAAATACTTCACCTACAGCGATATTCGTCAGCCCAACCGCAATCGCCTGCTGTGGCGTGACCCCACCGTCGACGGACTGAAGACAGGTTGGACCACCGAGGCGGGTTACGGTCTGGTGGCGTCAGCCAAACGTGACGACATGCGTTTGATTTCGGTGGTGATGGGAACCAGCTCCGAGGAGGCCCGGGCCCAGGAGACACAGAAACTGCTGAGCTATGGCTTCCGCTACTACGAGACGATGAACCTCTATGAGCAGGGCGCCGTGCTCAATGCGCCACGGATCTGGGGCGGTGAAAGAAACGAGCTGCGCGTTGGGGTGGACGAGAACGTCTTCATGACCGTTCCACGCGCCCGCAACCAGGAGCTCAGTGCCCGTCTCGACATTCGTCAGGATCTGACCGCCCCGATCAGCCAGGGTGATCGCGTGGGAACGCTGGAGGTACGGTTGGGTGACGACGTCGTTGGTGAGCAGGCACTGGTGGCGCTCGAGTCGATCGAAGAGGGCAATATCTTCAAGCGCCTGTTCGATCAGGTCAGGCGCTTCTTCAGCAACCTGGTCGGTGGATGGTTCGACTAGTCGAGCCTTGGATGCCGAGGAACGGCCGAGTAACATGCTCGGAAATGCTCTGAAGGGTAGGACGTTCATGACCGACAGCAACCTGCGCGATCTGCGTCGCGCGGCAACGGCAAACACGCCCGGGGCGCCGCCGACGATCACGTTTCCCTGCGATTACCCGGTCAAGGTGGTGGGGGACGCCGCCGAGGACTTCGCGGCCGTGGTCTGTCAGGTGGTGGCACGCCACGACAGCGAATTCGATGCGACAACGCTGGAAGTGGTGGAGAGTCGCAACGCACGCTTTCAATCGGTGCGACTAACCATGCGTGCCACCGGTGAATCCCAGCTCAAGGCGCTGTTCGCCGAGCTCAAGGCCACCGGGCGCGTACATATGGTGGTTTGATGCGCGATCTTGAGTTCCACCGCCTGGGGCGCCGCGCCTACGAACCGGTATGGCAGGCCATGCGCACGCTGACCGATACCCGTGACGAGCATACCCCCGACCAGCTGTGGCTGGTGGAACACGATCCGGTCTTCACCCAGGGGCAGGCCGGCAAGCCCGAACATCTACTGATGCCCGGCGATATTCCCGTGATACAGACTGATCGCGGCGGCCAGGTGACCTATCATGGCCCCGGGCAGGTGGTGCTCTACCCGCTTCTGGATGTACGGCGCGCCCGGCTTGGTGTGCGGGAGCTGGTTTCAGCCTTGGAGAACGCGGTGATCGCCGTGCTGGCAGAATTCGATGTGGTGGCGCGAGCGCGACCCGACGCGCCCGGCGTCTACGTGGGCCAGGACAAGATCGCTTCGCTGGGTCTGCGCATTCGCCGCGGGGCGAGTTTCCATGGCGTGGCACTCAACGTTGATGGGGATCTCTCCCCCTTCGACCGCATCAATCCCTGTGGCTACGCGGGTATGTCCATGACCCGGCTGTCCGATCTGGTCGTCGATTGCCCCGGCGTCGAGGCGGTGGGCGAACGTTTGGCCGAATGCCTGGCCCATGAGTTGGGAAGAGGTCTCCGCAGCGCCCAGCCACTGGCCCCCAGCGCCTGAGCTGGACTACATGATTGCAAACGATTGATGAGCAGCGCGCGCCGGCGATGGCGAGCGCTGCTTTTTTTCTCGAACTACGCTCAGCTGGTATCTAACCGACGTTGATGGCGTCGATGCGGTTAGGATCTGCTGCCTGTCCCGGTAGCTCGGCGGGCGCCGCGAGGCCGAGATTGTTTTTCTCAAACACTTGGTCGGCCCGATAGCTGGAGCGCACCAGCGGGCCCGAGGCCACTTCCAGAAAACCTTTTTCCAGGCCCAGTTGGCGGTAGCGCTCGAACTCATGGGGCGTGACCCACCGCTCGATCGGCAGGTGGTTGCGCGTGGGTCGCAGGTACTGGCCGAGGGTGACGATATCCACGTTGATGGCGCGCAGGTCGTCTAGGGTGGCCAGGATTTCCTCGTCGGTCTCGCCCAGGCCCAGCATGAGGCTGGTCTTGGTCAATATTTCTGGTTTGTGCTGCTTGGCATGGGCCAGCACGTCGAGCGTCTTGCGGTACCCGGCACGTGGGTCGCGGACCTTGTGAGTGAGGCGCTCCACCGTCTCGACGTTCTGGGCAAAGACCTCCAGGCCGGAATCGACGACACGCTCGATGGCCTGGTGGTCACCGTCAAAATCGGGGGTCAGTGCTTCTACCACCACCTCGGGGGTGTGGGTCTTGATGGCGCGGATGCAGTCGGCATAGTGGCTGGCCCCGCCATCGGGCAAGTCATCGCGATCGACCGAAGTCAGCACCACGTAGCGCAACCCCATGAGTTCCACGGACTTGGCGGTGTTGGCCGGTTCCTCGCTGTCGAGCCAGCCCTTGGGGTTGCCGGTATCTACGGCGCAGAAGCGGCAGGCACGAGTACACACCGAGCCCATCAGCATGATGGTGGCCGTGCCGTTGCTCCAGCACTCACCCATGTTGGGACAGTGCGACTCGGCACAGACGGTGCTCAGGTGGTGTGTGCTGACATTGTTCTTGACCGCCTCGAAGCGTTCGCCACCGGGGATCTGGGCGCGCAGCCACTGGGGCTTCCGGCCCGGCTCGGGGCTCTCTTCGACCTGGTTGCGCTGCTTGATGCCATCCTTGATCACGGCCATGCCGTGCTCGTTGCGGAACTTCTCACCGCTGGGAATGCGTTTTGAGGTGCTGTCGCTCATAGGGTGTGAGCCCCTCCACTCGGCGGCTGCCAGGGCCATGTGGCTGTGAACCATTCGCCTCCGGGAGGGACGCCGACAATGGCACGAGCGCTGCATGGCGCGCAGATTGATACGTTGGACGCAGGCCGCTAATCTACCATATTCGCGCCGCGAGTGGACAGCGGAGGCGGCGTCGTCTCCGCTCAGGTTGGGTGTATCGGTAGGCACACCACACCGTGGTTTGGTATCGGTTCCGTTGGTGCCTTGAAGTGAGCCTCGAACTCGCCCAACCGCTCGCGTACGAAACGCAGGAAGAGTTCCGTTACCGGGGTGGGAAAGCGGTCGCGGGGATAGACCGTGCACCAGGAGCGACGCAGCGGAAAGCCAGGCAGCGTGAGCTCGGAAAGCAGGCCCGTCCTCAGTTCCAGCTTCACAGCCAGCCGCGGCAGGACCGCTACACCCAGGTGCGCCATCACACCCTGCTTGATGGCCTCGTTGGTGCCAAGCTCCATGGTGTGCAGCAGGACGACGTCCTGCTCTGCCGCCTGCTGTTCGAAGGCAGTACGAACCCCGGAGCCCGACTCGCGCATCAGCAGGTAGTGACGAGCGAGGTCCTCCAGGGTGGGGGCGCAGTCCGTCAGTAGCGGATGCCCTGGCCACACCACCGGTATCAGTTCGTTTTCCAGGATCGGCATGAACACCAGATTGTCGTCATCTTCGGGCACCATGGCCATGATTACCAGATCGTCGCGGCGCTCGGCCAGACGCTCGAGTGCCTGGCTGCGATTGCATACCTGCAGGCGCACCTGGACATTGGGATAGTAGGCGCGAAAGCGTGCGATCAGGTGGGGCACGACATATTGCGCGGTGGAGACGGCCGCCAGGTTGAGCTCTCCGGAGATGGTGCCGGCCATGTCCGAAAGTGCCATCTGCAGCCGTGATACCTGGCCGAAAATGGCCTGGGCCGAGGCGGCCACTGCATCGGCGGCGGGCAGCACATGCAGGGTCTTGCCGGTGTACTTGAACAATGGCTGGCCGATGACCTGTTCCAACTGGCGTATCTGCGCGCTGACCGCAGGCTGGGTAAGGCCCAGCGTTTCCGCTGCCCGCGAGTAGGAGTGTTGGCGATACACGGCCTGGAAGACCTGGAGTTGGCGAAAGGTCAGGCGGTTCAGCAGGCTTGGCGTGGTCATCGATCAATCCGCTGGAGGGGCGCCAGGCACCCATTAACATCGGAATTCATGCTATCACCGCCTGCGGGCAGCGGTCATGCCCGGTTTTCGGCATCCACGAGGAAAGGCTTCATGAAATCTAGCGACAGTGCTGTCAGGCAGCCAGGCTCTTGGCAATCGGTCATGGTTGCGGGCAGTGGCCTGGAGACGCTGCGGGCCGGCCAAGCGTGTACCGAGCTGGGGCTGGCCTGGCGCGGCAGTGATGGCAAGATCGGTGGCGAGCTGGTGAGGCATGCTCGGCGGCTGGGTTGTGATCTGCTGCATCCGGCAGAGGCGGAAACCGCCGTCCAGGTCACCTTGGCGAAGGCCAGCCGACAGGCCGGCATGGCCTTTGTCGGTCCCTGTGTCAGCCTGCTGGCGGCAATGCACGACCAACTGGCTAGCCGGCAGTTGATGCGAGAAGTGCAAGTCCCGCTCAGCCCCCTGAACGATGAATCGCCGTCTCTGCACCTGCCGGTACTGGTCGATTCCCGGGGGCAGGCGCTGGCCCTGATCGAACATGAGATTCTTCATGCCGGCCGTGCGGTTGCACCAAGTGACAGGTTGACTCCGGAGCAGCGTATCTATCTCGGCCAACTTGCCATCAAGGGCGCCCAGTCGGCAGGACTGGTCGGCCTGGTGACGCTGAGCTTCACACTGGTGGGAAATAGCTTGGGCTTCATCAGCATGCGGCCTGGCTTGACAGGCTATGAGGGCTTGGCCGAAGTGCTTACCGGACTCGACCTAGCCGTTGAACAGCTACGGTTGGTCGGCGGTGGTCGCCTACGGCGTCCGCGAATCGGTCAGATGGGACATGGGCCGGGTCGTCCCGGGCAGGCACGCTTGCACATGTTGTCGCGATCAGAGGGGTTCTTGAGTGGAGGGCCCGGAGTCAGGCTCGACCGTCCCCGAGGTGAAAGCGCCGGAACGCCGGACGCGAGATTACTGGTTTGGGGGCGTGATGCTGACGAAGCGGCACGCAGGGAGCGAAGGGCCTTGACGGAGTGGCAGGGTATCCTCTAGGTATCCTTAAATAAAGCTATAAAACAGCATGCTGCGAATTTTGGATACAGAATTTCAACAAAATGACTCGTCATCATGTCCCCCTACGTACTATGATTGTTGCATCGCAGCAATCAATCTCCCTCCTGGTGCCGACACAATCGGCAACAGCGAACCCTGGAGTCGAACATGACCTCACTGATGCCGACACCGCCTATAGAGGCGATGTCCTTAATGGACCCCTTCGGTTTCGGCCGTGCCGCATTCGATTATTGGCGTGATGCCGTCGAACGCAGCGTGTTGTACATGGACGTGATGCGCGAGCGTGGCAACCAGTACCTGGAGCATATCGAAAAATCCAACCCCAACGTATTGGGTTTCGAGGCCGAAGTCGTCATGGATGGCCGCACGCTGCCACGACCGGTCAACTATGAGTTGATGCGAATCCTACCACCGTCCGATGTCGAGCTGGACCTCCAGTCCCGTCCTTTCGTGGTCGTGGATCCCCGCGCGGGACACGGTCCAGGCATCGGTGGTTTCAAGCCCGACAGTGAGATAGGTGTGGCCCTGCGCGCCGGCCACCCTTGCTACTTCATCGGCTTCTTGCCTTACCCCGAAGAGGGCCAGACGGTGGAGGATGTCGTGGAGGCGGAGATTGCCTTCCTGCGCCGTGTCATCGAACTGCACCCCGTGGCCGAAGAGAAGCCGATGGTGGTTGGCAACTGCCAGGCCGGATGGCAGATCATGATGGCGGCATCGCTCGAGCCCGATCTGTTTGGACCGATTCTGATTGCCGGTGCACCGCTCTCCTACTGGGCTGGCGAACGTGGCAAGGCACCGATGCGGTATACCGGAGGCATGTCTGGGGGTAGCTGGATGACCACGCTGGCCAGCGACATCGGTAGCGGCCTGTTCGATGGCGCCATGCTGGTACAGAATTTTGAAAGGCTCAATCCGGCCAATACCTGGTGGGATAAGCAGTACCAGCTATTTGCCAACGTCGACACTGAAGCCGATCGTTACCTGAACTTTGAGCGCTGGTGGGGCGGGCACGTGGTGCTCGGTGGCGAGGAAATTCAGTACATCGTCGATAACCTCTTCATCGGCAACCGTCTCTCCACTTCGCAGCTGGTCACCTCCGACGGCCGACGCATCGATCTGCGCAACGTGCGCTCCCCTGTCGTGGTGTTCTGCTCGCAGGGGGATGACATCACGCCGCCACCCCAGGCACTGGGCTGGGTGCGAGATCTCTATGAAGATGTAGACGATATCATCGCCAGCGAGCAGACCATTGTCTATTGCGTTCATGATACTACCGGCCACCTAGGGATCTTCGTCTCGGGTAGTGTCTCCCGCAAGGAACATGCCGAGTTCACGGCCAATATCGACTACATCGACGTATTGCCCCCGGGACTCTACGAGACCGCCGTCACGAGTGCGTCCGAGCGCAGCGATGCAGAATTGATCGAACGGGACTATCTGCTCGAATTCAAGCCCCGCTCCATCGAGGGATTGAATCGTGACGTCATCCGGCATAGTGAAGAAGATGACACGCGTTTCGCTACCGTGGCACGGGTGTCCGAAATAAATCTGGGGCTGTATCGACTCTTCGTCCAGCCGTGGGTGCGGGGCGTGATGACCCCCGAGGCGTCGCGCTTGATCCGCCGCATGCATCCCATTCGCCTGGGTTACAAGTTGCTGTCGGACCGCAATCCGCTTTCCGTACCGTTGCCCGTATTGGCCGACTGGGTGCGTGAGGATCGTCATCCGGTGGGCGAAGACAATATCTTCCGGACCTTCGAAGGTGTTGCGTCGGGCCAGCTTACCCGGGGGCTCGATGCCTGGCGTGAGTTGCGCGACAACGCTACCGAGCGGCTGTTCCTGCAGGTCTACGGCCAGCCCCTGCTGCAGTCCATGGTGGGGCTGGGCGGCGATGCGCACGTTCATCGCCGGCGCCCGGGTAGTGAGCCCGAGCATCGCCGCTTCATCGAGCGTCGCCAGGATGAGCTGCGTCACCGGGTCGCCGAGGGAGGCAGCCATGAAGCCGTGATGCGCTCGGTGATCCATGTGCTGGGCGGCTCGCCCACCACGGATGAGCGCAATTTCAAGCGCCTGCGGGCATCACGGGCCGAGCTTGAGCCCGGGCGTAACTTGGCTGATTTCAAGCAACTGGTACGTGACCAGTTCTTCATCCTCAAGCTTGATCGAGAGGCTGCCCTCGATGCCATCCCGGAGCTGCTGCTGGGGGAGACAGGCGATGAGATTCGCGGGCATCTGGAGCATATCGACCATGTGCTGGCCGCTAGTGGTGAACTCACCGAGCGGGCAAGCAAGCGCTACGAACATATCCGTAAGCTCTTCGTCACGGCCCTGGAGCGGGTCGAGCCGGCTAATCAACGCCAGGCATTCGCTGATTCGCATGCGGACGTAGAGAGTGGTGCCAGGGCCGAGCCCAAGCAGGCCGAGCCCAAGCAGGCCGAGCCCAAGCAGGCCGAG
>NZ_QPKI01000003.1:0-60248 GCF_003339685.1 Halomonas sp. DQ26W | reverse complement strand
GGCCGAGCCCAAGCAGGCCGAGCCCAAGCAGGCCGAGCCCAAGCAGGCCGAGCCCAAGCAGGCCGAGCCCAAGCAGGCCGAGCCCAAGCAGGCCGAGCCCAAGCAGGCCGAGCCCAAGCAGGCCGAGCCCAAGCAGGCCGAGCCCAAGCAGGCCGAGCCCAAGCAGGCCGAGCCCAAGCAGGCCGAGCCCAAGCAGACCGAGTCCAAACCCAAGCCGAAGGCGACCCGTAAACCGCGCAAGCGCTGATTGTTTCCTTCGCTATCGTGCCCCCGTCGATTCCATCAACGGGGGCACCCTCCTTTTATAGAAGGAGCGTTGGTGGGCCCGCTTAAGGAAAGGATGTTGGCGGGGCAGGCGGCGAAGTAAACGACAGCAGCCCTGCCTAGGAGCCTGTCGGACCTGACGCTGATCTACTGCGAGATCCGGTCTTTCGGCCAATTTCATTCGATCCGATTCGTTAAATAGCGGGCTATTCGCCTCATCAGATCGATAAACTTGTCTCGAAATCCATATCTCTCGTAACGATCGGTCAAACCCGACAGGCTCCTAGCTGCTACGTTCAAAGTGCTGGTTCCGTGCCGTCATTCGGGCCGTGACTGGCGCAAAGAGGGTTGCTGGGGTAGGGTAAGCGGATTTTTCACCCCGCGAGGATCGTCCGCTCGGACAGGCGGGCCGGAACCGTCAGGGGGGGCCATCGGGTCCCCGCCGCGAAGAAAGTGGAGCACTATGGGCAAGTCATTGGTCATCGTCGAGTCGCCGGCCAAGGCCAAGACGATCAACAAGTATCTCGGCAACGAATTCATCGTCAAGTCGAGCGTGGGTCATATACGAGACCTGCCGACCAGCGGCTCGGGCAAGACGGCCTCTGACCCCAAGGAGCGCGCACGCCAGGCTGCGGCTACCCGCAAGATGTCGCCCGAGGAGAAGGCCGAGTACAAGCAGCACAGGGCCAAGGATCAGCTGATCCGACGCATGGGTATCGACCCGGAGCATGGCTGGAAAGCGCATTACGAGATCCTGCCAGGCAAGGAAAAGGTCGTGGCCGAATTGCAGAAGCTGGCCGAAAACGCCGATTCCGTCTATCTCGCGACTGACCTTGACCGCGAAGGGGAGGCCATCGCCTGGCACCTCAAGGAGACCATCGGCGGTGAGGATTCCCGTTACAAGCGTGTGGTCTTCAACGAGATTACCAAGAATGCCATCCAGGAGGCTTTCACCGAGCCCGGCAGTCTCAATATCCCGCGGGTCGAGGCTCAACAGGCGCGTCGCTTCCTCGACCGTGTCGTCGGCTTCATGTTGTCGCCCCTGTTGTGGGCCAAGATTGCCCGCGGCCTGTCCGCGGGCCGCGTCCAGTCAGTGGCCGTACGCCTGATTGTCGAGCGCGAGCGAGATATTCGCGCCTTTGTGCCCGAGGAGTTCTGGGACGTGCATGCCGACCTGGTCTCGAATGACGGTGAGCCCGTTCGCTTCGAGCTGGTTCGTCAGGACGGCAAGGCATTCCGTCCCACCTCGGAAGCCGAAACCATGGAGCGCATTGCTGCGCTGCGCAAGGCGAACCTGGCCATTACCTCACGTGAGGATAAGCCGACCCGCTCTAAGCCGAATGCTCCCTTTATCACCTCGACCTTGCAGCAGGCAGCCAGCGGCCGGCTCGGTTTCTCCGTGAAGAAGACCATGACGCTGGCCCAGCGGCTCTACGAGGCAGGCTATATCACCTATATGCGTACCGACTCCACCAACCTGTCGAAGGATGCGGTGGAGAGCGTTCGCCAATATATCGATTCCGAGTTCGGCAGCCGCTACCTGCCTGAGGCGCCCAACCGCTACTCCAGCAAGGAGGGTGCCCAGGAGGCTCACGAGGCCATCCGCCCCTCGGAGGTTCAGCGCAAGGCGGGTGAGCTGACCGGCATGGAGCGCGACGCCGAACGACTCTACGAACTGATCTGGCGTCAGTTCGTGGCCTGTCAGATGACGCCGGCGGAATACCTTTCCAGCACCCTGACCGTGGAAACCGGAGGCTACGAACTGCGGGCCAAAGGGCGGGTACTCAAGTTCGACGGCTATACCCGTGTGATGAAGCCGGCGGGCAAGAACGAAGATCAGGCGCTGCCCGACCTGCCCAAGGGCACCGCCATGACTTTCGCAGCGCTGGATCCCCAGCAGCACTTCACCAAGCCACCGGCCCGCTACACTGAGGCCAGCCTGGTCAAGGAGCTGGAGAAACGCGGTATTGGCCGGCCCTCCACTTATGCCGCGATTATTTCCACGATCCAGGACCGTGGTTACGTCAAGCTGGAGAACCGGCGCTTCTACGCCGAGAAGCTCGGCGACATCGTCACCGAGCGGCTCAAGGAGTCCTTCCCGGACCTGATGGATTTTTCCTTCACGGCGCGCATGGAAGACGGCCTCGACGAGGTGGCAGAAGGCGAGCGTAACTGGCAGGAGCTGCTCGATGCCTTCTATGCGGAGTTCCGTGAGGAGCTAGAGGCGGCTCAGAGTGAGGACGGTATGCGGCCGAATCAGCCGGTCCCCACGGATATCGACTGCCCCACCTGCGGTCGCAAGATGCAGATTCGCACCGCTTCCACCGGTGTCTTCCTGGGCTGCAGCGGTTACAACCTGCCGCCCAAGGAGCGCTGCAAGACGACCATCGACCTGCTGCCCGGTGAGGAGGCGGTAGCCGCTGATGCCGATGAGGAGGCCGAGACCGAGGCCTTGCGAGCCAAGCATCGCTGCTCCAAGTGCGGTACAGCCATGGACAGCTACCTGATCGACGAACAACGCAAACTGCATATCTGCGGCAACAGCCCCGACTGTGACGGCTACGAGGTGGAGGAGGGCAAGTTTCGCATCAAGGGCTACGACGGTCCCACCATCGAGTGCGACAAGTGCGGTAGCGAAATGCAGCTCAAGTCCGGCCGCTTCGGCAAGTACTTCGGTTGTACCAGCAGCGAGTGCAAGAACACCCGCAAACTGCTCAAGAGCGGAGAGGTGGCGCCGCCCAAGATAGACCCGATTCCCATGCCAGAACTTGAGTGCCAGAAGGTCGATGACCACTACGTTCTGCGTGATGGAGCCAGTGGACTGTTCCTGGCCGCCAGCAAGTTCCCCAAGAACCGGGAGACGCGTCCACCGCTGGTCCGCGAACTCAAGGCCCATGCCGAGGCGCTGCCTGACAAATACCATTTCCTGCTCGATGCTCCCAGCGAGGATCCCGATGGCCGGCCGAGTCAGATCCGCTTCTCGCGCAAGACCAAGGAGCAGTTCGTGATGACCGAGGAGGAGGGCAAGGCCACCGGCTGGAAGGCCTTCTTCGACAATGGCAGGTGGCAGGTGGAGGACAAGCGCAAGTGACCCCGCGAGCCCGCACCAATCAGCTGCTCTATCAGGCCGAACTCCTGCTCGATACTTCACCGGGCAGCGACGAGCATGCTGAAGCGCGTCGCATGGCAGCGGAGGAGGGGGCGCTGGCCTTGACGGAGTTGGCGCTGGCGTCGCTGCTGCGTGAGGTCACCGAGCATGCTGGCTTGGCGCTTCATGACTGGCGTGAACTGCTTGACCCCCGGGGTGAGTCGGTGGCAGAGCTCCACCGGTTGCGAGAGCTGGCCGCCCGACCGGAGAGCTGGCTGGCGTGGCTGCTCAGTCGTATTGACGCGCTGCATGCAAGCGATGGGGTGGCGCGCCGCACCGGCCCGGCTGCGCCAGGGCTGATTGCCGTGGGAAGTGCGGCGGCGTTGGGCGACGAACTGCGTGCCTGTCTGAGCGAGGCCAAGCGTGAAGTTGCCGCCCTGCGCGAGACCAGCGAAGAGTGGTAGAGGCTCTGCTTTTCGCTCGTCGACTTTCTGGCAAAGCCTAGCGCTCTGAGGGTGCGAGTGTGTCAGGCTGACTCTATTTCAGCGACCGGGGTGTCACCATGCAACGCGTCGCCATCTTTGTCGATGTGCAGAACGTCTACTACACCACTCGCCAGGCCTTCGGTCGGCATTTCGACTATCACGCCTTCTGGGCCCGATTTGCGGTCGGCCATGACGTGGTCTTGGCCAATGCCTACGCCATAGAACGGGGCGATCCCAGGCAGCGCCAGTTTCAGAACATCCTGCGTGGCATCGGCTTCAGCGTGAAACTCAAGCCCTACATCCAGCGTAGCGACGGCTCGGCAAAGGGCGACTGGGACGTGGGAATCGCTCTGGATGCCATGGAGGCCGCAGCGGCCGTGCAGCGGCTGATACTCGTTTCCGGTGACGGTGATTTCGACCTGTTGGTCGAGCGAATCCGTCAGCGCTACAACATTCCCGTGGACGTGGTCGGGGTGGAGCGCTTGACGGCCGACTCACTGATACGCGCGGCCAGCGACTTCATTGCCATCGATTCCTTGCTGCTTCGCTAGTGCATATCGCTTCTCGTTGATATGCATCAAGCTGTTATCTCCGGGCGATGACTAAGATTAAGCTAGGGCGAGCTGATACAGGCTGGCGATGACGATACTGGGGGGCGTATGCGCTTTCATCAAGTAAAGGAGCTGGTGCATTGGGCGGCTGACTATCACGCTCGACTTGCCAATCATTATTCGCAACTGGCTGGCAGCGGTGTCGACGACCGGGTGCGCATGGCATTGGACTATCTGGCGGAGCGCGAGATCAAGCAGCAGTCCGATCTCTCCAGCTACCTGGATGATGGCTCCGATCATTCCAGCGTGCTGGAGACATGGTTCGACGATCCTAACGACTTTCCTCATGCGCCGGTGCTTGAACGTCTGCCCGAAGGGGTCGACAGTGAGAGTGTGCAAAGCGTACTGGCGACGGCACTGACCGCTCACCGGACGCTGCAGGATCTCTATGTACATCGCAGTGAGCTGGCCGGGGGCAGCGACGAGAGAGCGTTCTTCGATGCCCTTGCTGCTGGGCATGAAGCGGAGGTGCGCCGTATCGTCCGTGACATGCAGCGACTCGAGGATTACTGAGCAACCAGGAGGAAGACCTTATGTCGGAACAGCTTTTATCCCCCAAGATGCTGGGCTACTGGACTCGAGGCCAACTGCATGACGCGCCGGACGAATCCGGGATCTATTGCGTATTTCGTGCTGCCAGAGACCCCGAAACCGACGAGATGGAAGTGCAGGAACTGCTCCATGTGGGAGAGCATCGGAGTGCCCGCTACGGTCTGGAACACCACGAGGATCTCGACAGATTGGAGGCCTTCCTGAAGCCGGGCGAGGAGGTCTGGTATGCCGTTGGTCTTGCCGGGCACGCCAATCGCGAGCGCCTGGCGGCGGCCCTGATCAACGCCCACAAGCCGCGTTTCAATAACCATAGTGAGTACCTGGACCGCTTCCCCTTCGACGAGACCACCGTCCATATCTACGGCAAGAAGCAAAAGCTACAGAGCATCTTTACCGTAGAGCGTCAGGATTGATCCGACCCCAAGTCAATCCACTCGGCCCTAGCTGTCGCCCCGCCGGATTGCGCCCGACGGGGCGATAGTTTGGTAGGTGGGTGACAATCGCCATGTGATAGGCGGCCATAAGCGGTACAATTGCAGTCTTTTGCACTACGGAAACACTACCCAAATGCCTAGACGAGCGAATCGCTGCATTGCGCGGTGCTGGTGCGCCAGCCCGGTCGGAATCCTCACATCTACCCCATATGCTGCGGTTCCTGTGCTCCGCGCGCTTCATCTCGCTCGGTGATTTGTTCTGCGTTTCCCTACGATTGGATCTTCCTAAGTGATCTCCACAGCCAATATTACCATGCAGTTCGGGGCCAAGCCCCTGTTCGAGAACGTTTCCATCAAATTCGGCAACGGTCACCGTTATGGCTTGATCGGGGCCAATGGCTGCGGCAAGTCCACCTTCATGAAAATACTCGGTGGCGACCTGGAGCCCTCGTCAGGTCAGGTAATGATCGACTCGGGCTCCCGTCTCGGCAAGTTGCGCCAGGACCAGTTCGCCTTCGAGGCCGAGCGAGTCATCGATGCCGTCATCATGGGCAATCGCGAACTGTGGGAGGTGGCAGCAGAGCGAGAGCGGATCTACTCATTGCCGGAGATGAGTGAAGAGGATGGCATGGCTGTGGCCGACCTGGAAGTGCGTTTCGCCGAACTCGACGGCTATACCGCAGAATCTCGGGCCGGTGAGCTGTTGATGGGGCTCGGTATACCCATGGCCCAGCATTTCGGCCCCATGAGCGAGGTGGCGCCGGGTTGGAAGTTACGCGTATTGCTGGCTCAGGCGCTCTTCTCAGACCCCGATGTGCTGCTGCTCGACGAGCCCACCAACCACCTGGATATCAATACCATTCGTTGGCTAGAAAGTGTCCTTACGGCTCGCAGCAGCACCATGATCATCATTTCCCACGATCGGCACTTCCTGAATAGCGTCTGCACGCACATGGCGGACCTGGACTATGGTGAGATCAAGCTGTTCCCCGGCAATTATGACGACTACATGACCGTTGCCACGGCGGTCCGCGAGCGGCAGTACGCCGACAACGCCAAGAAGAAGGCGCAGATCGCTGAACTCCAGACTTTCGTCAGCCGCTTTTCGGCCAATGCCTCCAAAGCCAAGCAGGCCACCTCCCGGGCGCGGCAGATCGAAAAGATCAAACTCGAGGATATCAAGCCCTCCAGTCGTGTGAGCCCCTTCATCCGCTTCGAGCAGGGCAAGAAGATTCATCGCAACGCGGTCAATGTGGAGGCACTAAGCCAGGGCTACGCCGGAGAGCCCTTGCTCTTCGAAGGGCTCTCCATGACCGTGGAGGCCGGGGAGCGTATCGCCATCATCGGCCCCAACGGTATCGGCAAGACCACGCTGCTGCGTACCCTGGCCGGTGAGTTGCACCCGCAGGCCGGCGCGGTGCGCTGGACCGACAGTGCGGAGCTGGGCATTTTTGCGCAGGATCATACCGATGATTTTTCCAACGATGCGACGCTTTTTGAGTGGATGGCCCAATGGAGCGATGGCGGCGAACAGGTGATCCGGGGAGCGCTGGGTCGAATGCTGTTCTCGAGTGACGACATTGACAAGTCGGTGAAGGTTATCTCCGGTGGCGAGCAGGGCCGCATGCTGTTCGGCAAGCTCACGCTGACCCGACCCAACGTGCTGTTGATGGATGAGCCCACCAACCACCTGGACATGGAGTCCATCGAGGCACTCAACCTGGCCCTGGAGCACTACCCCGGCACGCTGATCTTCGTCAGCCACGACCGCGAGTTCGTCTCCTCGCTGGCCACCCGTATCCTCGACATGTGCGACACTGGCATCGTCGATTTCACGGGAAGCTATGACGATTACCTGAGGAGCCAAGGCTTGCCCGGCTGAGCTGCATGTCAGCCTGCCGACGCTGGCCGCGGTTGCACGGGAAAGTCTCTACTGGGAATCCAGATAGGGGGCGGTCATGAATCGCTGTAGGAGTATTCACGACACGGCGCCGCCCCTCTGAAAGTCATGAGAGCTTTCCTGGGGGCGAGGGTCTACAAGATCCTGTAGTCGGTGCTTCCACAATTAGTTGGTGCACAAGAAAGCTGTGTGATGAACCGATTTTTTGTGGTGAGGGGCTGTTTGTCATCAGCGCATCGCGATGCTCAGCCTTCACGCCGGAAGCGGAAGTGAGGTTCAACGGTGCGGCTACGTTTTCTTGCAGTTCTATTTCGACTGACGGCCATTCAATGGATAGGCTATAACAACGCCATAATACCCAATATCCTGCTTTCTTCTTCTCCTGTGAGGTGCCGATGACCTCAGTATCTCGACGCCGCTTCGGCCTGCTTGCCCTGTCAGCGCCTTTCGCTTTGCTGATGGCCAATAGCGCCCGAGCCAACCTGATCGAAACCCTTCTGGTGCGTGCACAGATTCCTCGTCACGACGGCGAGCTCTGGGTGCTGGTCGAAGACGAGCAGGCCGCGCTCAGTGTCTATCGAGGCAATACTCTCGTCGAGCGCTTCTCTCCGGTCTCGCTGGGCAGGTCTGGCGCCAGTCCTGAGCGGTTACGTGGTGGCAATGTGACGCCAATGGGTGAGTTTCGCGTCAATCGCTTCAATAACGAGAGCGATTGGCACATCTTCGTTGGGCTTGACTACCCGACGCCAGCCCATGCGCGCATGGCTCTCGAATCAGGGCTTTACACCGAACGCGATTACGAAGACTATTTCGCGTACTATCGTCGCCATGGCTATCCTCCGCAGCAGACCGTGCTGGGTGGGTTTATCGGCATCCATGGCCTCGGTGGGGCAGACCCTGATGTGCATGCCAGTTACCACTGGACCCAGGGGTGTGTGGCGGTCACGAACGACCAGATCGAAAGGCTTTCCGAGCTAATCGAAATTGGCACTCGCGTTGTGATCCGCTAGGCTCAAGATACGTAAGGGACGTTTCGAGCTATGGACAAGCGGTGTAAGTTATTATAAAACAGCGTTTGACACCTGTGCTTGGCAGCAGTCGCTGCAAGAATCCTGCAATTTGCAGGATTGCCTGATCTCAGGCTACATTAACACCGCTGTACTAACCGTGCAGTACCAAGGAAGACTCAAGGAGAACACCATGACCCTGAAGACCACCCTGAAGCTCACCGCCGCTGCTGCATCCATGGCCATTCTGGCCGGTTGTGCTACCAACGCTGCTCTGGATGAAGTTCGCCAGACTGCTGAATCCGCCCAGGCTGATGCTGCCGAAGCTCGCAGCATCGCGACCCAGGCTCAGAACACTGCCAACCAGGCACAGCGTGACGCCCAGGCGGCTCTGCAGATGTCTGAGCAGAACCGTGAAGAAATGAACCGTATGTTCCAGCGCTCCATGCAGAAGTAATTCTGTCGGAGTACTGGCATCGCCCGCTAGGGTGATGGCGGTTCTGTAGTACGAGAAAACCCCGCTTCGGCGGGGTTTTCTCATTGTCATGTAAGCGGCCGGATGGGTTATCGCTGGCCGATTTCCAGCTCGGAAAAGAGCCCTTCCCGCTGGGTGAGCTCCAACTCGGAGAACAGGCCTTCTTCCTGGCCATCCAGGTGGGGGCCACCCGGGGTCGGCTCTTCTTCGGCGACCTTCAACAGCGACACCATCTGGCCGTTCGGGTTCTCGACGACGCGACGCAATTGGGCATAGTCCACCGGGGGGTTCTGGTCACCAAAGGTATTGGCGACCACCTCGATGGCGTTGAGAATCGGCTCGAAGTTGCCCAGATTTTCCTCGAGCTGCGGGAATGACTGGGCGTAAAGAATGCCATCGGAAGACCAGGCGGCCTTGAAGGGCTGGTCGATGATGTTCACTTTGGTACCGCTGGGCACTCGATCGTAGAGCGACTCGATATCCTCCGGGAACATCCGGATACAGCCTCGGCTGGCACGCATGCCGACCCCATCGGGCATGTTGGTGCCATGGATCAGGTAGCTAGGCAATCCCAACAGGATGGCGTGTCGGCCCAACGGGTTGTCGGGTCCGGGTGGCACGACTGCCGGTGGCGGCTCACCCCTAGCGGCGGCTTCCTCGCGCATCGAGCGAGGTGGTGACCAGTGCGGATCCTTGACTTTGACGGTGGTTCTCGTCACACCTACCGGCGTTGCAAAGCCGTCACGGCCTACGCTGATGGGATAGGTCTCGACCACACCGTCACGGGAGTAGTAATAGAGCCGTAGTTCGGAGAGGTTGATGATGATTCCTTCGCGCGGTGCGTCGGGCAGGATGTGTTGGGAAGGAATCACCACCTCGGTGCCGGCAAAGGGCGCCCAGATGCTGACATCCGGATTCGCCATGCGTATCTCGTCATAGCCCACATTGTGCTGGCGCCCGATATCGATCAGGGTCTGGCCTTCCTCGACGGTAACGGTGTAGGCCTCACCGATCATGTTGCCTTCCTCGGGCAACAGGAAGTGGCCACGGGGCAGCGTGTTTTGGTCATCAAGCTCATCGGAAAGCGCCGGAGCCGCAAGCATGGCAGCTAAGGCGAAGAGCGCGGCACAGCGCAATGTACATCTGGCCAGTGTCGGGATAGTCATCAACGTCATGATCTCGTCGGAGAGTCGGCTACAGCCGGGTATCAAATGGCCGGTACACTGCAGGGCGACGGTTCAGGCGTCCTGGCTGGGTGCCAGTGATGCCGGTGCGTGTCTATTGTTGCGATGTTGACAACACGTATCGCCATTATAGCCCTCAGGGCGGTCACAGGGAGCACCCCATAAACCAAACCTGGGCTGGCGCGCTGCCTCAGGCGGCATCCGCCTTGCGGTTGAGTACCTCTAGCAGTTGTTCGAGGACGCGAAAGCGAGCCTCCTCCGTTTCCATTTCCAGCTCGAAGCGCAGCGTGTCAGCACCGTCGAGCCGATAACACTCCGGGGACTTCTGGATCAGCTGCACCAAAACCATTGGGTCGACCAGGGGCTGTGAGCCAAAGATCAGTCGTCCTTTCGCGGCACCGGCCTCGAGTCGCACGATACCCAGGCGCTCGGCCCGCTGGCGCAGCTTGGTCTGACGCACCAGGGTTTTCACCGGCGCCGGAAGCAGGCCGAAACGGTCGATCATCTCTACCTGCAGCTCCTTGAGGTCCGCCTCGGTCTCTGCACTGGCGATGCGCTTGTACATGACCAGCCGCTGCTGGACATCGGGCAGATAGTCATTGGGGATTAGTGCCGGAAGGTTGAGGCTCACTTCCACGCCTTCGTCCAGAGGGGCGTCGATATTGGGCGTCTTGCCGGCGCGAATGGCGGCCACGGCGCGGTCGAGCATTTGCATGTACAGCCCATAGCCGATCGCTTCCATCTGGCCACTCTGCTCCTCGCCAAGCAGCTCCCCGGCGCCGCGGATCTCCATGTCGTGGCTGGCCAGGGTGAATCCGGCTCCGAGGTCCTCGGCGCCGGCGATCGCCTCCAGGCGCTTGGCTGCATCACGAGTCATGGTTCGCGGTGGCGGGGCGAGCAGATAGGCATAGGCCTGGTGGTGGCTGCGTCCGACCCGGCCACGCAACTGGTGCAGCTGGGCCAGGCCGAAGCGGTCGGCACGCTCGATGACGATGGTGTTGGCGCTGGGAACGTCGATGCCGGTCTCGATGATCGTGGAGCAGACCAGTACGTTGAATCGCTTGTGGTAGAAATCGGACATCACCCGCTCGAGCGCGCGCTCGGGCAGCTGTCCGTGCGCCACGGCCACCCGGGCCTCGGGCACCAGCTCGCGCACCTTTTCGGCGGCGATCTCGATGGACTTGACCTCGTTGTGCAGGAAGTAGACCTGTCCGCCACGCAGTATCTCGCGCAGGATCGCCTCCTTGATCACCGATTCGTCGCGCTGCTGGACGAAGGTCTTCACCGACAGCCGGCGGGCGGGTGGTGTGGCGATGATCGAGAGATCGCGGATACCACTCATGGCCATGTTCAGGGTGCGCGGGATGGGGGTGGCGGTTAGCGTCAGGATGTCGACCTCGGCGCGCAGGTTCTTCAGACGCTCTTTCTGCGTGACGCCAAAGCGGTGCTCCTCGTCGATGACCAGCAGTCCCATGTTGGGTAGCTTCATCGACTTCGACAGCAACTTGTGGGTGCCGATGACGATATCGGCCTTGCCAGACTCGATACGCTTCAGAGACTCGGCCTGGCCCTTGCCGGCGGTGAAGCGAGAGATCAGCTCGATCTGTACGGCGGTATCGGCGAAGCGATCGCGGAAGTTCTCATAGTGCTGGCGGGCGAGCAGGGTGGTGGGCACCAGTACCACTACCTGTCGGTCCGACTGTACGGCGAGGAAGGCGGCACGCATGGCAACTTCGGTCTTGCCGAAGCCGACGTCGCCGCAGACCACGCGATCCATTGGGCGAGGTGCCGTCATGTCGCCGATGACCGCGTCGATGGCAGCACGCTGGTCCGGGGTCTCCTCGAAGGGGAAGCTGGCGGCGAAGCGGCTGTATTCCTCGTCCGGGGGGGCGCAGGCAAACCCTTCGCGGGCCTCGCGGCGAGCATAGACATCCAGCAGCTCGGCGGCCGTGTCACGGATCTTTTCGGCAGCCTTTCGCCGCGCCCTGTCCCAATGGTCGGAGCCGAGCCGATGCAGGGGGGCCAGTTCATCGTCGGCTCCGGCATAGCGTGATATCAGATGCAGGCTGTCCACAGGCACATACAGCTTGGCGCCCTCGGCGTATTCCAACGAGACGAACTCGGCTGCCTGGCCGCCGGCTTCAAGGGTTTCCAGGCCACGATAGCGGCCGACACCGTGGGTCTGGTGGACGACGGGTGCGCCGGGACGCAACTCGGCGAGATGGCGCACTGCCAGCTCATTGGCATCCGTGGCCTTTTCCCGACGGCGGCTCTGTCGGACCACGTCGCCGAGAAGCTCTGTCTCGCTGATCACGGCGAGGTCGGGGTGTTCCAGCCATAGGCCGGCGTCGATCTCGCCCTCGGTAATCGCCAGTCGACTGTCGTCGGCAAGAAATCGACGGAAGTTGGCCACGTGGGGCAGTTGGAGATGAAGTGGGGCCAGGGTCTCTTCCAGGGCTTCGCGACGACCTCGGGATTCGGCGACGAACAGGGTGCGGGTGTTCGGATGCCGGGCCAGAAAACCCTCGAGGGCGGCCAGCGGCTGCTTCGCCCGTGCATTGATGGGTACCGATGGTGGCGCCTTGGCCTCTGGCTGCAGGGCGTGGCGATGGTCCGGGTCGTCGATCAATTCTACCCGCGGATGGCGCTTGATGGCCGCAAATACCTCAGCGACAGGAACGAAGGCGCGATGGGGTGGCAGCAGGGGGCGTGTCGGGTCAACGCCCAGGCTCCCATAGCGGCTCTGGATGGCCGCCCAGTGATGTTCCGCGGCGTCGAACGCTCCCGGAAGCAGCGCCACCCGGGTGCCTTCGGCCAGGTGTTCGAACAGGGTCGCGGTTTCCTCGAAGAATAGCGGCAGGTACTGCTCAAGGCCAGGTGAAGGGATGCCCTTGAGCGCATCGACATAGAGCGGACACTGGCGCGGGTCTACGTCGAACAGGGTCTCGAACCCTTCGCGGAAACAGGTGATGGACGAGCGGGCCAGCGAGTACTCATGCGCCGGCAGTAGCTCCACTCTATCGACCTTTTCACGGCTGCGCTGGGTGTCAGGGTCAAAGTGCCTCAGGGTATCGATCTCATCATCGAATAGGTCGATGCGCAGGGGAGACTCGCTGCCCATGGGGTAGAGGTCGATCAGGGCGCCACGCAGGGCGTACTCCCCGGGTTCGTAGACGGTCTCGACCGCCCGGTAGCCGGCCCGGGATAGGCTTTCACGGAAGTTCTCGCGGTCCAGGCGCATGCCCACTTCCAGCGTCAGTACGCGCCCGGCGATGTACTCCACCGGCGGCAGGCGCTGCATCAAGGTGTTGATTGCCACCAGCACGATACCGTGCATGCCGTCCTGGAGACGGCGCAGGGTGCGCAGCCGTGCCGAGACGATGTCCTGGTGGGGTGAAAAGCTGTCGTAGGGCAGGGTTTCCCAGTCGGGGAATGGCAGTATCGGCGTGGTCGAGAAGAAGCGCAGGTCGTTCTCGAGGCGCTGGGCTCCGGCGGTATCGGCCGTTACCACCAGCAAGGGGGCATCTTCGGCAAGATACGCCAGGGCCAGGGCGGTGCCACTACCGGGAGGCGTATGCCAGAAGAGGGTGTTACGAAGACCCTGGGGGCGTGGCGGATCGAGCAGTGAGAAATGGGACATGGGGTTATCGTCAGGCACTATCGTTAGGCTCTCTCGTCAGGCCGATGGGTCAGGCTGGGTGCAGTTGTCGAGCTCGAGCTCGAGCGCGGCCTCGGCGTCGCAATCAAGGAGGAATCATACCAGCCCGAGGAATTCCTTGTAGTCAACCCGCCATTTCTGTAATCCCCCTACAGCACCTGCGACCATCCTGCGATTGCTCCGCCCGATGGCTGGCCTGATAATGCGTATGAATTCCAGATCATCAGAGAGGCTTCACGTGAGTCAGCAACCCCTCGACACCGTTTTTCAGGATTGGCACGATAACCAGGCCCTTGCCGAGCAGATGATCCCTCTGATCGGCAGCCTATACCGTCACAACAATGTGGTCACCACCCTCTATGGACGGTCGCTGTTCAACCGCTCGGTGATCCGCATCCTGAAGGACCATCGCTTCGTCAGAAAGGTTGAGGGGACGGAGCTCTCCGTTCAGGATACGTTCCCGCTGGTGCAGGCCATGGCCGAGCTCAACCTGGGGCCGGCCCACGTCGACATCGGCAAGCTGGGCGTGGCCTTCAAGAAGCAGGGCGGCGGCGACGCCGTGGCCTTCCTGCGTGAAGAGCTCGCCGAGATCGTCGATCGCCGCGATGCCAACGGCAACAACGGCGAGCCAAAGGACGTGGTGCTCTACGGTTTCGGCCGCATCGGCCGCATCCTGGCCCGGGTGCTGGTGGACAAGGCCGGTGGTGGCAACCTGCTGCGCCTGCGTGCCATCGTCGTGCGCGGCCGCGGTGACATCGCCAAGGACCTCGAGAAGCGCGCCAGCCTGCTGCGTCGCGACTCCGTGCATGGCCCATTCAACGGCACCATCAGCGTCGACTACGAAGCACGCACCATCACCGCCAACGGCAACGTGATTCAAGTGATCTACGCCGACTCTCCCACCGATGTCGACTACACCGTCTATGGCATCGACAACGCCGTGGTGGTGGACAACACCGGGATCTGGCGTGACGAGGCCGGCCTCGGCCAGCACCTGCAGTGCAAGGGCGTGGCGAAGGCGCTGCTCACCGCACCGGGCAAGGGTGATATCAAGAACATCGTGTATGGCATCAACCACGGCGATTTCAGCGAGGAGGACCGTATTCTCTCGGCGGCTTCCTGTACCACCAACGCCATCGTGCCGGTGCTCAAGGTGCTCAACGATGAGTTCGGCGTCGAGCACGGCCACGTGGAGACGGTGCATGCCTACACCAACGACCAGAACCTGATCGACAACTACCACAAGGGCGACCGTCGGGGCCGCAGCGCGCCGCTGAACATGGTGCTGACCGAGACCGGTGCCGCCAGCGCGGTGGCCAAGGCGCTGCCGGAGTTCGCCGGCAAGCTGACCGGCAACGCCATCCGCGTGCCGACGCCCAACGTCTCCATGGCGATCCTCAACCTGCGCCTGGAGAAGGACACCGACGCCGAGGCCCTCAACGACTTCCTGCGCCGTATGTCGCTGGATTCGCCGTTCCAGAAGCAGATCGACTTCGTCGATTCGCCGGAGGTGGTGTCGTCCGACTTCGTCGGCAACCGGCATGCCGGTATCGTCGATGCCAAGGCGACCATCGCCAATGGCAGGCAGGCGGTGCTCTACGTCTGGTACGACAACGAGTTCGGCTACAGCTGCCAGGTGGTGCGTATCCTACAGCACATGTCCAATGTGCATTTTCTCAAGTTGCCCCGCGCCCTGGGCTGAGTGAGCCGGTGATGGTGACGCACCGCCCATTCCCGACCCCCGGGGTCGGGAATGCCATGATCCAGGTCATTCTTGCTTCATCTGCGTCGGCACCCTCAGTGTGCCGACCCATTGTCCTCAAGGGCGCGCGGCGGCTCGCTGTCAGCGTCTTTCAACGTCTTCTGGGCTCTCAGTCAGTATCCTATGGCGGACCTCATCTGGCGGTTTGCAACCATAGGTCGTGTGGTCTTTGCGCACGCTTATCTTTATAATACCGTGGATTTTTTGGGGTAGTCCGAGCATGCCTCGGACTTGACTGGTAACGTACTGACGCCAATAAGAATTCGAATCCATTCGAACCCCTTTTCTTCGTATATCCGATCCATCAACTGGGCGAGACTATGATCGAAGTCAAGAAAGGCCTGGATCTCCCCATCATGGGGGCGCCCGAGTCGCGTATCGACGATGCGCGGCCTGTGCGCCACGTGGCAATCCTGGGTACCGACTACGTTGGCATGAAGCCGACCATGGAGGTCCAGGAAGGGGACAAGGTGAAACTGGGCCAGCTGCTCTTCACCGACAAGAAAAACGAGGGCGTGCGCTTCACGGCACCGGGTGCCGGGGAAGTCATTGCCATCAACCGCGGCGAGAAGCGTAAGCTGCTCTCCGTTGTCATCAAGGTCGACGAGACCGAGGAGGCGCTGTCATTCACCGCTCATGGTCGCGACAAGCTCGATAGCCTGGAGCGCCAGGCTGTGGTCGACCAGCTGGTCGAGTCGGGGATGTGGACCGCTCTGCGGACCCGCCCCTACTCGCGCAGCCCGGCCATCGACAGCGTGCCGTCCGATATCTTCGTCACCGCCGTCGATACCCACCCGCTGTGTCCTGACCCTGCCGGGATCATCAACGAACAGCCGGAAGCATTCGAAGACGGTCTCAAGGTGCTGGCGCGCCTGACCGAGGGCAAGGTCTACCTCTGTACCGCCCCCGGGGCACAGATCCCCGGGGCCGATGTCTCCGGCGTGCAGGTCGAGACCTTCTCCGGGCCGCATCCTGCCGGGCTGGTAGGGACCCACATCCATTTCCTGTCGCCCGTCGCCCTGCACAAGCGCGTATGGCACATCGGCTATCAGGATGTGATCGCCTTCGGCAAGCTGTTCGCCGAGGGCAAGCTCGACGTGAGCCGCGTCGTCGCCGTGGGCGGCCCCCGGGCCGAGAACCCGCGGTTGCTGCGGACCCGTATTGGGGCGAGTACCCAAGAGCTGCTGGCCGGTGAAGTCATCGAACCCGATGAGACGCGGGTGATTTCCGGTTCGGTATTCTCCGGCTTTTCCTGTGAAGGGGCGCTACGCTACCTGGGTCGCTTCCACAACCAGTTCAGCATGCTGGAAGAGGGTAACAAGCGACAGTTCATGGGATGGCTGTCGCCGGGTACCAACCGGCACTCGGTCATGGGCATCTATCTGTCGAAGTTTATGGGGCTGCGCAACTACGCTCCCACCACTTCGACGAATGGCTCCGAGCGCGCCATGGTGCCGGTCGGCATGTACGAGGAACTGATGCCACTGGATATCATGCCCACCCAGCTGCTGCGCTCCTTGATCGTCGGCGACATCGAGGTGGCCATGCAGCTCGGATGCCTGGAGCTGGATGAAGAGGACCTGGCGCTGTGCACCTATGCGTGCCCCGGCAAGTACGAATACGGTCCCATCCTGCGTGACAACCTCACCTTGATCGAGAAAGAGGCCTGATGATGGGTATCCGACAGACACTCGACAATCTCGAACCGCACTTCCACAAGGGTGGCAAGTACGAGAAGATGTATCCGCTGTTTGAAGCGGTCGACACCATCTTCTATGCGCCGCCAAGCGTGGCCAAGACCACCGCCCACGTGCGAGACGGGGTCGACCTCAAGCGCATCATGATCACGGTCTGGGCCTGCACCTTCCCGGCGATGCTCTTCGGCATGTGGAATGCCGGCTGGCAGTCCAACATGGCGATTGCCGAAGACTACGCTTCCATGGCGGGCTGGCGCGAGGCCATCATGCTGACGCTGACCGCCGGCCACGATCCGGGCAGCTTCTGGTCCAATATCGTGCTCGGAGCGACCTACTTCCTGCCGATCTATCTCGTGACCTTCGTGGTCGGGGGGTTCTGGGAGGTGGTCTTCGCCGTCAAGCGTGGCCACGAGGTCAACGAAGGCTTCTTCGTCTCCTCGGTGCTCTACGCGCTGATCCTGCCGGTGGACATCCCGCTGTGGCAGGTTGCCCTGGGTATCACCTTCGGTATCGTGATCGGCAAGGAAATCTTTGGCGGTACCGGCAAGAACTTCCTCAACCCGGCACTGACCGGCCGTGCCTTCCTCTACTTCGCCTACCCGGCGCAGATCTCGGGTGACGCGGTCTGGGTAGCAGCCGACGGCTACACCGGGGCGACGGCCCTTTCCCTGGCCTTTCAGGAGGGCATGGCCGCACTGACCAGCGAATTTACCTGGTGGGACGCCTTCCTCGGCTTCATGCCCGGTTCGATCGGTGAGACCTCCACGCTGGCGATCCTGCTGGGTGCTGCCGTGCTGCTATGGACCAAGATCGCTTCGTGGCGAATCATGCTCGGGGTGTTCCTCGGCATGGTGGCGACCAGCGCGCTGTTCAACCTGATCGGTTCCGACACCAACCCGATGTTTGCCATGCCCTGGTATTGGCACCTGGTGGTCGGTGGCTTCGCCTTCGGCATGGTCTTCATGGCCACCGACCCGGTGTCCGCCTCCATGACCAACCAGGGAAGGCTGATCTTCGGCGCACTCATCGGTGTCATGACCGTGTTGATCCGTGTGGTCAATCCGGCGTTTCCCGAGGGCATCATGTTGGCGATCCTGTTTGCCAACCTGTTCGCGCCGTTGATCGATCACTTCTTTGTTCAGGCCAACATCAAGCGCCGCCTGCAGCGCACCGGTGTTCCGGCCGAGGAGACTGCCTGATGGCACAGAGCAATAACTCCATCAAGAAGATCTTGGGGGTGGCGTTCGCACTCTGCATCGTGTGTTCGGTCATCGTCTCCACCGCCGCGGTGGCACTACGACCCATGCAGCAGCTCAACGTGGAACTCGACCGCAAGACCAATATCCTGCGCGTCGCCAACCTCTATGAGCGTGGCATCGACGTGGAGGCCACCTTCGCCGAGATCAACCCGCGGGTAGTCGACATGCGTACCGGCGAGTACACCGACCAGTTCGATCCGGAGACCTTCGATCACTTCAAGGCGTCGCGGGATCCGGCCACCGGCCGTACCCTCTCCGGGGAGCGCGACATCGCCGGCCTGTCCCGCGTCGAGAACTTTGCCACCGTCTATCTGGTCGGTGATCCCGACGATCCCGAACAGATCATCGTGCCGATCCGTGGCCAGGGTCTGTGGGGTCTGATGCGGGGCTACATGTCCATCGAGGGCGACGGCAACACCATTGTCGGCATTACCTACTACGAGCACAGTGAGACACCGGGGCTTGGCGCCGAGGTCAACAATCCGCGCTGGCAGGCTCAGTGGGAGGGCAAGGAAATCTATGCCGACGAAGAGAGTGTACAGCCGGCCATTCGCGTGGCGCGTGGCAGCGGCACCGGTGAGCATCAGGTCGATGGCCTGGCTGGTGCCACCCTGACGGCCAACGGCGTCACCAATATGGTGCAGTTCTGGCTGAGCCCGGAAGGTTTCGGTGAGTACCTGGCGAAGTTCCGCAGTGGTATCGATCCGGAAGACGCTCAGGAAGCCGATGTCGAATTCGAAGCGGAAGGAGCCTGATCATGGCTGAAGCCAGTCCCAAAAGCATCCTTACGACGCCTTTGACGAAGAACAACCCCATCGCCCTGCAGGTGCTCGGTATCTGCTCCGCACTGGCGGTAACGACCAGCATGAGCGTGTCGCTGGTCATGACCCTGGCGGTGATTTTCGTCTGTGCCTTCTCTAACCTGTTCGTGTCGCTGATCCGCCATCATATTCCCTCGGCGATCCGTATCATCGTGCAGATGACCATCATCGCCTCGCTGGTCATAGTGGTCGACCAGGTGCTCAAGGCGTTTGCTTACGAGATGTCCAAGCAGCTCTCGGTGTTTGTGGGGTTGATCATCACCAACTGCATCATCATGGGCCGTGCCGAAGGCTTCGCCATGCAGAACAGCCCGAAGCTCTCTTTCCTGGACGGCATCGGCAACGGCCTCGGCTATGGTCTGGTGCTGATGTTCGTCGGCTTCGTGCGTGAGCTGTTCGGTTCCGGCAGCGTGTTCGGCTTCACCGTTCTGCAGCCGGTACAGGATGGCGGCTGGTACGTGCCCAACGGCCTGCTGCTGCTGCCGCCCTCGGCGTTCTTCATCATCGGCCTGCTGATCTGGATCATTCGCGAGACGCATCCCGAGCAGGTCGAGGAGAACGAGTTCAAGATGAAGCACAACACCGAGCCGAAGGAGGCTGTGTAACATGGATCACTATATTAGCCTGTTCGTCGCCTCTGTCTTCGTCGAGAACCTGGCCCTGGCGTTCTTCCTGGGCATGTGTACCTTCCTGGCGGTTTCCAAGAAGGTCTCTGCGGCGTTTGGTCTGGGTGTCGCGGTCATCGTGGTGCTGACCATCTCCGTGCCGGTCAATAACATCATCTACAATGGCCTGCTGGCGGAAGGGGCGCTGACCTGGACCGGGATCAGCGGCACCGAAAACGTCGATCTGTCGTTCCTGGGTCTGCTCTCCTATATCGGCGTCATCGCTGCCCTGGTGCAGATCCTCGAGATGTTCCTCGACAAGTACGTGCCGGTGCTCTACAACGCCCTGGGCGTCTTCCTGCCGTTGATCACCGTAAACTGCGCCATCCTCGGTGGCGTGCTGTTCATGGTTGAGCGTAACTACAACTTCGGCGAGTCCGTGGTCTACGGCTTCGGTTCCGGAGTCGGCTGGGCGTTGGCGATCACCGCGCTTGCCGGCCTGCGCGAGAAGCTCAAGTACAGCGACGTGCCTGCTGGCCTGCAGGGCCTGGGCATCACCTTCATCACCGTGGGTCTGATGTCGCTGGGCTTCATGTCCTTCTCGGGCATTCAGCTCTGAGCCAGGGCTTGTTTCCGGCGGTGCAAGGCACCGCCAGGAATCCGGTTACTCACAGCAAATAGGAAACCGACATGGTTGCAACAAATGTCATCTTGCTCGGTGTGTTCATGTTCACCTTGATCGTCATCGGTCTGACCCTGGTGATCCTGGCGGCTCGCAGCAAGCTCGTCAGCAGCGGGGACGTGACCATCGAGGTCAACGGCGATCCCGAACACACCTTGACCACCCAAGCGGGTGGAAAACTGTTGAATACTCTGGCTGCCAACGGCATTTTCCTGTCGTCCGCCTGCGGCGGCGGCGGTTCCTGCGCCCAGTGCAAGTGTCGTGTAGAGGAGGGTGGCGGCGCCATCCTGCCCACCGAAGAGTCCCACTTCACCATGCGTGAGAAGAAGGAGGGCTGGCGTCTCTCCTGTCAGGTGCCGGTGAAGCAGGACATGAAGGTGGAGGTTCCCGAGGAGGTCTTCGGCGTCAAGAAGTGGGAGTGCGAGGTCATCTCCAATCCCAACGTCGCCACCTTCATCAAGGAACTCAACCTCAAGCTGCCCGAAGGCGAGAACGTGGATTTTCGTGCCGGCGGCTACGTTCAGCTGGTGGCGCCGCCCTACAACATCAAGTTTTCCGATTTCGATATCGAGGAGGATTACCGTGGCGACTGGGAGAAGTTTGACCTGTTCAAGCTCTCCCACAAAAACGACGAGGAGGTCATCCGCGCCTACTCCATGGCGAACTATCCCGAAGAAGTGGGGATGCTCAAGTTCAACATCCGTATCGCCACACCGCCGCCCAATACCAATCATCCGCCCGGACTGATGTCGACCTATGTCTTCAGCCTGAAGCCGGGTGACAAGGTCACGGTGATGGGGCCCTTCGGTGAGTTCTTCGCCAAGGACACCGACGCGGAAATGATCTTCATCGGCGGTGGTGCCGGCATGGCACCCATGCGTAGCCACATCTTCGACCAGCTCAAGCGTCTGAAAACAGACCGCAAGATCTCGTTCTGGTACGGCGCGCGCTCATGGCGTGAAACGTTCTACAACGAAGAGTACGACCAGCTGGCCGAGGAGTTCCCCAACTTCAATTGGCACCTGGCGCTCTCCGATGCGTTGCCCGAGGACAACTGGGAAGGCCCCACCGGCTTCATTCACAACGTCCTCTACGAGAACTACCTCAAGGACCATCCGGCGCCCGAGGACTGCGAGTACTACATGTGCGGGCCGCCCATGATGAATGCCTCTGTGATCAAGCTGCTGCTTGATCTGGGGGTGGAGCCCGAGAACATCCTGCTGGACGACTTTGGCGGATGATATCACTCGCCTCACGGCGACTTGCAGGGCTGGCCCAAGGTGGGCCAGCCCTGTTCATGTTCCTGCTGGTGATGCTGCCCATGGCACTGTTAAGCGCCTGTCGCAGCCAGCTTCAGGAACAGCTTTACCAGGGTACTGCCCTGGGTACGGGTTACCATATCACCCTGTATGCCGATCTCGATGCTGATGATAGCGAACGTATATCGATCGGCATACAAGGTGAACTGGCACAACTCCAGCAGCAGCGAGCAGCCCTCCTGGGTACGCTGGTCGCCGCTTTTTCCGTCACCCCGCGGATACTGACAGCGCCCCCTGCCTCGCTTGGCGACGAACTGGAGCGTCTCATGCACGCACTTGCCGTCGATCGCCTCACGGAATGGCTGGTCGAAGGTCAGATAGAACACATGATGGTCGAGGTTGGTGGTGTGATTCGCACCCGTGGCCTGCCGCCCGGTGACGCCTGGTGGTTATCCCTGGAGCATGCGGGGCTTCCCGAACAGGGCGTCGGACGTCGTATCAGCCTGACCGATGCGGCACTGGTGCACCGGCTGGTCAGGCCGAGTCCCGTGGCAATACCCGCCCTGCCCAGGACTCTTGGTATCAGTGTGGTGGCGGCCACCGCCAGCGAGGCGTCGCGCCAGGCGCTGTTGCTGATAGCGGCTGACAGACAGGGTATTGCGCCAAGCCAGGCCCTGGATATGGATAGTGCCGCCCGAATTGTTGTCAAGACACCACAAGGCATCGAAATACTGTATACCACGGCGATGGAGCTGTGGATCGAGTCCTAATGGAGGAGCGCTACATGAACATCTTTTTTCTCGTTCTAGGCTTCATGCTACTCGTCATGGCCGCCATGGCGATTGGCGTAATCATGGGGCGCAAGCCCATCGCCGGCTCCTGCGGGGGCCTCAACAATCTGGGCCTCAAGGAGGGTTGCGATATCTGCGGTGGCAAGGATGAGGTTTGCGAGGAGGAGAACCGCAAGCGCAATACGAGCCAGCGGCGGCGTAGTGACGAGAGTCGGGGTGCCGACCTGGGATACGACGCAACTCGGCGCTGATAGCCATCCTCAACCAACGATCAAGGGAAAAGGAGAAGCGAGAGCCCATGGCTGTTCATAACTATGATGTTGTGGTGATCGGGACTGGCCCCGCCGGGGAGAGTGCGGCGATCAATGCCGCCAAGCATGGCAAGCGGGTTGCGGTTGTGGAGAAGCAACCGGCGGTAGGCGGCAACTGTACGCACTGGGGTACGATTCCCTCCAAGGCGTTGCGCCACCAGGTCAAGCAGATCATGGCCTTTAATACCAATCGCATGTTTCGCGATATCGGTGAGCCACGCTGGTTCTCCTTTCCCCGCGTGATGGAGCGCTCGCGTGTCACCATCGACCAGCAGGTCGAGATGCGCACCCGCTTCTATGCCCGCAATCGTATCGACCTGTACAGCGGTGTGGCACGCTTCAAGGATGAGCATACGGTACTGATTCGTGATCGCCAGGAAGCCCTGGAAGAGCTTGTCGCCCAGAAGGTGATTGTCGCCACTGGCTCACGCCCCTACCGGCCGGCGGATATCAATTTCCGTCACCCGCGAATCTACGATTCCGACACCATCCTGAGCCTGTCGCATACCCCGCGCACGCTGATCATTTTTGGCGCTGGTGTCATCGGCTGTGAATATGCCTCGATCTTCTCCGGTCTGGGCGTCAAGGTTGACCTGATCAATAACCGTGACAGCCTGCTCTCTTTCCTCGACGACGAAATCTCCGATGCGCTCTCCTACCATCTGCGCAAGCATGGTGTTCTGATACGCCATAACGAGGAGCACGAGCGTGTAGAAGGCGATGAGTCGGGCGTCGAGGTGCACCTCAAGTCGGGCAAGCGGTTGCGCGCCGACGCTTTCCTCTGGGCCAACGGTCGTACCGGCAATACCGATGAGTTGGGGCTCGAGAATATAGGTCTGGAGGCCAATGGCCGCGGACAGTTGCAGGTTGACGACCATTACCGCACCGTGATCCCGCACATCTACGCCGCCGGCGACGTGATTGGTTGGCCAAGCCTTGCTAGTGCCGCCTACGATCAGGGCCTCAACGCCTGTGACGAACTGCTCGACCGTGACTACCGTTACGTCAGCGAAGTGCCCACGGGGATCTACACCATTCCCGAGATCAGTTCTTTCGGCCGTACCGAGCGTGAACTGACCGAGGACAAAGTGCCCTATGAAGTGGCGCAGGCCTTCTTCAAGGATACTGCCCGTGCCCAGATCACCGGTGATACCGTGGGAATGCTCAAGATCCTCTTTCACCAGGACACCCTGGAGATCTATGGCATCCACTGCTTCGGCGACCAGGCCTCGGAAATCGTTCATATCGGCCAGGCAATCATGCAGCAGAAGGGCGAAGCCAATACGTTGAAGTATTTCGTCAACACCACCTTCAATTACCCGACCATGGCCGAGGCCTATCGGGTGGCGGCACAGAATGGGTTGAATCGGGTCTTCTGACACTTCTCTCCCTAGGTGACATGACCAACCGATGGGGCCTAATGGCGGCGTCGACGTGTTCGGCCCGTGCATCAGTGAAAAGCGTCTACACTCATGTCAATGCGCTGCGAGTGCAGCGCCACCTAGCGGAGTGTATTCGGCCATGACTCACTGTGACTTACCGGCGAATGCTTTGAATCCCCCGTATGGGCAGGAACGCCGCGGACGTGAATCCTGCGGTAGTGCGAAATACCATTATCTAAGTTACGGCCTGAGCTTGGTGTCGGAGCTGGAGCTACCGGAACTGACACCGGCTCAAACCTGCGTCGAACCTGATATCGAGATTCTCACACCAGGCCAGCTCGGCCCGCTCGAGGAAGAGTCGGAGACGTGGCCTTGCCTGGAACTTAGCGGCGAGCGCTGCCAGATTCTTGTGCAGGGGATCGGGCGCTATCGCATCGAGCAGGGGCGTCGCATCATGGTGGACCGGCGGGTGCCAAGAGATCCGGGACATCAGGTAGCCACGGGTGACGTACGCCTCTATCTTCTCGGGGCTGCACTGGGGATTTTACTGCACCAGCGCCAGTGCCTTCCTTTACATGTTAGTGCCGTGCATACCCCGGCGGGGGTCTGGGCCTTCACTGGCGAATCGGGGGCGGGTAAGTCCACCATGGCAGCGTGGCTTCACAAGCAACATGGTTGGCCCTTGGTGAGTGACGACGTTGCAGTAATCGAACCGGATGCGTCGGAGCCGGTGCTGCATCCCGGGCCGCCTCGCCTCAAGCTGTGGCAGGATGCCCTGGCGGCCATGGCCATCGACACGAGCGGGCTGATGCGTGACCTGACGCGAGCCGACAAGTATCACCTTAATGCGCAAGCTGGTTTTCGAGCTGAACCTAAGCCGCTCAAGGTGCTGGTGGAACTTGAGCGCGCCGAGCCAGACGAGGCTCCCAGCCTGGTACCATTGAGTGGGGTTGAGGCCTTTCGGGTCCTGCTGCGGGCGCTCTATCGTGCAGAACTCGGCCAGTTGTTCAATCCACCGGCACGACTGCTGACGACAGTGTCGGCGTTGGCGTCTCAGATTCAGGTCTATCGCTTCCGCCGACCCTGGTCACTCGAGCGAATGGATGTGGGCCTGGGCCCTTTGATGCAGGAGATCGAAGCATCGCGCTCCGCATCCCCTGCCGTGGCGGCGGTCAACGAACGTTAATCAGGCCATCCTGTTCGAGTTGGAGAAGAAACGCCTCAACTTCCCGTTCGCAGGTGTCCCTCTCAACCTCGTAGGATGCCTGGAGGCGGTCGCAGAGTTCGCTGAACTGTATTTCCGACTCAAGCAGACCCCAGATTGTCTGTCCGATACTCTGGGTACCGTAATACATCCCGTTGCGGGCGCTGAAAAGCACCAGATCGTCATCTATCCGAGAGGCGAGGGGTTCCTGGCTGCGCACGATTCTAGACTGGGTATTCATGATGGTCACTCCTTGGTGTTGAGAGGCGGGTACTAACGATCTCAGGAGGCGCCAGCAGCGTGCCCTTCCATCGCGCCGTAACGCTGCCACAGGTGCCAGGTTCGCAGCGCCGCTTCCAGGGGGACAAATTCCTGTATGGCTCGGCCGGGGTCATTATCGGGCGCGGCCATCAGGCGCTCGTTGAGTAAGTTCATGTCGAGCCATGGGCAAGATGCAACGAAGGTACCTTGCCTGGCCTGTCTGGCCAGCAGTTGGCGGCATTCCACCAACTGATCGAGGCGCTTGCGTTCGTTGGCTTCGTCGTACTTGCCGAGGCGAGCCGGCAGCAGGTCGTGCATTGCCTGTCGATAGACCCAGCGGCTGGTGCCCTCCTGCCACAGCAGTTCGCGCGGCAGGCCCAGGGCGAATTCCAGGATTCGGCGGTCTGTTAGCGGGTAGCGATAGATCAGCCGGTGCGGCGCCGCCCAGTTCGACCAGGTGCTCATGCGAGCGGCGAGGTGGCCATTGTCGAGCAATGCATGCTGAATTCGTCGCGGATCGGCGTAGACCCGCCAGATGGCGCCGTGGCCGGCTTCGACGGAAGAGTATTGCGACAAAAAGGATGAACTCGCGGCCTGGGGGAGCTTCTTGGTATTCAGAAAGGGAGAGAAGCGGGCGTAGATCGAATCCGGCATTAGCGGTAGGCACCCCTCCTGCCACAGAAACCGGCTCCAGCGCCGCCAGCGGCGCAGCCCGCCGGCCTGTCGTCGTGTCATATCAAAAAGGGCTGTCCACCGGCCGCTTCGCAACAGGTAGGCGGCCACTCCGCGCGTCGTGAAGGTAACCGCTTCATCTCCCCCCCAGCCGGATAGCATCACTCGCGTGCCGCGGCTGGCTGCAGCCGCCATGACCGGCAACTCCTCGAACAGGTCGCATTGGCCTTCCACCGCCAGATCCCGTGAACAGTACTCCGCGTAGTCCGAGCCATCGGCGATACCATGGTGGCAGGTGATCTCTTCGCGATGACACACCTCGAGAATGGTACGCCGCTCATCCCACTGGCTATCGCTCAAGGGGTAGCGGGCATCGATCGGCGGCGCCCAGGTGTAGCTCATGTCCAGAGCGCGACCTTGCCTCCTGAGCAGGCGGTTGGCCAGGATCGTCACCCCGGTGGAGTCAAGGCCGCCGCTGATGTGCGTACCCACGGGATGATCGGTTCTCAGGCGATCATTCACTGCACACTCAAGCAGTTCGCGACAACGCTCGGCATAATCTTCCCGCCGAGTAAAGCGCACGTCAGGCACATTGCGTGGATCCCACCAGCGTTGGACGTTCAGGCCGTCGGGAGTGGCTATTAGGCTATGCCCCGGCGCCAATGGGCTGATGCCCGTGAAGAAGCTTGTTTCCACCGGGTTGAGTGGCCAGATGAGATAGTTGGCGATCCGTGACTCATCCAGTGCAAAGGGTTCGTCTGACAGGGCCTGCAGGCCTCGGACATCGCTGGCAAACGACAGGCATTGGCCGCGCTGGGCGTAGAAAAAGGGGCGTGCACCCACCGGGTCGCGAGCGGCGAAGAGGCATTGAGCATGCCCATCCCAGAGGGCGAAAGCGAAATCACCGCGCAAGCGAGTGACGCACTCCGTTCCCCAGCGGCGGTAGGCGCCGAGTAGCAGTTCACTGTCGGGAAGCGAAGGTCGCTGATGTGCAGGAATGTTCAGCATCTCACACAGCTCGTCGCGATTGTCGAGGATGGCGTCTGCTACCAGCGCGAGCCAGCCACTCCGCAAGGGTTGGGCTTCGTAGCGGGACTCGGGGGTTACCACAAGATGCCGATAACCGAGGCCGAGGTGGCCTTCGACCCAGATGTCGCTACCTTCCGGCCCGTAATCGGCCAGTGCGCTACAGGCCTGGGCGAGGGCATGGGGCGACACGGAGGTACCGCAGAGATTAAGGCGTCCGGCGATAGCGCTCATGACGTCTTGTCTCGTACGCTCGGAGTTGGCCGGCGTAGGTAACTCGATATGGCAGCAAAGCGACTATCATGCTTGCCCATCACCAGTTCGCCGTCGACTCTCAGCCAGGCGTGGGCCTTGATGATCAGCTTGCCGACCTCGTTTCGTTTGGTGAGAGTGCCGAGGACCAGGCTGCTCGATATACCTCTCCGGGTCAGCATACGCTGTGCTGCCATGGCAAGCATAAGACAGGTAAAGCGGTTTCCCATGGCTCGGTTCACGGCCGCGACGGCCCAGCAGATCTCGCGTACCGCCCACGAGTCCGAGTGCAGAGATTCGATATCGATTTCACCGGGGGCAGGCTCCCCAAGCAACGAGCACCAGTACCGAAACGGCAAGCCCCTCACAAACATCCAGGAAAGTAAGAGCCATCTGGCCGCTTCCAGTACAAGGCGTCGTCGATCAGGCGTGAGACGTCGAAACCGATGCATGGCTAAGATCCTCCGATCCGGCGATTTGCACTTCAGTGTGCAGCCTTGCCTTGGCATTTGATTCAATATGGTTGCTTTCCGGTGGCGCTGCTAACATGAAATTACATTAGTAGAGTTCTGGCAGCCTGCCAGGTTCGATTAACGGGGTCATTCTCAATCATGGAAGAACGCTACATGTCCCTGGCCCAACGGCATATGTCTCTGACGCTGGAACTCAAACTGCTACTGCTGCTCTCTCGCCTCGAGCTATCCGAGAGCCAGGCACAGCAAGTGCGCGACCTGATCGAACGGATTCCGGACTGGGCGCTTCTTGCCGATGAAGCGCGGCGGCGTTTTATCCTGCCCCTGGCCCACCGCCATCTGCGATCCCTCGCGACGCAAGGAGAGGTACCTGAAGCGCAGTGGGAAGTGATGCGGCGGGGGAGTCTAGATGTGATTCGGCACAATTTGTTGATTGCTGCCGAACAGCGCCGGCTGGTGGAGCACTTCTTGAATCCGAGCAGTGTTCCGCACCTGTTCTTCAAGGGGCCGAGTCTCGCGGGTCGCTATTACGATGACCCGGCTGTGCGTTTCTGCCGGGACATCGATTTGCTGGTACCTGCTGAGCATGTCTTCGATCTGCTCGATGCCATGCTGGCCGAGGGCTATGTATCCTGGATGCCAAAGGGGCTGAGCCGTGAGCGAGCCGGGCTCGCTTTCGCCTGCCGAACCCACCAAGTTATCTCGCTCATCAGCCCGCTGGGAATTCCGGTGGAAGTGCATCGTCAGATCGATAGATCGGGAAACTTCTATAACACATGGCAACTCATCGATGGGAAGGAGGTGTTTCGTCTGGATGGTATGGATCTTGCCGTAATGCCGATCGCTGAACTGTTTGTCTATCTCTGCCTGCACCATTGCCGTCACCATTGGTCACACCTTCACTGGCTGGTGGATCTTGATGCGTTGCAGCGACACCCTGATTTCGATCTGGCTGCCGTGGAGCAGTGCGCCGAAAGGCGCGGGCTGAGCGCTACCTTGGCAGCCTGCCTGGAGCTGCATCGTGCCTTGAAGTCGCCCGAGCCGTGGCAGGATGAGCTATCCGCCAATGGGCACGACCTGGTCAGGGATAGCCTGCTGGCACTGCAGGGTGGGCGTGATACCGAATTCGCCCTTAGCAGGACCCTAGCCTCACCCGACCTTGCCTACGGTTGGCAGGCCAGCCTGCGGCACAGGCTACGTGGCCGTCGCTTGCATAACGTGGTGAAGTTCTTTCTCCCCGATTACGCCGACTACCGACATCACCCGCTGCCGCCGCGTTGGCAGTGGATCTATCATCTGACCACTCCCTTCCAGAAGACCTATTCACGTATCACAACGGGTCGGTGGCGGCAATGAGCCATAGGGAGGCCGCGTCTCCATGATTGGTCTGACTCGCCTGTTTTCTCCGCTGCTGTCCTTGCGCCGAATCCTGCCGATTCTTTGGCTAAGCAGCCGCCGCTGGACCCTGTGGGGAAGTGGCTTGATGCTGCTTGAAGTCGGCTGCGGCCTGGCCGTGCTCTACCTGCTGAAGCAATTGGTCGATGTGGTCACCCAGAGGTTGGGGCCCGCCGCAATGGAGGGGTCGGCAACCATCGTGCTGGGCTATGTGGCGTTGACAGGGATAGTCAGCCTTGCGTACTTGACGGCCAGGTCCCTGTCTGCCCTGGCGAGGGAAGCCCAGGGGCTGTACGTAGCCGAACACATTGATCGGGAAATACATGCCGCCGCAGTGAGGGTGGATCTCGCGTTTTATGAGAGTCCTCGCTATCACGACACGCTGGAGCGGGCGCGTGCGGCGGGCAACCAGCGGCCTGTACAGGTGATTAGCAACCTGATGATGCTTGCCAAGAACATTCTGTTGCTTGCTGCCGTCAGCGGGTTGATCGTCACCCTGAGCCCCTTGCTGCTGCCCCTGCTTCTGGTCGCCATCCTGCCGGCATTGGTGGCGCGACTTCGCTTCAATCGCGAGCTGTTTGTATGGCAGCGAAAGCGGACCCAGATGGAGCGACGTTCGGGATATCTCGACTGGCTGATGACGTCCGAAATCAATGCCAAGGAACTGCGTCTCAACCAGCTCGGCGATTTCTTCCGGCATCAATATGCCCGTCTCCGTGCTGAACTGCGTCGCGAGCGTCTTGCCATTACTGCCCGCAGAACCCGTATCGAGCTGCTGGTAAGCTGGATGGCAACCCTGGCATTCTTCAGTGCCATGGGCTTGCTGGCCTGGCGCACGTCGGAGGGTTACAACAGTGTCGGCGACCTAGTGCTGTTTCTGCTTATTTTCCAGCGAGTGCAGGCCATGGGCCAGGAACTCGTTCAGCAGTTGGCAAAGCTGTATGAGGATCACCTCTACCTGGGGCTGCTGTTCGATTTTCTGGATCTGGAGCCCGTGCTGTTGGACCCGGTCTCGCCCAGGGTACTACCAGAACCCTTGCAAGAGGGAGTTCGCTTCGAAAGGGTGAGCTTTCACTATCCTGGCTGCGAGGGCGAGGTGCTGAGCGACGTGAGCCTGGCAATACGACCTGGTCAGGTGGTCGCCTTGGTAGGAGCTAATGGTTCTGGCAAGACATCATTGATCAAGCTCCTGTGTCGGCTTTACGATCCGTCACGAGGTCGCATCACCTTGGATGGCGTGGATATTCGCGAGTTTGGCTTGGACGATTACCGCTGTTTATTCAGTGTGATTTTCCAGGATTATTCCCATTATGCCGCGACGGCACGCGACAACATTCGCTATGGGGATATCCACGAGCCCGAAGGTTCGCCTCGTGTCGAGGAGGCGGCTTCGCTATCTGGGGCTGCCCCCTTGATTGAGGCGTTGCCCGCAGGCTACGACACGCCTTTGACGCGCATATTCGATGAAGGCCAGGAGCTAAGCATTGGACAGTGGCAGAAGGTCGCCCTGGCTCGTGCATTCATGCGTCGTTCCAGCATCATCATACTCGATGAACCAACCAGTGCTTTGGACCCTGGCGCCGAGTTCACGCTGTTCGAGAATTTTCGTGAGCGAATCGAACATCGAGCTGCATTGATTATCAGCCATCGACTCTCCACGGTACGCATGGCGGATGTTATCTATGTCATGGAGGACGGGAAAATCAGTGAGGTGGGCGATCATGACGCCCTAATGTTCCAACGAGGCCATTACTGGCGCTTATTCAGTCAGCAGGCTCACTATTATCGGGAAACGAATGACGAGGGTTGCGGCCCAGAAGAAAAGCGGGAAAACGAACACCTCCAATAAAAAACTCCCGGCGAGATTTATCGATCCGCCGAGAGATTTCGTTTAATTGCTTTTATTGTACTTGAAGTATTACAGCAGATGGCTAGGAAGTACTGTAACTCAGCTCATGCCGTACTTGGGATCGCCCGCGGCATTAGGGTTGCCGGAACGGACCTCAGATGGGTTGGGCTTCATGCCGCCGAGAGTTTCTTCGATGCTCATACGGGTCAGTTCGGGGGTGACCCAACCACGTTTCTGTTCATTACTGTTATCCATGAAGTAGCTCTCCTTTCGAGTTACCTCCTGTTACTTCGGGAGGCATCTTCACTCTAGTCAGAGCCATTTTCATGGGCAATAGCAAGCCGTTATGGTTTATCTAAGCTCGTCTTGCGGCTAAGCGTGGGCTTCTTACCTGATGAACATCAGCCTTGTGGTGAAGAGTCGTCATGCCCTAAATGGGCATAGCAGGGGGGAGAAGCGGGAGTGGCATCTTCCGTATCTTCCTGTTGCAAAGCCTCTATAAGGGCCAGTTGCAGTAGTGGCAGATGGGAATTATCGAGGTGCCGGGCGGCCGAGAGCAGTGTCAAGCGTCCGCGCCGGGCATGGCGCATCAACGGTATGAGGCAATCCGGGTCATCACGCAGTTCGCCGCGATATCGTGCAGCGAAGACGGCCTCGCTGATCTCGCCCTGATGATACTGGCGCCTGAGCAGCGTGGAGGGAGACGCGTCCCGATACCACTCCGTCAGGGCAAGGCTCTCCCGGCGCTTGCCGCGAGGCCACAGGCGATCAACCAGCACCCGCGCCCCATCCTCCCTCTCGGCAGGGCTATAAATACGCTTGAGGACAATCTCGTAGCTCATTCTTCAATGCCTTTTCAATGCCTTTTCAATGCATCTAGGGCCTGTGCCTGCCACTGCCCGGGTAGCTCCGCCGCTCTCTTTAATGCCTGCTCGGCTTCCTCGTGGTTGCCTCGGTTCTGCAGCGACAGCCCCAGGTTCAGCCAGGCCACGGCGAGCTCACCATCATGCCGCACGGCCTCGCGGAAGGCCTCGATGGCGCCTTCCCGATCGCCAAGCACATGGCGTGCATTGCCCAGGGCGAAGTGGCCCATGGCCGTTGTCGGAAAGTGAACGGCAAAGGTTTCCCAGGCGGGTAGCGTGGCCTGGGGACCCTGAACCTGCTCGTAGGAAGCGATCGCATCGAGTGCTCGGTATGCGCCGATCGCCTCGGGCATTTGCCCCGGTGGCAGAGCGACGAAAGCCCAGCGGTCGCTACGAGCCCAGGTGGCGTCGAAGCGTCGGAAGGACTCGATGCGCTCTGCCTCCTCGCCACTATGCAGGATCATCTCTTCGGCCTCTCGATCGTAGCCGATGGCCACTGCGTAATGCCACATTGGCCAGGCCGGAAGTGATAGATTCTGCATCACCGCCACGGGGTGACCTGCCGCGATCTCGGTGAGTAGGGCATCGAAAGTATCGTTCAATACGAAGGGGATGAGGCCATGACGACGGGTGGTCGCCAACATTTCCGGCTGAACACTGCCTTCCCGTTCCGGGATGAAGACCTGTGGTATCAGGGTGTCCACCGCCACCTCGACATCTTGGCTGTTGAGCATCATGGCCAGCGAAGCCGGACCGCACTGGTACTCTCGCTGGGCATGGAAGGGCACGCCTTCGATCATGGCCCGCATCGGCAAAGATGCTTCCGTGCTACCGGCCAGTTGAGGCGTCGTAGCACATCCGGCCAGCATCATCGAGATGGCCGACAGCAGAACGCCCGCAAAGCGGGCGTTCAGAAGCGGCCGAAATCGGCGGGTTGTCATTAGGCCTCCTGTGTCAACGCGTAAAGGGGAAGACGTTGGTCAGGCCGAGGATATCGGTGACCAGCAACACGACAAAGACGAACAGCAGTGCCCCCACGACACTGGCGCCAGCGGGCAGCTGCTCGAGTTGCTCGGCCATCTGCCGGGCTTCTTCATTGGAGAGCGCCGCCACGCGGGCTTCCACTTCAGCGAGGTCCACGCCCTGGGCGATGAGCTGTTCCTGAACGTCGGCGCGGGACAGGATCTCGTTGATTCGCTCGCGATCGGCGTCGGGACGTTCGGCGCTCAAGGCTGCCTGGGTGGAAACCAGCTCATTGGTAGGCACGGGCGCAGCCGCTACGGAGACACTTCCCAGCAGCAGGGCGAGGATCAGCAGCGGACTGAGGAAACGGTAGAGTTTGTTCATCGCGATCTTCCTTCTTTTTTGGCTTGGACTTCCGGCTCTTGAATGATCCATGTCGCCATCCCGGCGAGCTGGTGCGTCTTGCACTCCAACGATGTCTTCTCAGTATAAGCAGGAATGGCGTGATATTTCATGCTGTTGCGCCTTTTCATTTCAAGTCGCGAAGGTAAAGGGGGTATGGGAGCGTTGAAAGAGGCTGACGATTGGCCACCCGTGGCTTAAGAACCTAGCCAATCCGGTAGGAAATCGGCAACTCAGCCAGTACACCACGGCCGCCGGCCAGGGTCAGTGCAAGGTCATGCAGGCCGTCCCACAGTGGCAGCGGGCTGGCGCCCTTGATCGCCAGGTCCAGGCGCTGAGCCAGGAGCAGTAGCTTGTGTAGTCGTTTCATCGGCAGGCGAGCGATGGCTTGCTGGTAGGCCGGTCGACGCTTGTCGAAGATGGCGGGTTTCTGTGCCTTGCAGGCATGCTCGAAGCTCTGGCCCTGGTCCAGGTGCTGATGGAGTGAGAGCAGGGTGCGCAGCTCACGCGTCAGCGCCCAGAGCACGATCGGCGACTCGACGCCTTCCCCCCGCAGTCCACGCAGGATTCGTGACACCCGCTCGCGCTCTCCCTTCAGACAGGCATCCATCAGGGTGAAGACATCATAGCGGGCGCTGTTTTCAACGCCACCGGCGATCTCGGTCGGGCCGACACGAGTCCCTCTGGGCAGCAGCAGGGAGAGCTTCTGCAGCTCCTGATCGGCAGCCAGAAGATTACCCTCTGTGCGCTCACCCAGCATACGCGCGGCATCGAGGTCGAGTGTCAACTGGTGACGCTCGGCTCGGTCGCGCAACCAGTAGCCGAGACGAGAGGGGTCGACCGGCCATACCGGCACGAACAGACCGACCTTGTCGAGCGCCTGGAACCAGGCACTCTTCTGTTGGCGATAGTCAAGCTTGCCCATGGAAACCAGCAGCACGTCATCATTGCCCTGGAGATCTCCGGCGTACTCCTTCAGTGCCTTGGCACCCTCCTGACCCAGGCTGCTGGAGCCCAATCTCAGTTCTATCAGCTTGCTGGAGGCGAACAGCGACATGCAGGCGGCGGTTTCGCGCAGCCGGCCCCAGGCGAAGTTGGCTTCCACATGCAGAATGTCTCGCTCTTCGATACCGCGTTCACGAGCCGCACTGCGCACGGCATCGCAGGCTTCCATGTGCTGCAGCGGCTCGTCACCGGCGACGATAACCACCGGAGGCAGTTTCTTGGCCAGCGCATCGGCAAGCTTGTCGGCAAAGACCTTCATCGTCTATCCGTCATTCCAGTGAACGCAGCCGGTCCAGAAGCCGGCGGGTCGCTTCGCGACGCAGTTCCTGGCGTGCTTCCGCGCGGAGATCCTCCTGAGCCAAGAGGTTGTCATCGTTGACCGTGAAGCGGGTGACGACCTCGAGTGACTGCTGAGCCAGCCGATAGGCAGCATCGGAGCGTCGCTGAACCGAGAAGGGTACCCGAAGCGACATTTCCAGTTCACGTGGCCCCGTATCCTGAACACCAAGGGGGTGTTCGCGGAATTCCTCGGACCCCAGGTTCAAAACCAGAGGCGCCTGGGCATGGACACGGGTGCCGTTGCTCTCCAGTCTTTCCCGTACCATCCGAGCAAAATCGCTGTCGCTACCGGCGATGGCGAACTCGCCGAGGGCCAGGCCGGGCGTATCCAGGCCGCGCAGGCGATAGCCGCAGCCTGAGAGGCCGAGGCTGGCGATACCGGTCAGCAACAGCCCGAGAAAGGTGCGTCGCTGCATTGGTCTGCTCCTTTATGCAACTACGATATTGACCAGCTTGCCGGGCACCACGATCACCTTGCGGACCGCCTTGCCCTCGATGTGGCGCTGCACGTTCTCGGCGGAGAGCGCCTGGGCTTCGATTGCGGCCTTGTCGGCATCGGCCGGCGAATCGATACGTGCGCGCAGCTTGCCGTTGACCTGCACCACCAGTTCCAGGGTATCGCGCGTCAGGGCAGCTTCATCCAGCCGAGGCCAGCGAGCGTCGATGGCGGGTTCGTCGTGGCCGAGGTGGTGCCACAAGGCATGGCAGGCGTGCGGTGTGATCGGGGAAAGCAGCAGTACACTGGCCTCGATCGCCTCGCGTGCCACTGCCAGCCCCAGAGGTGAGTTGTCGTCGAATTTCGAAAGGGCATTGGTCAGCTCCATGACCGCGGCGATGGCGGTATTGAAGGTAGTACGCCGCCCGATGTCGTCGCTCGCCTTCTTGATCGTCTCGTGAGTCTTGCGCCGAAGCTCACGCTGGGCATCGTTGAGCGATGCGCTATCCAGCGTGCCCGGCTCCCCGGCCTCGAGGTGTTCGGCCTCAAGATGTTCAAAAACAATGCGCCAGAGGCGCTTGAGGAAGCGGCTTGCGCCCTCTACGCCGGAGTCGGACCACTCCAGCGACTGTTCGGGAGGGGCGGCGAACATCATGAACAGGCGCACGGTATCGGCACCGAAACGGTCGATCATCGACTGGGGATCGACCCCGTTGTTCTTCGACTTGGACATCTTCTCGATGCCGCCCATTTCCACCGGCTGGCCGTCTCCGATCAATAATGCACTGACCGGGCGGCCCTTGTCGTCGCGCTTGACCTCGACGTCGGCAGGGTTGAACCACTCCTTGCCACCGTTCGGCGTCGGGCGGTAAAACGTCTCGGCGATCACCATGCCCTGGGTAAGCAGGCGCTGAAAGGGCTCGTCGACCTTGACCAGGCCCAGGTCGCGCATCAGCTTGGTGAAGAAGCGCGCATAGAGCAGGTGCAGGATGGCGTGCTCGATGCCACCGATATAGAGGTCTACCGGCAGCCAGTGGTCGGCACGCTCATCGAGCATGGCGTCATGGTTGTCGGCACAGCAGAAGCGTGCGAAATACCAAGACGATTCCATGAAGGTATCGAAGGTATCGGTTTCACGGGTCCAGCCCTCGCCCAGGTCCGAGAATTCGGGCATTTTCTTGAGCGGCGAGCCGCTAGCATCGACGGTGACATTCATCGGCAACGACACCGGCAGTTCCTCGTCGGTGAGCGGCACGGTCTGGCCTTCGGGGCCATATTTGACCGGTATCGGCGCACCCCAGTAGCGCTGGCGGGCGACGCCCCAGTCGCGAAGGCGAAAATTGGTCTTCACCTCGCCGCGGCCGAGCGATTCGAGCCTGGCGGAGATGGCATCGAAGGCATGGGTGAAGTCGAGACCGTTGAACTCGCCGGAGTTGATCACCATGCCGTACTCTTCCCAGGCGCCCTCGGAGAGGTCCGGCGCCTGGCCGTTGTCGTCAGCGATCACCGCTTCGATTGGCAGGTCGTACTTGGTGGCAAACTCCCAGTCGCGCTGGTCATGGCCGGGCACCGCCATGACCGCGCCGGTGCCGTATTCCATCAGCACGAAGTTGGCCACGTAGACCGGAACTTCACGTCCGGAGAGCGGGTGTACCGCCACATGCCCGGTGGGCATGCCCTTCTTCTCCATGGTTGCCAGCGCCGCTTCGGAGGTGCCGCCACGGGCGCACTCCTCGCGGAAGGCGGCCAGTTCGGCATTGCCTTCGGCGGCAGTCTTGGCCAGCGGATGGCCGGCGGCCACGGCCATGTAGGTCACGCCCATCAGGGTATCGGGACGGGTGGTATAGACACTGACCGGCTCGACGCTTGCGCCGTCGGCGCGTTTGATATCAAAAGAGAGCTCCACGCCTCGCGACTTGCCGATCCAGTTGCGCTGCATGGTCTTGACCTGTTCGGGCCACTCGATCTTGTCGAGGTCGGCAAGCAGCTCCTCGGCATAGTCGGTGATCTTGAGGAACCACAGGGGTATCTCCTTGCGCTCGACCAGGGCGCCGGAGCGCCAGCCGCGCCCCTCGATGACCTGCTCGTTGGCCAGCACCGTCTGGTCCACCGGGTCCCAGTTGACCGTCGACATCTTCTTGTAGACCAGCCCTTTCTCCACCAGCTTGGTGAAGAACCACTGCTCCCAGCGGTAATAGTCGGTATCGCAGGTGGCGAACTCCCGACTCCAGTCGTAGGCGAAGCCCAGCGCCTTCAACTGATTACGCATGTAGTCGATGTTGTCGTAGGTCCACTTGGCCGGCGGCACCCGGTTCTGGATCGCCGCATTCTCGGCCGGCATGCCGAAGGCGTCCCAGCCCATGGGCTGCATGACGTTCCTGCCCTGCATGCGCTGATAGCGGGAAACCACGTCACCGATGGTGTAGTTGCGCACGTGCCCCATGTGCAGCTTGCCGCTGGGGTAGGGGAACATCGACAGGCAGTAGAACTTCTCGCGGCTGGCATCTTCCACCGCCTTGAAGCAGTGATTTTCGTCCCAGTACTGCTGGGCGTCGCGTTCGGTCTCTTGGGGCTTGTACTGTGCGTCCATCGGTTTTCGCGCTTACCTTGAATGTCGGGCACTGTGACGGGCACGGTGCGGGTCGGCAGAGTCTTGTCCGGCGTCAGGCGTTGACCGCATCGTGGCGATAAAACGTTGAACTGACGGCGAGATATCGTCTAAATGGTAACCAAGGATACCCCAGTAGGGCAGGGTCGGCCATGCCCGGCCCCGCCTGAGAGCCGCTTCGAGGAGAAGAACATGAGCGAACGCCCCGATCCCCATCGTGAACATCGCCTGCGTGAAGGCTATGAGCGCTTGCTGGCCCGGATGCAGGAGGGTGCCCGTGACCTGACCTGGGAAAACTTGCAGCATGAGCTCGACGAGGCGGTGGAGTTCGAAGCCGAGCTCGAAGAGTTCACCAAGGATGAGCTTGGTCTGCTGCGCGCCTGGGTCGAGCGTGACCTGATCGACATGCGTCGTTACCTGAATGCCGGCGGCCGCAGTGTTGCCACCTGGCTGGGGATCGACCTCGACCAGTTGTCGCGCCGTGTAGTGGAGTCTCTGCTCTCCATCGCTGACCGCAGCATCGTCGACAATGAGCGACTCAGGGATGACCTGGAAGCCGCCCGTGCCGATTATTGCGAGGGCGAGGTGGCTGCCCCGGGGCGCATGGCCTGTGTTCACTGCGACGCTATAGTAGAGCTGGAAGGCGTGACGCGCATCGAACCTTGCCATCAGTGCGGGCATCGCTATTTCTATCGCGTTTCCGAGTGATCGTGTCCTGGAGTGCGAGGGGCGCCGGGGTGGTCTACCAAATTCGATCCAGTAGCAGAAGGGCGGCCACCACCAGACTGCTCATGATCAGCGCATAGAGCAGGTTGTGTTTCATCATGCGGTAGCCGCTGACACCGTAGCGCCCCTGCAACGAGAGGTTGATCCCAGACAGCGGCCCTACCGAGGTGCCGACCGCCCAGGAGGCCAGGGCCGTGAAGGCGAAAAGGGTCTGGCGGTCTGTGCCCAGGTCGAGCATTGAGGCTAGTACCGAGACACCGATGATGGGATGCAGCCCGACAATGGCGCTGGCAACAATGGCCAGGAAACTCAAGATCGCTTGCTCTGCGCCGAAGTGGACGAACAGGGTCCATTCGCTGCCGGTCGCAGCGGCTATGGCGGTGGAGAGGCCATGTGTCAGCAGTCCGGCCGACAGGAACAGCGCAATTTCACCGCGCATGGCGGGCAGTCGCACCAGGGTATGCTGACGAACGCGATAGAGTGTCCAGCGTGGGCCAGCGGGCAGGTTGCTGGCCAGCGCCGCTGCGGGCAGCAGGAAGGTGATGATGCTGACAATGCCAAGTTGTGGTGTCAGTCGGTAGTGAAACAGCATCACCAGGGCTGCCATGACCAGTGGCATCAGCAGGCTTCGGGGCGAGAGCGAGAACCCCGCCACCTCAGCGAGATCGAAGCGCCGCGATAGCTCCAAGGTGGTCAGTGCGCCACTGAGCAGTGCCAGTGGCAACCCCACCGCGAGAATATGTGAGTACTCCATTCCCGGTGCCAGTGTCATCACTACCCCCATGGAGGCGAAGAAGGGTGACCACAGCGCGGCGCTGGAAAGCCCACGGTTGAGTGCCAGCAGCTGCGGCGTAGTCAAGGGGCCGCGTCGAGCGAGTCGATCGCCGATCATGAACACGGTCGACAGATTCAGGATAGTGCCGAGCAGATGGACACCCAGCCAGGTTCCGCCGGTGCCACGCCTCCCGGTGACAGGTCGGCCCAGCGGCCGTTTCGAACCGCTGCGATTGCCGATCAGCCCGATGAAGCTGACCCCCACCAGCATGGCTACCACATAGGTGTTGCCATCCAGGATGGCGGGCCAGGCAACGGTGGCATCGAAGCGCAGCCGGGTCAGCACCAAAAGCCCCAGTCCTATGGCGGTGAGGGCCCCGGCCTGCCAGCGCGTTCGGCGGGGCGTGTCGCGCCACAGCAGTGCCGTTGCCAGCCAGAACACGTAGCCGACCAGGTGTGAAAACGGCAGCAAACCGACGAAGCCCAGGATCTGCAGCAGCAGACCGAGCAGGATCAGCGCCCCGGCCAGGGTGTGGCGTGATGAAGGTGCTGTAGATGAAGGTGCTGTCGATGAAGGCGAGGTCACGTCAACGATAGGCTCCGTCTCGAAAGGTTGGTCAACAGTTTGATAAGCAGTCTAACAAGATACTCCTGGATCAGTCCCGGCTAGCCTCGTCGCGAGCCGCTTCCAGCAGGCCAAGCATGGCCCTGGCCGCATTGGAGAGGGTTCGGCTCTTGTGCATCAGATAGCCCAGGGAGCGATGGATGGGCGGGTGATCCACCACCAGTTCATGCAGGTCGCCGGCCACCAGGTTCTCCGGCAGCAGGCTCCAACCCAGGCCGATGCCGGTCATCATCTTCAACGTTTCCAGATAGTTGGTGGAGAGCGCAACTGGCAGGGAGAGGCCGGCCGAGGCGAAGCGTGTCTCGATAAGCGTGCGGGTGAAGGTCATGGGGCCCGGCAGCACGGCGTCGAAGGCGCAGAGCTCATGCAGCGTCAGTCTGCGCCGTTCTGCCAGGGGGTGGTCATGGGCACAGGCGAAGCAGAGCCGGTCGTGCCACACCGGCACCACTTCGAGTTGCGGGTCCGGGTGTGGCGCGAGCGTCACCACGGCGAGTTCCAGTTCGCCGTCGAGCACCCCCTGGTAGGCTTGTTCGGAGTCGAGAAACTGCAAATCCAGGCGGACTTCCGGATGATTGCAGGTATAGGCCTTGAGCAGCGGCGGCAAGCGGTGAAGGCCGATATGGTGGCTGGTGGCGAATGTCAGGCTGCCGGCTACGCTGCCGCCAAGGTTGACCAGCGCCCGTCGGCTGTCGTCCACCATCACCAGTATCTGCCGGGCACGCGGCAGCAGGATCCGTCCGGCTTCGGTCAACGTGACGCGTCGGCCGATACGGTCGAATAGACGTGCGTCGATCTGGTCTTCCAGCGTGGCGATGCGCTTGGAGACTGCTGGCTGGGTCAGGTGCAGTTGCTCGCCAGCCCGGGAGAAACTGCCGCTGTCGGCCACGGCGAGAAAGGCCTGAAGGCTCTGGGTATCCACGGGCTTCCCTTGTCGAAGTGATGTCTTCCAACTGGTATTCCAATATGGAATCCAATGAATAAATAACATGAATTGCTTTTATGGTCGAGTCGCGCAAGACTGATTGACACAAATGAAGCGCCAAGCGCCAAGCGCCAAGCGCCAAGCGGCGCCGGGGGCAGGTCGTAGCGGAGGTCATTCGCCATGGATGGCGAATGTAGCGCCCAGGGATGGGTTCACAGCGCCTCCGCGAAGGCCTGTCGCCGGGCAAGCCGCGTGCAAGCGACGATTTCAGACCGGACAGGCAAAGGGCCCCAGAGCCCGGGAGAACGATATGGCAGGCCAGACACTCTACGACAAGCTGTGGTCGCAGCACCTGGTGAAGGAGCGCGACGACGGCACCGCACTGATCTATATCGACCGGCAGTTGCTCCACGAAGTGACTTCGCCGCAGGCCTTCGAGGGGCTGCGCCTGGCCGGGCGCAAGCCGTGGCGGCTCGACGCCAACCTGGCAACGCCTGACCACAACGTGCCGACGACGCTCAAGGAGCGTGCCGAGGGCAACGCTGGCATCAAGGATCCGGTGTCGCTGATCCAGGTGCAGACGCTCGATGACAACTGCGTCGAGTTCGGCATCGAGGAGTTCAAGATCAACGACCCGCGCCAGGGCATCGTCCACGTGGTGGGGCCGGAGCAGGGCGCTACCCTGCCGGGGATGACCGTGGTCTGTGGCGACTCTCATACCGCCACCCACGGCGCCTTTGCGGCCCTTGCGCATGGCATCGGCACCTCCGAGGTGGAGCATGTACTTGCCACCCAGTGCCTGCTGGCGCAGAAAATGAAGAACATGCAGGTACGTGTCGAGGGCAAGCTCGGCACGGGTGTCACCGCCAAGGACATCGTATTGGCGGTGATCGGCAGGATCGGTACCGCCGGCGGCACAGGCTACGCCATCGAATTCACCGGCAGCGCGATTCGCGAGCTTTCCATGGAAGGGCGCATGACCGTGTGCAACATGGCCATCGAGGCCGGCGCCCGGGTCGGCCTGATCGCGGTGGACGATACCACCATCGATTATCTCGGTAACCGTCCTTTCGCCCCCACCGGCGAGCTGTGGGATGCAGCCGTTGCCGACTGGCGCAACCTGGTTTCCGATACCGATGCCGCCTTCGACAAGGTCGTTGAGCTCGATGCCACTGAAATCGAGCCACAGGTCAGCTGGGGCACCAGCCCCGAAATGGTCACTGGCATTTCCGGTGAAGTGCCCGACCCGTCCGATGCCCCGGACGAAACCGTGCAGCGTGGCTATGCCCGCGCGCTGGAGTACATGGGCCTTGCGCCGAAGCAGAAGATCACCGACATCCGGCTCGACAAGGTCTTTATCGGCTCATGCACCAATTCGCGCATCGAGGACCTGCGCGAGGCCGCCAAGGTGGCCAGGGGCAAGAAGGTGGCCGAGTCCATTCAACTGGCCATGGTGGTGCCGGGCTCGGGCCTGGTGAAGCGTCAGGCTGAGGCCGAAGGACTCGACCGGGTCTTCATCGAGGCGGGCTTCGAGTGGCGCGAGCCGGGCTGCTCCATGTGCCTGGCGATGAATGCCGACAAGCTCGGCGCCGGTGAGCATTGTGCCTCCACCTCCAATCGTAACTTCGAGGGGCGCCAGGGCTACGGCGGGCGCACCCACCTGGTCAGCCCGGCCATGGCCGCCGCCGCCGCCATTGCCGGACACTTTGTCGATGTGCGTCGATTGGACGTCCAGCCCGTAGCAGAGGAGGCCTGAACCATGAACAAGTTCGAACGCACCGAAGGCCTTGTCGCACCGCTGGACCGGGCCAATGTTGATACCGACCTGATCATCCCCAAGCAGTTCTTGAAATCCATCAAGCGCACCGGCTTCGGCGTCAACCTGTTCGACGAGTTGCGCTATCTCGATGAGGGCTACCCGGGTCAGGATATCGCGGCGCGCTCGCTCAACCCCGATTTCGTGCTCAATCAGGCACGTTACCAAGGGGCAAGCGTTCTGCTGACGCGGCGCAATTTCGGCTGCGGCAGCTCCCGCGAGCATGCCCCCTGGGCACTGGAGGACTTCGGCTTTCGCGTGGTGATCGCGCCGAGCTTCGCCGACATCTTCTACAACAATGCCTTCAAGAATGGCTTGCTGCTGGTCACCCTGCCGGAGGAGACGATCGACCGCCTCTTCGCCGAGCTGGAAGCCAGCGAAGGCTACCGGCTCGACGTGGATCTCGAGAACCAGCGGGTGATCACGCCCTCCGGTGAGATTCTCGAGTTCGAGGTCGATGGCTTCCGCAAGCACTGCCTGCTCGAGGGGCTCGATGATATCGGCCTGACTCTCAAGGACGAGGATGCCATCCGCGCCTTCGAGGAGAAGCATCGGCAGGCACGGCCCTGGCTGTTCCGCGATTCTGTCCAGGCCTGAAGGTCCGCAACGTCCATCAGATCGCATGCCCGTGGGGCCGTAATCGCCGCGGGCGGCCTACGAGGAGGCGCTGTGAACCCATCCTTGGGCGCTACTTTTGCCATCCATGGCAAAAGACCTCCTCTTCGGCCTGCCCCCGGCGCCCCGCGGGGCTGATCCGGCGGCAGGCCTGCGAGGAGGCGCTGTGAACCCATCCTTGGGCGCTACTTTTGCCATCCATGGCAAAAGACCTCCTCTTCGGCCTGCCCCCGGCGGCCCGCTTGGCGACTGGTAGTAGCTACTTAAGGAAACGAAAGAATGACACGCAAGATTCTGGTACTGCCGGGTGACGGCATCGGCCCCGAAATTACCGCCCAGGCCAGCCGCATCCTGGCCGCCTGCCAGGCCCGCGGCCTCGACGTCGAGGTGGAAGAAGGCCTGGTCGGTGGCAGCGCCTACGACGAACACGGGGACCCCCTGCCCGCCGTTACGCTGGACAAGGCCAAGGCCGCCGATGCCATCCTGCTTGGTGCCGTGGGTGGCCCCAAGTGGGACAAGCTGGAGGACCTGGCCAAGCGGCCCGAGAAGGGGCTGCTGGGCCTTCGCAAGAACCTTGGCCTGTTCGGCAACCTGCGCCCGGCCATCACCTACCCGCAGCTGGCCGCCGCCTCCAGCCTCAAGCCCGAGCTGGTCGCCGGCCTCGACATCATGATCGTGCGCGAGCTCACCGGCGGCATCTACTTTGGCCAGCCACGTGGCATCGAGGTGCGCGATGGCGAGCGGGTCGGCTTCAACACCTACGTCTATTCCGAAAGCGAGATTGAGCGCATCGGGCGCGTCGCCTTCGAGATGGCACAGAAGCGCGGCAAGAAACTCTGCAGTGTGGACAAGGCCAACGTGCTCGAGGTCACCATACTGTGGCGCGAGGTCATGGAGCGTCTGGCGCCGGAGTACCTGGACGTCGAGCTCTCGCACATGTACGTTGATAACGCCGCCATGCAGTTGGTGCGCGCGCCCAAGCAGTTCGACGTGATGGTCACCGGCAACATGTTCGGCGACATTCTTTCCGATGCCGCGGCCATGCTGACCGGCTCCATCGGCATGCTGCCCTCGGCCTCGCTCAACGAGACTGGCCAGGGCATGTACGAGCCTTGCCACGGCAGCGCACCGGATATCGCTGGCCAGAACGTGGCGAATCCGCTAGCGACCATACTCTCGGTGGCAATGATGCTGCGCTACTCGCTGGACGAGCCGGCGCTGGCCCGGCGTATCGAAGATGCCGTAGGTAAGGTGCTGGATGATGGCCTGCGAACCGCGGATATTGCTTCCGAAGGAACGCGCAACGTTTCCACTCGCGAAATGGGTGACGCCGTGCTGGCGGCCTTTGAGGCGCTTTGATCACACACTTAACCTGTTATTGCAGGCAAGGGGCGCCGGGGACAGGTTGAAGGGGAGGTCATTTGCCAGGGATGGCAAATGTAGCGCCCAGGGAAGGGTTTACAGCGCCTCCCCGTAGACCTGGCGACGGGTTAGCCCCGGAGGTTTCCGGCCCACCTGTGAAGCGGGGCTGCATCGTATATACTATATGGCCCATTCGATTTCTGGAGGACTTCACATGTTGAAAGTCGGTTTCGTCGGTTGGCGCGGCATGGTGGGCTCGGTACTCATGCAGCGCATGCAGGAAGATGGAGATTTTGACGGCATCGAGCCGATCTTCTTCACCACTTCCCAGGTCGGTAAGCCCGGCCCGGACATCGGCGTCGACGTTCCTCCGCTCAAGGATGCCACCGACATTGATGAGCTCAAGGCACTGGATGTCGTGATCACCTGCCAGGGCGGCGATTATACCGAGGAGGTCTATGGTGACCTGCGCGGCGGCGGTTGGAAGGGCTACTGGATCGATGCCGCCAGCACCCTGCGCATGAAGGACGAAGCCACCATCGTGCTCGACCCGGTCAATCGGCGCGTCATCGACGAACAGCTGGCGAGCGGCGCCAAGACCTTTGTCGGCGGCAACTGCACCGTCAGCCTGATGTTGATGGGCCTGGGCGGATTATTCGAGGCCGACCTGATCGAGTGGATGACTTCCATGACCTACCAGGCTGCTTCCGGCTCCGGGGCCAAGCACATGCGCGAACTGCTCAACCAGATGGGCGCCCTGCGAGATAGCGTGGCCAGCCAATTGGACGATCCGGGCAGTGCGATCCTCGATATCGACCGCAAGGTCACGGCAGCCATGCGCAGCGGTGATTTTCCTGTCGAGAATTTTACCGCACCGCTGGCCGGCAGTCTGCTGCCCTGGATCGACACCAAGCTCGACAATGGCCAGAGCCGAGAGGAGTGGAAGGGCAGCGTCGAGACCAACAAGATTCTCGGGCTGCAGGACAACCCGGTGCCCATCGACGGCATCTGTGTGCGCATCGGTGCCATGCGTTCGCACAGCCAGGCTTTCACTATCAAGTTGAAGAAAGATCTGCCGATAGATGAGATAGAGGAGCGCATTGCCAAACATAACGAGTGGGTCAAGGTGATCCCCAACGACAAGGAGGCCACCATTGCGGGTCTGACTCCTTCAGTCGTTACCGGCACCTTGAGCGTCCCGGTGGGTCGCTTGCGCAAGCTGAACATGGGGGGCGAGTACCTATCCGCCTTCTCTGCCGGCGACCAGCTCCTGTGGGGGGCGGCCGAACCGCTCAAGCGTATGTTGAAGATCCTGCGAGAGCAGTGATCCACCGCTTGAACCAGCGATGGCGGGGCACTTCCTTGGGAGTGCCCCGTTTTTATATTGCCTGATGTAAGCTCGAGGCCAGGTAAGGGTTTGCGGGTTGAAAGGTGGGCAACTATGCGTCCGGAAAGACACAGGCTGATAAGAATGTGATACAAATTTCTTATTGGCTTGATTATTGGCCTTAGAAAAAAATCAAACGTACTGCTGCACGTCGGTGACGACGGCTACGCAAGGGAACCTATGAGACGCAAGCTGACAATTGCCATGCTGCTATCGCTGTCGGCCACAAGCCCTCAGGCGCTGGCACTGGGGGTCGGGGAGGTGGCGGTCCACTCTTCGCTCAATGCGCCGTTGCGTGCCACGATCCCATTGACCGATACCGTGGGGCTCGAGACAGACTTGTTGAGGGTATCGGTGGCCGAACCCCGCGAGTTCGAATCCGCCGGGCTGATCCGCTCGCCGTTGGCCGCCAGCGTGCGTACCGCGGTTCAGGTGCGTGAGGGGCAACTGGTGGTGGACCTGTTCAGTGAGCGGGCAGTGCGCGAGCCCTGGCTGGACTTGATGCTCAGCTTCGAGTGGCCTGGGGGAAGGCAGCTTCGTGAGGTCACTCTGTTGCTGGACCCGCCCGATTACGACCAGTTGCCAGTACTGGTCGGGGGGGCGCCAGCACGATCTGCCGTCTCTGCTGAGCCTTCCGCCGCTGAGCTCGTGCGGGAAGCGCCATCACAGCGCGCCGTCGCACCACCGCGAGACGAGCCATCCGGCGATCCGGCCTGGGTGCGCAGCGGCGATACCCTTTGGGTCGTCGCTGGCCGGTTGCGGCCCGACAGCAGTATCAGCATGGATCAGATGATGGTGGCACTGGTAGAGGCTAATCCGGATATATTTCCCTCCGGCAACATCAACGCCATGCGTGCAGGACATACCCTGGTCGTGCCTTCCCGCGACGCGATTACCGGCCGCTCTTCTCAGCAGGCAAGCGCCGTGGTGCAGGCCATGAACCAGGCTTGGGCCAGTCGTGGCAGCGGCGCTCCTGCTCCTGTCCCCTTCGGTGCGTCCGAGGTTGCCAGTGTCGAAGCCGTGCCAGCCGAGACCACCGAGCATGTCGACACCGCCGGCGAGTCAGAGCCGGTATCCGGAGCCGAAGAGGCTGGCAATGAATTGGTGGGTGGCGTTGAGGAGACCGCAGAGCCCCGCCTCACATTGCTCAGCGATGCCGAACTGGCCGCCGAAGCCGCTGCGGGACCGGCGTCTGCTGAGGGCGGGGCAGGTGGAGGGGAGACGACAGCAGGCACACCGAGTGAGGCTGGCCAGGCATCGACTGACCCGCGGCTTGATCCCGAGGTACTGGTATCCCTTGATGCCGGGGCGCTCGCTCCTCAGAGCGAAGCGCAGCGCCTGGCAAGCCTGGAGCGCCGCTGGCGGGAGAGTCAGAGTGCGCTCGAGGCGGTTCAGGCTGAGCGTGATGCACTACAGAGTGAGCTGGGTGGCCTGCGCAGTGAGGTCGTTGCCATGCGCGACCAGTTGGCCGCCCTGCTTGCCGACGGGCGTGGTGTGGGTGGCCCAGGTGCTGGTGGCCTGCTGCCACCGGGCGGTGAGGCGCTCGAGTCGGAATCGGCCTGGTGGGAGGCGGTCTATCAGGACGGCCTGGACCACCAGCTGATATTGGGTGGGGCAGGGCTGGCGGCCCTGCTGGGCCTTTGGTTGCTGATACGCCGTCGTCGCTACCGGGAATCGGAGTCGAACAAGGGCTTCGCCACCATGCCCAACGTCACCTACGGGGCGCCGGCTGCACCCGTAGCTGTGCCGCCAACTTCCCAGGTGACGCCGCCGGTCGTCGCGGGCATGTCTGTCGCCAGCGCCGAGCCGACTGTCGAGCAGCCTGCGCCGATGCCGCAAGCTGAAGCGATCAGTGAGGCGGATATCTTCATGGCCTACGGCCGCTACGACCAGGCCAGGGAGAGCCTCTTGGCCGGACTCGCTCGTGAGCCCGGGCGGGACGATCTGCGACTAAAACTGCTGGCTGTCCACGTGGAGCAGGGTGACTGGTCATCAGCCGAGCGGGAGGCAGAACGGCTCGCCGAAGGGGGCGATCCATCCATGGTGGCAGAAGCCAGCCGAATCATGGCTGCCCATCGTGCGGCGGCGTCCGACAGCGACATTCACAGTGACCGGGCGCGGGCTGAGTTTGCTGGCGCCAGGGAGTTGCCGCCGCAGGAGTTCGACGCCCTGCTCGATCTTCCAAACCGTGATGGCGAAAATGGCCGCGAGATCGACGATGGCAGTGAGGTCGAGAAACGCAATAAATTCGGTCGAAGCAATGAAGTAGAAGACGACAACGGCAAGACCAGTCGCCAAGTCGGCTCAGCGCGGATCGGTCCGCACGACGAAAATACCCAACTCCACGCCATGCCTGAGCAGTCCCACTTCGCCGAATCGCTGTCGTCATTGGAGGTCGAAGAGGACCAGAGAACGGAGAAGGGAGCAGTGAAGGCAGTGGAGGAGGGAGCGGATGAGGAGGTGGATAAGGAGGTGGAGAATGGCGAGCCCTTGCCGGAATTTCCCTCGCTCAGGGCCTCGGATCAGGCGAGCGATATGATCGACTATCAGCCGCCCACCCTCGATCCTGAACCGGGCCGGCGCGAAGAAACACCGATGCAGCCCTGCATCGATTTTCCCACCACCGCATCGAGCAACGAGACGCTGGCTGAAGTGGCAACCGACGGCGAGCAGGACGTTCCACCGCAGGATGCTGCTCGCCAGAACGAGGCGCGCCCGGCGCCAGAAGAGCAGTGGGAAGTTGAGGAGGTGGCCTTTCCACCTCTGGGCCGGGATAATGAGGCTCCTGACGCCTCCGTGGCCGGGGTCGATGACCTTGACGAGGCGCGCCGATTGCTTGAAACCGGTGCGACAGAACAAGCGCATGCCTTGCTGCAGCGCCTGCGGGACAGCGCTGATCCCAGGCTCCAGGCACAGGCGCAGGAACTGCTCACCCACTACCGACTCTGATGGCCGAATGACCCTGTTTCGACGACTCGATGAACGCCACCCCCTAAGCGGCCGCCTGGCCCTGGGGGTGGAATACGACGGCAGTGCCTACTGTGGTTGGCAGCGCCTCAAGCACTCCCCTTCGGTACAAGCCGAACTGGAGCGGGCGCTGACGAAGGTCGCCAGCCAACCGATTACGGTGCACGCCAGTGGGCGCACCGATTCCGGTGTACATGCTACTCGTCAGATCGTTCACTTCGATCCCTCGGTACCGCGTTCGCAGAAAGCGTGGGTATTCGGCGTGAACGCCAACCTGCCGCGAGACATCGCGGTGCGTTGGGTGCATGAGGTGCCTGACGACTTTCATGCGCGCTTCAAGGCACTGGCAAGGCGGTACCGCTATATCATCCTCAACCAACCGAGTCGGCCGGTACTCGAGAGAAGCAACGTCACCTGGTGTCGCGACCCGCTGGACGCCGAGGCGATGCATCGTGCGGCTCAGGTGTTGATTGGTGAGCATGATTTCTCCAGCTTCCGGGCGGCGGGCTGTCAGTCCAAGACACCGTGGCGCAAGCTGCACTTCATCGAGGTGCACCGGCATGGGCCCCTGGTGGTCGTGGATGTCCAGGGCAACGCCTTCCTTCATCACATGATACGCAATATCGTCGGTGCGCTGGTGGGCGTTGGTCGTGGCCAACGAGGCGACACCTACCTGGCGGAATTGATGGCACTCAAGGACCGCACCCTCTCCGATGTCACTGCCCCGGCCTGTGGCCTGCACTTCGTCGATTCGCTCTACGACGAGGCCTGGGGGCTGCCACGGGAGCCGCTCGGGCCCAACTTGCTGGCGTTCTTGGGTGAATGGACCGGCGAGCGCGAATTGCCCGACTGCCCCATGGTCGAATTCCGACGAGAGCGTCCGCTGGCTGAGTCGCACCCTGCACCAGGGCTGCAGAAGGGTAAGCTGTCCGAGGAGAGGCTGGCCGGGGAGAAAGAGTCATGAGCGAATCGCATCCGCCGCCTCTTCGTACCCGGATCAAGTTCTGCGGCTTGACCCGCGAGCAAGACGTGGATGCCGCCGTGGCTGCCGGTGCCGACGCACTTGGCTTCGTGCTCTGGCCGGGCAGCCGTCGGCATGTCGACGAGGAGCGCCTTGCGTCGCTCGCCGCCCGTGTGCCCGCCTTCGTCACTCGTGTCGGACTTTTCGTCGACCAATCGGTTGAACAGGTCGCCAGCGTCAGCCGGCATCTGGACCTGCTGCAGTTCCACGGTGACGAAACCGCGGATTATTGCACTGGATTCGAGCGCCCCTGGATCAAGGCGCTGCGCATGCGCGGCGATCTCGACCTGCACGCTGCGGCAGAGGCCTATTCCGGTGCCCAGGCGCTACTGCTGGATGCCTATCGTCCCGGGGTGCCGGGCGGCACCGGCGAGACCTTCGACTGGTCGCGAATCCCCTCAAGCCTGGCAAAACCTGTTATTCTCGCGGGAGGTTTGACGCCGGCCAATGTGTCCCAAGCCATCGTCCGTGTGCGTCCCTTTGCGGTAGACGTTTCCGGCGGCGTTGAGGTGGCTCGCGGTTGCAAGGACCCCGAACGGCTTTTGGCCTTTGCGGCGGCGGTGCAGGGTGCCGATAGCGGGTGCCGATAGCGGTTTCGCTAAGCCGTGGTGCGTCGACCGTATCTCCTTGATTTTCTCCTGTTCCTACTGGCGACCCTATGAGGTGTCTTTCGTGAGCAAGTTCAGTGACCTGACCCGACTGCCGGATGCCCGTGGCCACTTTGGCGCGTATGGCGGCCGGTTCGTCTCGGAGACCCTGAGCTTCGCCCTGGACGATCTGGAGAAGGCCTACCTTAGCCTTCGCGACGATCCCCAATTCCAGGCCGAATTCGACTATGACCTGGCCCATTACGTGGGCCGTCCGTCTCCGCTCTATCACGCCGAGCGATGGTCGAAGCAGCTGGGCGGGGCACAGGTCTGGCTCAAGCGGGAAGATCTCAACCATACCGGCGCCCACAAGGTGAACAACACCATTGGCCAGGCGCTCCTGGCCAAGAAGAGCGGCAAGCCACGGGTGATCGCCGAGACTGGTGCCGGGCAGCACGGTGTGGCCACGGCCACGGTGGCGGCACGTCTCGGGCTGAAATGCGATGTCTATATGGGCGCCGAGGACGTCCAGCGCCAGAAACTCAATGTCTATCGCATGCACCTGCTGGGCGCCAACGTGATTCCGGTGGAATCCGGAACCCGCACGCTGAAGGATGCGATGAACGAGGCGCTGCGAGACTGGGTCACCAACGTCGATGACACCTTCTACATCATCGGCACCGTGGCCGGCCCGCACCCCTATCCCATGTTGGTGCGTGATTTCAATGCCGTGGTCGGTCGCGAGGCACGACGCCAGTCGCTGGAGGAATTTGGCCGACTCCCCGACGCGCTGGTTGCCTGTGTCGGCGGCGGCTCCAACGCCATGGGCCTGTTCTACCCCTTCGTCGAAGACGATGACGTGGTCATGTACGGCGTCGAGGCCGGCGGTGACGGTGTCGAGACCGGTCGTCACGCAGCGCCGCTCGCCTCCAATGCACCCCGCGGCGTGTTGCACGGCAACCGTACCTACCTGATGTCGGACGAAGGCGGTCAAGTTTCCGATACCCACTCGATCTCGGCGGGCCTGGACTATCCCGGCGTCGGCCCCGAGCACGCGCTGTGGAAGGATGTCGGGCGTGTCAATTACGTGGCGGCCAACGACGATGCGGTTCTCGAGGCGTTTCGTGAACTGACCCGGGTCGAGGGCATCATGCCGGCACTGGAGTCCGCCCACGCCCTGGCCTATGCCAAGGTGCTGGCGCCGACCATGCGTCCCGACCAGAACATCGTCGTCAACCTTTCCGGGCGCGGCGACAAGGACATCATGACGGTTGCCAAACTCGACGGCATCGAATTCTAAGGGGCTCAAATGAACCGTATCGACCAACGCTTCGCCGCGCTCAAGGCCGATGGCCGTCGGGCGCTGATTCCCTTCATCACCGCTGGTGACCCGGCGCCCGAGCATACCGTTGGTTTCATGCACGCGATGGTGGAAGCGGGCGCCGATATCATCGAGTTGGGTGTGCCATTCTCCGACCCCATGGCCGACGGCCCGGTGATCCAGAAGGCCTGCGAGCGGGCGCTGAAGCACGGCGTACGCCTGACCCATCTGTTCGAGATGGTCCACGAGTTTCGCCAGACCGACACCGATACCCCGGTGGTCCTGATGGGCTACCTGAATCCAGTTGAGCGGATCGGCCTGGACGCCTTCGCCGACCAGGCCGCCGCCGCAGGTGTCGATGGGGTGCTCACCGTCGATATGCCCCCCGAGGAAGCCGATGTGCTCGGGCCTATCCTCAAGGCGCGTGGGCTGGCCTCGATCTTTCTCGTTGCCCCTACCACTTCCCATGAGCGGGCCGCTACAATATGCGGCCATGGCGAAGGCTACCTCTACTATGTGGCCCTCAAGGGTGTGACCGGTGCCGCAACGCTCAATGCAGAGGATGTGGCCAGCCATCTGGCACCGCTGCGCGAACTGACTGACCTTCCGCTCTGCGTGGGCTTTGGTATCCGCGACGGTGCCTCGGCAGCCGAGGTCGGCAAGGTGGCCGATGGCGTGATTGTCGGCAGTGCATTGGTCAGCCGTATCGCTGCCAATGCCGAGAATCCTGGCCTTATAGCCGGTGAACTCAAGGCGGTACTGAGTGAAATGCGCACGGCCCTGGATGCCCTGAGCGGTCGCTGACGTCGCCAACCGATTCGATACACGACGCCCGGCCACGCCGGGCGTGACAGCATACGGAAGCCTTTCATGAGCTGGCTTGACAAGATCGTCCCTTCCATGGGGCGTATACAACGCAAGGATCGCCGGGCCAGCGTGCCCGATGGCCTGTGGCGCAAGTGTCCCAAATGCGAAGCGGTGCTCTACCTGCCTGAGCTGGAGAAGCACCACAACGTCTGCCCCAAGTGTGACCATCACATGCGGCTGACTGCGCGCAAGCGCATCGACTGGTTCCTCGACAAGGAGGGGCGCGAGGAGATATCGGCGGATCTCGAGCCCATGGATCGCCTCAAGTTTCGCGACTCGAAGAAGTACAAGGATCGCCTCAGTGCTGCCCAGAAGGAAACCGGCGAGAAGGATGCGCTGATTGCCGTGCGTGGCAGTCTCGACGGCCTGCCGGTGGTCATAGTGGCCTTCGAGTTCACCTTCATGGGTGGTTCCATGGGGGCCGTGGTGGGCGAGAAGTTCGTGCGTGCCGCCACCCTGGCCCTGGAGGAGCGCATACCACTGATCTGCTTCTCAGCCTCGGGTGGTGCGCGTATGCAAGAGGCGCTGTTCTCGCTGATGCAGATGGCCAAGACATCGGCGGCGCTGGAGCGGTTGCGCGAGGCGGGCGTGCCCTACATTTCGGTGCTGACAGACCCGGTGTTCGGTGGTGTTTCCGCGTCGCTGGCCATGCTTGGCGACCTTAACGTAGCTGAGCCCAATGCGCTGATCGGTTTTGCCGGCCCGCGGGTCATCGAGCAGACCGTTCGCGAGAAGTTACCCGAGGGCTTCCAGCGCAGCGAATTCTTGCTTGAGCACGGTACCGTGGACATGATCGTGTCGCGGGGCGATATGCGCAACCGGCTGGGTGGAGTGCTGCGCAAGCTGACCCACCAGCCTGCAATCGGTCTCGACGAGGAGCTGCTGGGCGAGCCGGATCTGGTCGATATGGCCGAGCAGGGCGAAGAGGCTGATGTTGAACAGTCCCTTGCCTCCGAGCCGACTGACTCTGCGGATGAGTCTTTGGAACCGGGCGAGCCTGACAGTGAAGACGACCGCTCCGAGCCGGCGCGTTGACCCGGCCGTGACGCGACCCGATACATCCCACCGTCTCGATGCCTGGTTGGCTCGGCTGGAAGCAGCGCATCCCATGGGTATCGACCTCGGCCTCGACAGAGTGTCCGAGGTCGGCCGTCGCATGTGTCTACTCGACGCCACCCTGGCTCGGCGTGTCATTACCGTCGCGGGAACCAACGGCAAAGGCTCCACGGTTGCCATGCTCGAGGCGCTGGCCCGAGCGCATGGTCTTTCCACCGCGAGCTATACGTCGCCACATCTTCTCCGCTACAACGAGCGGCTTCGCCTGGATGGGGTTGAGGCCAGCGACGATATGCTGATTGCGGGGTTCGAGGTGGTCGAGGCGGCACGCCTTGACGGCAGCCCTGTCAGCCTGAGTTACTTTGAGGTAGGTACGCTAGCGGCTCTCTGGACTATAAAAGGGTTGCAGCCGGATATGGCAATCCTGGAGGTCGGCCTCGGCGGACGGCTGGACGCGGTGAATATCATCGATGCCGACGTGGCGGTAATCACTACCATCGCCCGTGACCACGCAGCGTACCTGGGCGACGACCTCGATGGTATCGGCCGTGAAAAAGCGGGTATCTTTCGCATGGGCAGGCCAGCGGTTTTGGGCAGCCGCGACCTCCCGGACAGCGTGCGTACGACGGCAGTTGAGCGTGGGACTACTATTGTGGCCATCGGTGAAGCCTTTGATTGGCAGGAAGCGGGTCCATCCGGCTGGCGCTGGCAGGGTGGCGAATCCGTTGCCGGCAGCGATTCTCTCGATGACTTGCCTGACCCTGGCCTACCGCTGGACAATGCAGCAACGGCGCTCAAGGCCCTGACTCTGGCCGATGTGGCCCTGGATACTGCCGCCTGTCGGCGGGCACTGGCCGACGTCAGGTTGCCGGGGCGGATGCAGTGGCTGGGGCAGTGGTGTCTCGATGTCGGGCACAACCCGCATGCGGCGGCCTATCTGGCAGGGCGGCTACAGGCCATGCCCTGCAAGGGTCGAACCTGGATACTGCTGGGCATGCTGGGCGACAAGGATGCCGATGGCGTGATAGGCGCCTTGGCAGCAGTCGCGGACGCCTGGGTGACAGTGACCCTGGTGGGCGAGCGTGCGCGCACTGCGTCGGAGCTGGCCGAACACGTTCACGCAAGTGGCGCGGCGGTGGCTTTCCAGGCGACATCGCCGGAGGCAGGAGCCGAGTGGCTGAGCAGCCGGCTCGCCCCTGAAGACCGAGTACTGGTCTGCGGCTCCTTCTTTACCGTAGGCGCCATTCTGGCATGGATGCAGGCATAGCTGTGGCTTAGCCTGGGCAGGAGGTCAAGATGAAGTACGGAATGCGTGAGCGTATCAGCGGGGCCATTATCCTGATCGCCCTGGCGGTGATTTTCGTGCCGATGCTGTTCGACGATCCGGCACCCCGCGACGAGCGACCGCAACCGATCATGAGTATCGAGCAGCCGGTGCCGGTTGAGCGACGCGATATCCCTGATCCACAGCCGCCAAGTAGCCTGGGGGAAATCCGTGGCCCCGGCTCGTCGCCAGGAGAGGCAAGCTCGCTGTCTGAGCCCGCCGATATCGAACCTGTCGTTGAACTTGGTATTGATGCACCGGAAGAGGCGCTTGTCGTTGAGGTGCCGCCAACTGAGGTGCTCCAGCCGGACCTCGCGCAACAGGTGCCCGAGGCTGACGAACCGCTGGTTCGGGATGTGCCTGCCGAAGACCCCATCGCTGACCTGGCCCGTGCAGCATCCGAGCGGCTCGACAGCCGACAGGCTGATGCTGAGCCGAGTGCCACGTCCACGACTGCGGCCGGCGAGTGGGCAGTACAGGTGGGCAGCTTCGCCGAACTGGGCAACGCCGAGCGGCTCCAGGCCCAACTGGTGGAGCAGGGGTTCTCGGCTTATAGCCAACGTCGTGACAACAACATGACCACGGTATACGTCGGACCCTACGACTCCTCCGAGTCTGGCGAGCGCGCCATGGCTGAGCTGAAAGAGCAGGCCAACCTTCAAGGACTGCTGGTACGGGTGAGGGAGTGACGTAAAGAGTGAACCCATGTTACTGACTTGGATTGACTGGATATTTCTCGGCGTACTGGCGGTATCGACCCTGGCGGGCTTCATGCGCGGTCTGATCCGGGAAGGGCTTGGGCTGGCGGCGTGGATCATCGCCCTGCTGGCGGCGCGGTTGCTGGCCGAGCCTGTGGCCGACCTGTTGTCAGGGTTCATCGACAATCCCGATGGCCGCCTGGTGCTGGCCTTCGTGCTGGTGATCCTCGGGGTCATCTTGCTCTGCGGCATCGTCATCCGCATGGTCCATGCGGCAGTGGAGTGGGTCGGCATGGGATTTTTCAATCGCGTGGCAGGCGCCTGCTTCGGTGTAGCGCGTGGGGCGGCGATACTGATCATCGCCACCATCCTGATCACGCTGACCCCGTTGGCCCAGCTTCAAGCCTGGCAGGAGGCTGAGCTGAGGCCCGCCTTCGAGCAGTTGCGTGACTGGGCAGTCAGCCAATTGGAAGCCTGGGAGGATCGGGTGCCCGAGACACCCGAGTCGTGGCGTAACCTGTCGTTTCCGCAAAGCCGCGAAGCCACCGAGCGCGAAGCGCCCAGCGTCCCAAACGAGACCACGCTCTGAGCCATCGGCTTTATGTTCTTGACGATCATCCTGACCCAGCGCACGACACGCGAACGACAATTGAACGATATGCCGGCCTCCAGGCCGGCCCCATGGCAGCGAGGTAAGGTGGAATGTGCGGTATCGTGGGCCTTCTGGCCAAGCAGACCGTCAACCAGGCGATCTATGACGCCCTGACGGTGCTACAGCATCGCGGACAGGATGCCGCCGGCATGATGACATGGAGCGAAGGCCGCTTTCTTCTCCGCAAGAGCAACGGTCTGGTACGCGATGTCTTCCACACTCGCCACATGGCACGGCTGAAGGGTAACGTGGGCATCGGCCACGTGCGCTACCCCACGGCCGGCTCGTCCAGCGAGGCGGAGTCCCAGCCCTTCTACGTCAACTCGCCCTATGGGATTTCGCTGGCGCACAACGGCAATCTGACCAATTCGGATCAGCTCAAACAGGAGTTGTTCTCCTCTGACCTGCGCCACATCAACACCAGTTCCGACTCCGAGGTACTGCTTAATGTCTTCGCCCATGAGCTGGGCAAGCAAGGTCCCCACCTGGAACCGGGCGACATCTTCGATGCCGTGCGTCGTGTCTATCGGCGCTGCCGTGGGGGTTATGCGGCCGTGGCAATCATCAACGGCTTCGGCCTGGTGGCCTTCCGCGACCCCAACGGCATTCGTCCGGTGGTATTCGGCACCCGCGACGAGGGCAGCGGCCAGGAGGTGATGATTGCCTCGGAGTCGGTGGCTCTCGACGTGGGCGGTTTCGAACTGCATCGCGACCTAGCGCCCGGCGAGGCGATCTTCGTCGACATGGAGGGCAATATCCATACGCAATCCTGTGCCGACCGTCCCAACCTTGCGCCTTGCATCTTCGAGCACGTCTACCTGGCTCGCCCGGACTCCATTCTCGACGGTGCCTATGTCTATGGCACCCGCATGCAGATGGGCCGCAAGCTCGGCGATCGCATTCGCAGCGAATGGCCGGAACACGACATCGACGTGGTTATCCCGATTCCCGATACGTCACGCACCTCGGCGCTGGAGCTGGCTCAGCACCTGGGTGTGACGTATCGGGAAGGTTTCATGAAGAACCGCTATATCGGCCGGACCTTCATCATGCCCGGCCAGACCCAGCGCAAGAAGTCGGTGCGCCAGAAGCTCAACGCCATCGACATCGAGTTCAAGGGTAAGAATGTGCTGCTGGTGGATGACTCTATCGTGCGCGGTACCACCTGCAAGCAGATCATCCAGATGGCACGTGAGGCCGGTGCCAACAAGGTCTACTTCGCCTCGGCGGCCCCCCCCGTGCGCTATCCTAATGTCTACGGGATCGACATGCCGGCCGCCAACGAACTGATTGCCCATGGTCGCAGTGAAACCGAGGTGGGCGAGCTCATTGGTGCCGACAGGATCTTCTACCAGGATCTGGAGGACCTCAAGGCAGCCTGTCGTGAGGTGAATCCGGAACTGGCTACCTTCGATTGTTCGGTCTTCGATGGTCGCTACATCACTGGCGATATCGATGACGGCTATCTGTCGGCGCTCGAGGCATCGCGCAACGACGCCGCCAAGCAGCAGCAGAGCACGGGCGGCCATGCGCTGGTGGGAATGCACAATCAGGACGACGACATCGACGACTGATCGCTGCCAAGAACAAGGGACCGAACATGCACGACGACCCGACACCGGAAGGAGCCTGGGCTCTGGAGACCCAAGCGATTCGCGCCGGCCACCAGCGCACCTTCGAGCAGGAGCACAGCGAGCCGATCTTTCCTACGTCGAGCTTCGTCTATGGTAGCGCGGCAGAAGCCGCACGGAAGTTTGGTGGCGAGGAGGCTGGCAACGTCTACTCGCGCTTCACCAATCCTACGGTGCATACCTTCGAACGCCGCTTGGCGGTAATGGAGGGGGGCGAGCGCTGCGTAGCCACCAGCTCCGGTATGTCAGCCATACTGGCCACGGTCATGGCGCTGCTGTCGGCCGGCGATGAGATAGTCGCCTCACGCTCGCTGTTCGGTTCGACGGTCAGCCTCTTCGACAAGTATTTCGGCAAGCTGGGTATCACCACGCACTATGTGGCGTTGTCGGACCTTGCGGCCTGGGAAGCAGCCATCACGCCGAACACTCGCCTGTTGTTCGCCGAGACGCCCTCCAATCCGCTCTCGGAGCTCGTCGACATCGAAGCCCTTGCCAAGATAGCCCATCGGCATGACGCGCTGTTGGCCATCGATAACTGTTTTCTGACTCCGGCGCTCCAGCGGCCGCTGGCGCTGGGCGCCGACTTGGTCATCCACTCGGCCACCAAGTACCTGGATGGGCAGGGCAGGGCGGTGGGTGGCGCGGTGGTTGGGCGCAACCAGGAGCTGGAGGAGATCTTCGGTGTTGTGCGCACATGCGGACCCTGTCTCAGCCCGTTCAATGCCTGGATATTCACCAAGGGGCTTGAAACCCTGAGTCTGCGCATGCGGGCACACTGCGAGAATGCCCTGACGCTGGCGCAGTGGCTGGTGAGTCATCCGGCCGTGGAGAAGGTCTACTACAGTGGCTTGGAACACCATCCGCAGCATGCGCTGGCGTCGCGTCAACAGCAGGGCTTCGGCGCGGTGCTCGGTTTCGAGGTGAAGGGCGGGCGTGAAGTTGCCTGGTCGGTGATCGATGCCACGCGCATGCTCTCCATCACCGGCAACCTGGGGGACGTCAAGACCACCATCACTCATCCCGCCACCACAACCCATGGCCGCCTCTCCGACGACCAGAAACTCGCTGCCGGTATCACCGAGGGCTTGATTCGCGTGGCGGTGGGACTGGAGTCTCTCGACGATATTCGCACCGACCTGGCGCGGGGACTCGATGCCTTGGTTTGAGCTGTTCGTTTGGCGAGAGGTATGGCATTAACCTGGCAGGAGCTTGTGTCCTGGCGGGTAGTTGTCGCTTTCCGACAGCGTCATTTTTTTGGTTCTACGCAGACTGGCGTGAAGAGGCCGCAGGCCTCCCGGCGGGGTTGCCAGTGCCAGCGACCATCGACAACGCCGTGGCCTCCGCCAAGGCGCCAGTCGCGATGGGGACCAGCGCTCCAACAGCTGTTTTTTCCATTAAGGCAAACCACACCGCTGTTGGAGCATCTTCAGATCACGACTGGAGGCCGCAGGCCTCCCGGCGGGGTTGCCAGTGCCAGCGACCATCGACAACGCCGTGGCCTCCGCCAAGGCGCCTGACGGCGCCAGTCGCGATGGGAACCAGCGCTCCAACAGCTGTTTTTTCCATTAAGGCAAACCACACCGCTGTTGGAGTATCTTCAGATCACGACTGGAGGCCGAAGGACTCCCGGCGGTGTTGCCATGATCGCGGTAATAGCCAGCGTCGGCAGCCTCCGCCGGGGCGCCTGGCGGCGCCAGTCGCGATGGAGACCAGCGCTCCAACAACGATCCTCTCCACCAACGGCGCCACGCGCTGTTGGAGTATCTTCAGATCACGACTGGAGGCCGCAGGCCTCCCGGCAGTGTTGCCATGGTCGCGGTAATAGCCAGCGTCGGCAGCCTCCGCCGGGCGCCTGCCGGCGCCAGTCGCGATGGAGACCAGCGCTCCAACAACGATCCTCTCCACCGACAGTGCCACGTCGT
>NZ_QPKI01000029.1:33221-55628 GCF_003339685.1 Halomonas sp. DQ26W | reverse complement strand
TCTCCTACAGGGTGGTAGTCGCCTGTTATGGCAGGAAAAAGCAGCTGTCGGAGCGCTGCTCTGCATCGCGATTGGCGCCGCAGGCGCCTTGGCGGAGGCTGCCGGCGTTGGTCATGGCCGCAGTGTTGTCGCCAATTCCGGCAACACCGCCGGGAGTCCTTCGGCCTCCAGTCGTGAGCTGAAGCTACTCCTAAAGCGGCGTGGCAACGTTGGTGGAAACAATTGCTAAGGGAGGACGATTTATAACGTCTTGACCATCCGAGCTCTTTCAGTGTGGCTCAAGATTGGCCCGATGGCTGTTCATCATTCAGGCTGTCCGTCTCCGGGGCGCCTGTTTTTCCCCTCAATCCTGTTACTGGGCATCCTGGTCCTGACGAATGCCCGGGCCGGTCACACCATCCATGCCCAGTTCGAAGAGTACGGTGGCAGCGGTGCGTGACTCCACTCCTTCGGCGATCGCCATGATGCCAAGCGAATGGGCGAGGGTGCACATGCCGCGCAGCAGGCTCTGCTGTTGGCTCTGGTTCTCGATGTCCTGGCTCAGTGAGGCATCGAACTTCATGAAGGTCAGCCCCAGGTCCTGTAGCCCTTCGATCTTGCCGAACTGGGTGCTGACGTGCTCTAGGCCCATCTTGCAGCCCAGGGGCAGCAGTTCATTACACAGATTCTGCAGGGCCTTGGGCTGCTGAAAGGCGATCGATTGGGGAAGTTCGAACCAGAGCCGCGCGGCGCAGGCGGGCCGGGCACGAACACGAGTGATCACTTCACTGACGAAGCGACCGTCTCGCAATGAGTTGGCCGAGAGGTTGATGCCAACGGGCTTGCCGCTCGTTTCGGTATCCTTCAGGGCGGCTATCACTACGGCCAGATCGAACTCGGCCGCCATGGCCAGGCGCGATACCCAGGGCAGGAATATTCCGGCAGGTTGCCATTCTCCCTTAAGGCGTAGCCGAGAGGGAACTTCATGGTGAATCAAGTGCCCCTTGGGGTCGAGTACGGGGTAGTGGGCCAGAAAAACGCCCTGTTCCAACGCCTCGTTGAGTGCCTTGCGCCACTCGTCATGGCTGGTGTAGAGAACGCTGCTGGCCGGCGCGGTCAGGATGACCTGGCCGTTCTGTTCCTGACTTTCGGCAGCCGCCAGCGCGCCATCAAGGCTTGCCAGCAGCTCGGCTCGGCTCGCTCCCTGGGTGTACTCACACAGCGCAGAGGGTAGCGAAAGCGAGTTATCGTGCTCGTCGGATAGGGCTTCGAGACGTGACTTCAGCTCATGGCCGATGGCTTTCAGGTCGTGGTGGCGCGGCACGATCAGTGCGAAATCGCTGCCGTTGAGGCGCCCCACCTGGCCATCGCCGGATAATTGGCCCAGCTGTTTCAGGCTGTAAGCTACCTTCACCAGGAGTGCGTCGGTCGCCCCATGGCCGATCAACTGATTGACTTCGCCCAGGCGGGCCACCCGAACCAGGGCCAGCGTGCCGCTGGCATCGTCGCTGTCGCTCTTGAGGTGAGCTTGCAAGTGGTCGAGGAAAGCGGCACGTGCGGGAATTGCCGTGACAGTGTCGTTCTGCATTCGTCGCCGCAGCTGGTCGAGCTTGTCACTCTCAGCGCCGAGCATCTGTCGCACCGCACCGGATAGCCGATTCATGGCCTGTACCACTTCGCGCAACTCCAAGGTCTTGGGCTCTCTGGCCGTGGTGAAGCGGCGCTCGCCGATGGCCTGAGCCTGCGATACAACATCGCGCAGTGGTAGCCGAATGGTGCGCACGATCCAAGTCGCCAGCAGCAGGCTGACGATGCCGGCAATGGCAAACCAGCCAGCCAGTTCGAGGCTGCTTCGCCACAGCGAGCGATAGGCGAAGCTGTGCTGGCTCTCCAGTTCCAGCGTGCCGAACTGCTGCCAGCCATCCTGCACTACGGCCTGGCCGGCCGGAATATCGAAACGCACCAGCTCGACGAACCAGCCCGGCACGTCATCGATATGCGCGTTGGCAACGCGCTGCTCGATGACCCCGCCTTCCGGATCTCGCAGCTCAATTCGCTGATAGTGGCCAGTATCGAACTGGGCTGCCAGCAGCAGCTCCAGGATCACGGGGTCCTTTTCCATCTGGCTCATGGATAGGGCGAGCGCGTTGGCGTTGTCGATATTCTTGATGCGGACTTCCTGCTCGATATAGTGGCGGCTGCTCGTCACGCCGATGAGCAGGCTGCCGACGAACGCCAGCAGCAGAAGTACCACGATGGTCAGCCAGAGCTGCTTGATCAGTGACATCTCGGTTATTCCTCCGCCTGGGGTTGGTGCCCCTGTTTCTTATATCTTCGGCTTGCGTAAATCATCAGATGAACCCCTGCTGTTGCATACGCTCGATTACGCTGCGCCAGCGTGACAGTCGCGCCACCGGATCGGCCCGCGACTGGGTGGAGCCGCCGGCCCACAGCCCTTCGCTGTTGAAACTGAAGACAGGGTCCAGGTCGGTGCGCAGGGTCGCGGGTGTGATGGAGGGCACCAGGTTGTCCAGCACCAAAGGCACGGCGCTGGGGCGCTCGTAATAGCCGAGTACCATATGTGCCTGAACGATCTGGCTGCGTCCAATGCGGGCACGAACATAGATCATGCGTAATCGCTCGCCGGGTACGCCCAGTTCCTTCAGGCTGACGTACTTGGCGATGGAGTAGTCCTCGCAGTCGCCCTGGCCCTGACCCATGGTCTCCAGGGGAGTGGCCCAGTGGTCCTCGCTGCCCCAGTTGTCGATATCATCTACCCAGCGCACCCGGCGATTGAAGAAGTCGTTGACCTCTCGCAGTTGGCTGTCGAGAGGGGCTCCATTCAACCTATCGAGTAGAGCAAACCAATCTTCCAGTATGCGCAGTCCCTGCTGGCCATAGAGGCGCTGCATGCTCTCGCGCAACCTGGCGCGGTTGATGCGTGCCTCCAGCAGACCAGGCGTGATCCCCAGGCCGACAGCCAACAACAGTGAACCCAGGCCTGCCAGGAAACGGCGGCGGCTGGGTCTGAAGCGTTGTCGAGAAAATCCATTGGGCATCTGGGCTCGCCGAAAATATTTAGTAATGTAAATCAGCGTTTCGTTGAGTATAGAGGAGTGAGAGAAGCAGGACGACCCGTATGAGAGTCGTCATCCTGAGGTATGAAAAGGGAAGGCGGACAGGTCAATCCATCATGTCCAGGGGTTAACCCTTGCCGGGACCCTGCCATACCCTGAGCCGACCGATCCAGGCCAGCTTCCGGGAGGCATCGCGCAGTTCGTTGGCAGCATCATCCAGGCTCTGGTCGGGGGGGAGGTGTCGGACATAGATCGAGACATCGACCTGATTGTCGAGATAGTGAAGGTCGAGGGCGACGCGGGTTTGCCAGGCTGGACAACAAGACCAGACTTCATCGAGCACACCCTCCACATCGCGGCGCAACGGCAGGCCGGGGCGCAGGCTATGCTCGGTCTCGCCCGCGTCGTCCTCAGGGTCGATATGAAAGGTGACATCGGCGAGATTGGAAAAGTCGTCCCGCAGCCTGCGGCTAACGGCATTGCCGATTTCGTGGGCTTCCGAGACGGTCAGTCGCGGCGCGACGACGATATGCAGGTCGAGTATGGCCTGGCTACCCTGTGAGCGGGTTCGCAGGTCATGGACGCCGTGCACGCCGGGCACCGCTTCGGCCACCGACTGCATGGCGTCGCGCTCCTCCACCGGAAGCGCCGTATCGATCAACTCCTGGCTGGAATCCCACAGTAGGCGGCCGCCAACCTGGCCGACCATGACGCCGACTACGATGGCGGCCGCGGCGTCTACCCATCCGGCACCGAACTGCGCGGCAATCAGGCCGATCAATACCACGATGGTGGAGAGGGCGTCCGAGCGGGAGTGCCAGGCGTTGGCTTCCAGCAGGCGCGAATTGACGCGCTTGGCGACACGCATCGTATAGCGGAAGATCCACTCCTTGGCGAGTAGCGCGAAGAGAGCCACGCCGATGGCCCAGAGGCCGGGAGCGGAGATCGGCTCGCCCACCAGCAGGCGGCTGAGACTCGCCCAGGCGATGCCGCCGGCCACGAAGATCAACACGCTGCCCAGCACGAGGGTGGCGAGGGTCTCGATGCGGCCGTGGCCGTAGGGGTGGTTGCTGTCAGGCTCCTGGCGTCCGTAGTGGGTCGCCGCCATTACGAAGCCGTCAGTCACCAGGTCGGAAAAGGAGTGTATGCCATCAGCAATCAGGGCGGCCGAGCCGACCAGCACACCGGTGATCAGCTTGAGCAGGCCGACGGTGAGGTCGACCACGGCACCGATCAGCGTGACCCGATGAGCCTCGCGTGTTTGTGCGCCGCGGTCGGGCGGCTGGTGAGAGTGCCCGCTCACGCAGTGCCCATGCCGCTGCCGGCAAGTTGCCCCGCCTTGTTGCGTACCGGATTGGCATACTGGGCCAGCCACCAGGGTCGTAGTTCGGCAGGTACGTCGTTCAGGCGCGCCTGGAAGCGTGCCCGGTCGACATCGCTGACTTCGCTCATGTCCAGCAGTTCGGGGGCGTCTCCAAGCGCCTCGAGGGCGAGGTAGTGGCTGGGGAAGAGCTGATAGCCGGCTACCACCTGGCGGTCGATCTCGGCGGCAACAGCCTCCGGCGTATCGAAGCTGGCTCCCAGCGGTTGGCCGAAGCGCAGCTTTACTCGTCCCTTGTAACCTGTGATCCCGGCCACGATGGACTGGATATCCTCGAACTCGCTCTTGGCGTAACCGCCCTGGCTATGAACCGCGTGCAGCTCCCGGGCCTTCTGCATGTCGCAGGGGTCGTACTCGTAGCTGATCGATACCGGCACCATGCGTAGTTCGGCGATCGCTTCACCGATCGGTGCCTTGCGATCCGCCTGGCGCTTGGCCATGGTCAGCATCTTGATGATGGCGGGGTCCGTACGGTCGATGCCGTCCTTGGCCCGACCTTCGCGCTGGGCCATCCATATCGAGTGATTGTCCTCGGTGATGGAATGGCGGATATAGGCGGATAGCGACTGGAAAGCGGCCAGCATGGCGCGCTTGCCGCGCAGCGCCCGGGGCACGATGAAGCTCTTGTTGAGCCGCATCAGGTCGGTCACGTAGGGCTTCTTCAGTAGGTTGTCGCCGATGGCGATTCGCACCGTGTCACGCCCGCCACGATGAAGCCCGTAGTTGACGAAGGCGGGGTCGAGCGAGATATCGCGATGGTTACCGATGAACAGGTAGGCCTTATCCGGTGCCAGGTACTCCAGGCCCTCGACGCGAAAGTCGTCGGTGGAGGTGCGGATCATGCGCTCCATATAGGGGGCCACGCGCATCTGGAAATCGTGGACGCTGCCGACGCCACGGGTCTCCCTGCGAATGGCGTAGGAGGCAATCGCCCGGGCCAGTGCGGGTAGCATCCGGTTGAGCCTCGGTAGCCGGTAGCGCGTCAAGGCGTCGAGCAGCTCACGGTTGCTGGCCAGCCGGGCCAGTACTGCGGCGACTTCGCTATCCTCATAGGGCCGTATGTCGGCCCAGGGATCCTGTTCTGTTCCTGGCATGTCGGTCTGCGGTTCTGTCATCGGCGTCTTCTGGTTGACGGGATCGGTCATGCGCTGCCCTGCAGCGACGCAGTGGAGGCTTCGCCATCGAGCCACCCGATCAGCTGCTCGATCTCTTCTGCGAGGGTCTGGGTCATCAGCATGAAGTCCGCCTCCAGTCTCACGATAGCGTCGCCATCGTCTTCGGTTTCATTGGCCTCGTCGATCAGTGCATCACTGAAGCGCAGGGATTTCAGGGCCAGGTCATCGTGTAACACGAAGCTTAGCCGGCCTTCGATCTCCAGGGCCATCCGGCTCGCCTGGCGGCCTGCTGCCAGTAGCTGTTGGATCTCGTCGCTGTCCAGGTCGACCTGGCGGGCGCGCAGCACACCGTCATCGCCCTTGGCCTTGAGTTCCACCTGATCGCCGAGTTGCAGATTGGCGGGCCTGGCATCCGGTTCGGCCAGCCACTGGGTCATGGCACGCATCGGCAGGGTCTGGGTAGCCAGCGGGGTGACCTTGAGGCTGCCCAGGGTTTCGCGCAGCAGATCCAGCACCTCTTCGGCGCGCTTGCGCGAACTGCTGTTGACCGCGATCAGATTGCGCCGAGTATCCCACCACAGCTCGACCTTCTGGCTGCGAATAAAGGCGCGAGGCAGCAGCTCTTCATAGACCTGCTCCTTGAGTTCCTGCTTTTCCTGACGACGCAGTTTACGACCCTCCTGGGCCTCGATATCGGCGCTACGCTCCTCGACTTCTTCGCGCACTACCCCGGCCGGCAGCAGGCGTTCCTGGCGCAGGACCGTCATCAGCCGCTGCCCCTGCAGTTCGTGCAGCAGCGCCGTGCCGGCACGGCCCGCAGGCGGGCACCAGCCCAGCCGGCGCGCCTCATTGCTGCCGGGCAGCCGTGCCGCCTGTTCGGCCAATGCCGTCTCCAGGTCGGTTGCCGGGATCGCCACTGAGTCATGCAGGCGGTAAAGGTGCAAGTGCTTGAACCACATGGCGCATTCCCTGAGCGAAAAGGACGCATATTATGGCCAAGGGGAGGCGGGGGTTCCAGTGTTGAAGGCTACGGCATGCAAGACAAATTCAAACTCTTGTTTGAATTGGGGTAGCGGCGGGGCCTAGAATGGTAGGCGGCGACCTGGAGGTGCGCACGCGCCTGGCGGAGCTGGGTAGTCGAAGCGCACGCATGCATCAGGAAATCCGACGCTTTCGTGACGACAAAGTCGTGGTCGATACCGATCTCACCTTCGCGCCACTCGATGTGAAGGCCAGCCGGCCCCTTGCCATCGAAGGCGAATTGCGCGGTCTCCTAGCGCCATTGGTCCTCGAGGACTGAGCGAGATAGGGTGCGCAGGAGAGCGCAGATTTCGAAACAGGTATGAGGCCGGAAAGGAATCCGGCTGATCCGTGACGGTACCCCGCTGCCTTTGCGCTGTTCGCAATGGTATGATGCAAGGCTGTAATGGCGCGCCATGCTCCTGCACAAGGACGCGCCAACCTGCTGCAGTGCAAAGGATTCGACGACCCATGGGTGACATCGCCAGAGAAATTCTGCCAGTCAACATCGAGGACGAACTCAAGCAGTCGTATCTCGACTACGCGATGAGCGTGATCATCGGCCGCGCGCTTCCCGACGTGCGCGATGGCCTCAAGCCGGTGCACCGGCGCGTGCTGTTCGCCATGCACGAACTCAGTAACGACTGGAACAAACCCTACAAGAAATCTGCCCGCGTGGTCGGTGATGTCATCGGTAAGTATCACCCCCACGGTGACAGCGCGGTCTATGACACCATCGTGCGCATGGCCCAGCACTTCTCCATGCGCCACGTGCTGGTAGATGGCCAGGGCAACTTCGGTTCCATCGATGGCGACAACGCCGCCGCTATGCGTTACACCGAGGTGCGCATGGCCCGGCTCGCCCATGAGCTGCTGGCCGACCTGGAGAAGGATACCGTCGACTGGGTCGACAACTACGACGGTACCGAGCGCATCCCCGATGTGCTGCCCACCAAGGTACCCAACCTGCTGATCAACGGCTCATCGGGTATCGCCGTCGGCATGGCGACCAACATCCCGCCGCATAACATGGTGGAGATCATCAGCGGCTGCCTGGCGCTGATCGACGATTATACGCTCTCCGTCGATGACCTGATGGAGTACATCCCGGGGCCTGATTTCCCCACCGGGGCCATCATCAACGGCCGCGCCGGCATCCTCGAGGCCTACCGTACCGGGCGTGGGCGCATCTATGTGCGTGCTTGCCACACCATCGAGCACGATGACAAGAGCGGTCGCGATCACATCATCGTCACCGAGTTGCCGTACCAGGTGAACAAGGCGCGGCTTATCGAGAAAATCGCCGAGCTGGTGAAAGAGAAGAAGATCGAGGGCATCGCCGAGTTGCGCGACGAGTCCGACAAGGATGGTCTGCGAGTGGTGATCGAGGTCAAGCGTGGCGAGTCGGGAGAAGTAGTGGTCAACAACCTCTTCGCCCAGACCCAGTTGCAGAATGTCTTCGGCATCAATATGGTCGCAATCGAGGATGGCCAGCCCAAGATCCTCAACCTGAAGGAGATCCTCGAAGCCTTCATTCGTCATCGCCGCGAAGTGGTCACCCGCCGTACCCTGTTCGAGTTGAAGAAGGCCCGCGAGCGCGGTCATCTCCTCGAGGGCCTGGCGGTGGCCATCTCCAATATCGACGAGGTGATCGAACTGATCAAGGCCTCGCCGAGTGCCGCCGAGGCCAAGGAGAAGCTGCTGGCGAAGGTCTGGCAGCCGGGGCAGGTCACCAACATGCTGGAGCGTGCCGGTGCCACCTCCTGCAAGCCGGAGGAGTTGGAAGACGGCTTCGGCCTCAACCAGACGGGCAGCGAATACCGCCTTTCGCCGGCCCAGGCCCAGGCGATACTCGAACTGCGCCTGCACCGCCTGACCGGGCTCGAGACCGAGAAACTGCTGGATGAGTACCTCGGCATCCTTGAGCGGATTGCCGAGCTGACCGCCATTCTCGCCTCCAGCGAGCGCTTGCTGGAAGTGATTCGCGAGGAGCTGGCCGCCGTGCGTGACCAGTTCGGCGACCCACGCCGCACCGAGATCCAGGCCAGCCATCTCGATCTGTCCATCGAGGACCTGATCGCCGAGGAGGACATGGTGGTCACGGTGTCGCGTACCGGCTATGCCAAGACCCAGCCGCTCTCCGACTACCAGGCCCAGCGCCGCGGTGGTCGCGGCAAGTCGGCGACTTCCATGAAGGACGAGGATGTCATCGAGCACCTGCTGGTCGCCTCGACCCACGATACCGTGCTGCTGTTCTCCAACAAGGGCAAGGTGTACTGGCTCAAGGTCTACGAGATGCCGAATGCCAGCCGTGGCTCCCGTGGTAAGCCGCTGGTCAATATGCTGCCGTTGGACGAAGGCGAGGCCATCAATGCCATCCTGCCGGTACGCGACTATCGGGCTGACAGCTACATCTTCTTCGCCACCGCCAAGGGCACCGTCAAGCGTACCAGCCTCGACCAGTTCTCCCGCCCGCGCAGCGTCGGCCTGATCGCCATCGATCTGGAAGAGGACGACCGTCTGGTTGGTGCCGCCATCACCAGCGGCTCCGACCACGCCATGCTGCTGTCGTCCAACGGTAAGGCGATTCGCTTCGAAGAAGGCAACGTGCGCTCCATGGGGCGTACCGCCCGCGGCGTTCGCGGCATGCGTCTGCTTGGTGGTGCCGAGGTGATCAGCCTGATCATTCCCCAGAGCCAGCAGATCGACGCCGAGGCGGACATCGAAGTCGAAGCCGAAGAGGGTGTCGAGCTTGCACCCACCAGCAGCAACGGCGGCCAGATCTATATTCTCACAGCCAGCGAGAACGGCTACGGCAAGCGTACCCGGCTCGAGGAGTTCCCGCTGCGCGGCCGTGGCGGCCAGGGTGTAATCGCCATGCAGACCAGCGAGCGCAACGGTTCACTGGTCGCCGCCATGCAAGTCTACTCGGCCGACGAGATGATGCTGATCACCGACAAGGGCACCCTGGTGCGTACTCGGGTCGATGAGGTCTCTATCACCTCGCGCAATACCCAGGGCGTGATGCTGATCCGTCTCGGCGAGAGCGAGAAGCTGGTCAAGACCGTACGCATCGACGAGCCCGAGGAGGTCGAAAGCGAAGCCATCGACGGGGAGGGTGAGTCGCTTGATGGGCCGGACTCAAGCGAGAACGGCGCCGAAAGCGAGCCCCAGAACGACGAATAAGGTTTGCTGCACCATGCCGAGCGATGATCGCCGGGGACAAGTCGAAGCGAGGGTTTTTTGCCTTGGATGGCAAAAATAGCGCCCAGGGAAGGGTTCACAGCGCCCTCGCGTAGGCTTGTCGACGGATCAACTCATCGCGTACCGGTAAATGAAGCTTGAGCTGAAACGGAACCACGACGCTGATGACACGCCACTATAATTTCTGCGCCGGCCCCGCAGCGCTGCCCACCCCTGTCCTGGAACGGGCGCGGGAAGAGATGCTCGACTACCACGGGCGCGGGCTCTCGGTGATGGAGATGAGCCATCGCTCCCCCGAGTTCGTCGCCATCGCCGAGCAGGCCGAGGCCGACCTGCGTGAACTGCTTGCGATACCCGCCAACTACCGCGTGCTGTTCCTGCAGGGGGGCGCCAGCCTGCAGTTCTCCATGGTACCGATGAATCTGTTGGGGCAGGGCGGTAGCGCAAATTTCCTTTATACCGGTATCTGGGGCAAGAAGGCCCTGACCGAGGCGCAGCAGCTGGGTTTTCCGGTTCATTTGTCGGGCTCCAGTGAAGGCAGCGGTCATGCCCAGGTGCCGGCCGAGGCCGACATCTCGATAGCCAATGATGCCGCCTACCTGCACTACACCGCCAACGAGACCATCGGCGGCCTGGAGTTCGACTATATTCCCGGTACCGCAGAGGGCGGATTGCGCCGCGCCGATGGCGGCGAAGTGCCACTGGTCTGCGATCTTTCCTCGAGCATTCTGTCAGGTCCTCTGGACGTATCGCGCTTCGGCGTGATTTACGCCGGTGCCCAGAAAAACATCGGGCCGGCCGGCCTTACCCTGGTCATCGTGCGCGACGATCTGCTCGAGCGGCACTGCAAGCGCATGCCGAGCCTGTTTGACTACCGCGCCATGGCCGAGGCGGGCTCCATGGTCAATACGCCGCCCACGTTCGCCTGGTATCTGGCGGGGCTGGTGTTCCAGTGGCTGCGGCATGATGTCGGTGGCCTTACTGCCATGAATGTCGTCAATGTGCGCAAGGCCCGCAGGCTATATGCGGCCATCGATGATAGCGGGCTCTATTCCAACCCGATTGCCCTGCCTAACCGCTCACGGATGAATGTGCCTTTCGTCCTTTCCGATGAGCGCCTCGACATGCCGTTTCTTGACGAAGCCGAGCAGGCCGGCTTGCTCAACCTCAAGGGGCATCGTAGCGTCGGGGGCATGCGGGCCAGCCTTTACAATGCCGTGACGGAAACGGCGGTCGATGCCCTGATCGATTTCATGGCCGACTTCGAGAAGCGAAGGGGATGACACGATGAGCGATACCCCCACCAACCTGGATGTGCTGCGCCAGCGCATCGATGAACTGGACAACGACATCCTCCGGTTGATCAGTGACAGGGCGCGATGTGCCAAGCAGGTTGCCGATGTGAAGACTCAAAGCGACCCCGACTCCGCCTTCTACCGGCCGGAACGCGAGGCCCAGGTGCTGCGTCGCATCATGGAACTCAACAGCGGGCCGCTGGACAGCGAAGAGATGGCCCGGCTGTTCCGCGAGATCATGTCGGCCTGCCTGGCCCTGGAGCAGCCGATCAAGGTCGCTTACCTGGGCCCGGAGGGTACCTTTACCCAACAAGCGGCGCTCAAGCACTTCGGTTCAAGTGCCGTCAGCCTGCCCATGGCGGCCATTGATGAGGTCTTCCGCGAAGTCGAGGCTGGAGCCGTGAACTACGGCGTGGTGCCGGTGGAGAACTCCACCGAAGGGGTGATCAGCCACACCCTGGACTCCTTCATGGACTCTTCGATTCGCATTTGTGGCGAAGTGGTGCTGCGTATTCACCATCACTTGCTGGTTTCCGAGGCGACCTTGCGGGACAAGGTTTCGCGGATCTACTCGCACCCACAGTCTTTCGCTCAGTGTCGCAAGTGGCTCGACGCTCATTATCCCCGCGCCGAGCGGGTGCCGGTATCGTCCAACGCCGAGGCGGCCAAGATGATCAAGGGTGAGTGGCACAGCGCGGCGATTGCCGGGGATATGGCAGCCAAACTCTACGGTCTGGAGAAAATCGCCGAGAAGATCGAGGACCGCCCTGATAACTCGACGCGCTTTTTGATCATTGGCAGTCATGATGTGCCGATATCCGGTTCAGACAAGACGTCCATCGTGGTGGCAATGCGCAACCAGCCGGGTGCACTGCATGAGCTGCTCGAACCCTTCCATCGGCACCAGATCGACTTGACTCGCCTCGAGACGCGACCCTCGCGTAGCGGGGTGTGGAACTACGTGTTTTTCATCGATTTCAAGGGGCACTTCGATGAGCCCCGGGTCGCCGCCGTGCTTGAGGAGGTGCGTTTGCGCGCCGCCGAACTCAAGGTGCTGGGCTCCTATCCGATAGGTGTGCTCTAGGCGTGGTGGGCAATGGACCCGGACAGGTCGCCGAGTCGCGGATTCTGATCGTCGGGCTGGGGCTGATCGGCGGTTCGCTGGCCGCCGCCCTGCGCGCCGCCGGCTTTGGCGGGATCAGCGCCAGCGGGTTTGGGCCGGCCAATGAAATAGTCTCTTGTGACCCGGACCCCGAAGAGATCGCCCGAGGCATTGCCATGGGACTGATCGACCGTGGCGATACCCGGCTTGCGCCGCTGGTCCAAGGCGCCTCATTGATCGTGCTGGCGGTGCCGGTGCTGGCCATGGAGAGCGTGATGGCCGAACTGGCCGCGGCGCTTCCTGCAGGCGTGCTCGATGGCGAGACTCCACGCGTCACGGTGACCGACGTGGGCAGTACCAAGGCCGCGGTGCGCGACTGCGCGCTGCGAGTGTTCGGTCGCATGCCGTCAGGCCTGGTGCTGGGTCATCCTATCGCCGGATCGGAGAAAAGCGGCGTGGCGGCGGCAAACCCGCGTCTTTATGTCAATCACAAGGTGATTCTCACGCCCAGCGCCGAGACGGCGCCGGCAGCGATTGCCCGGGTGCGGGCGCTATGGCAAGCCTGCCGGGCCCAGGTGCTTGAGATGGATGTCGAGCGCCACGACCAGGTGCTGGCACGCACCAGCCACCTGCCGCACTTGCTGGCATTCTCCCTGGTGGACACCCTGGCGCGCCAAGACGAGCGGCTGGATATCTTCCGCTACGCCGCCGGGGGCTTTCGCGACTTCACTCGCATCGCCGGCAGCGACCCGGTGATGTGGCGAGATATCTTCGTTGCCAATCGCGAGGCTGTTCTGGCCTCCCTGGACGACTTCGAGGCCGGTGTGTCGCGACTGCGCCAGGCCGTTGAAGCCGGTGACGGCGATACCATGCTCGCCATCTTAGACCGGGCCAGTCATGCCCGGCGCTACTTCGACTCGCTCCTGAATCAGACCAGTTATCAGGCGGAATACCAGATGCAACCACATCAGAGACTCACCTTCCGGGCTGCTCCCGGTGGCCGCGTGGCCGGACGCATTCGCGTACCAGGCGACAAGTCCATTTCCCACCGTTCGATCATGCTGGGTGCGCTCGCGGAGGGTGTCACCGAGGTGAAGGGCTTCCTGGAGGGGGAAGACAGTCTGGCCACCTTGCAAGCCTTCCGTGAGATGGGGGTGGCCATTGAAGGTCCCCACCAGGGCAGGGTCACGGTGCATGGCGTCGGTATGCACGGGCTCAAGGCGCCATCGGGCCCGCTCTATGTCGGTAATGCTGGCACCGCCATGCGCCTGTTCTCCGGCCTGCTGGCCGGCCAGGCCTTCGATACCGAGCTGATCGGTGACGCTTCGTTGACCAAGCGGCCCATGGGCCGAGTGGCAGACCCGCTGCGCCAGATGGGCGCGGTGATCGACACCGCCGAAGGCGGGCGCCCGCCACTCAAGATCCATGGTGGCCAGAGGCTGAAGGGCATCGACTACGACATGCCCATGGCCAGTGCCCAGGTCAAATCCTGCCTGCTGCTCGCCGGCCTCTATGCCGACGGCGAGACCCGGGTGCGTGAACCCGCGCCCACCCGCGACCACACCGAGCGCATGCTGGCCGGTTTCGGCTATGACGTCGTTCGTGAGGGCGATACCTGCTGGCTCACCGGCGGCGGCAAGCTCACTGCAGCACTGATCGATGTGCCATCGGACATCTCCTCGGCTACCTTCTTCCTGGTCGCGGCGGCCATCTCGCCCGGGTCAAACCTGGTGCTCGAACATGTCGGCATCAACCCGACCCGTATCGGGGTGATCAATATTCTCAAACTGATGGGTGCCGACCTGCATCTCACCAATCAGCGCGAAGTCGGCGGCGAGCCGGTGGCCGACCTGCACATTCGCTATGCGCCACTCAAGGGTATCGACATTCCCGTCGATCAGGTGCCGCTGGCCATTGACGAATTTCCGGCGCTATTCATCGCCGCAGCCAATGCCACCGGTACCACAAGATTGCGCGGCGCCGAGGAACTGCGCGTCAAGGAGTCCGACCGCATTCAGGCCATGGCCGACGGTCTGGCGGCTATCGGCGTCGAGCATGTTGTGCGGGAGGATGGCATCGACATTGTCGGCGCGGGTGGGAGCGACGTCGCCTACGGTGGCGGTCGGATCGACAGCCTGGGCGATCATCGCATCGCCATGGCCTTCGTGATCGCGTCGCTGCGCGCCGGCGACGATATCGTCATCGATGACTGTGCCAACGTGGCCACCTCATTTCCGGGCTTCGTCGAGTTGGCCCGCACCGTTGGGCTGCAAGTGAATGAAGATGCGGAGGTTGCGGGATGAGTAACAAGGCCGCGGTGCTGACCGTGGATGGCCCCGGCGGCGCCGGCAAGGGGACCATCAGCCGCCTGGTCGCTGATCGGCTGGGCTGGCAACTGCTGGACAGCGGTGCGTTGTATCGTCTCACGGCCCTGGCGGCGCGGCGTCATGACGTGGCGTTGGACGACGAGCCGGCACTTGCAAGGCTGACCATCGGGCTCGACGTGGTCTTCCTTGCTGAGGAAGACACCACTCGCGTGCTGCTGGAAGACGAGGATGTCAGCCGCGAGATTCGTACCGAGCAGGCCGGCGATGCAGCTTCGCAGATTGCTTCGCTGCCCTCCGTGCGACAGGCGCTATTGCAGCGACAGCGCGACTTCAGGCGCCCCCCCGGCCTGGTGGCCGATGGCCGCGATATGGGGACGGTGGTTTTCCCCGACGCCGAGCTCAAGGTGTTCCTTACGGCGAGCCCCGAGGAGCGCGCGCGCAGGCGCTACCTTCAGTTGCAGGATGCCGGGGTGGATGCTAGTCTATCGAGTCTTTTGAAGGAGATTCAGGCACGCGATGCACGCGACATGCAACGCAGTGTGGCTCCGCTCGTACCGGCCGATGACGCCATCGAGTTGGATACCACGAGCCTGAGTATACCGGAAGTGGTGGAACGGTTGACGGAGTGGCTGGCCGAGCGTGGCCTCACCCGGTAACTCGATCTCCCTTGCGGCGCCCTCGTCAGGATGTCATGGCATGGCCGAGCAACCCTTTCACTGAAAGCTCGTCCAGGTCGAACCGGCGTTAACATCTCCGGGGGTTTGGCAAATTAGGCCCGCACTCGCTGGTGGTGCGGAGAAGGCGGCAACGCCTCAACACCGTTGATCACGTAGGAAAATCATGAGCGAAAGCTTTGCTGAACTGTTTGAACAGTCACTCCAGGACATCAACATGGAGCCGGGCGCCATCGTCACGGCGACGGTTGTCGACATCGAAGGTGACTGGGTCACCGTCAATGCCGGCCTGAAGTCCGAAGGACAGATTCCCGTGGCTCAGTTCCGCGACGAAAGTGGCGAACTGAACATTGCGATCGGCGACGAAGTCAGCGTCGCCCTGGAAGCCGTCGAAGACGGTTTCGGCGAGACGCGTCTGTCTCGAGAGAAGGCCAAGCGTGCCGAAGCCTGGAAGGTGCTGGAGGCGGCCTTCGAGAAAGAAGAGATCGTCAAGGGCGTGATCAACGGCAAGGTGAAAGGCGGTTTTACCGTCGATATCGATTCCATTCGTGCCTTCCTGCCGGGTTCCCTGGTCGACGTGCGTCCGGTGCGCGACACCACGCACCTCGAGCACAAGGAGCTCGACTTCAAGGTCATCAAGCTCGATCCGAAGCGCAACAACGTCGTGGTTTCCCGCCGTGCCGTTCTCGAAGCCGAGAACAGCGCCGAGCGTGAAGCCCTGCTGGCCACGCTGCAGGAAGGCCAGCAGATCATGGGTATCGTAAAGAACCTGACCGACTATGGCGCTTTCGTCGATCTGGGCGGCGTCGATGGCTTGCTGCACATTACCGACATGGCCTGGAAGCGCATCAAGCATCCGAGCGAAATCGTGGCCGTGGGCGACGAGATCAACGTCAAGGTGCTCAAGTTTGATCGTGAGCGCAACCGCGTCTCCCTGGGCCTGAAGCAGCTGGGCGAAGATCCCTGGGTCAACATCAAGGATCGCTACCCCGAGAGCACCGTGGTCACCGCGCGCGTCACCAACCTCACCGACTACGGCTGCTTTGCCGAGCTGGAAGAGGGTGTCGAGGGTCTGGTTCACGTCTCCGAGATGGATTGGACCAACAAGAACATCCACCCGTCCAAGGTCGTTGACATCGGCGACGAAGTGGAAGTCATGATCCTGGATATCGACGAAGAGCGTCGTCGTATTTCACTGGGTATCAAGCAGTGCACCGCAAACCCGTGGGAAACCTTCAACGCCCAGTACAACAAGGGCGACCGGGTTGCTGGTACCATCAAGTCGATTACCGACTTCGGTATCTTCATCGGTCTGGAAGGCGGCATCGACGGTCTGGTTCACCTCTCCGACCTTTCCTGGTCCGAGACCGGTGAGGAAGCCGTTCGTCGCTTCAAGAAGGGCGACGAGGCGGAAGCCGTTATCCTCTCCATCGATCCCGAGCGTGAGCGTATTTCCTTGGGTATCAAACAGCTCGATACCGATCCGGTTGCCGAGTACCTGGCCGTCAATGACAAGGGCTCCGTGGTCTCCGGCCGCGTGGTCGAAGTCGATGCCAAAGAAGCCCATGTCGAGCTGGCGACCGATGTCGTTGCCGTACTCAAGGCCTCCGAGATCAGCGCTGACCGCATCGAAGATGCCCGCAACGTGCTGAGCGAAGGCGATGCCGTCGAAGCTCGCATCGTCGGTGTCGATCGCAAGAACCGCGCGATCAGCCTGTCGATCAAGGCCAAGGATCAGGACGACACCCGTCAGAACCTGAAGAAGCTGCGTGAAGATGCTCCCGAAGCGGGTGGCCCGACCACCATCGGTGACCTCATCAAGCAGCAGATGGGTCAAGACTGATCCCCGCGGCCCCGATCACTCGGGGCCGTCAGAAAGGGTAGACAAAAACGCCGCCTCGGCTCGCCGGGGCGGCGTTTTTATAGTGCGGCATGCAGCCATGCTGTCGGAGGACGGCTCTGCCGCACGACTGTGGCAGAAGGCCACTCCGGTTTGGCGGCGTGTGCCCCCTCGGTGCGGAACATTACGCAACGACGGTAGCTTGATCGGGGGCAGGGCGGTACCCTGCAATGCGTAGGTGTATTTCCAGCGTCAACCGGGAGTCCAGGTAACCGCCATGGCCACCATTGAACACAGCGCAATACTCAGGGCCACGCCGGAGCGTGTCTTTTCGCTTCTGGAACGGGTCGAAGACTTCGTCGAGTACTCCGACATGATCAAGGCCATCGAGCCGCTGGGCGGCGAGCGTTACCGCTGGCACGTTCGTGCCGTGGGCATGGATTGGACCTTTGACGTGGAAATCACCGAGAAACAGTCGCCCGAGACGTTGGCCTGGGAATCTCTGGAAGGGGTTCGCAATCAGGGCTGCTATCGGCTGACGCCAGTTGCGGAAGGCACCCGTGTGGCACTCACCGTGACCTATAGCATTCGCAACCGCATGGTGGAGAAAGCGGTGACGCGTGCCGCCAGACCGTTGGTCAACAAGGTCAGCCGTCAAATTCTCGAGCGCGTAGAAGCCAAGTTGTGATTCAATCGACTCGACGAGGCCGCCGGCCTCATTCGAGGATACTTCGATGCTCAAGGGGCTATTGTGGTGTCTTGCCCTGTTGGTGATACAGCTGGGGCTGTTGCGTTACGTGGACCTGCGTGTTGCGGCGATGCCACGATTGGACGATTCACCGAAAGCCGTTCCCGACAGTCCATCGTCATTGGGCCGGGAGGGTGAGCTCGACGCGTGACCCCGGCACCGTCGCATGGCACCATGTGCCCTTTCCAAAGGGCGAGCGAGACAAGTGATGCAGCAAGACACCTCATTGCGCCGACGGTGGCGTCTGGTAGCCGTCGGTGCAAGCCTGCTCATGGCCGGTTATCTGTGGATATGGCACTCGCCCGATCTCATCGCCATCAAGCATTGGGCCGAACAGGCGTCTCACCATCCGCTGACGATCATCAGCGTCATCGCGATCATGGCTATCACCCTGGCCTTTGGTTTGCCTGGCAGCATCGGGCTATGGCTGATCGCGCCATTCTATCCGCCGCAAGTAGCGACGCCCATGCTGATCGTCGGCAGCGTCGGTGGTGCGCTGGGAGCCTATCATTTGGCCGCCAGAGTAGGCGATCGCTGGAGCCCCAAGGGCCTGACCCGCAAGATCATGCGTATGCTGGAGAAGCGTAGCGACTTCCTCACCCAGTGCGCCCTGCGCGTGTTACCGGGTTTTCCACACTCGGTGATCAACTACGCCGCCGGGCTGCGTCGCCTGCCGCTGCGCACTTTCATCGTTGCCGCCGTGGTGGGGCTCGGCATCAAGTGGGCGGTTTACGCCAGCGCCATCTATAGTACGCTGGAGGCCGTGGAAAAAGCGGAAAATGCCATCGGCGTGGATATCGTGCTACCGCTGGTGGCTCTGGCCCTGCTGCTGCTGGTTGGCGCCTGGATGCGACGCCGAGTGGAGCAAGGGCGCGCGATGTAGTTAGGATGTAGTCAGTCGAGCCTCAATCGTGGCTTTCGTAATGCGCAACGCCATCACGCCCGTCGTGCTTGACGCCATACATGGCCTTGTCGGCAGCATCGACCATGGCATTGACGTTATCGAACTCGGCATCTTGCAATGAGGCGATGCCGATGGATGCGGTCACATGGAGCGGTTCGCCCTCGGTCTTGGCCAGGGGCTGAGAGGCCAGATAGTGGCGAATCCGATCGCCTAACTTGCTGGCCTGGTCACGGCGGGTGTTGGGCATGATCACCAGAAATTCTTCACCACCATAGCGGCCGGCGATGTCGTCCTCGCGCACCATGTTCTCCAGCGAGGCGGCGAAACGGACTAGCACTTCATCACCGAAGCGATGGCCATAGAGATCGTTGATGTCCTTGAAATGGTCAAGATCGATGAACATGACGGAGAGCGGCCGATTGCCCATCATGGCGCAGTCGAAGTGTTGCACCAGCAGCTTTTCCAGCCAGGGGCGGTTGGCCAGCCGGGTCAGGTGATCCGTGCGGTGCTGTTCGTCGAGCTCGTCATGGCGGGCGAGCAGGGCTTCGAGCTCATGGCGTTGTTCGGCAAGGCGCTGATTGAGTAGCAGGTTCTGCTCGAAGAGCAGTTCTTTGGCCTCGGCCAGCAGGGTCGTGCTGTTGATGTCGGGGGGGCAGGTGATCTCGAATAGCTTGGCCAGCGTGGGTAAGCGTTGCTGCAGGTCCTCCAGCACGGACACCAGCATGGCGATATCCAGCGATTCCAGCGGGGCCAACTGATGCAGCAGGTCACTGAAAGCCGCTGCGGGTGAATGGGTTAACCAGCCATCGGCGATGCGACAGGAGAGGCGTAGGCAGAGACGCTTCGGGTTGCCGTCTTCCAAGGGACCATGGCTCTCCGCGATACTCACGGCCATGGAGGCGGGCACCCCCCAGCTGATGGCTAGCCATGCTCCCACCAGGGAGTGGTCACAGCCGTAGAGCCGGTGCTCGGTATCGCGCAATTTGTCGTGATGGCGCAGGCAGGGAACATGGCTGGAGTAGCGTTCGCCATCCACGGCTTCCAGTGCCAGGATGCCGATATCCTGCATCAGCGCCGTGGTAAACAGCTGACCTGCTTCGTCGGGACAGAGCTGCTCGGCGAGCTGCTGGGCGGCCAGCGCGGCGATGATCGAGCGCTGCCATAGATAGTCGTAGTCGAGTAAATCGCTCGCGCCGGGACGGGGCAGGCCGAAGCTCATGGCGGCGGCCAGGGTGGCATCCAGGCCAAGACGAGAAACCGCGTCATGGCAGGTGACAACCCGGTTGGCGCTGCGCGAAAAGTAGGCACTGTTGGCCATCGACAGCAGGCGCAACGTTAGTGCGGGGTCCTGCTGGATTGCCGCGGCGAAGTCGGCTAGCCGAGGCTCCGGTGCGCGGGCCAGGCTGATCACCCGAGCCGCTGCGGCAGGCAGGCTTGGCAGCGTACGACACTCCCCCAGGCGCAGGCGCAGTGTGTCGGGAAGCGTAGGAAGCTCAGGAGTTTTCAAGCCATTAGTGCTTTCGGATTCGGAGGTCGATATCCTATCGAGCGGCATGATAACTCCTAGTTTAAACAGTTGTTTATCGTTTTTCCTAAGTTACCATAATCCTACATTCAAGCCATTTGCTGTTTTCGCATACTTACGTTTTACGCATCGAGGCGTCCAGGTGATCGACCACCTCGGCCCAGTCGGCATCCTCCTCCAGTGCATTGAAAATAAAGTCGGCCTGGGAGTCGCTCCAGAAGGACGCTTCGTGAAGCTGTATGGTTTCCGGGAGCGGTGCGTAACGCTCAATGAAATCCCTGATGGATGCCTCATCGGCAGGCAAGCCCAGCTGTTCGAACAGTTCAGTAAAGTGATGAACGGGCTTTTCCATGGCATGACTCCTTTGTCAACGTAGAGTACCAAAACAGTAGTCGGATTGTGCCCCGCTCGAGCTGTGCACTTCAACGCTGGGGAGGCTGAATCAGCGATTAATCAACGTTCGCCTACCAGCGGCGTGAGAAAGCGTCGCCTTCGCTCGCGGTCGTCCATGGGCTGGGCCAGGAGGTGAACCAGCTTGGTCAGCACCGCCTCCGGTGTCATGCCATCTCCCGAGAGTACGCCCGCCTCGGCCAGCCCCTGGCCAGCGGCATATTGGCCGATGGCAACGCTGCCCTGGGTGCACTGGCTGATTGCCGCCAATAGCTTGCCTTCCCCGGTGGCCTTGGCCAGCATCCCCAGCAGCGCCGGGTCCTCCGGTACGTTGCCACCTCCCCACACTTCCAGCAGCGCCCCTTGTACCCGATCGTCCTCGAGCCAGGCCGCCAGCTGCCAGGCCTGGATGCCGGGCCACAGGACGATGCGAGCCACACCGCCAGCTGCCAGCGGAGCATAGTCGGGCAGCTCGAAACGGGGAGCACCACGCTGCTGTGCTTCCAATCCACGGGCAGGGTAGAGCACCGTATCATCGCCGACGCGCTCCCCCAGCAGGGGATAGTTGGGGCTGGCAAAGGCATCGGCGGCTTCGCTATGCAGCTTGCGGGTACAGACTCCGCGAAACAGCTTGTCGGCGAAGGCCACGGCGACCTCCTGCAGGCGCGGCTCGGTGGCGAAGTGAAGTGCCAGCTCCACGTTGGCCAGGGCATCGCTGTCTGGCGCCTCGAGAGGTAGCATCGCTCCGGTCACGATTACCGGGCGGTCCAGCCCCTGGAACTGGTAGGCAAGGCTTGCGGCTGTCCATGCCAGGGTGTCGGTGCCGTGGAGCACCACCACGCCGGCGTAGTCAGGCAGCGCCTTGGCGATGGTATGGCCGAGACGCTGCCAGTCAGAGGCGGTGGCGGCGCTGGAGTCGATGGGTTTGTCGGCTTCCTCGACGACGAAAGCCGGAAGGTGCGCCTGGCGCGTAGGGGGCAGGGTGGCCAGGGCGCTGCGTAGCCGGGAATCCATGTTGTCGCCGGCGGTCAGGCCGCGGGGTGAAGCCACCATGCCCAGGGTGCCGCCAACGTAGAGAATCAGCACGGGGCGATCGGCGGAAGAGGACGTGGTCATGATGGCTCCTGGTAGTCTCATTATCTCAGTGAAAGCCGCATGATAGCGCTATCGCGGCGCAGGCTCACTCCTGATGCCAGACTTGATGACGCTGCAGCCTCCGCCAAGGCGCCTGGCGGCGCCAGTCGCGATGCGGAGCAGCGCTCCTACAGCTGCTTTTTCCTGCCATAACAGGCGACTACCACCCTGTAGGAGAATCTTCAGATCACGACTGGAGGCCGCAGGCCTCCCGGCGGTGTTGCCGATGTGGCGACCACCGCCAGCGTCGGCCGCCTCCGCCAAGGCGCCTGGCGGCGCCAGTCGCGATGCGGAGCAGCGCTCCTACAGCTGCTTTTTCCTGCCATAACAAGCGACTACCACCCTGTAGGAGAATCTTCAGATCACGACTGGAGGCCGCAGGCCTCCCGGCGGTGTTGCCGATGTGGCGACCACCGCCAGCGTCGGCGGCTTCCGCCAAGGCGCCTGGCGGCGCCAGTCGCGATGGAAACCAGCGCTCCGACAACGGTCCTCTCCACCAACGTTGCCACGCCGCTGTTGGAGTATCTTCAGATCACGACTGGAGGCCGCAGGCCTCCCGGCGGTGTTGCCGATGTGGCGACCACTGCCAACCTCGGCCGCCTCCGCCAAGGCGCCTGGCGGCGCCAGTCGCGATGGAAACCAGCGCTCCGACAACGGTCCTCTCCACCAACGGTGCCACACCGTTGTTGGAG
>NZ_QPKI01000029.1:0-33106 GCF_003339685.1 Halomonas sp. DQ26W | reverse complement strand
ATCTTCAGATCACGACTGGAGGCCGCAGGCCTCCCGGCGGTGTTGCCGATGTGGCGACCACCGCCAGCGTCGGCGGCTTCCGCCAAGGCGCCTGGCGGCGCCAGTCGCGATGGAAACCAGCGCTCCGACAACGGTCCTCTCCACCAACGGTGCCACACCGTTGTTGGAGAATCTTCAGATCACGACTGGAGGCCGCAGGCCTCCCGGCGGTGTTGCCGATGTGGCGACCACCGCCAGCGTCGGCCGCCTCCGCCAAGGCGCCTGGCGGCGCCAGTCGCGATGGAAACCAGCGCTCCGACAACGGTCCTCTCCACCAACGTTGCCACGCCGCTGTTGGAGTATCTTCAGATCACGACTGGAGGCCGCAGGCCTCCCGGCGGTGTTGCCGATGTGGCGACCACTGCCAGTGTCGGCGGCTTCCGCCAAGGCGCGAACGATTAACGTGTCACCAGCTGGCCCGCTTCATTCACGTCCAGGCGCCGGTTGCGCCCGGCCAGCAGGGCAAAGACGGCGGACGCGACGACGATCAGCAGGAGGGCGGTGGTGACGATGCTCAGGCTGATGTCGAACTGCAGCAGGACGCCGATTGCCAGTGGCCCCATGGCGGCCAGGGTGTAGCCGCCGCCCTGGGCCAGGCCGGAGAGCTTGCCGGCCAGGCGCGAGTTGGCGGTGCGCAGTACGATCAGCGTCAATGCCAGGCTGAAGCAGCCGCCCTGGCCAAGGCCGAGCAGTACCACACCGGCCCAGCGCCAGCTCGTGGGGCCGAGCAGCAGCAGCCAGAGGCCGGCGCCGACACAGCCCAGCACCAGCATCAGGGCGGGGCGCTGGTCACGGCTTAAGCGCGCAAGCCAGGGTGCCCCCAGGGCCGAGATGAGCTGCACCATGACCGAAGCGCCCATCATCCAGCCTGCTTCTGACTCCCCGTAGCCCCGGGTCTGAAGCAGGGTCGGTAGCCAGCCGAAGACGATATAGGCCAGTGACGATTGGGTCCCCATATAGAGCATGACCTGCCAGGCGAGCGGCTGAGAGAGCAGTTGGCGCAGGGAACCGCCGCCAGCCGGCTGGGGAGCGGTTAGAGGCGTACGTGGCATGAGCACGATCCAGGCCAGCAGGGCTGTCATACCCAGCAGCGACCAGCTGATCAGGCTGAGTCGCCAGCTTCCCAGCAAGTCCGTCATCGGGATGCTGAGACCGGCACCGAGGGCGCCCCCCAGGCACAGGGCCATGGTATAGACACCGGTCATCAGGTCGGCACCGGCGGGAATCTCACGCTTGACCAGGGCCGGCAGCAGCGTGCCTGCCACGCCGATGGCGGCGCCCACCAGTAGCGTGCCGAAGAAAAGCAGCGGCGTGGCAGGGATCCCGCGCAGCAACAGGCCGGCGATCAGACCGCCGAGGGCTAGTGTCAGGGTGTTCTCAGGCCCCATTCGCTTGGCAAGCCAGGGTGCCAGGGGGGCGAAGATGCCCAAGCAGAGGACGGGCAGGGTGGTGAGTGCGCCGATGGCCAGCGGGGAGAGGCCGGTATCCAGCTGCAGCCTGACCAGCAGGGGAGCCAGTGACGAGAGTGCCGGCCTGAGGTTGAGGCCGACCAATACCATCAGGAACAGGAACAGCACCATGCGAGCGGTGTTGCGCTTCATATCAGCCGTCGTCGCCTCGCCACTCCCGTCCCTTGGGCGGCTTGCTGGATATGCTTGACGCCTCGGTATGCTCGCCGTGGCGGGGTGCAATCAAGGGGTGCTCGTTGGTGGGGGTGCCGAACGTCACTACGCCGGGGTCAAGACTGGCCTTGACCTGACGGCGAATACCGGAGACATCCTCGGTACTGACCAGCAGTTCCTGGTTGCCCTGTCGTTGATGCTGCGCGATCAAGGGGCCGTCGAAGGTCCAGCAACGCTGGGGGACCTGAGAGACATGCCAGGTCCGCCCCTGCCAGTGCGCCTGGGCCTGGGTATCGAACTCAAGCGCCTCCAGCGGTACCAAGGCGGCAAAGAGTCGAGCGTTCAGGACGAGGCCGCCGCCGGCCATGTTCACCGCTCCTTGGTAACGACGCTCATGCAGTTCCGTGAGAACGGCGTTGCGTTTCGTCTGCGGCTCGACTGTGGCCTGCCCGCAAAGGTGGAGCAGGCCATCGTCGATCTGCTTGATGACCCAGACCGGAATGGGCTTTTTGCCGGTCAGCCATTTCAACATTGGCGAGGCTTGTCCAAAGAGGCACGATGATACGCGTTCATCCTATTATCCCCTTATCAGCACGATATAAATTGGCAGGTTACATTGCCATATATCTCAGGAATCTACCTTGCGCCAAATCAGGCTTGACGAACTCCTTGGCCACGGCTGCGGCGTCGGCGTGGCGCTCGACTGTCGTCGCCGTTGCGGTTGCCTTCGCTGCTACGCGAAGCGTTGCCGCGACCACCGCTGCTGTTACCGCCATTGCCGCGCTGCCCCTGTCCGCCGGAGCGCCCACTGCGCCCGCCGCGTCCATTCTCGATGGGTTCGGGCTTGGCATTGGGGTCGGGCTCGAAGCCGGGCTCGATATGCTTGGCCAGGTCGCGCTTGATCAGCCGCTCGATGCCCTTGAGCAGGCCATGCTCGTCGACGCAGACCAGTGAAACGGCCTGGCCGTCGCTGCCGGCGCGGCCGGTGCGACCGATGCGGTGGACGTAGTCTTCCGCGACGTTGGGTAACTCGAAATTGACCACGTGGGGCAGCTCGCTGATATCGAGGCCGCGTGCTGCGATGTCGGTCGCTACCAGCACCTGCAGGTCGCCGGTCTTGAAGGCGGCCAGCGCTTTGGTGCGCGCCGACTGGCTCTTGTTGCCGTGAATCGCCATGGCAGGAATGTCCTGCCTGGAGAGTTGCTCGGCCAGCCTGTTGGCACCATGCTTGGTGCGGGTGAAGACCAGCACCTGGTTCCAGCTGTGCCGGGTGATCAAATGTGCCAGCAGTTCTCGCTTTTTCTCCCTGTCGACGCGATAGATCGACTGATCGACGGTTTCGGCGGTGGTGTTGCGCCGAGCCACCTCGATCATGGCCGGGTTGTCGAGCAGCTTGCCGGCAAGCGCCTGGATCTCATTGGAGAAGGTGGCCGAGAACAGCAGATTCTGGCGCTTCTCGGGGAGTACGCGCAGGATCTTTTTGATGTCGTGGATAAAGCCCATGTCCAGCATGCGATCGGCTTCGTCGAGCACCAGAATCTCGACGTGGGAAAGGTCCACGTGCTTCTGTTGGTGCAGGTCGAGCAGCCGCCCGGGCGTGGCCACCAGCACATCCAAACCGGGGCGGATGGCATCCACCTGGGGCTGCTGGCCGACGCCGCCGAAGATTACGTGGGAGCGCATGGTCAGGTGGCTGCCGTAGTCTGCTACGCTTTCACCCACCTGGGCGGCCAGTTCACGGGTCGGCGTCAGTATCAGGGCGCGAATCTGACGCTTGCCGGGCCGGGGTCCTTCTGCCAGGCGTTGTAGCATCGGCAAGGTGAAGCCGGCCGTCTTGCCGGTACCGGTCTGGGCACTGGCAAGCAGGTCACCTCCATTGAGAACGGCAGGAATCGCCTGGCGCTGAATGGGGGTCGGAATGGTATAGCCCTGTGCCTCGACGGCACGGAGCAGTTCGGCGCGCAGGCCGAGTTCGGAAAAGGTCATGCGGTCTCCGCAGATACGCCTCCGCCGTGCCATGTGCATCTTGCACATGACCAGTCCCGGGCCAAGGCGTGAAAAATTCGGTTCAGGGCGCAGCAGGAGGGACTACAGGTTGCCGCGAAGGCGTATTATGCCACAGTGATAACAGTTGCGCAGCTTGTTCCGACGCCGCCGCTTAGTGCTGCTTCATCACGCTTGGCGATTTGTTCAGGGTCCTAGCGTAGCGTACTCGTCCCCTCATCGGTGGCGGCTTACGGTTGCGGCCACTTGGTCGGCTACCTGGTCCCAGCTCCTCCCCAGGGCTCTCACCAAGGCGGGGTAGCCGTCATCGTCGAGCTCTGTCTCGACGCGGAAGTTGTCCATGGCCACCAGTTCCCCATCCGCTGCCAGCAGCTGCCACTGGCCGCTGGCCACCGCCAGGCCGTCGTAGCGACCCTGGAAACTGTCGACTTCGATCCGCAACAACAGCGCATTGGGCCCCCTGTGGCCGCCTTCGTCGCGCAGGACACGGGTGTCGACCAGGCGCTCGCTCAGTCGTGCCCGCATGCCCCGTTCGAGTTGACGTCCCAGCGGTTCGGCCCAGAGATGTTGGCGTGCCGCATTCAGGCTGATGTCGTCGAGTTGCAGTACGATGCCGTCCACGTCCAGATAATGGGCTAGGCGGGGCGTGCGTACCAGTAGCACCTGCTCGACGTCCGGGGACGCGGAGCGAGCGGCCTCACTGTCGGGCAACATGAAGCGATTGGCGGGTGCGCTGCTGGTGGCACAGCCGCTCAGGCCGAGCAGCATAGCCAGGGTGAAAAGGCCAAGTAATATCCTCATGTGCGGCTCCGTGGCGCAGGTCTCGACGTGGTGAATGGCATGCTCTGCTCCTGATTCAGTTGCGCCTCGGTGCGCGGGGCTGCGGGTCGTCGGCATCCAGGCTGTCGAACAACAGCGCCCGTGGATTCTCGTTGAGCGTGCGGGTGACAGGTTGTAGATCGCGCATTAGCCGATCGAGACGCTCGGCGGCGCCGGTCAGTTCGCGATAGGCATTGGAGTCAGGCGACATGCCCTCAAGCGCCTCCTGCAGGGCCACTAGTGTCGCGTTGAGATTGCTCGGCAGGCCGCGGGTGCCGGGATCGTCGAGAAGGGCCTGCAGCGAGGTGCTCAGTTCACGTACTTCGGTGAGCATCGCTTCCGATGTGACTAGATTGCGGTCGAGGCCGGTCAACAGTGGCTCGATCTCCAGGTTGTTGAGTTTAGTCAGCAGGTTGGTTACCTGGGATTCGATGTGGGCAAACCCGGCCGACGTGATCGGGAAGATGGCCCGATCGCTGAAGGTTTCCGCCACATAGCTTTCGGCCTCGTCACCATGGAAATTGATATCCACGAACATTGCGCCGGTCAACAGGTTGCCCGACTTGAGTGAGGCGCGCAGCCCGTTATCGAAGAGTCGTTGGAAGCGCTGCTCCCACTCCTCGAGATCCACTTCCTGGTTCTCGACGCCCAGCCGCTGCGGTTCGATGCGGATCAGAACCGGGATCAAGAAGCCATCGCGACTCGCCGGCTGTGAGGCGGTAAACTGCCAAGGTACTGCAGCCACCGTGCCGATGCGCACGCCGCGAAACTCCACCGGCGCTCCACGGGACAGGCCGCGAACGGTATCTTCCACTAATAGCACGTACTCCAGGTAACGGTGGAAGGTGCCCTGGCGAGCACTGTCCTCGTCGGGATAAAGGTTGAAGGTGGTATCGTCTGCCACCGGATTGCCACGGGGCAAATCCTCGGGCACACCAAAGGTAACCCCGCCGCCCAGCAGGGCTTCCAGGGACTCGACATTGACCCGGATGCCATCGGCGTCCAGGCGTAGGTCGATGCCGCTGGCCGACCAGAATCGTGTGGTGTTGGTGACCAGTCGATCATAGGGACTTTCGATGAAGATGCGCTGGTCCATGCGGCGGGCCTTGGCATCGAAGTTGGTCTCTTCCACGCGTCCCACCGTATAGCCCTGAAAGGTGACGGGGTCACCGGGGCGCAGTGAGTTGCCGAGCTGGCTGATCAGATTGACGCGAACACCGGCGGCATCCGCCGGGGCCACCGGGGGCTGGTCGCTTACCTCGAATTCCCGTATGCCCTGCTCGCCCCTGCCAGGCTGCAACTGGATGAAAGCGCCGGAGAGCACGGTGCCCAGGCCGCTGATGCCTTCGCGGCCGATGCGCGGCTTGACTACCCAGAAGCGACTGCCCTCGGTCAGCATGGCCTCGGAGTCCGGCGCCATGCGCGCGGAAATTACGATATGGGTGAGGTCGTCGGAAAGCTGTACCCGTTCGACGCGCCCCACCTCGACGTTGCGGGTCTTGATCAGGGTGCTGCCAGCCTCGATGCCTTCGGCGTTGGACATGGTCAGCGTGATCAGCGGGCCGCGACTGCGATAGTTGTCGTACACCAGCCAAAGTCCGATCATGATGGCAACGATAGGGACTATCCAGATCGGTGACAGACGTGCCTGGGGCGAGGGCTTGGCGCGGTGCATGTCCCGGGTATCGTTTTCGTGGGGTGTCTCGCTCATTCACAGATTCCTTGCGGGTCGCGGGTTTCACGCGGCGGCGGCGTGTCCCAGATCAGGCGTGGGTCGAAGGTCATGGCGGCCAGCATGGTCAGCACCACGACACTGCCGAAGGCCAGTGCGGCGGGTCCCGGGGTGATGGACATCAGCGACCCGGCGCGGATCAGGGCGACCAGGATGGCTACCACGAAGACATCAACCATGGACCAGCGGCCGATGAACTCGGTGAGGCGATAGAGACGCGTGCGCGTGCCGGCGTTGAGTTCGTCGCTGCGATTCACCACCAGGCACAGCCAGGCCAGTGCCACTAGTTTCCCCACCGGTACGATCGCGCTGGCAGTGAAGATCACTACCGCGATCGGCCAGGAGCCCATCTGGATCAACTCGACGACACCGCCAATGATGGTCGAGGGCGTGGTATGCCCCAGGCTGGTGGTGGTCATGATCGGATAGAAGTTGGCCGGCACATACATCACCACGGCGGCGGCCAGCAGGGCCCAGGTTCGCTGCAAGCTATGCGGCATGCGGGCGTGAAGTCGCTCTTCGCAGCGTCGACATCGGCTTGTAACCTGCGGTGAGACTCGGTTGACCAGGCCGCAGGTTGGGCAACCAGTCAAGCCCTGAGGGGCCGCGGTCTGGCCCGTACGGGCTCCTTCCGGCGCCAACGGTTCTCCGGTGAGAGAGAACCACATCCAGTCTGAATCGAGGGATTGTGTGGTCGACAGCAGCAGAATGGCGAAAGCGCAGAAGGCCCAGAAGGAAACACCGAGCTCGATTTGGGCAATGCCGGCGATCTTTATCAGGCTGACCAGGGCGCCAATAATGAACACGTCCGCCATCATCCAGGGGTGCAGGTGGGAGAGCGAACGGGCAATATTTCGGCTGACAGGCAACGGCTCGCCACGCAAAAGGCCAAACTGCAGCCAGATCACACCTAGCAGGTAGACGGTGGGCAAGACCAGGATGGTCAGGATCACGGCGACCGCGACGAGGGGCTGATGGAAGCCGATTAGCGTTGTGGCGGTCTGGGAAAGTTCGATGTTGTTACCGATTCCGCCGACGCTGAAGCTGACAAACGGGAAGGAGGCCGCCAGCATGAGCGCGATGAGCGCCGATACGGCCAGGGCCATGCTACGTTGGGCCGGCCTATGGTGACGCGTGGCCAGCGTATGCCCGCAGCGGGGACAGTCGGCCTTCTGCCCGCCACGCAGGGGCGGCAGCGCGACCAGCCAGTCGCACTCGTGGCAGGCGCGTAGACGCCGCCGCGAGGTGCGCGCCTCGGGCGGGTACTGGTCGACCAGTGGCTCGCCTCGAAGCAAGCCAGCAGTTCTGAGCGTTTGTATGGGTTGCCTGGGCACCGGCGTCGTTTACCTGAAGAGTTTAACCTGAGACGAAAAGAAATGGACGCCACTAACTGCCGGTTGGCAGTGGGCGTGATGTCGATATGCCAATGGCGTCAAACGAAAGTGTGACATGTTGACGGCACGCATACCATATACAAACATTCGGCACTGAATGTTCCCGAGGAAATGGAATGTTGCTACCCATTCTCGCTGTCATCGGCGGTCTCGTTCTGTTGGTATGGAGCGCTGAGCGCTTCGTCGACGGGGCTGCTGCCTCGTCTCGTCAGCTGGGTGTTTCGCCGCTACTGATCGGCATGCTGGTGCTCGGCTTCGGTACGTCGGCACCGGAATTGATGGTATCGGCACTGGCGGCGGGGCAGGGCAATCCAGGGCTGGCGCTGGGTAATGCCTACGGCTCAAATATCGCCAATATCGGGCTGATACTTGGGCTGGTGGCGCTGGCTTCGCCGCTGACGGTGCACTCAGGGGTGATTCGCCGGGAACTACCGTTGCTGGGTGGGGTGACGCTACTGTCGGCTCTGTTGATGTGGGGCGGGGTGATCGGGCGCATGGAGGGCAGCCTGCTGCTTGTGCTGCTGGCTGCTTTTATCCTGCTGAGTATCTTCCAAGCTCGCCGAGCGGGGCCGGACCCCCTGGCGGTGGAGACCGAGGAGAGCCTGGTGGTGAAGCGCATGTCTCTCAGGGTCGGAGTTGCCTGGACCCTGGTGGGCTTGCTGCTGCTGATCGTCAGTTCGCGCATCCTGGTGTGGGGGGCGGTGGCCATCGCCCAAGGTTTTGGCGTCAGCGACCTTATCATTGGGCTCACCGTGGTGGCGGTGGGCACATCGTTACCAGAGTTGGCCGCATCGGTCAGCGCGTTGCGGCGGGGCGAGCATGACCTGGTGCTGGGTAACGTCGTCGGCTCGAATCTCTTCAATACGCTGGGGGTCGTGGGGCTTGCCGCGGTGATCATGCCCCTAGAAGTGGGAAGTGAGGTACTGTTGCGGGACTGGAGCCTGATGGCGGTGATGACTACGCTATTGGTGGTCTTTGCCATGGGCTGGCGGGGGCGCCCGGGACGCATCAATCGTATCGAAGGGGCGGTGCTGCTGGCTCTGTTCCTCGGCTACATGCTCTTCATGATACGGCTTGTAGTATTGTCTGGCGGTGCTTGAGACGCTCGAGACTCGATAGGGGCCAGGGATGATGCGACAGTGTGCTGCGACAATGAACGCCCGTCGCAGTACGGCACCACACCAGCGGGGCTGCTAGGCTCACCACAGTGTCGAGGTGGAATGCGTCACGGCAAGCCAGGACGGCGTTGCCGGAAGCAAAAAGCACACGGAGTGCATCCGCATCCCTTAGACGTGAATTCTTCGCAGCCAAGAGGCATTACGTCATGGAACTTGATCCCCTGTTGCTGTCGCGATTGCAGTTCGCTTTCGTGGTTTCCTTTCACGCCATCTTCCCGGTCTTCACCATTGGCCTGGCGTCCTACATTGCCGTGCTTCACGCGCTGTTCTACAAGACCGGCAACGCGGCCTGGGACCGTCTGGCCCAGCTCTGGACCCGGGTCTTTGCCGTGGCGTTCGGCATGGGGGTGGTGTCGGGTATCGTCATGTCGTTCCAGTTTGGCACCAACTGGAGCAACTTCGCCCAATCCACTGCCAATTTCATGGGGCCGATGCTGAGCTACGAGGTGGTCACCGCCTTCTTCCTCGAAGCGGCTTTCCTTGGCGTATTGTTGTTCGGTCGTGGCCGGGTGCCCCCCGGGGTGCATCTGTTCGCCGCCATCATGGTGGCGGTGGGTACCTTCATTTCGACCTTCTGGATCCTCTCCGCCAACAGCTGGATGCACACGCCGGCCGGGGTCGAAGTGATCAACGGGGTCTTTCGCGTGACGTCCTGGAGCGAGGCGATCTTCAACCCGTCGTTTCCGTTCCGTCTTGCCCACATGGCCATGGCATCGTTCATTACCGGTGGTTTCGTGGTGGCCGGGGTCAGCGCCTGGTACCTGCTGATTGGCCGCGACGTGGAAGCCAACCGCAAGGCGCTCTCCATGTGTCTGTGGATGCTGCTGGTGCTGACGCCGAGCCAGGCCCTGGTGGGCGACTTCCACGGCCTCAATACCCTCGAGTACCAGCCCACCAAGCTGGCGGCCATGGAGGGTAACTGGGAGACAAGGGAAGGGGCGCCGCTCCTGCTGTTCGCCTGGCCGGATCAGGCGGCCCAACAGAATCGCTTTGAATTCGGCATTCCCTATGCGGCGAGCCTGATCCTGACCCATGAGCTGCATGGCGAGGTGCCGGGCATCCTCGAGGCGCCACCCGAGGAGCAGCCGCCGGTTGCCCTGGTGTTCTGGTCGTTCCGACTGATGGTCGGCCTTGGTTTCCTGATGATCGCGGTCTCCCTGGCCAGTCTCTACCTACGGCGGGGCGGGCGAATCTATCACTCCCGCCGATTCTTGCAGGTGCTCAGGCTGATGTCGGTGACACCCTTCATTGCGGTGCTTGCCGGCTGGGTTACCACCGAGTCGGGGCGAGCCCCCTGGCTGGTCTACGGGATGATGACTCACGCGGAAGGGGTCACGCCGTCGCTGACCGGTGGCATGGCGCTGTTCACTCTCGTCGGCTACGTGATGGTGTACGGGGTGATCTTCTATGCCGGCACCTATTATCTGACGCGGGTCATCCGCTACGGCATGCAGCCAAGGGATGAAGAAAAGTTGGTCGACGACTTCGAGACCCCCAAGCGGCCATGGTCGGCTGCCAGCACACCCTTCGACGACGACCCCACCAAGATGGAGGGCTGAGCCATGGACATGTTCGACCTGTCATTGATCTGGGCGCTCATCATCGGCTTCGGCATCATGATGTATGTGCTCATGGACGGCTTCGATCTGGGGCTTGGCATCCTCTTTCCCTTCGCGCCGGACGAGGATGCCCGCGACGTGATGATGAATTCCGTCGCCCCGGTGTGGGATGGTAATGAGACCTGGTTGGTGCTGGGGGGCGCAGGATTGCTGGGTGCCTTTCCACTGGTCTATTCCGTGTTCTTGCCGGCGCTCTATATCGGTGTGTTCCTGATGCTGGCGGGGCTGGTATTCCGCGGCGTGGCTTTCGAGCTGCGTTTCAAGTCGCGTCGCGATCGCCGCGGTCGCCGGATGTGGAACCGGGCGTTCAGCTGGGGGTCGGCCATCGCCGCCTTTGCCCAGGGCGCCGTGGTGGGTACCTACATCCAGGGCTTCGAGACCCAGGACGGGGTCTTCGTGGGAGGAGCCTTCGATTGGCTCACCCCATTCTCGGTACTGACCGGCATCGGCATCATGATCGGCTACGCGCTGCTGGGCACCACCTGGCTGATCCTCAAATCGGAGGGCTATATTCAGGCCTGGGCCTACAAGTTGACAGCACCCCTGCTGCTGGCGGTGCTGGCGATCTTTGCCGTCATCAGCATCTGGACGCCGCTGGTGACCCCGTTCGTCTGGGAGCGCTGGTTCGGTAACCTTGGCTGGATCTGGATATTCCCCACGCTGGCCCTGCTCTGCATGTTCTTCGTCCACTGGTCGGTGAAGCGCCGTCGGGAGCTGATGCCCTTCATGGCCACGTTGGGCATGTTCCTCTTTACCTACCTGGGGCTGGTGGTCAGCAAGTGGCCGATGATCGTGCCGCCGGACTACACCATCTGGGACGCCGCCTCGGCACCTGAGTCGCAGCTGTTCCTGCTGATCGGGGTGCTCTTCGTGCTGCCCTTCGTGCTGGTTTATACCTTCTGGTCCTACTGGGTCTTCCGCGGCAAGGTTAGGGTCGGCGAAGGGTATCACTGAACCGATGGGCGAGCGCTTCGGCCAGGAACTGACGCCGCGCCGTTGGCTGGCGGCCCATGCCGCCGGCCAGCGAGGCTGGCTGGCGCTGGCGGTACTGGCCGGCTTCGCTGTCGGCGCCCTGACCATCGTGCAGTTGCTGCTGCTGGCCTGGATCATCAGCCGACTGCTGGTCGACGGCGCCAGCGTGGCATCGCTTGGCGGCAGTTTCCTGGCCCTGGCAGCGGTGCTGCTGGCCCGTGCCCTGGCCCAGTGGGGGCAGGAAATGGCAGGACAGGAAGCCAGCCTGCGCATTCGCCGGGCGGTGCGGGCCGAACTGCTCGATCACCTCGCGGCAATAGGGCCGGTGCGTGCCGGTGCTCGCCATACGGCAGGTCTTGCCAGTCAACTGGTGGAGCAGGTCGAGGCGCTGGACGGCTATTTCGCGCGCTTCCTGCCGCAGCTTCGGCTCGCCATGGCGATTCCCGCGATGATCCTGTTAGTCGTGCTGTGGCTGGACTGGCTGGCCGCACTCTTTCTGCTGCTCGCAGCTCCCTTGATTCCCCTGTTCATGGCACTGGTAGGGATCGGGGCGGAACGGCTGAACCAGGCGCAGTTTGCCGCGGTCAGCCGGCTGGCGGGGCATTTTATCGACCGGGTTCGCGGCATTGCCACGCTTCAGCTGTTCCACCGCACGGGGGCGTCGACCCATGAGGTGAAGCAGGCGGCAGACGACTACCGGCGGCTGAGCATGCGAACCCTGCGGCTGGCCTTTCTCTCCTCGGCGGTGCTGGAGTTCTTCGCCTCGGTGGCCATCGCCGTGGTTGCCATCTATGTTGGCTTCGGGCTGCTGGGCTATATCGACTATGGTCCGTCTCCACAGTTGACGTTGTCCACCGGGCTTCTGGTCCTGCTGCTGGCGCCGGAGTTCTTCCAGCCCCTGCGCAGCCTGGCTCAGCATTATCATGATCGCGCCATGGCGCTGGGTGCGGCAGATGGCATGGTAGAACTGCTGTCCGAGCCCGTGATAGCGCAGCGGCACAGGCAGCCCGTGCCGGTCCGCACGACAGGGCAGGTCTTATCGCTCGCCGATGTTTCCCTTCGTCACCCGGAGCGTGGCCGGGTCTTGGGGCCGCTGTGTCTGTCCGTGCTGCAGGGCGAGATCCTGGTGATAACGGGCCCTTCCGGGGCCGGCAAGTCGGCCCTGTTGCAACTGCTGGCCGGCTTCGTGGCCCCGGACCAGGGCGAAAGGCGCATCTTGGGGGGGGCGCGCTTCGCCTGGATGGACCAGCGGCCACTGCTGATCCATGGCAGCCTGGCCGACAACCTGCGCCTGGCCGCTCCCGGGGCGAGTGATGCTGAATTGCAGCAGGCCCTGCAACATGCCGGTCTGGCCGAATTGATGGGCACGTTACCCGACGGCCTTGCCACTCCCCTGGGTGAACGTGGCGCGGGACTCTCCGGTGGCCAGGCACAGCGACTCGCGCTGGCGCGGGTGTTTCTTTCCGATGCACCGCTGGTCCTGCTGGATGAACCCACAGCCAGCCTCGACGAGGAAGGCGAGGCCAGGGTCATCGAATCGCTGAGGCAGCTTGCGGATACCGGTCGTACTCTGGTCATAGCCACCCATCATCCGGCTCTGATGGCGCTGGCAACACGGCGCTTGACGCTGGCCGCGGGGCGGATCGCGTCGGATACCGGAGATGGGAGCGGAGAAGGGGGTGGCGACGATGCGTGATCATTCGCTGGTGGCAACGTTGCACCCTTGGCTGCATTTGCTGGCGCGCCGGCGTGGGCGGTTGCTGGCCGGCGCCGCGCTGCTGGCGCTAACGCTGTTCTCCGCCATCGGTCTGCTGGCCCTCTCGGGCTGGTTCATCACCGCCAGCGCTGTGACCGGCATGGCGCTGGCGGCGGGGCTGGCGGTGAGCCTCGACGTGTATGTGCCTGGCGGCGGGATACGCACCTTCGCAGTGACTCGGACCGTGGCGCGCTACGTCGAGCGGCTCTACAACCATGACACGGTGCTGCGGCTGCTGGCCGATCTGCGTGGCAAACTGTTTGCGGTAATGGCGGGGCTCGACGAGCGTGTGCTTGCCCGACGGCGTGCCAGCGACTGGCTCAATCGCCTTACCGCCGATATTGATACCCTCGATAGCCTATATCTTCGATTGCTGGCTCCTCCCATCGTGGCGCTGCTGGCGATCGTGCTGCTAGTGGGCTTTCTAGCGATTTGGGTGCCCGTGGCGGGGCTGGCGGTGGCAGCGTTGCTATTGCCTACCTGGATCTGGCTAACCGCCGGACAGGCCTGGTTGGGGATGGCACCAAGCCATAACCAGGTCAGCCACCTGCAGCGCCTGCGTAGCCAGGCCATCGAGCATCTGCAGGGGCAGGCGGAACTGGAAGCCTACGGCGCTCGCGACGCACACCGCCACCGGCTGCAGCAGCGTGAGACTCAGCTGCAAAAAGCACAGCGTCGCCTGGGACGGCTGGCTGGTTTCGGTACATCGCTGGTCAATCTGGTGGTCGGGCTGACCATGCTGGCGGCACTCTGGCTGGCGGCTGCGGCCTGGGAGCAGGGCGAGATCAGCGCGGCAGTGATGGTCATGGTGCCGCTGGCGGTGCTTGCCGCAGGGGAAGCGTTTGCACAACTGCCCGTGGCCTTCACCCATCTGGGGGCGACTCGAGGTGCGGCCGAACGCCTCAATGAACTGGTGGCGTCGGGGGGAGAGGGCACGAAGCCGGGAAGCGTCTCATTGCCGACAGGGCCACTGTCGATTTCCCTGCGCGGGGTGACGCTGCGCTACCCCGGCGCGATTCAGCCAGTCCTTGAGGATATTGACCTCGAACTTCTCGGTGGGGAGCGGCTGGCCCTGACGGGCGCCTCCGGCGCCGGCAAGTCCAGCGTGGCGGCGCTGCTGATCCGCCAGTTACCACCAACTGCTGGTGGGATATGGCTGGGTGGCGAGCTGCTATCCACCATCGAGACGCGCTCACTGCGCGAGCGAGTGGCCGTCCTGGGACAGCGCATCGACCTCTTTCAGGACAGCCTTGCGCACAACCTGTACCTGGCCGACCCCGCTGCGGTTGACGCGGACCTCTGGCGGGCACTGGCATGGGTGGAACTCGCGGAGTGGGCCGAGTCGCTCCCCCGCGGCCTGGCTACCCGGGTTGGTGAAGGGGGGCGCCAGCTCTCGGGTGGGCAGGCGCGCCGCCTCGCACTGGCACGGCTCTGGTTGCGTGACCCTGGGTTAGTGATCCTCGATGAACCCTTTGCCGGGCTGGATGCCGAAATGGCGGCTAGACTCTCGGGTCGCCTAGACCAATGGCTTGCCGGTCGCACCGTGCTCTACCTGGTGCACCAGCTCGATGGAGGGCCCTTCGAGCCGCCAGGTATCACTCGCCATGAGCGCCTTTATCAGGGACGGTTGACCGATTGCGCAGCGCACCCGTTTCGATCAGGATGAAGAGAAACTGGCGACGAGGTGATCAATGCGTGACTTCCTTCGGCGGCTACCCAAGGCCGAACTCCATTTGCATATTGAAGGCTCCCTGGAACCGGAGCTGATGTTTGCCCTGGCCGAACGAAACGGTATCGCCCTGCCATACGCTTCGGTAGAGGCGGTGCGTGCGGCCTACGAGTTCGATGATCTGCCCGCCTTTCTCGACCTCTATTACCAGGGAATGAGCGTGCTTAGGACCGCTGAAGACTTCCATGACCTTGCCATGGACTATTTTCGTCGTGCCCATGGGGAAGGAGTGGTGCACGTTGAGATGCACTTCGATCCCCAGGCTCACCTGGTCCGGGGTATCGAGCTCGATGTCGTCATGGAGGGACTGAGCCTGGCCCAGCGACATGCCGAACGCGAGCTGGGCATGTCCACAGCATTGATCATGGCTTTCCTGCGCGACAGATCGGCCGAGGAGGCAATGACAGTGCTGGAAAGCGCGGCGCCCTATTGGGAGATGATCGATGCCGTCGGGCTCGATAGTGCGGAGCTGGGTCACCCTCCTTCCAAGTTCATCGAGGTATTCCAGCGTGCCCGTATGCTCGGCATTCCCCGGGTTGCGCATGCCGGTGAGGAGGGCCCGCCGGAGTACATCTACGCAGCGCTCGACCTGCTGGATGTCTGCCGCATCGATCATGGTGTTCGCTGCCTGGAAGACTCCGAACTGGTCGCGCGGCTGCGCGACGAAGGCGTCGTGTTGACCGTCTGTCCGCTCTCCAACGTGAAGCTCAATGTCGTCGGCCGCATGGAGGACCACCCATTGCCCCAGCTGCTGGATGCGGGCCTGCGCGTGACGCTCAATTCGGACGACCCGGCCTACTTCGGCGGCGGCATGCTCGACAATTACCTGGCCTGCCATGAGGTCTTTGGCTGGTCCCGGGAGACCTTCATCCAATTGGCCGGTACCGCCATCGAGGCGGCCTTCATCAGCGACAGCCGACGCCTCGACCTGCATCGTCAGCTTGCCGAGAGCGCATGAAGCTGGCCGCGAGCGCATGAAATAGCTCCCGAGTTCCGCCGGGAGCCAGTAGGGTCAGATGCGAGGTGATATTACGGCAGGCCGACTACCTGATGCTGCTGCTCTTCGCTGCCGTGCTGGCCGGCCTGACGGCCTTCCGGATAGTCGATGTCATTTACTACCGTCGATGAGTAGGATGCCGCCATCCCTGGCGGCATCGGGAACTCAGTGGGTGGTGACCAGCATGACCACGTTGAGGGCGACCGAGACCCACATGGCCGGCTTGATCTCCTCGATACAGCCGGTAATAGAGCTTGATCAGCACGAAGCTGAGGAAGCCAAAGGCGATACCCAGGGTGATCGAGTAAGTCAGCGGCATGAGGATGATGGCCAGGAAGGCGGGGAAGGCCTGGTCGAATTTCGCCCATTCGATCTTGCTGATCGGTGCCAGCATGAACAGCCCCACCAGTACCAGTACCAGTACCAGTACCAGTACCAGTACCAGGGCCAGGGCCAGGGCCGGCGCGGTAGCGATACCCGGCAGCAATGAGAGAAGCGGCGACAGGAACAGGAACGGCAGGAACAGGAAGACGATGGTCACAGCTACCAGTCGGGTACGACCGCCCTGAGCGACGCCGGCGCCGGACTCGATGAAGGTCTGGGCGGCACTGGTGCCCAGCGGTGCGGCGATCATCGAGGCGAAGGCATCGACCGTCATGGAGCGCTTCAGGTTGCGCGGGTTGCCATCCCTGTCCTTGAGATCGGCCGACTCTGAGAGCGCCATGAAGCAGGAGAGGGCATCGAAGAAGTTGGTGAAGAGCATGACGAAGATGAACGGCAGGTAGGCGACCTTCAGCGCCCCCCAGATGTCTACCTGCATCACCGCATTGAAGTCGGGCCAGGCTGCCAGGCCGCTCCATTGCACCACTACATCACCACCCTACAGTCTGCCCATGGGGGATGCCAGCAGGGTTGTCAGGACGATACCCAGGATCAGGGCGTCGTTGAATCGCATGATCACCATGATTGCCGTTGCCATCATGCCGATGAAGAAAGTGACCATGCTGGCGTCCATATTGCCAAGCGACACCAGGGTGGCATCGCTGCCGACGATGAAGCCGGCATTCTTGAAGCCGATGAAGGTAATGAGCAGACCGATACCGCAGGTGATCGCATAGCGCAGCGAAGGGGGGATCGCCTCGATGATCGCCTTGCGGACGTTGAACATGGCCAGTGTGGCGAACAGCACCCCCGACCAGAACACGCAGCCCAGTGCCACTTCCCAGGAGAGCCCTGCACCCTGCACCAGGGTATAGGTGAACAGCGCGTTCATGCCCATGCCCGGGGCGACCAGGATCGGGTTACGGGCATAGAGCCCCATCGCCAGGCTGCTCATGAAACTGATCAGCACAGTGGCCGAGAGAGCTGCGGAGAAGGGGATGCCTGCGTCGCTGAGAATCGCCGGGTTGACCACGATGATGTACATGACAGCCAGGAAGGTAGCTATGCCGGCGAGGATTTCGGTACGCAGTGACGAACCGCGTCGCGTCACCCCGAGATAGTGGTCCAGCCAGTTGGCAGATTCCGAGGCCTGCCCGTCGGGGCGGGCGGCACTCTTCTCGGCAAGGGAGGAGGAGGTTGGTTCCATATCAATGAATCCATTGTTGTTGGAGAGGCTGGGAAACGGGTGTTGCTAGCCAGGGTCGTTTCCATGCTGACCACATGGTCAATCACGGCATGGTACAGCCTAGACAATATGACCGTTTGGTCAGGAAGGTCTCGACCAAGGTATTAGGCCAACATGGAAAAAGATTTCAGAATGGAGTGGCGCGCTGTAGAGAAGGTGCTGGCTTCAGACAACAGCGGACACTTATACCCTGGTGCTTCCTTGGTAGGCGTTGCTCTCAAGGCCTTGCTTGGTTACGGTAGGTAAAAAGCCGCAAAGATGGCTTACGTGACCAAGACGCATTCAGGGATGCCGCACTAGGGATGAGGGAAATTATCATTCGTTCTGCCAGCAGGGCGGTAGCGTCCCTGAAATTCGTGGCTCAACCCAGAGGGCTACACACTCCGGCATTTCCTGCACCGTACGAATATTCCTGATATGCACTTCACGTTCAGGGGCCTGTACCGCTTCACGCGAATGATCGCCTTCAGCTGTTCCATGATCTTTGGGGTCAGTGTGTGCCTCCATGCTTGGCTTCTTAATATAAAATAATATGCATACAGTATATTGGTTCCGGCAAAACGTGCATGCACGCGAATTCTGCATAGGTGGCCGAGCTATGCTTAGGCATTACTAAAATCAATAGGTTAGGATGGAGTGGGCGCGTTAAATAAGATTCTTGAACGCGCAGGTGTGTACATCCAATATCAGGACGTGCAGTCCAATCACGGTTAAGAATAGGGAGAACCGTGCCAAAAGTTACGTTCGATGCCATCATAGCTGCCTCCGATGAATTTTTCCGTCGACATTGGCCTCTCTCGGAAGCCGAAGTGCCAAGTTGGAATAGTCCGTGGAATTTGGTCGGAACACTGCCTGGGCACAACAAACAAGGTATATATCTTCTTTTGGGAGGGCATGACGAAGTCCTATATATTGGCGTTGGCGCTTCTTTAGGCAGTGGTAAATATACAGGGTATGGCCTTGGTGCAAGGACGAATCAATATTTCCGCATGGCAGAAGGTCAGCGAGGTGTTCCTGTAAAGAATAGACGGTACGCCCCTAAGAAAAAATGGGCCGATCGGGGCGTGTCTCAGGTGGTTACTCTTGGTTTTCACCAGGACTATGCATACTTGGCTTATGGGTTAGAGGCCTTTCTGTTGCGGGAAATAGAAACTCCCTACAACAAAGTCCGCTCTGCCAGAGCATCAAATTCTTAACAATTTGCTGTACCGGATGCTCGGCGGTCATTGAGACCGCCCTCCTTACGTCGCACCGTTAAGCTCCGCGTTATAGGTAAAGAGTATGGGAGTACCCCTTGGCTGTACCTGATTTTCAATCATTGATGTTGCCGTTGCTCAAGTTCTCCGCTGATGGCGAAGAGCACACGATGCAGGAAGCCCGTGAGGGCTTGGCGAAAATAATGGGACTGTCTCAAGAAGATCTTGAGGAAAGATTGCCAAGCGGTCGGCAATCTACATTTGCAAACCGCGTAGCTTGGGCGAAGGTCTATTTGACTCAAGCCGGAGTCCTGGAATCACCCAAGCGGGGAAAATTTCGTATTTGTGATCGCGGCCGAAAAATCCTTTCAGAAAGCCCGGATCGTATAGACATAAAATTTTTACAGCGGTTTGAGGAGTTTCAGGCGTTTCGGCAGGCAAGCAGCAAAAACCGAACCGAGAAAGTAACCCACACCGGCGACGACGAGACAGCAACTACGACTCCGGAAGAAACATTGGAGCAAGCCTACCAGCAGTTACGGGATGAAACGGCAAACGAACTGCTTCATTTGGTAGAGGGCAATACGCCGGAATTTTTCGAGAAACTGGTTGTTCACCTTATCGTTTCAATGGGCTATGGGGGCTCTGTAAATGAAGCGGGCAGGGCTACCCGGAAAACGGCGGATGAAGGTATTGATGGCGTCATCAAAGAAGACCGTCTCGGTCTGGAAACCATATACCTTCAAGCCAAGCGTTGGGAAGCAGCGGTTGGCCGACCAGAGATCCAGAAATTTGTTGGAGCTCTTCATGGCCAAAGGGCCAAGAAAGGGGTGTTCATCACAACCAGCCGCTTCTCGAAAGAGGCACTGGATTACGTCGGTCAAATTGATCCGAAGGTTGTTCTGATAGATGGAGCAGATCTCGTGCAACTGATGATTGATCATGGTGTTGGAGTCAGTACGGCAACGATATATGAAGTCAGAAAGGTGGATACGGACTTCTTCATTGAAGATTGACTGAGACACCTATAACAAGACGCGCCACGCGGATCGCCTTTTCTCCGCGTTGCTCCAAAAAGGCCACCAGCTCGCTCTGCGTTAGAACTCTCGGATACAGTTGTGCTGTAATAACTTTTCAAACCAATTAGATTTTTGGAAAGGATATGGGAATGGAATTAAGAATATTTTCGGTAGCAAAACATATTCGTCCATCTGACGGCGAACCAATTCGTTCAGTGGTTCTGGAAACCAAAGACTCAGCAGTTGTTGTTTGGCATGCCCATCCTGGGCAAGAAATAGCCGCTCATATTCACCCCCACGGCCAAGATACTTGGACAGTTATCTCTGGAGAAGCTGAATATTACCAAGGAGACGGCATAGTCGCTCATATAAAGGCTGGAGATATTGCCATAGCAAAACCTGGGCAAGTACATGGCGCTTTGAATTCTGGTCCAGTGCCGTTTGTATTTGTCTCAGTGGTTGCACCTGGCAACGCGGGTTTTGCGTTGGCTGAAAAATAGTCTTTCTCAAATGTGCTCCCAAGAGAGTTCTAACCCGGCATTCAAGAGGGACGCGCTAAAGCGCGCCCCTTAATTTTACGTTACCAGGCGTTTCACGCTATAGAAAGACACCGCTATTGCTGATGGTGCGCTGGCCGCTCAGTTCTGCACGGGCAGCGCCATCACACAAGGTCGCCCAGGTGAATAGGCTTTCACCCATGGCGAGTGGTCCTCATTAATCCTGTTCCTGTCGGAACAGTCGATTCACTCTGAGGAAACCACTCGCCATTTTCGTTTCAGGCTTACTCGCGCCTGTGCTGGCAGCGTCCGCCCGCCCAGGTTTCCAGTACGCTGCGGTCATCGCCCAGCATCATCAGCGCGAAGAGACGCTCGCCGAGGGTGCGGCAGCGGGCATGGCGCCTGGCCAGCAGCGGTGTGGCATCGGGGTCGAGGACCACGAAGTCGGCCTCGAGGCCGGGTGCCAGTCGGCCTATCTGCGTGTCCAGCGACAGCGCCCGGGCGTTGCCCAGGGTCAGGCCGTAAAAGCCCTGCCAGGCCGTCAGGGGTTGTCCGCGCAGCTGGCCGACCTGATAGGCGGCCTTGAGGGTCGCCAGACCGGAGAGGTCGGTGCCGCCACCAACGTCGCTGGCATAGGTGACGTTGAGCCCGACGTCGGATGCCGCCAGGCGGTCGAACAGGCCGCTGCCCAGGAACAGATTGGAACTGGGGCAAAAGGCCAGGTTGGCGCCGCGATCAGCGAGACGCTGGCGCATCTCCTGGTCCAGGTGGATGCCATGGGCGAAGGTACTGCGTGGGCCCACCAGGCCGGACTGCTCGTAGACCTCGAGGTAGTCGCGGCTCTCCGGGAACAGCTCGGCGACCCAGTCCAGCTCCCCGGTGTTCTCGGAAAGGTGGGTCTGCAGCCACAGGCTGGGGTCGTTGCGCAGCATGCCGCCGGTGGCGTCCAGTTGCTCCCGGGTCGAGGTGGGGGCGAAGCGTGGCGTCAGGCTGTAGCCGAGCCGGCGCGTTCCGTGCCAGTCGCTGATCAGCCGCTCGGCGTCGCGAACGCCGCCTTGGGTGTCGTCGCAGAGCGCCTCGGGGGCGTGGCGATTCATATGCACCTTGCCGGCCAGCATGCGCAGGTCGCGCTTGCTGCTGGCGGTGAAGAAGGCGTCTACCGAATCGGGATGGCTGGAGCAGAACACCTGGGCGGTGGTGGTGCCGACCTGAAGCATTTCGTCGAGAAAGGCGTTGGAGAGCGCCAGGGCATGATCGTACTGGGCAAAACGACACTCCTCTGGAAAGGTGTAGTCGTTGAGCCAGTCGAGCAGCTGTCGTCCGTAGGAGGCCATGATCTCGAGCTGAACGTAATGCACGTGGCTATCGATGAAGCCGGGCATCACCAGCTTGCCACGATGGTCGATCACGTCGATGCCCGGAGGCAGGTCGGGTTCGAGACGTGCAAACTCATCGATGGCGTGAATGCGGCCATCCTCGATCCACAGGACGCCGTCTTCGATATGGCGAACACTGCCCTCGGCGGGGGTGTCGCCCTCGCCGGGGTCGGCATCGAAGCTCAGCAGTTCGGCGCGTATCACGCGGGAGTCGGTCATGGTCATGGTCTCGGGCTCATCTCGTTCTATGTAACAGCGTCGGGGCTGTGCCGGCGACAGGCCTGCGAGGAGGCGCTGTGAACCCTTCCCTGGGCGCTACTTTTGCCTTCCCTGGCAAAAGACCTCCTCTTCGGCCTGCCCCCGGCGCCCCTCAAGGCAGTTGTCGGAGCTGATAAGGGGTCTGGCCCCGGCGCTCCTCAGGAGAGTTCGCTTGCACTCGCCTTCGGTGTTGATTAGCTAAAGATGCCGCGCAGTTCAGCCGGATCGAGGCCGCGTTGGTCGGCGTGTTCAGCGTTGCCCACCAGGGGCAGCAGCTCGGCGATGGCGGCGAGTGCAATGGCATAGGGCGTCTTGTCGCCGCCGGTGCCACCGGAAGCCGTGCCGATGGGGCAGCGCACGCTGCCCAAGGCTGCCTCGTCGTGCCCCGCGTCGGTGAGCCGCGAGCGGAAGCTGGCCCACTTGCTCTTGGAGCCGATCAGGCCGATGGACGCCATGTCGCCGCGCTGCAGCAGGGCGTCGACCAGCTCGCGGTCCTCGGCGTGGTCGTGTGTCAGCACCAGCGCGTGGCTGTTCGCGGGCAGTGCGGCCACGGCGGCACGCGGGTCGGCCGTGTGCCGACAGGCCAGGTGCGGCTGCGTCTCGGACCAGGCGGGGAAGACAGCGTCGCGGCTGTCGTGCCACAGCACTTGCCAGGGCAGCGGGGCGGCCAGGCGGACCAGCTCGGTGCCGACATGGCCGGCGCCGAAGATGGCAAGGGTCGCCGCACTGCCGGGGAAGATATCCAGCAGCACGTTGACGAAGCCGCCGCAGCACTGTCCGCTGCGCCCGCCCAGGGCGAAGGCCTCGAGGCTCATGCCGTGCTCTCCCGATGCCAGCTGCTCGCGGGCCGAGTCGATCACCTGAAATTCGAAGGTGCCGCCACCCAAGGTATCGAACACCTCGTCTGCGGTGATCACCATCCTCGCCCCGGGCTCCCGGGGCGTCGAGCCGGCGCTGGTCACCACGGTGGCCAGCGCATGGGGGAGACCGTCCCGTTGCAAGCGGTGCAGGGCCTCATGCCAGCTTTCGGGGCGCTGGGCGTTCATCACGCGCCACCCTTTTCCAGTGGCCAGGTATCATGCCTGGTATCGTTTCGGGCCCGCAGGGTCTCGGCGGCCATCAGTACCCGTTCCGGCGTGGCCGGCGTGTCGAGGCGTGGCGCCTCGGCGTAGTCGGCCAGGCTCGAAAGGGCATCTCGCAGGGCCGACCACACCGCCATGCCGAGCATGAAGGGAGGCTCGCCCACCGCCTTGGAGCGATAGATACTGGCCATGGAGTTGGGATGCCCCTCCATCAGCCTGACGTTGAACACCGGCGGCAGGTCGCCGTAGGTGGGGATCTTGTAGGTGGCAGGGCCGTCGGAGATCAGCCGGCCGGCGTCGTTCCACTTCAGCTCCTCGCTGGTCAGCCAGCCCATTCCCTGTATGAAGCCACCCTCTACCTGGCCGATGTCGATGGCCGGATTGAGCGAGTCGCCCACGTCGTGAAGGATATCGACCCGGTCGACCTGGTACTCCCCAGTGAGCGTATCGACGCTGACTTCCGCCACGGCGGCGCCAAAGGCGTAGTAGTAGAAGGGGCGTCCCTGGCCGACGTTACGATCGTAGTGAATCAGCGGCGTGGCGTAGAAGCCTTTCTCCGAGAGCGAGATGCGGTTGAGGTAGGCCGCCTGGACCAGCTCGCCCCAGGGAATGCGTTGCTCGCTCTCGCCGTGACCGGCCACCAGGTGCCCGGCTTCCAGGCGCATGTCTTCCCGGTCGAGGCCCTGATCCGGGTAGAGGTGCTCGTGGGCGAAGTCGAACAGGCGCTGCTTGAGCTTCATACAAGCATCGCGAGCGGCCTGGCCGTTGAGGTCGGCGCCGCTGGAGGCCGCGGTGGGCGAGGTATTGGGCACCTTGTCGGTGCGCGTGGCGCTGATGCGTACCTCGTTGGTATCGAGCCCGAGCTCACGGGCGACCACCTGACAGATCTTGGTGTGCAGGCCCTGGCCCATCTCGGTGCCGCCGTGGTTGATCATCACGCTACCGTCGGTATAGACGTGCAGCAGCGCGCCGGCCTGGTTCAAGTGCTTGGCGGTGAAGGAGATGCCGAACTTCACCGGCGTCAGCGCCAGGCCTTTCTTGACGATGGGGCTGTCGGCATTGAATTCGGTGATGGCCCGGCGCCGTTCCCAGTAGTCGCTGCTGGTCTCGACCTGCTCGACCAGCTCCTTGAGCAGGGCGATCTGGTCCACCTGCTGGCCGTAGTGGGTGGTCTGGCGGTCGGGGCGGTAGAAGTTGCGCTTGCGCACCGTCAGCGGGTCCTCGCCGATGCGCCGGGCGATATCGTCCATGGCCGCTTCGATCACCATCATGCCCTGGGGGCCACCGAAGCCGCGAAAGGCGGTATTCGATGCGGTATGGGTGCGGGCACGGTGGCCGGTCACGCGGGCATCGCCCAGCGAGTAGGCGTTGTCGCTGTGGAACATGGCGCGGTCGACGATGGCGTCCGACAGGTCGGGGGAATAGCCGCAGTCGCCGATCACGGTGATCTCGCCACCCAGGATCACGCCCTGTTCGTCGACGCCCAGCCGGTAGCGGTTATGGAAGGGGTGGCGCTTGCCGGTGACGCGCATGTCGTCGGCGCGGGGCAGACAGACGCGGGTGGTGCGGCCAGTGCGCCGGGCGATGAGTGCGGCGATGCAGGCCCAGGGTGAGGCCTGGGTCTCCTTGCCGCCGAAGCCGCCGCCCATGCGGCGCACTTCAACGGTGACGGCATGAAAGGGGATACCCAAGACTTCGGCAACCAGCTTCTGGGTCTCGCTGGGGTGCTGGTTGGAGGTGAACACCACCACGCCCTCGTCTTCGGTGGGTTGCACCAGGCAGGCCTGGCCTTCCAGATAGAAATGCTCCTGGCCACCGACGAACTGCTCGTCCTCAACTACCAGGGCGGCTTCCTTCAGCGCCTGCTCCCAGTCACCGCTCTGCTGGATATGGCTGGGCCGCACGAACTCTTCCCGCTCGGCGGCGGCGACCGGGTCGAGGCAGGCCGGCTGCTCGTCGATCTCTACCACTGCTGCCTGGACGGCTTCCCGCGCGGCACGATGACTCTCGGCGGCCACGGCGAAGATGACCTGGCCGACGTAGCTGATCTCCTCCTCGACGAAGATGGGGTCGCCGGGAAAGACCGGGCCGATATCGGTGTGGCCGGGCACATCGCCCACGGCGATGACATCCACGACGCCGGGCATGTCGCGAACCTTTGCCAGGTCGAGGCGGGTCAGCCGGCCATGGGCGACGGGTGAGAGCCCCAGCGCCACATGCAGGGTATCGGCCGGGGCGCTCAGGTCGTCGATATAGGCCGCCCGCCCGGTGACATGCTTGACCGCGCTCTCGTGGGGCTGGGAGTGCGGGTGAGTATTGGTATAAGGAATCGTGTCGCGGGCCAGGGGGCCGTCACCCTTGATGCGCCCATCGAGCTCGTGACGGGCAGCCGCCGAGTCGGCACTCATGTCGGCAGTCCCTTGATCCTGTTCCGGCGCGGCATTGGGCGCCTTGGAATCCGGCGCGGTTTCGGGCGCCTTGGAATCCGGCGCGGTTTCGGGCGCCTTGGAATCCGGCGCGGTTTCGGGCGCCTTGGAAAGCTTAGTGAGCGTACGCATGGAGCATCACCTCCCGAGGGCTGTCTGTGGCGTCCTGCGCCTGGTTTTCAATAATAAGCACTAGGCGCAGGCGTTCGAGCAGGTTGGCGGCAGAGACCTGGCGATAGTGGGCGCTGCCACGCACATCCGACATGGGCTGGAAATCCTCGGACAGCGCCAGCCGTGCTTCCTGGAAGGCCGCCGATGAGGGCGCCTTGCCCTCGAGCGCCGCTTCGGCCCGGGCAGCACGCTTGGGAATGGCGGCCATGCCGCCAAAGGCCAGGCGCACGTCACGCAGGATTCCATCCTCCAGGCGCCAGGCGAAAGCCCCGAGCACCGCGGAAATATCGTCCTCACGCCGTTTGGACAGCTTCCATACCTTGAGCGTTTCCCCCTCGACGGGGTGGGGCAGGAATACGGCGCGGATCGCTTCACCCTGCTGCAGGGCGGTACGCTTGTAGTCGAGGAAGAAGTCGTCAAGAGGCAGTTCGCGCTCACCCCCGGGGCCGATCAAACGCAGACGCGAGCCCAGTGCCAGCAAAACCGGTGGGGTGTCGCCGATGGGCGAGGCATTGGCTACGTTGCCGCCCAGGGTGCCCCGGTTGCGAATCTGTGAGGAGCCCAGCCGATGGAGCAGGTGGGCAAAGGCGTCAAAGTGTTCCTCGAGCAGCGGTTCGATACGGGTATAGGTCACGGCAGCGCCGATCCACCAGCCGCGACGGCCATCCTCGAGTGTGGTCTCTTCGATCACATTCAGCTCAGCGACGCGAGTGACATCGATCAGCCGCTCGAAGCGCACCAGACGCTGGGTGCTCTCCAGCCACAGGTCGGTGGCCCCGGCAACGAGCCGCGCCTCGGGGTGGCGCGCCAGGCACTCGGTCAATTCGGCGAGCGTGGTGGGCTGGGCAAAGGGACTTTCATCAGCGGCGTGCTGGGCTTTCGGCTCAGGAGCGGCGGCGTCAATCCACAGCGGGCGATGCTCCGGGTGCTCGTTCATGGTCAGCGCGGCGTCGCGGATCGGGCGGTAGCCGGTACAGCGACAGAGATTGCCTCCCAGGGCGGCCTCGAGGCGCTGCGGCGTCAGCGGTGCCAGGGCCCTGTCGGCCTGCCGGCGCTGTTCCTCGTGAAGGGTGAACAGCGACATGACGATGCCCGGGGTGCAGAAGCCGCACTGGCTGCCATGGCACTCGACCATGGCGGCCTGGGCGGGATGGAGGTTGTCGCCATCGGCGAGGCCATCCACGGTGACCAGATGGCGTCCATTCAACTGATGGGCCGGGGTGATGCAGGCATTGGCACTATGGTAGCGCAGCTCGCCGTCGGGGCCTTTTTCGCCAATGGCGACGGTGCAGGCGCCGCAGTCACCGGAGGCGCAACCCTCCTTGGTACCCGTGGCGCCAAGGGTTTCTCGCAGCAGTTCAAGCACGCTGGTTTCGGGTGTCGCCTCGCAGTGGCGTGGCTGCCCGTTGAGCAGGAAGTCGATCATCGCCGTGTCTCTTGTTGAGTCGCTTGTTGACCTGGTTGAGGATGCGTATGTCGCAAATGCTTGACCATTTGGTCAGGATGTTTTCAGCATGGGCCAGAATGTCGCACTTTGCAAGTCCGGGTGCGGGCTTTGTTGGGCCAATCCCGGGCTCTTTCTCCGGGTTGTAGGCGGTCGCTGCCTGCGGTCGTTGTCTGAAGGGGGAGCGGAGCGCAGGAAAGAGGTATCCTTGCCATGAGTGGCCCCCATTTGCAGGAAACGCCGGGGTGGGGCACTCTTTTCGCTTTACTGAAACACAACAAGGGCAGGGGCCTGTCGATGTCAGAACTGCCAGCTATAGAAAAAAGGAACCGCTCCCGCGGCGGTGCCGACGCCAATGGCGCCACGCGCGAGCGCAACGAGCGGGAGATCCTGGCGGCGGCCGAACGGGTCTTCGCCCAGTACGGCTACCGTGGTGCCAGCGTGCAGGCCATCGCCGAAGCCGCGGGGCTGCCCAAGTCCAATGTGCTCTACTACATGGGCAACAAGCGCGGTCTCTACGTACGCCTGCTCGAGCGGATGATGGCGCGCTGGAACGCCTTGCTCGACGATATCAGCGTGGAGGACGCCCCGGCCGAGGTGCTGGAAGCCTTCATCCGCAGCAAGATGCAACTGTCTCGCCGCCACCCTGAAGGCTCGCGGCTTTTCGCCGCCGAAATCCTCGGCGGGGCACCCTTCCTCCAGGGCTATCTGCGAGGAGAGCTGCGCGAGTGGGTGCATGCCAGGGCGAAGATCTTCGAACAGTGGGCCGAGCGGGGCCTGATGGACCCGGTCGATCCGGTATGGCTGATCTTCCTGATCTGGTCGGCCACCCAGCACTACGCTGATTTCGAGGCCCAGGTACTCGGCATCACCGGCAAGGCTGAGATCTCCGATGCCGACGTGGAGCGGATCACTCGTTTTCTCACTCAGGTGATCCTCAAGGGGTGTGGGGTCAGGCCGCCTGGGGGCGGGGGATGATGAGAGTGTTGGAGTAGAGCGCAGTGTGTTGGACCGCTGGTGCCGCAAGCACCGTCAGCAGGTTCCGGCACCCCCGGGCTACCAGACGCCGAGGGAGATTGAATTGGCAGCTGCGGCTTGACAATGTGTTCCGCTCTGACTTGACCAGAACATATGGTGGCGGCCTGTCGCTTGGCCGATAGCACGATCACCTCTTCGGCCAAGCCGAGCCGCTGGGAAAGGTCAGCGAAGTAGGTCTTGATGCTCTGCATGGATCAGCGTGAAACGGGGGCTTGTTCAGCAGCACTCATCTCCGCACCCTCGTGCAATCCCTCGGCCACTTCCAGATCGTAGAGCCGTGTGGTGGGTCCATCCGGGCGGCAGCGCTCCTTGACCAGAGGATGCCACTGGTTGCCGGCCGCGCGCTGCCGGGCATATTTAGCGGTCAGGTCGCGAATGTAAAAAAGAGGGAGCATGAAAACCTCAAAAACTGTGGTTGCCCACATCCGTCCTCGCGGCATGATGTTTTGCCGAACCAAGTCACGATTCAATTTAAGATGGACTTTAGCTGTCTTGTGCTTTTTCCGATATTTTTCCAGCACTTCTTTACGGTTAGAGGCGCTCACGGTATTTCCCTGCTCGTCGAACCAAGGACCCTCCTCCATATAGCAGCGAAGGTATTCCCAGAACATGCCTTGAGTTTCCGCGGTGCGCCCCATAGGCAAATTGAGGCGCAAGGCAATCACCTCCTCCGGATTCCCATAACGCTGCAGCAACAGCTGTAACGGAGTTTCCGTCATGGCGCCGGTGTACTGGGTCACCGTGCGGCTCTCCTGCATCCAGGCCACCGCTTCGTCCCAAGGTACGTGGTAAAGCTTGTCCTTGTCCTGAAAATAGACCTCTCGGGTACGGCGGTTAAAGCGAATAGGGGAAGAGGATGGCCAAAAAACTTCCAGCAAGAAAACAGTTAATGTAATACCAAAAGCACCACCAACAACTGATAAGTAATTGGCCAACTCGCCTTCCAAGCGCAATGCTGGCGCCATCAATATGGCAGTATAAATCGTAAGAAGCCCCCATATACCAGTAAAGATTCCCTTGCCCTCTTCGGCGCCACTGGAAAGATCCAAATAGTGCTCGGTCTGGTCCTGCACCTCGCCTAACTGCATGGGGTGTTTGGCGGCCCGGTGCTTGGGCGATAGCACGATCAGCTCGTCGGCCAAGCCGAGCCGCTGGGAAAGGTCAGCGAAGTACGTCTTGATGCTCTGCATAGCTTAGCCGATCTCGAGTTCAATGGGTGAAAGCGTCAGGTCTGGAAACGGTCGATAGTAGAGTGTGCCAGAGATCGAGCGCAGGTTCTCCCCTTCATGAGTGGTGTGGAAGACTCGACGATACACAGGGCGATCATGCCGATGGCGGCCGCCGATATCCAATTCGAAGTCTTTTTCGGTCCAGACGTTCTGCTGCCGTACATTGCCCAATAACCCTGCACGCCACACTTCGGTCGCTTCCAGGGTAAACATGCCTGGGAAGCGTTCAGCAGCGGGGAATTCCACATAGAGCCAGACAGATGTGTAGCGCGTATTGAGGCGGTGATTCCATGTATCCTTGCGCTCCAACCTCATCCGGGGCTGATAGAGCAGACGATATAGCTCATCCAGCTCCTGCTCCAGGTCGCCGGCCCAAGCGGCAGGCCTGGTACCGAAGCGCGTATTACGCAGCCACTGCTCGAGAGGATTTTCGCGGGTGTAGTAAAGGCTCACCGCCCCGGCGACGATCAGGAGTGTGAGACCGAGCATCAGCCCCGGCTTGCCCGCCCGTGAAGCCGTACCTGCGGCCTGGACAAGCTGCCCGGTCCTCAGCGCCGCCTGAGCACGGCGATACTGAATAAAAGCCTGGGCCGCCAACGCCGTCTGACCGGCGCTGGCGGCGCTCATGCCCGTCAATATAGCGGTGGAGTCAAGGTCGCCTTGGCCATAGTGCTCCCAAGCCATGCGGCCAAAATAGACAACGTCGAATAGTGCGGTAATGCTTAGCGCTCCGTGGGTCACTTGGCTCAGCAAGAGATACTGACCAAATTTTGCTTCCCACGCACCCGACATTCCCTGAGCCAATCGCAGGTCTCGGGCTTCGATCTGAGCAAAGTGCTGGAAGATCGCTATGGTGGCTGCAACAGTTCCACTTAGGCCAGAGCTGAAGGTCACTGTTGAACTTATCGTTACACCTTTTTCTGCAATTTCTTTCCCACCATTCCACAGCATGATTCCATTCAGCAGTACCAACACGCTCTTAAGTGGCGCGTCGTTAATAGCACGTGTTAGCGGATTTCCTTGCGCTGGCGCCGTTGCATCATTGGCAGCCACACGCATGATCGTTACCTGGCGTCCTTCAAGATGATTCAGCAAATCGGGGCGCAATTGGTGTAACGATGCCGGCGCTCCGGCGACACGGGCGCTGGGTTCGTTGAGCCAGTCAACCATCTGCCGGGCTGGTACCGAATCAATAGAGATCGTCTGGCTGCTGCGCGCCAGGGCTGCGGCAAAATAGCCGGCGACCAGTGTCTGCTGGGCAGAGGCCGCGCCCAGCTCCTTGAGGAGAGGGCCTACCGTCATGCCAACGGCCAGGAACAGGCCTTCACGCGCCGCCATCAGGCCACTGCCAAGCTGAGCGGATAGCTGATTCAGGCTGTGTACCCAGGTTTCCCAATCGGGCCCCTGCAGGCCATCGGGAAGAGTCAGCATGCGCTGCACATCGCTGATCTGCAGGTGCTTCATCACACCCAATAGCGCGGCCCACAGCGAATGGCTTCCATGATCGAAGGTAGGCCCTTGTTCAGGGTCGAGCATACGCTCCACCATGACGGCGCCAACCTGGCTTTGTACTGCACCTAATAGAGCAGCGCTCCATAAGGTTTCCATGGCGTCATGATCATCGTGGCGCGACGGATCGAAGTGGCTCTGGGCGGCGGCCAGTGTATCGGGGCTGCCCTCGGCCCAGAAGGTGTCCATCCAGCGCTGCCAGTCGCTGGTCACCGCGGCAAGCTGCGCTTCCAGCGCTTCGATCTCGCCATCGTAGCGCTTGGCCGCCTCTTCGATTCTGGGCTGGTCGGCCAAGGTTGGGAGCTTGGCCCAGAACTCGCGGTTCTGCTTGGCGAGAGCCAGAATGTTCTGTGCCAGGGTTCGCTCTTCGCCCTCCTTGGCGTACCACGTTTCGCGCAGTGCCAGGCCCTGGCGCTGCAAATGCGCGAGTTCGATCACCACGCCCCAAGGGTCGTCAACGATGGCAACGGCCTGTACTTCAGCCTGGGTCAGGGTCGGCATCAGCATTTCCCAGCGCCCCAAAGAAGCTTGGGGCTCAGTGCTCCAGGCAAAGCTACCGTCAGCGATGCCGTAAAGCTCGGGAATCTCGACAGCCCACTCGAGTGGACCACTGTGTGGTGCCTGCGCGGGGGTAAACTCGCGCATAAGCGCCCGGCGTCGCTGGTTATCGCCCTGCACCGCGGCATAGTGATCATCGCTCCATGGCACTGGCGACCAGGCAATGGCGGCAACTTGGCCGCAAGGGAGGAACAGGTAAGGGCCGCCCCCCGGCATGATGGGGTTGCCGCCCCGCGAGGTCTCCTCAAGCTTACCGCCTGCTACCTGGTATTCGATCAGCCGGCGCTGACTGTCGAGCCATACATAGCACCAGCCGTCGCGTAGAGGACGCGCGACATAGCGCAGAGGTTTCCCATGTGCCCGGTCGTCTGTTGCCAGCAGCGAGCCTTCGAGCTGGGGCAATTCGAGACCAGCCAGGCATGGGCTTTCCAGACCTTCTCGCCCGATGGCATAACGGACAGGGATGATGGCGGCAAGCAGGGGGCACTGGGCAGCGCTCATGCAACATTCTCCGCGGGTGAAAGCGAGGCGAGTTGACGCTCATCGAAGGTGAACAGGGGGAGCAGCGCATCGGCTTCGGGTTCTACCCATTCCTGCGGTCGAGGGTTGGTTTCAAGCGAAGGTATCCACTCTGCTTGCAGCGCGGATAACTGAAGGCTGGTAATCCCATGCCAGAAATCGGGGGGGAAGACTCCTGTTTCGATGCCACGAACCAGAACGCGTGCATCGGAATATCGAAGCCAGAGCGTCCGAGCCATAGGGCCGCGCACCAGCAGACGACGGCGCCAGTAAGCGGCCAGCTCATAGGCAGGCAGCTCGGTGGTAAATCGCCAGGCGTGATAGGCCGGCGCCTCGTTGGCGGCCCATCGTCTTTGCAGTTCGCTATGGGGATTCACGCGAGCCAGTATGGGTCCGGACGCTGCAATGGGCTCGTAGGCGGTGCCATGAAGTACTGCGATAACGTCTTCCGCCATTCCCGGCGCATAGAGAGCGGGTAAGGCGCGAGGGTTGAGCTTGCCATCAATCATCAACCACAGGTTGGACTGTCCCATCAGCTCTCTCCCTTGGCTTCGCAGACTTCGCAAACGCCTTCGCCCGCCAAGGCCGCTTCATGAAGTACGTACTCCTGCTTGAGCAGCGCGGCGGGAGGCTTGAAGAAGGCAGCCTCATGCACCTCCGCCACCGCCCTGCCCGGCAGTAGCGGCGTCTCGGCGGCCTGGCCGCTGCCCGAACCGGGGCTGCCACCGGCGTTGATCTTGACGCTGGGGCCGACCAGGGTCACGCCGCCGCCGTCGAGTTTGAGGAAGCTGCCGCCGGCGTTGAGCGTCATTTCGCTGCCGGCTTCGAGCACCACCTTGTGGCCGGCCTTGATGTGCAGTTCGCGGCCGCATTCGCTGAGCCAGGCCTGGCCGGCCTTGACGTGCAGCGTGCCCTGAACCGAAAGGTGCTGGTTGGCGTCGGTCTGCCCATGGCGGTTGCCGCGCACGGTATGGTGCTCGTCGGCGTGGACCTCGCCGATGCGGTCGTTGTGCACGGTGAGGAAGCTGTCGTTGCCGATCTCCTCGGTGCGGTCGTTGTTGGTCAGCAGCTCCAGGTCCTTCTGGGCGTGCAGCCAGATCTGTTCCCGCTCGGCTTCGTCCTCGAAGCGCAGTTCGTTGAAGCCGTCGCCCTTGTGGCTCTGGGTGCGGAGCACGGTGCGGGTCTTGTGCTCGGGCAGGGCGTAGGGCGGGGTGTTCACCGCGTGGTAGGTGCGCCCGGTGATCAGCGGCTGATCCGGATCGCCTTCGAGGAAGGACACGATCACCTCGTGCCCGA
>NZ_QPKI01000028.1 GCF_003339685.1 Halomonas sp. DQ26W | reverse complement strand
TGGGCTTCGCACTGTTCTACATCAAGGGGGTCTGTCCGCCGGGCATCACCACCGTCGACATCTACAAGGGCGTGGCGCCTTTCGTGGCCATACAGCTACTGGGGCTGGCGCTGGTGTTCTTTTTTGAGCCCCTGGCCACCTGGCTGCCCGCACAGGTGTATAGCGGTAACTGACCCTGAACTGGAGATACGACCATGCAACTGACTGACAAGACAGCTCTAATCACCGGCGCCGCCGGTGGTATTGGACGCGCCATCGCCGAACGCTACGCCCGCGAGGGCGCCCGGGTCGCGATTGCCGACCTGAACCGCGAAGCCGCCGATGCCGTGGTACACGCCATTCACGAGCAGGGCGGCGTGGCCATGGCCGTGACCATGGATGTAACCGACGAAGCCGCCGTGGAGGCCGGTGTAACGCAGGTCGTACAGGAGTGGGGCCGCCTGGACATCGCCATCGCCAATGCCGGGATTCAGCATATCGAACCGCTGCATACCTTGAGCTTCGCCGACTGGCGCAAGGTGGTCTCGGTGCACCTGGACGGTGCCTTCCTGCTGACGAGTGCCGCCCTGCGCCAAATGTACCGACAGGAGAGTGGCGGCTGCCTGCTTTACATGGGCTCGGTGCACAGCAAGCTCGCTTCGCCGCTCAAGGCGCCCTATGTAGCGGCCAAGCATGCCTTGCTCGGGCTATGCCGCACAGTGGCCAAGGAGGGCGCGGCGCACCGGGTGCGCACCAATGTCATCTGTCCCGGCTTCGTGCGTACGCCGCTGGTCGACAAGCAGATTCCCGAACAGGCGGCCGCACTGGGAATCTCCGAGGAGGCAGTGATACGCGATGTCATGCTCAAAGACACCGTGGACCGGGAGTTCACCACCCTGGACGATATCGCCGAGGTGGCACTTCACCTCGCCGCCTTCCCTACGGCAGCGCTCACCGGCCAGTCGATCGTGGCCAGCCACGGCTGGCACATGCAGTAGCGCGACCTCGCCAGGCATCCATCTGCAAGGCTGCCTGGCAATATTAACCGTCGGTACCAGGCTGCCATGGCATTAAGGAACACTGTTCCGCTACCGAGGTTTCGCCTAGAATGGGCGGACACTTCCTACGACTCGTGCCGCCGCCCATGCCCCAGATAAAAACCAACTTCGCGCTTGGACGTATTCTGCTTTTCAATCTCCTGGGTGCCATCCTGGTGTGGTCCTGGATGTCCCCGGGGCAGATGTTCTGGACGCAGATCGATGATGCCGTCTTCTTTGCTACCAATGCCTGGCTCAGCGAAGAGAACGAAGCCTGGGTGCTGTTCGTGGCGGCAACCAACAACCGCCTGTTCGATGTCTTCAGCTTATTGATCCTGCTGGCGATCTATCTCTGGGCCATCGGTCGCGATGCCAACCCGCATCACCGAATGCTTCGCTGGGGCGGCATCGGTATCACCATGCTGCTCTCGGCCGTTTTCATCGCCCAGGGAGTTCGTCTGGTGGTGCCCTATACCCACCCCAGCCCCACCCTGGTCTACGACAACATCAACCTGATCACCGAGATGGTCGACTTCTCGACCAAGGACAGCTCCGGCAGCAGCTTTCCCGGCGACCACGGCGTGAACCTGGTGCTATTCACCGCCTTCATGTGGCGCTTTGCAGGGCTCAAGGTGATGCTGACCAGCGCCCTGTTCGCCGTACTGCTCAGCGCACCGCGCATCCTCAGCGGCGCCCACTGGTTCAGCGACGTCTACTTCGCGGCCATCGCCATCAACCTGGTCGTCGCCCCCTGGATCCTGCTTACGCCGCTGGCACCGGCACTGTCGCGAGCCCTTACCGCCGGGATGATTTGGGTACGCAACGCCCTGCCGGGCCGTTAGGGAAATCGGATGTTGAAAAGCGCGGCCATGGCCGCGCTTTTTGCTTGCTTCAGTTGGCCTTGCGCCAGCCTCCTAACACCCGTTGATCCGGGCCGAAGAACACCAGCCGGTCATGATCGATAAGGTAGCGGTAGGCCGTTTCCATCATGCCGGTGACACGACGGGCATCGTCGAGCTGCGGGCAGCCCATTCGCGTGCTGGTTAACTCGCCGAACTGGATGCGATTGCCGTCGTCCAGCTGCACCCTGCCATTGATCGCATTGCAGCCGTCGTGACCGGTGACGCGGCCATTCGGTACAATCACGAAATGCGGCGTGGTGGGCATGGAGAGGCGCTGGTCGGTACCGACCAGCAGCAGATTCCAGCGCTGTCCTACCACCGGCCCATCCAGCTTGCCCCCTGACGATTCGACACCTCGCCTGTCGATATCAGAGGGTTTGCTGCTGCAGGCCGCCAGCGTCAGCGCCAGGAGCCCCATCAGCAGGCTCCGGCTCAGGAAACTCCGTTTCATTATTGGTTAATCCTTAATTCGTGCATTCTTAGGGGGGTGAGTAGAAATATCACGTGCGACGGCCAGGCAAGGCGAAATAAGCCGAAAAAGTGGAGTTTACGAGGTTGTAAGTGAGCATTTTGATCGGACTCGCGCACGAGGCTGATTTCAACGACGCATGGCCTAGGAGCCTGTAGACACCCTCTTACCAGGTGCCGGTGTTTTCCATGGAAGCCCAGGGCTCGCTGGGCGGCAGGGCCTCGCCCCGCTGCAGCAGCTCGACGGAGATGCCGTCGGGACTGCGCACAAAGGCCATATGGCCGTCGCGCGGAGGCCGATTGATGGTCACGCCATTCTCCTGCAAGCGCTCGCACAGGACATAGATGTCATCGACCCGGTAGGCCAGGTGGCCGAAGTTGCGCCCACCGGTATACTCTTCGGGATCCCAGTTCCAGGTCAGCTCCAGCTCGGGCGCCTTGAGCTCCGCCGAACGCGCCTCGCCCTCGGGCGCGGCCAGGAATATCAGAGTAAAGCGTCCCTTCTCGTTTTCCATGCGGCGCACCTCCTTCAACCCCAGCAGGTCGCAATAGAAACGCAGCGACGCGTCCAGGTCGCTGACGCGCACCATGGTGTGTAGAAATTGCATGGGCCACCTCCATCTCAGTTGGTTCAGGGAAGACTCTCAATCATGAATGTACTCGCTGAAGATGGCCGGCGTCCGGCCCCCGTGACGCCAGGTCAGCACGGCATAATCGTCATAGCGACCGGTTTCCATGCCCGGCGAACCGTGGGGCATCCCCGGCACCGTCAGCCCGACCACATTGGGTTTCTCCTCAAGCAGCCGCTTTATGTCGGCGGCGGGCACATGGCCTTCGATGACGTAGCCATCGACCAGCGCCGTGTGGCAGGACGAGAGTTCCTGTGTAACGCCGTGCTCTACCTTTACCGAGCGCATGTCGCTGGTTTTGTGCTGACGAACCTCGAAGCCCGCTTCCTTGAGGTGGTCCGCCCAGTCGGTGCAGCAACCGCAGTTGGGATCCTGGTACATCTCGACCACCGGCCCAGCATGGGTGCTGGTACCAGGGGCCAGGGCAAGGTAAAGCGCCAAGGCACCTCCGGTCAGCAGGGATAGCGCTGCCACCTTTCCGGTCTTGCGGTTTGCAGTTAGGATTTTCATGCTGGGACTCCTGAAGCATTGATGACAGATAATGGAATCCTGACAAGCTGATGACGGCTTGCCAATAGTAAAAGACAGCGGAGACGGCAAAATGTCGCATTATTGTGATCTGGCACCGGGCCATCCGTTTCACGGCCCCTACCATGACGCAGAATATGGTTTTCCCGTCGATGACGACCGGACGCTTTTCGAGCGACTGGTGCTGGAAATCAACCAGGCGGGACTCTCGTGGTTGACCGTGCTGAAGAAGCGCGATGCCTTTCGCCTCGCCTTCGATGACTTCGACATCGACCGTATCGCGGCGTACGGAGTAGACGAACGGCAACGACTGCTGAGCGATGCCAGCATCATTCGCAACCGGCTCAAGGTGGATGCCGTGATCCACAACGCCGGCGTCGTCCAGGCGCTTTGCCGAGAACATGGCAGCTTCAAGGCCTGGCTGGACCACCACCACCCACAGCCCCATGCTGACTGGGTAACACTGTTTCGCAAGACCTTACGCTTCACCGGGCCCGAAATTGTCGGCGAATTCCTGATGAGTACCGGCTACCTGCCCGGTGCCCATCGCGACGAATGCCCGGTCCTTGTCCGCATCCTCAACGCAGGCCCCGCCTGGCAGGCAGCCTGACCGTTTTAAGTCATGAGAGAGTGGCAACCAGCCCATCGATAGCCTGCCGGGCCTCCTTGAGCGAGGCATCGCGATGCCCCTCCCCCATGGCCAACCCCTCGGCGAACACTACCGTCACATCGGTGATGCCGATCAGACCCAGCATGGCCTTGAGGTGCGGTGTCTGGCTGTCCAGCTCACTGCCGGCGTACTGCCCGCCGCGGGCCGCCAGGATGACGGCCTGCTTGCCCTCCACCAGGCCCTGGGGGCCTTTTTCGCTGTAGCGGAAGGTTTCACCGGCACGCAGCACCCGGTCGAACCATGCCTTGAGCTGAGAGGGAATGCCCAGGTTGTACAGGGGCACCGCCAGCACCAGGACATCGTGCGCTTTCAGCTCATCGATCAACCCATCCGAGCGCTCCGCCAGGGTACGCTGCTCGGGCGTGCGCTCCGCCGCCGGCACCTGCCAGCTGGAAAGCTCGTCGACACAGAGGTGCGGCAGCTCATCGGCCACCAGATCGCGGCGGGTGATCGCGAACGCCTCCCGCTCTTTGCCACGAGTGGTGAAGTGATCGGCCAGGGCAATGGACTGGCCCTGAGCGCCGAGGATGGACGAAGTGATGACGAGTGCACGGGTAGTCATGGCAGTTCTCCTGAAAAATAGAGGAAGATGGCCATTACTCTATCGATCTAAATTATCGTATAAAAGCGCAACAATTCACCTGAATATATTAATTAAATCGAAAGATTACGTCTCCTGGCGTACGCCAGCTACACACCCTCGACACGTGCTCATCCGACACACAAAGGCCCTGTCGCTTGCGACAGGGCCTTTGTCAGTTTCTCATGGCGCCGATTCGGCGCCCGAAATTAACTGAAGTTCTGGGCGACGAAATCCCAGTTGATCAGGTTCCACACGCTATCCAGGTACTTGGGACGGGCGTTGCGGTAGTCGATGTAGTAGGCGTGCTCCCACACGTCGATGGTCAGTACCGGGGTCTGGCCATAGGCGATGGGAGTATCAGCGTTGCTGGTATTGACGATATCCACGCCGCCATCGTCGGTCTTGATCAGCCAGGTCCAGCCGGAACCGAAGTTGCCGGCGGCATTGGCGTTGAAGGTCTCCTTGAACTTGTCGAAGGAGCCGAACTTGGCATTAATCGCTTCAGCCAGCGCACCGCTCGGCTCACCGCCACCGTTGGGAGACAGGCAGTGCCAGTAGAAAGTGTGGTTCCACACCTGAGCCGCCTGGTTGAACAGACCGCCTGAGGCGCTCTTGATGATCTCTTCCAGCGACTTGTTGGCGTTGTCGGTGCCTTCGACCAGCTCGTTGAGCTTGGTGACATAGGCCTGGTGGTGCTTACCGTAGTGGTATTCGAGCGTCTCGGCGGAGATATGCGGCTCGAGCGCGTTCTTTTCGTAGGGCAGTGCGGGCAATTCAAATGCCATCAGGTCATGCTCCTTGCTTTCACGGTGGGAATCGAGGCGATCCGGACTTGCCTCCTGGCCGCCTCGTCGGTATTTTCCAAGCATACACTAGATTAATTCCAACGGGCACCATGTCAAGCGACCCTAATGAAAAACCGGCTGATACCGCCGCGCAGCGACTGCTGCACCTGCTGAAGTCCCGAGGGCCCCACTCCGCTGCGGAGTTGGGCGAGATGCTCGGTACCACCGGCGAAAACGCCCGCCAACAGCTGAGCAAGCTTGCTCGCCGGGGGCTGGTGGCACAGCGTTCGCGACCGGGTGGTGTCGGCCGCCCTGTCGTCGAATGGCGCCTCACCGAGGCCGGGCACGGCCGCTTTCCCGACACCCACGCCGAACTCGCCTCGCGACTGATTATCAGCGTACGCAACACCCTGGGCGTAGCGGCGCTGGATCGCCTGGTGGAGGCGCGTGGTGCCGAGATCCTGGCACACTATCGCCGCGAGTTGGCCGATGCCGAAACCCTGGCGGCGCGGGTCGCGCAACTGGCCGAGATCCGCAGCCGCGAAGGCTATATGGCCGAATGGCAGCAAAACGCCGATGGCAGCCTGCTGCTGGTCGAGAACCACTGTCCGATCTGCAGCGCCGCCCGCACCTGTCCCGCCTTCTGTCACTCCGAGCTGCAGGTGTTTCGCGCCGTACTGGGCACGGACGTCAGCGTGGAGCGCGTCGAACACGTGCTGGAAGGAGCGCGACGTTGCGCCTATCGTCTTCAAACCAATTGAGTTCAGCTGTGGCCTAAGGAGAGATTCCTTGCCCACAGCCCCTCAACGCCTGCCCGTCGATGGTCAGGGTGACACGGGCGGGAAATGGCTCACCGCTCATGTCGTCGAAGCAGCCCCTCGCCTCCAGTTGCAGCTCGAAGGGCTGGTCGGCCAGGCCGCTGGCCAGGGTCACGCGACCCTCGGCATTGTCCATCTCGGTGACACGGTAGGGCAGCGTCAGCTTGCGCGCACCGTAGTCCAGCGCCAGCGTCAGTTCAGGGGTGTCGTGGGCCAGATTGACGTGCCAGCCCGGCTCGTTACCACGGCCGTGGAACATCACGCCGGGGCGCTGCTCGCGAGTCAAGGGAGAGCGTGCCATGGCGGCGCTGCAGTCGAGCCGTCCGTTGGCGCTCTCCACCACGGCGTCTGCCCCTTTGTTCCAGAAGCTGAGATCGCCTTGCTGGTAGCGAGCACCGCTGGCCACCACGGCCGGCTGCAGCCGATAGGCACCGTGTGCCGACCACAGCCGCAGCTCACGCTCGCCAAAGGCGGTAACCAGATCCTGCTGCGGCGTGCAGCGCCAGGCCTCGAAACGCTCGGCGCCACCGGCAAAGAGCAACGAGGGCAGCAGCGGCGCGGTGCTGGTAACCTGACTGGCACCGGGACGCGGCCCGTCGACAGGCGCGGCGGCGCAGCCGACCAACAACAGCGAAGCGGCAGCCAGCAGCGCTGGCCGAAGGGTAAACGGTAAACGAAGCGTCATGACAATTCCTTGAGCGTGTCGAACCACCACAGCATAACAGGCACCGAGATCCCGCGGCCTGATACCCGTTTCACGCGCCACGAATGCAGCGCACCGAACCTCTTCAAGCGTAGCGCCAGCGCAGCTTCCGGGCCGCCTCGGCCATGTTGGACAGGGCCGGGCAGCACCGCCTTGACAGGGTGACTGGCATCACGGGCCTCGGCCACTCGTCGAACAGCCGGCTGCTGGCGTGCTTCAACTCGCTGCCACCACCAATCCACGGATAGCCAGATGTATGAGCTAATGTCATGATGCGGACTCTTCTGCATGAATGAATGCAGAGCAGTGTCGTCGCCTCTGGTGGATAAAACTAACCATATTAATCATAACCATGAAACGGGTTCATCATGCTAGAACTACGCCATCTGCGAACCCTGATTGCCCTGCGTGACGCGGGTTCACTGGTGGAAGCAGCGGAGCGGGTCCATCTCACCCAGTCGGCACTCTCGCACCAGATCAAGGATCTCGAGGAGCGTTTGGGAAGCCAGCTATTCGTGCGCAAGTCCCGCCCCGTGGAGTTCACCCGCGCGGGCCAGCGGCTGCTGGCGCTGGCCGAACAGGTTCTGCCGCTGGTGCGCATGGCCGAGCGGGACCTGGCGAGACTCATCGGCCATGCACCCGGGCGGCTGCACATGGCCATCGAGTGCCACAGCTGCTTTCAATGGCTGATGCCGACCATCGATAACTTCCGCGATCACTGGCCGGAGGTTGAGATCGATATTCCCGGCGGCCACCACTTCGAGCCGCTGCCGGCGCTGGCGCGGGAGCAGCTCGACCTGGTGATCACCGCCGACCCGCAGGCACTACCCGGGGTCTACTATGAGCCACTGTTCCGCTATCAGGGCCTACTCGCGGTGGCCCGCCAGCACCCGCTGGCCGATCGTGCCTTCATTGCGCCCCAGGATCTCGCCGGGGAGACACTGATCACCTACCCGGTGGAGCACAGCCGCCTGGATGTGTTTACCCAGTTTCTCGACCCCGCCGGGGTCAGGCCGCGAGAACTTCGCACGGCCGAGTTGACCATCATGATGATGCAGTTGGTTGCCAGCGGACGCGGCGTCTGTGCGCTACCCAACTGGGCGTTGACCGAATACTTGGAACGGGACTATGTGAAGGCGGTGGCTCTGGGCGAAAAGGGGATGTGGAGCACGCTGTTTGCCGCCATTCGGGAAGATAGCCGCGACCAGCCCTGGATGGAGGACTTCCTGAACACCGCGCGGGAGACGTCGTTCGCGGTACTGGAAGGCATCAGGCCGGCTTGACGGGCAACAGCACCGCCTCTTTCGGTATAGGCAGCAACAGCGAGAAGCGTGCGCCCCCCAGCTGTTGGCTGTCGTCCACCACCACGCTGCCGCCGTGCCAGGTCATGACTTTCTGGACGATGGAAAGCCCCAGCCCATAGCCGCCCGAGCGACGCGTGCGGCTGTCATCCAGACGGGCGAAGGGCTTGAAGATGGTCTGACGCTCGCTCTCCGGGATCCCGGGGCCGTCATCCTCGATATCAAGCCGCACCAGCCGTGGCTCCACCGTGAGGCGTATCAGTACGTGGGAACGGGCATGTCGGCAGGCGTTGGCCACCAGATTCTGCAGCGCCCGCTGCAGGTAGCGTGAATCGGCAAGGGCTTCCACCTCGGGTCCGGGTGCCAGTTCCAGGCGAAGGTGAGCGTGCAGAGGTGCCAGGGTATCGAGTACCTGCCTGGCCATGCCACGGCAGTCGACAACGACACGCTGCAGTTCGGTCCCGTTGACGATGCCGCTGTCGAGGCGTGCATAGGTGAGAATTTCGTCGATGAGGTGGTCGAGCTCCTCGATATCGCCGTCGATGCCATGCAGCTGGCGATGGACGGCCGGATCATCGGTCATGTCCTCGACCATCTGCATGGCGAAGCGAATCCGGGCGACGGGGGTGCGCAGTTCGTGGGATACGGCGCGAATCATCTCCTGCTGGGAGCGCAGCAGCGACTGCACCTGCGCCGCCATGGCATTGAATGCCATGGCCACCCGGCCGATGAAGCCACCACCGTCGACTTTGACCCGGGTATCGAGCCGGCCACTGGCAATGCGGCCGGCGGCCAGTTCCAGACGTGCCAAGCGAGCTTCGACACCACGTACGATGAGGTAAATGATCACCGCCAGCACGGCCAGCATGATCACCAATACCAGCAACAACAAGGAGATGGGCGTCGGCTCCAGGGCCGATACCGGGCCGATCGATAGCCATTGTCGGCCGCCATCCCGCGCAGGTACGGCAAGATAAACCGTCAGCGCCCAATGGCCCGGCAGCAGGCGTATTACCAGTTCCCCCTCGCGCAGCCGCGAGAGCTGGTGGCTGTCGAGCCCCTCCGGGGCCAGGTCGCTGAGCTGAACCGGCAGAGCGTCGGTAGTCACGTGGGCCAGCCGTTGCTGCCGGGCGTCACCTTCCTCCTCGGCCAGCCAGTCTCCCAGCATCTGGGCCAGGCCACGCAATTGGCGCTCATTGAGCCCGGACAGGCGCGCTTCGAGCACCCGGTACTCACCGGCTATGCGGCGGTAAAGGCGCCAGTTCTCGCCATCTTCCGGCTTGACCAGGACGCTGCCACGCTCCAGGCGCCTGCGCTCGAACCAGCCCAGGCCGGCATCGTCGGGGCTACGCAAGGAAAGCCGCATGTCCAGCCGGTCGGATTGCTGGGTCAGCCAGTCACCGCGCTCGTTCGCCGGCAGGGTGGCGACCTTTAGGGTCAACAGCTGCAACGGCGCTTCGGCCAGCTGTTCGCGGAACTGTTCAATACGCACCCGGTCGACCAGGGCCAGGCCCATCAGCGCCAGGCCGAAAGTCACCAGCAACGCCAACGCCAGAGCCAGGTAGACGCGCAGGAATGTGCCATCGGCCAGGAACCGCTGCATCGCTCAGGCGTCCTTGACGAAGAGGTAACCCTTGCTGCGCACGGTCTTGATACGGTGCGGATGATTGGGGTCGTCGCCGATCTTCGGACGAATACGAGAAACCCGCACGTCGATGGAACGATCCTGGCCGTCGTACTTGATGCCACGCAGGTCGCTGAAGATCTCCTCACGGGTGAGTACACGCCCGGCATTGCTCGCCAATAGCCACAGCAGGTCGAACTCGGCGCTGGTCAGGTCGATGCGATCGCCCTCCAGCCAGGCTTCGCGGGTGGCGCTGTCGATATCCAGGTTGCCAAACGAGAGGCGCACGTCGCCGCCCTGTTCGGTGCTGTCCGTCCGTCGCAGCAGCGCCCGCATGCGTGCCAGCAGCACCCGGGGCTGAACCGGCTTGGGAACGTAGTCGTCGGCACCCATCTCCAGCCCCAGCACCTGATCCATATCGTCGGTGCGGGCGGTCAACATGAGAATCGGTCCGCTGTAGTCAGGCCGGGCCCGTCGACAGATCGACAGACCATCTTCACCCGGCAGCATCAAATCGAGGATCACCAGATCCGGCTGCAGGGTCTGGATCTGCTCAACGCCTCGCGAGCCCTCGGACTCCACGGTCACCTGAAAGCCATTGGCCTCCAGGTAGTCCCGCGTGAGTTCGGCCAGGCGCACGTCATCCTCGATAATCAGCACGTGCTCCATGTCGCTGTTTTCCAGGTTGTATTCCATCCTCGTTATCCCCGTGCCGGGCAATTCATTTGCATTTCCGGGACACCCTGTCCCGCCATCTACATCAAGGATACCCGAAATATGCCATTTCGCATGCCTGTGTTGATATTGCGTGCAAAGGAAACGCTGAACAAATTGCCGAGCGAGATGAAGCGCAAGGCGCACGGAGCACAGGAACCGGAGCATATGGGGTATATGTGAGGATTCCGCGCACCGCGCAACGCAGCGATTCGCTCGCGTAGGCATTTGTGCAGTGTTTCCCAAACGGCCTGGCCAGCGAAGCATAGCCCCGATGCTCGGCGATGCCACAGGAAGTCACCAGGACGCCCACAGGCTACCCACTTGATGACTGCCAAAAAGCACTCTATCTTGTGTCAATCGACAACAAAAACACAAGATGATGTGCAGCTAGTGGCAATTCAATCCCTTGCTTTCAATGCTCATCGATTCCCGACGACAAGCCCTGATAGGAAGCGAACAACCCACCATGGAACAGCCCCAGACCTCCGCTGCCGCCAGCCTGTCCATCACCGCACCGCAGACGCTGCGCGTCATCAAGCGAACCGGTGACGTGGCGGCCTTCGATGTCAGCAAGATCGCCGTGGCCATGTCCAAGGCCTTCATCGCTGTGGAGGGCGACAATGCGGCCTCCTCCTCCCGGGTGCGCGATTTCGTCGCCGTGGCCTCGCGCACCATTGCCGAAACCTTCCAGCGCCGCATGCCCGATGGCGGCACGGTACACATCGAGGACATCCAGGACCAGGTCGAACTGGCGCTGATGCGTGCCGGCGAACAAAAGGTCGCCCGCGCCTACGTCCTCTACCGTGAAGCCCACGCTCGGGCCCGGGCCGCTGCCGGCGATGACATCGAGAAACCCCACCCGACGCTCAACGTCACTGCCCTCGATGGCAGCCGCCGGCCGCTCGACCTGGGCCGTATCGAGACGCTGGTGTTCGACGCCTGCGCGGAGCTGGCCAATGTCGACCCCAACCACATCGTAGAAGAAGCACTGAAGAACCTCTACGACGGCGTCACCGTCGATGGCGTCTCCCAGGCGCTGATGATGACCGCCCGTACCCTGGTGGAGAAGGACCCCAACTACACCTACGTCACCGCCCGGCTGCTGCAGGACAACCTGCGCCGCGAGGCCCTGTCGTTCCTGGGTGTGGCCGAAGAAGCCACCTTCGGCGAAATGGCCGAACTCTACAAGCCGGCCTTCCACGCCTATGTGGCCCGCGGCATCGAGTTCGAGCAGCTCGACCCCAGGCTCGCCGAGTTCGACCTCGAGCGGCTGGGCGACGCGCTGGACCATTCCCGCGACAACGCCTTCACCTACCTGGGCCTGCAGACGCTCTACGACCGCTATTTCATCCACCGCGACGACGTGCGTTACGAGCTGCCCCAGGTAATGTTCATGCGCATCGCCATGGGTCTTTCGCTGAATGAAGACGACCGCGAAGCCCGCGCCATCGAATTCTACGAGCTGCTATCCAGCTTCGACTACATGGCCTCCACGCCGACGCTGTTCAACGCCGGCACCGTGCGCAGCCAGCTCTCCTCCTGCTACCTCACCACCGTGCCCGACAACCTGGACGGCATCTACAGCGCCATCCGCGACAACGCCCTGCTCTCAAAATGGGCCGGCGGCCTGGGCAACGATTGGACGCCGGTGCGTGCCCTGGGTTCCTACATCAAAGGCACCAACGGCAAGAGCCAGGGTGTGGTGCCCTTTCTCAAGGTGGTCAACGACACCGCGGTGGCGGTCAACCAGGGCGGCAAGCGCAAGGGCGCGGTCTGCGCCTATCTGGAGACCTGGCACCTGGATGTCGAGGAGTTCCTCGACCTGCGCAAGAACACCGGTGACGACCGCCGCCGCGCCCACGACATGAACACTGCCAACTGGGTGCCGGACCTGTTCATGAAGCGGGTCTTCGACGACAAGGAGTGGACGCTGTTCTCACCCTCCAACTGCCCGGACCTCCACGACCTCTACGGCGCCGCCTTCGAGAAGCGCTATGCAGAGTACGAGGCGATGACCTACAGCGGTCAGCTCAAGCTCTATAAGCGGGTCCGCGCCAAGGACCTGTGGCGCAAGATGCTCTCGATGCTGTTCGAGACGGGCCATCCGTGGATCACCTTCAAGGACCCCTGCAACCTGCGTAGCCCGCAGCAGCACGCCGGCGTGGTGCACTCCTCCAACCTGTGCACCGAGATCACGCTCAACACCAGCGTCGATGAGATTGCGGTGTGTAACCTGGGTTCGGTCAACCTGGCACAGCACGTGACCGACGGAAAGCTCGACAACGAGAAGCTGGGCAAGACGGTACGCACCGCGGTGCGCATGCTCGACAACGTCATCGACATCAATTACTACGCGGTGCCCCAGGGACGCAATTCCAACTTCAAGCACCGGCCGGTGGGGCTCGGCATCATGGGCTTCCAGGATGCGCTATACGCCCTGGGCGTCGCCTATGCCAGCGACGGAGCCATCGAGTTCGCCGACCGCTCCATGGAGCTGGTCAGCTACCACGCCATCGAGGCATCGAGCGACCTGGCCGCCGAACGCGGCCGCTACGAAAGCTTCGACGGTTCGCTCTGGAGCCAGGGCGTGCTGCCCATCGACTCTATCGAGAAGCTCAAGCTCGAGCGCGGCGAGCAGTACATCGAGATGGACACCTCGAGCACCCAGGACTGGGGACGCATCCGCAGCAAGGTTGCCAAGCAGGGCATGCGCAACTCCAACGTCATGGCCATCGCCCCCACGGCGACCATTTCCAATATCTGCGGCGTCACTCAGTCGATCGAGCCGACCTATCAGAACCTCTATGTGAAGTCGAATCTCTCCGGCGAGTTCACCGTGGTCAACGCCTTCATGGTCAACGACCTGAAGGAGCGAGGCCTGTGGGACGAGGTGATGATCAACGACCTCAAGTACTACGACGGCAGCGTGCAGCCCATCGACCGGGTGCCGGAGGACCTCAAGGCCAAGTACGCCTCCGCCTTCGAGGTGGAGCCCAAGTGGCTGGTGGAGGCCGCCTCCCGCCGCCAGAAGTGGATCGACCAGGCCCAGTCGCTGAACCTCTACATCAAGGGGGTTTCCGGCAAGAAACTCGACGTGACCTATCGCATGGCCTGGTTCCGCGGCCTGAAGACCACCTACTACCTGCGCGCTCTGGGCGCCACCTCGGTGGAGAAGTCCACCGTGGACCGCGGCACCCTGAATGCCGTGAGCAACGGCGGTGCACCGGCGGCGCAGCCGACCCCGACGCCCACCCCGCCTGCTGCTTCCGAGCCGCGGGGCATAGAGGACTTTCTGAGCGGCAAGGCGGGCAGCGGTTCACGTGCTCCCAGCGCCTCCGAAATCGATGACCTGGGCTGCGAAGCCTGCCAATAACGCCGAACGTTTCTGTTGGAGCGCTGCTTTGCATCGCGACCGGCGCCGTCAGGCGCCCCCGGCGGAGGCGGCAGTGCTTGAGGTAATTGCCGACGCCGGGCAACACCGCCGGGAGGCTGTCGCCTCCAGTCGCGAGCTGAAGCTGCTCCTACAGCCGCAATGCACCGGTTGGTGTTTTTTAAGCGCGGCTGGCGCCGGCAGGCGCCTTGGCGGAGCCTGCAACGAGTCATAACCCTGAGGGAAAGTGAATGCTGAACTGGGACGAATTCAACGAAGACGAGACCGCCGTCGCCGACAAGCCGGCACCGGCAACCCCGGCGCCCGCCGCCAAGGCGCAGCCGAGCGCCCCGGCTGACGCCGGCGAGATCCAAGAAGCCAGCGGGAACTACGTGATCGCCGAGGCCGACCGCATCGAGCGCGCCCGCAAGTCGCTGGAGGAGCTCGACGTTGCCGCCGGCCTGGAAGAGCTGGAGATGGGCGCGGCGCGCATTGAGGTCAGCGACAAGCAGATGATCAACGCCCGCGCCGACCTCAACCAGCTGGTGCCGTTCAAGTACGAGTGGGCCTGGCAGAAGTACCTGGACGGCAGCGCCAACCACTGGATGCCCCAGGAAGTGAACATGAACGCCGATATCGCCCTGTGGAAGAGCCAGGAAGGGCTCACCGCGGACGAGCGGCGCATCGTCGAGCGCAGCCTGGGCTACTTCTCCACGGCCGACTCGCTGGTGGCCAACAACCTGGTGCTGGCGCTCTACCGCCTGATCACCAACCCCGAATGCCGCCAGTACCTGCTGCGCCAGGCCTTCGAGGAAGCCATCCACACCCACGCCTACCAGTACTGTGTGGAGTCCCTGGGCATGGACGAGGGCGCGGTCTTCAACATGTACCGCGAAGTCCCCTCCGTGGCCGCCAAGTCGGCCTGGAGCCTCAAGCATACCCAGTCGCTGGCGCGTGCCGACTTCAACACCGGCACCCCGGAGACCGACCAGGAACTGCTGCGCAACCTGGTGGCCTTCTACTGCGTCACCGAAGGCATCTTCTTCTACTGCGGCTTCAGCCAGATCCTCTCCATGGGGCGGCGCAACAAGATGACCGGCGTGGCCGAGCAGTTCCAGTACATCCTGCGCGACGAGTCGATGCACCTCAACTTCGGCGTCGACATGATCAACCAGATCAAGATCGAGAACCCGCACCTGTGGACCGCCGAGTTCCAGGACGAGGTGACCCAGATGATCCTCGAGGGCACCGAGCTCGAGATCGCCTATGCCCGCGACACCATGCCCCGCGGCGTGCTGGGCATGAACGCGGCGATCATGGAGGAGTACCTGCACTTCATCTGCAACCGCCGCTTGGCCCAGATCGGCCTGAAGGAGCAGTACCCCGGTGCCCAGAACCCCTTCCCGTGGATGAGCGAGATCATCGACCTGCGCAAGGAGAAGAACTTCTTCGAGACCCGTGTCACCGAGTACCAGGTGGGCGGCGCGCTGAGCTGGGATTGACCGGGACTGGCAGGCGGGGGGGAACCCCGATAGTAGCAAGCTTAGGAGGAAGCACCATGACCGAATCGAGAAGTGTCATCAAACGCGTCTACGTGCCTACGCATGTCCGCGATCTTCCTACAACGCCCCACCCGGCAACGCCAACGACCGGGCGCTGCCTCTCTCCCGACGAACCAAGCGAGGACAATCCGATGCATGCAACACGATCTGCAGAAGCACGTCGCGATTCCCGGGCCTGGCAGACCGCCCTGGATCGGGCACTCGCCGCCCATGACAGCGAAGACGCCTTCGTCCACTACCCCCATGTGGCCTTCGCCTTCCCCTCGTCGTCTCCCAACCCCTACTCAGGGGACTATCCGCTACTCAACTACCGGGAGCTCAAGGAGTGGGCAACCTCGCGCGGCTGGCGTGTCCGCCCGGCACCGGAGCGGGCACCTGCGGGCGACAAGTACAGCCCACCGGTTCGCTTCACCCGCGGCAGAGCCCATCACTTGCCCTAGCCATCACTTGTACTAGCTATCACCTGGCTCAGACATTTCCGGGTAGCATCACTGGCCCAGGCAGGCACGACAATCGGGGCAGGTTGACCGGGCGCTCCCGGCCAACTTGCGCCCGAGTCACTTTCCCCAGGGGCATTAGCACCCTACCCCCTTGCCTTCCCGTTTACGTGCAGTAGACTTCGCAGCCAGCCATTCAGGTATAGTCCGTCATGTACTGGAAAGTCCGCACAGCGCTCAGCCACTTCTCGGCAACCGGCCTGTTGGTGGGCACGCTGTTATTCGCCTTCTCCCTTACTCCGAGCCTGTTGCCGCGCCCCATGTACTCCCAGGGCATCGTTTCGGGGCTCTCGCTTGCCGCCGGCTACGCACTGGGCTATGCCGGCCACTGGCTGTGGTATTACCTGCACCTTCCCAAGCCCAGTCTCCGGCTGGCACTCACCATCAAGCTCTCAGCGGCAGTGGCGTGTTCCGTGATCGCCGCCGCTTTCCTGTGGCAGGCCTCCGAGTGGCAGAACAGCATTCGCGATCTGATGGGCATGGAGGAGGTCAGCGGCATACGACCATTCTATATCGGTACGATTACCCTGCTGGTCTTCGGCGCCCTACTGCTGGTCGCCAGGCTGTTCCGGCGCACCTTTCGTTTCCTCTCGCGTCGACTGCAGCGCTATATTTCCCACCGAGTCTCGAACGTCATCGGCGTCCTGGTCGCGACCATGCTGTTCTGGTCGGTCATCGATGGGGTGATCTTCACCCTGGCCCTGCGCGCGGCCGACAACTCCTTCCAGCAGCTGGACGAGCTGATCCAGGACGACCTGGCGCCACCCGCCGACCCGATGCAGACCGGCAGCGCCAGTTCGTTGATCAGTTGGGAAAACCTGGGCAGTCGCGGGCGACGCTATATCTCCCGCACCCCCACCGCAGAGGAGCTGTCGGACTTTCTCGACGAGCCGGCACAGGCCCCGATACGGGTCTACGTTGGCCTGAGTGCCGCGGAGACACCGGAGGAGCGAGCCCAACTCGCCCTGGCAGAGCTGAAGCGTGTCCGCGCCTTCGAGCGCTCGGTGCTGGTGCTGGCCACCCCCACCGGCCGCGGCTGGGTCGACCCCGGTGCCCAGAATACCCTCGAGTACCTGCAGCGCGGCGACGTGGCCACGGCAACCGTTCAATACTCCTACCTGCCCAGCCACCTCTCGATCATTGCCGAAGGCGACTACGGGGTGGAGAACGCCCGAGCGCTGTTTGCGACGGTCTACGAATACTGGACCACCCTGCCAAAAGCCTCGCGGCCGAAGTTGTACCTACACGGCCTCAGCCTCGGGTCACTCAACTCCGATCTCTCCTTCGATTTCTACGACATCATCGACGACCCCTTCCACGGTGCCCTGTGGAGCGGCCCGCCCTACCGCAGCGAAACCTGGCAAGCGGTGACCCGCAGCCGCGAACTCGGCTCGCCTGCCTGGCTGCCGACCTTTCGCAACGGCTCGGTGGTACGTTTCATGAACCAGTATCAGGGGCTGGAGATGCCCTATGGCGAGTGGGGGGACTTTCGTATCGCCTACCTGCAATACGGCAGCGACCCGATCACCTTCTTCGAACCCTGGTCGTTCTTCCGGGAGCCGGAGTGGATGCGCGAGCCCCGCGCACCGGACGTCTCGCCGGAGCTACGCTGGTACCCGGTGGTGACCATGCTGCAGCTGCTGGCCGACCTGACCATCGGCGACGCCCCGCCCGGGTACGGCCACTCGTTCGCCGCCAGGCACTACCTGGACGCCTGGGCGGCACTGATAGAACCGGAAGACTGGACGGAGGCTGAGCTGGACCGGCTACGCAATCGACTCGCCGAGTCTTATCGCTGAATTCAACAACGGGCCGGAGGGCATTGATCGCCCGCACTGGCCTCTCCCGGTGACCTTCGGCCGCGTTTAAAACGTAACGCGACCTGCTGTCAGCACTGGCTGGGCATGAGGGCTGACTCCAAGGCTAAGTTGCTCTGCTGCAAGGGCTATCTAGTCGTTTTGCCACATGCTAATCGAAACAGAATCTCCGATAGACCCACCAGCAAACTTATCCAACGCCATAGAACTATAGTAAACACTTGGCGTACCGCTGCCCGTGTACTCCATGCTTTTACCGACAACAGCACCCACGATTGCAGTCGTTCCCTGGCCATCAATAGAAGGGGGAACTATAACCTGAGCATCGCTGCCGTCGATACCTTGCCTGGCAATAACTAAGCCAGCGAAACAAGTATTTCCCTGCTTGAACTCCAAAGTTCCGCCCTCTAAAATGATAATTCCGCCTGAGTCACTATTTATTTCAATAGTGTTATCAACACCCGCATAGGCTATATTACTGAGGCCAGACACTTGGCCAGGATTCATCGAAACTTTTCCACTACTCAGCAAATCATCAATAAATTTATCTAGCTCCGCTTCTGCCTCATCAACAGAAACGCCTCCAGTGTATGCCAAGTCTTCATAGCTAGATGTGCTCGACACGACAGGAGGGTCGCCATCAATATTATCCCCCGCACCGCCTTCGGAATATACGCCATCAAGAATTATCAACCCAGCTTTATCCTGGCCATTCGGATTCAACTCTGGCGTATTCTTTCCTTTTATGCTACAGCCCGCGTCACCTACAACATGATCATACCCATTAATTGAGCTGCTAGACTGACCTGAGCCGGTAGAAACAGAACAATTAGTCCCATAACAAGTGTATGCGCCATTAGCGTTTATTAAACTGGGAGGAACCCTGTTAAAAACAGCATCTATAAAGGCTCTGGCATCCTGACCTGCCAGCCCCTTAACCCTGACCCCTACAGAATCAGCAACAGAATCCCAATCAACTGGCTCGATTATTTCATATCTTATGCCTGCCGCTGCAAGCGCTGCGTGCCCATCCCAAGACTTTTTTTCACTACTAGTGGTTGGCCAGCCTTCACTTTGCAGCCATGCCATAAATTCAGATGCGCCTAATTCAGCATTCATCTGAGCTTCCGCCGAGGCCTTATAATTTCCCGCCAAACGTTCATCAATTAAAGATGCCTGCATCCCAGACAGCCCTAACATTAACGACATCGTCAGCATTGCCAGAACCACAACAAGCGCAGCTCCTCTTTGTTTTTTCATAACAACCTCCAGGCATAGAACCTAGTCAATCTAATTCACTGCGGCACTTCGGTTCACCGCATGAAATGTAAATTCGTCGAACTCTCCTTGCACACTCGACTGGAGGCGAAAAACCAACTGCCAGACGCCATCACCTAAGTCAATCGGCATAGGAAATCCATTGTCCGAAAACCCCCCGACTAAAGGCTCGGTAAACTCTGCTACCGTAGGGCAACTTGCTTTCAGCATGAGCGTGTGCTCGCCATCATACTCCTCAACCCAATACTCCTTTGTGACCTCATCTTCAGCATCACAAGAAGCAAGGTCGCCATTATTTGGCACTACTAAATTAAACACCGAGCCATTATCTATGGCACTAGCGCGGCGAATATCGCGAATCAGCGTCTCGGCGGCAAATGTAAGCGCCGCCTGCTTGTTGCCCATCAACTCGGTCTGACGGAATGTCTGGAAGCCCATCAGGAACAGCTGGCCGGCGCCAAGAATGATAATCAGGCCAATCACCAAGGCAACCATCAGTTCTATCAGGCTAAAACCCCGATGACGCCTAGGGGGCCTGCCGCCGCCGCTCGGGCTTGGAAAAACGCTTTGCACATGTCGTCGGTTCATAGCTCAGGCAGCCTGAAGAGATAAACAAATGGCTCAAGGTCCTCTTCATTCATGAAGCGCTCCTCCTGCCATGCAATAGTGACTATGTAATTGCAATCACTGGGTGAGTCTATGCTACTTCCTGCATCAGCCAAAATTTCGCCAAACCACTCCGCTTTCCAATTACCTTCAATATCGTTATCGCTTGGGCATGTTTTAGGATTCGATTTAGATAGTTTTTCCCAGGCCCTTTCCTGAGCGTCGATGGCCGCCAGGCTCACCACCGAGCGCTGGTAGCCCATATGGGCGCTCTGGAGGGCCTTGAGCTGCATGGCCGCCACGCCCAGCAGGCCGATGGAGAGCACCACCAAGGCGATCAACGCCTCGATTAGCGTAAAACCCGATTGAGCGTGACGGTACATGGCGTTCCTCAACTCGTTGGCTTGCCGATGCGGCCCGTTATGCTTACCTGAATTCTTTCACTTTTATCACCGCGAGAAATCGTTGTTATACAATTACTAGTTGTGCAGCTTTGGCGCCGGCCAAGAGAGTTAAAAACAACTATTACAGGATCTACAGTTACTTTATCGTCTCGTCCGCTTCTCAGAGCTAATTCATTTCCACCGACAAGAATCTCATAAGCCCATTCCCCGTTGGCCTGGGTAATCCGGAAAGTAACATTCTCTCGGCGCTTGATGGCTTCACTTCTTGCATGATTTAGACCAGAGAGGATCTCATTATAATCACTAGCAACCCGGTTGCTCGCCATCATGCCCTGAAAGCCCGGTACGGCAATGGTGGCCATGATGGCCGCCACCGCAATGGTCACCAACAGTTCGATAAGAGTGAACCCTCGAGCATTCATCATGTTCACCAACAGTTGCCGCCAGCAGGGCCGCGCTCGCCACGATGCGTGAGCGTCAAGGGGCCGGAGCAGCGGTCCGCCTGGGAGGTGGTCGCAGTCAGCGTGTAGCCGGAGTCCGTTTCGTTGAGAGAAATGGTAATGGTATAGATGCCATCCGGCGAGGTCGTGGTGATCGCACAACCGGCATAGGTGTTATCGACCGTATAGCAGCGCTCAAGCTGCTGGGCGGCTTGCATCAGCCCTGCATGTGCATCCGTCCGACGGCTGTTCTCCACATATCCCTGATAGCTCGGTATCGCAATCGCTGCCAGAATGCCGATCACGGCTACCGCTATCATCAGTTCGATGAGCGTGAAGCCGGCGGTGTGCCGGAGGATGCCTGTAGCGGCCCGGGAGCGGCCTCGGAAGGCTAGCCTCATCAAGCGACGCGTCTCCATGGTTGCGTTACGTTTGGTTTCAGTATGTATCATGACGTCGTCACCCGCTAGTGCGGCATCAAAAAGCCGGGCCTTTGCCCGGCTTCCCTGCCTATACGAACGAATGATTCTCTGTTAATACCAATACCAGTTTTCTCCTACTATGCCATCATCATAGCGAATCGCTGATGATTACGCGCTCACGCAGCTCGCGGGGCATCGAGAAGGTGATGGTTTCTTCCCGCCCGGCAAGCTCCTCCGGCGCCTCGGCGCCCAGGCCCTGAAGCCGTTCGACCACCCCCTTGACCAGCACTTCCGGTGCACTGGCCCCGGCGGTGATGCCGATGGTGGCGACGCCCTTCAGCCAGTCGGAATCGATCTGGTCGGCGTCGTCGATCAGGTAGGCCGGTGTGCCGCTCCGCTCGGCCAGCTCTCGCAGGCGATTGGAGTTGGAGCTGTTGGGGCTGCCCACCACCAGCAGCAGGTCGCTGCCGGCCGCCAGCTCGCGCACGGCGTCCTGGCGGTTCTGGGTGGCGTAGCAGATGTCGTCCTTGCGCGGCCCCTCGATCTCGGGAAACTTCTTGCGCAGGGCGTCGATCACTCGGGCGGTGTCATCCATGGAGAGGGTCGTCTGGGTGACGAAGGAGAGCCGCGACGGGTCCTTGACCTGGAGCCGTTCGACGTCGGCCTCATCCTCGACCAGGTAGATCTCGCCGCCATGGCCGGTGTCGTAGCGCCCCATGGTGCCTTCCACCTCGGGATGGCCGGCGTGGCCGATCAGGATGCACTCCTGGCCGCGCCTGGCGTATCGCAACACCTCCAGATGCACCTTGGTGACCAGCGGACAGGTGGCGTCGAATACCTTGAGGCCGCGGCGTTCGGCGTCCTCCTGCACGGCGCGGGAGACGCCGTGGGCGGAGAAGATGACGATGACGTCATCGGGCACCTCATGGAGCTCCTCGACGAAGACGGCTCCGCGCTCGCGCAGGGTGTCGACCACGAAGCGGTTGTGCACCACTTCATGACGCACGTAGATGGGCGGGCCGAAGACATCCAGCGCCCGGTTGACGATCTCGATGGCGCGGTCGACGCCGGCGCAGAAGCCGCGGGGATTGGCCAGCTTGATTTGTATGGGTTTGCGTTGCATGGCGCCTTGCCTTGATGCCTGGGCATCCGGTCGTAGATTCTCTGATGGACCGGGGCTGTTCCGGCGACAGATCTACGCAAAGGCGCTGTAAACCCTTCCCTGGGCGCTACTTTTGCCCTGCGGCGCTCTCGCATCCTGCTCCGCTTGCAGGGCCGGTGCTAGCCATCCATGGCTAGCCCGTTCGGAGCAGTGCTCCTCACCCCTGGCAAAAGACCTTTGCTCTGATCCGTCCCCGGCGCCCCTCACCTGAAAAACGTTCTCAGGCGTTCTTAATGAGTCTGTGCAGGCTTCACCGCGATGACTTCCACCTCGAAGGTCAGGGTACGCCCTGCCAGCGGATGATTGAAGTCCACCTCCACCTGCTTGTCCTCGACGCTGATGATGACACCGGGCAGCTCGCCCCCGGCTGCGTCGGCGAACGACATCACGGTGCCGACCTCGGGTTCGATGTCCTCGAAGTCGTCGCGACTGAGCAGCTGGACGTTCTGCGGGTTGTGCTGGCCGAAGGCGTGCTCGGGTGTGATCTCGAAACTGCCGCTCTCGCCGTCGCTCAGCCCCTTCAGAGGATATTCGAAGCCCGGCGGCAGGTTGCCGTCACCCATCTGGAAGGTGGCCGGCTCCTTGTCGCGAGTCGAGTCCACCACGGTGCCGTCTTCCAGCTTGAGGGTGAAGTGCAGGGTGACTTCCATCCCCTCGTCGATGCGATATTCGCTCATGGTTGCCCTCTGCTGTCTCTGTCGTGTCGCGGCATGAGCCCTGTCAGCCACGGCGGCGCGCCTGCTTGCGCCCCTCGAAAATGGATTCCCAGATCAGGCCGATGGCCCCCAGGGTGATACCGATGTCGGCCACGTTGAAGGCCGGGTAGTACCACCCAGCCACATGGAACGACAGGAAGTCCACAACGTAGCCGTGCACCAGGCGATCATAGAGGTTGCCCAGCGCCCCGCCGATGATCAGGGCCAGCGCCACCGCCAGCAGCGTCTCGTCGCGCTTGAGGCGAGTCAGCCAGTAGGTCAGGCCGACACTGGCGCCCACGGCAATGATGGCGAAGAACCAGCGCTGCCAACCGGGACTGTCGGCCAGGAAGCTGAAGGCCGCGCCGGTGTTGTGGAGCAGCGTCAAGTTGAAGAACGGCAGCACCTCCACCGGCTGACCGTAGCTCAGAAGACTCGTCGCCAATGCCTTGGTGCCAAGGTCCAGCACGATCCAGGCAGCCGCCAGCCACAGCCAGCGCAGCGGCTGGCGCATCGGTTCTCCGCCAGCAACATCAGGCATAGTGACGCACTTCCCCGGCGCCCTGGGGCAGGTTGCCGATACAGCGACCGCAGAGGTCCGGATGCTCGCTGTGCGAACCGACGTCCTCGCGGTGATGCCAGCAGCGTTCGCACTTCTGGTGCGGGCTGGCCGTCACGGCCACCTTGAGGCCGTCGAGCTCGGTGGCTTCGGCGTTCTTCCCCTCAGCCAGCGGCGCCAGGCGCACTTCGCTGGTCAGCATCACGAAGCGCAGCTCGTCGCCGAGCTTGGCCAGGGTCGCCTGCAGCTCGTCACTGACGTAGAGCGTGACCTCGGCAGCCAGGCTGCCCTTGATGGTCTTGGCGTTGCGGGCGTCCTCCAGGCACTTGTTCACCGCCTGCTTGACCTCGAGCACCTGCTCCCAGAAATCGCGGCCCAGGAGGGCGTCGTCGGCGAGGGTCGAGAGCCCTTCGTAGTAGGTCTCGAGCAGCACGCTGTCGCCTCGATGACCGGGGATATGCGCGTAGATCTCCTCGGCGGTGAACGAGAGGATCGGCGCCACCCAGCGGGAAAGGGCTTGTACCACCTGGTAGAGCGCGGTCTGACAGCTGCGCCGCGCCAGGGAGTCAGCCTGGGTGGTGTACTGGCGGTCCTTGATCACGTCCAGATAGAAGCCGCCCAGCTCCCGGGAGCAGAAGGTGTGTACCTGCTGGTAGACGTCGAGGAAGCGGTACTCCTCGTAGGCCGTCTCGATGCGCGCCTGGAGCTGGGCGGCGCGATCCACCACCCACTGGTCCAGCGCCAGCATGTCGTCGAAGGCCACCTGATCCCGGCTCGGCTCGAAGCCGTTGAGGTTCGAGAGCAGGAAGCGCGCGGTGTTGCGGATACGCCGGTAGACGTCGGCGGTGCGCTTGAGGATCTCGTCGGAGACCGCCATCTCGCCGGAATAGTCGGTGGAGGAGACCCACAGGCGCAGGATATCGGCGCCCAGCTTGTCCATCACTTCCTGGGGTGCGACGACGTTGCCCAACGACTTGGACTGCTTACGCCCCTGGGAGTCGACGGTAAAACCGTGCGTCAGCAGTTGCCGATACGGCGGATGGCCATCGATTGCCGAGCCTGTCAGCAGCGATGAGTGGAACCAGCCGCGGTGCTGGTCGGAACCCTCCAGGTACAGGTCGGCACGCGGCCCCGTCTCGTGGCCATGGGGGTGCGAGCCGCGCAGCACGTGGCGGTGGGTAGTGCCGGAGTCGAACCACACATCCAGGGTATCGGTGACCTTGTCGTACTCTGCGGCCTCCTCGCCCAGCAGCTCGACCGGGTCGAGACGGAACCAGGCATCGATGCCCTCCTTCTCCACGCGTTTGGCGGCTTCCTCCATCAGCTCGAGGGTGCGGGGATGCAGTTCACCACTGGCCTTGTGCAGGAAGAAGGGAATCGGCACGCCCCAGTTACGCTGGCGCGAAATGCACCAATCCGGACGGTTGGCGATCATGGAATGCAGTCGCGCCTTGCCCCAGGCGGGGGTGAAATGAGTCGCCTCGATGCCCTCGAGAGCCCGCTCACGCAGGGTGCGACCATCCTTGCCCTTGACGTCCATGCCCACGAACCACTGGGCGGTGGCACGGTAGATCACCGGCGTCTTGTGTCGCCAGCAGTGCATGTAGCTATGGGTAATGACCTTGTGGGCCATCAGGGCGTCGACCTCGCGCAGCTTGTCGACGATCTGCGGGTTGGCCTTCCAGATCATCTGGCCACCGAAGAACGGCAGGTCCTTGGCGTAGACGCCGTTGCCCTGCACCGGGCTCTTGATCTCCTCGAACGCCATGCCGTGGGCACGGCAGGTGACGAAGTCGTCGACGCCGTAGGCGGGGGCGGAGTGAACGATGCCGGTACTGCCCACCTCGGATTCGACGTAGTCGGCCAGATAGACCGGAGAGACGCGATCATAGAAAGGATGGCGGAACTCGATCAGGTCGAGCGCCTCACCCTTCGTCGTAGCGATCACTTCACCCTGGAGCTCATAGCGCTCCAGGCAGCTCTCCACCAGCTCCTCGGCCAGCAGCAGCAGGCGGCTGCCGGTGTCGACCAGGGCATAGGTGAACTCGGGATGCACGTTGAGCGCCTGGTTGGCCGGAATGGTCCAGGGCGTAGTAGTCCAGATCACGATGGCAGCGGGCTTGGGCAGCTCGGTCAGGCCGAAGGCGGCCGCCAGCTTGGCCTCGTCGATGGCCGGGAAGGCCACATCGATGGCGTCGGACTTCTTGTCCTGATACTCCACCTCGGCTTCGGCCAGCGCCGAGCCGCAGTCGAAGCACCAGTTGACCGGCTTGAGACCCTTGAACACATAGCCGGCCTCGACCATGTCCGCCAGCGCGCGGATCTCGCCGGCCTCGTTGGCGAAATCCATGGAGCGGTAGGGGTTGTCCCAATCGCCGATGATGCCCAGCCGCACGAAGTCGACGAGCTGGGTCTCGATCTGGGCGGTGGCGTACTCGCGGCAAAGCCCCCGGGCCTGCTCGGGCTCGAGATGCTTGCCGTGGGTGGTCTCCACCTTGTGCTCGATGGGCAGGCCGTGGCAGTCCCAGCCAGGCACGTAGGGGGCGTCGAAGCCGGCCAGGTTCTTTGACTTGACGATGATGTCCTTGAGGATCTTGTTGAGGGCGTGACCGATATGAATGCTGCCGTTGGCATAGGGAGGGCCATCGTGCAGCACGAACTGTTCGCGTCCGCGGCGCTCTTCACGCAGGCGCTGGTAGAGCTTCATGTCCTGCCACTGCGACACCTGACCGGGCTCACGCTTGGGCAGCATGCCGCGCATGGGGAAGTCGGTTTCGGGCAGATTCAGTGTGTGCTTGTAGTCGCTCATATCCTGGGGGTCAGCCGTCGTCGTGGTCGGCGGGACGTCCCGCCGAGAATTCGGAAGCCACGGCCTCGCGCGCCAGGGGCGCCGATGCCAGTGGGAGTGTGTCGTCTGTCAAGCCGATGCCAGCGGCCCCGCGGCCGTCGTCGAAGTAGCCCCGGGCTCGCACCTGGTCTGCGTCGATCTGTCGCTTGAGATCGGCGAAGTCGTCGAACTTCACCTCGCCACGCAGCTTGGCGCAGGGGAAGACCGCAAGCCGCTGGCCGTAGAGGTCACCTTCGAAGTCGAACAGGTGAACCTCGAGCACCGGTCGGCGGCTTCCCACCGTTGGGCGCCAGCCGATATTGGCTACGCCCGGCCAGCGGCTGCCATCGGGCAGCTCTGTCACCACCGCATAGACGCCGCGCAACGCCAGGGGCAGCGGCAGCAGCGGCAGATTGGCGGTGGGCACACCGATGGTACGGCCGAGCTTCTGATCGGCCACCACCCGCCCACTCAGGCGATAGGGCCGGCCCAGCATGCGTACCGCCTGGGAGAAATTGCCGCTGGCTAGCAGGGTCCGCACCCGGGTGCTCGAGACGCGTTCGTCGTCCAGGGTGAAGGTGCGGGTATGCTCGACGCTGAAGCCTGCGGGCCCGCGACGCTCGCCCTCTTCCGCCAGCAGGTTGAAGTCTCCGCTGCGGTCGCAGCCGAAACGGAAGTCGTCACCCACCACCAGATGGCGCACGCCCAGGCCTTCGACGAGCACCCTGTCGATGAATTCCACCGCAGTAAGGCTGCGCAGGGTATCGTTGAAGGGCAGGCAGAGCACAGTCTCCACCCCGGCCTCGCCCAGCAGACGCACCTTCTCGCGCAGGCGGGTCAGCCTCGGCGGGGCCTGGTCGCCGGCGAAGAACTCCCGGGGCTGCGGCTCGAACACCACCACCGTGACCGGCAGCTGCAGCTTCGAGGCCTGCTCGCGGCACTGGTCGAGAATCGCCTGATGGCCGCGGTGCACCCCATCGAAGTTGCCGATGGTGGCCACGCATCCGCGATGCTCCTCGCGCAGATTGTGCAGTCCTCGAATGACTTCCATTTAGTCGTCACTAAACCTTTTGGTTGAAACGTGTAAAGAGGTCGATTATAGCGAACCCAGCCCCCCTTGACAGCCGTTCGCCTATGTTCGAGACACCGAACGACCGGGGCTGATCCGGAGGCAGGCCGTCGCAGAGGCGCTGTAAATCCTTCCCTGGACGCTACATTTGCCATCCATGGCAAATGACCTCTTGCGCCGACCTGCCCCCGGCGCCCCTCGGGGCACTCAGCGTATCGTCACTCACCCTTTCATACGAAAGTGGCGCAGCCGCACCCCGAAGGCCATCAGCCAGGCGAAATAGACGACTGCACCGGCCACCACCAGCAGCGCCAGCCACTGCACCCTGGTCCAGACGTCCCAGCCGAGCCACTGCTGCCAGTCGGGAGAGAGCCACGCCAGGCCCAGCCCCATGACCGTGCAGCCGCCCAGCAGCTGCAACCCGAAACGCCCCCAGCCGGGCTGGAACACCAGCACCCGATCCTTCCACAGCAGCCAGCCCAGCAGGCCGGCATTGAGGAAGGCCGAGAGCGCCGTGGCCAGGGCCAGTCCGGCGTGGGCCAGCGGCCAGACGAGGATCAGATTGAAGACCATGTTGGCTGCCATGGCGATGATACCGATCTTCACCGGGGTCTTGGTGTTCTGGCGCGCGAAGAACCCCGGCGCCAGCACCTTGATCAGCATGAAGGCGATAAGCCCGAAGGCGTAGGCACGCAGGCTCATGGCCGCCATGGTGATGTCGTGCTCGGTCATGGCGCCATAGTGGAACAGCGAGATCAGCAGCGGCTCTGCCAGCACCGCCAGGGCCAGGGCCGCCGGCAGGCCCAGCAGCAGTACGGTCCGCACTGCCCAGTCGAGCATGGCGGCGAAATGCTCCCCGGACTGGGCCGCATGGCGCTTGGAGAGTGCCGGCAGGATCACCGTGCCGATGGCGATACCGAACACGCCCAGGGGCAGCTCCACCAGCCGGTCGGAGTAGTAGAGCCAGGAGACGCTGCCCGGCTCCAGCAGCGAAGCCAGCACGGTATCGAGCAGCAGATTGATCTGCGAGACCGAGACGCCGAACAGCGCCGGCACCATCAGCACCAGGATGCGCTTCACGCCGCTGTGGGCGAAGTTGGGCCAGGGGGTGGGCATCAGCCCCAGGCGAACCAGGAAGGGTACCTGGAAGGCCAACTGGGCGAACCCCGCGATCAGCACGCCCCAGGCCAGCGCCATGGCAGGCTCTTCCATCAGCGGCGTCAGCAGCAGCGCCGCACCGATCAACGACAGGTTCAGCAGTACCGGGGTGAAGGCCGGCACCGCGAAACGGTTCCAGGTATTGAGTACGCTGCCGGCGAAGGCCGTCAGCGAGACCAGCAACAGGTAGGGAAAGGTCAGCCGCAGCATGTCGGCGGTCAGCGCCATCTTGGCCGGGTCGCGGCCGAAACCGGGGGCGAAGAGCCACACCAGCCAGGGCGACGCCAGCATGGCCAGCGCCGTGATCAACGCCAGCACCGCCGTGAGACTGCCCGCCACCGCGTTGAGCAGTTCGCGCACCTCGCGCTTGCTGCCGCGGGTGGCGTACTCCGAAAGCACCGGCACGAAAGCCTGGTTGAAGGCACCCTCGGCAAACAGCCGGCGCATGAAGTTGGGGATCTTGAAAGCGACGAAGAAGGCATCGGCACCGCTGCCGGCACCAAACAGGGTGGCCACCACCACGTCGCGCACCAGCCCCATGACCCGCGACAGCATGGTCATGACGCTGACCACCAGGCCGGAGCGCATCAGCCCTCCGGCCTTCGGCGCCACGGCCCGGTCATCGTCGGCCACCGGCACCGGGGGCGAATCCCCTGGCGGCAGCGGCTTTGACTCGGGCGGCTGTTCGCTATCCGTCACGCTGTTCCTTCCTCGGCAGGCTGACTCAACGAAGACTTACTCAGGTAGAAACCAGACACAAAAAAACCGGCCTCAGCCGGTTTTTCGTGGGATATCTTCGAACGTGAGCGCATTGGCGCAGCAGCGTTCGGGACTCCTCAAAAGCGTCCGGCTTACGCAGCCAGCGCCTTAATTCGCTTGTTCAGGCGGCTCTTGATGCGCGCGGCCTTCTTCTTGGAGAGCACGTCCTTGTCGGCGATACGGTCGATGACCGGCTGCGCCTGCTTGAACTGGCTCATGGCCTCGGCGTGGTCACCGCCCTGAATGGCCTTGATGACGCGCTTGAGGTAAGTACGCACCATGGCACGCTGACTCGCCTTCAGAACACGGCGGCCTTCCGCCTGACGGGCACGCTTGCGGGCTTGCTTGCTGTTCGCCACTGACTATCTCCTGGAATACATTAACGCCGCCGGGCATCCCGACGGCATTGATAACATTTTGTCCGGACTGGAAAAATTGGCTTTTCCGCCGGCTTGGCCATCCGGCAACGCGATGGTTGTCGACGGGCCGTGTCTGAGAGGATGGCGCATCCTACCATAACAACCCGCTGCCTTGCCACAGCTGGATAACGTCGCGCGCCCCACTCTCAAAGCACTACCAGATTGTCGCGATGAATGAGCTCCGGGGCTTCCATGTAGCCCAGGATCGCTTCGATCTGATGGCTGGGCTTGCCAAGCAGTCGGCTTGCCTCGGCAGCATCGTAGTTGACCAGCCCCTTGGCTACCCTCTCGCCCTGTTCGTCGACACAGAGCACCATGTCGCCGCGCACGAAGTTGCCCGACAGCGCCTTGACCCCAACCGGCAGCAGGCTCGAGCCGCTGCCGCGCAGCACTTTCACCGCACCAGCATCCAGGACCAGGCTGCCGCGCACCTGCAGCTGGCCGGCAAGCCAGCGCTTGCGTGCCGCCATGGGCGCTTCTTCCGGCGACAGCAGGGTACCGAGCCGCTCTCCCTCGACCAGCCGGGTGAGCACGTCGGGCTGGCGCCCGCTGGCAATCGCCGTGACCGCGCCGGAGCGCGCCGCCAGGCGTGCCGCCTCCACCTTGGTGGCCATGCCACCGCGGCCCAGCGCACCGCCGCTGCCCGCTACGGCGGCCAGCGACGGATCGCCGGCACGCCCTTCATGAATCAGTTGGGCATCGGCGTTATACCGCGGGTCGGCATCGAACAGCCCTTCCTGGTCGGTGAGGATCACCAGGGCATCGGCTTCCAGCAGGTTGGCCACCAGCGCCCCCAGGGTGTCGTTGTCCCCGAAGCGGATCTCGTCGGTGACCACGGTATCGTTCTCGTTCACCACCGGCACCACCCGCAGATCGACCAGGGTCCGCAATGCCGAACGCGCATTGAGATAGCGCTTGCGGTTGGAAAGGTCGTCGTGGGTCAGCAGCACCTGGGCGGTGAGCAGGCTATGTCGAGCGAAGTGGTGCTCATAGCACTGGGTCAGGCCATTCTGGCCCACCGCAGCGGCGGCCTGCAGCTCATGCACCGCCGAAGGGCGCACCTGCCAGCCCAGCCGCACCATGCCAGCCGCCACGGCGCCGGAGGAGACCAGCACCACCTCGATGCCTTGCCGGTGCAATGCGGCGATCTGGTCCACCCAGCCGCCGATAGCAGGCTCATCGAGACCGCGCCCGTCATTGGTCAGCAGCGCGCTGCCGATCTTCACCACCACCCGACGAGCGCCACGCAGCGCATCGCGTCCCGGTACCCGCTCGTTGCTCACCTATTCACTCTCCAACAAGGCTGAAATTTAAAGATCTTCACACTTTGGCGTGAAATGGCAAGGGGAGTCATGGCCGCGCTGTAGGAGTAGCTTCAGATCACGACTGGAGGCCGAAGGACTCCCGGCGGCGTTACCGATGGTCGCGGTTATTGCCAGCGCGGCAGCCTCCGCCGGGCGCCTATCGGCGCCAGTCGCGATGGGAACCAGCGCTCCAACAAGGAGCGCCTGCGTCGCTGTCGTCGAGCCCCCTTCCGCAATGCAGCCTATGCAGAGCAGGTTCACGCCAAAATGCGATGAACCAAATTTAACAACCTCAAGACACTGCGCGAGCGCAGCCAGTTGTTACCTCAAGGAGCGTATTCAACCTCGACGTCATGATCATCGTCATCGAAGTCATCATCATCGTCATCCTTGCGCTTGCGGTGGCGCCCCAGGCGCGCTTCGGTGCGCGCCACGGACTCGGCCTCCATGCGCTCGCGCATCTGGCGCTCACGCTCCGCGGCTTCCTCATCTTCATGCTCGAGACGACGCCGTTCTGTCAGCCAGCGATGTGCCGCCTGTACCAGGGCATCAGTGCCCTCCCCGCTGATCGCCGAGATGCGATACACCGGACCCTCCCAGGCGAGCCCCTCGACGATGGCGGCCACCCGCGCCTCGCGCTCTTCCGCGGGCACCAGATCGAGCTTGTTGATCACCAGCCAGCGCGGCAACTCGGCGAGGGCCGGCGAGAACTGACCCAACTCGTGAATGATCGCTTCTGCGGCCTCCACCGGGTCGGATTCGTCGAAGGGCGCCATGTCGACCACGTGAAAGAGCAGCCGGGTGCGGGTCAGGTGCTTGAGGAAACGCAGCCCTAACCCGGCACCGTCGGAGGCCCCTTCGATCAGCCCCGGCACGTCGGCCATGACGAAGTGCTCGTGCATGCCGAGCTTCACCACGCCCAGATTGGGCACCAAGGTGGTAAAGGGATAGTCGGCCACCTTGGGCTTGGCCGCGGATACCGAGCGGATCAACGTCGACTTGCCGGCATTGGGCATGCCCAGCAGGCCCACGTCGGCCATCACCTTCATTTCCAGGCGCAGGTTGCGCCGTTCGCCCTCGGTGCCCAGCGTGGTCTTGCGCGGGGCTCGATTGGTGGACGACTTGAAGTGGATGTTGCCGAGCCCGCGACGACCGCCCTGGGCCACCAGCACCTGCTGGCCGATTTCGGTGATGTCGACGATCACTTCAAGCGTATCCTCGTCGATCACCGTAGTACCTACCGGCACCTTGACCACCAGGTCGTCTCCGGCGCGCCCGCTCATCTGACGCCCCTGGCCGGGCTGGCCGTTCTCGGCCTGGTAGAAGCGCTGGAACTTGAAGTCGATGAGGGTATTGAGGGAGTCGTCACCCACCAGGTAAACGCTACCGGCATGCCCGCCGTCACCGCCATCTGGGCCACCCTTGGGCACGTATTTCTCGCGGCGGAAGCTGAGGCAGCCACTGCCCCCCCTGCCTGCCTCCACGATGATCGAGGCTTCGTCGACGAACTGCATTGCTACTCTCCCGACGGCATCCACCGTCATGATACAAGAAGGCCCCGCCTTGGCGGGGCCCTCCTACTACCGGTTCGCGCGCTCTCAGGCAGAGACGACGCTAACGAACTTGCGGCTTTTCGGACCCTTGGTCTCGAACTTGACCACGCCGTCGCTCAGGGCGAACAGGGTATGGTCACGGCCGAGGCCGACACCGGTGCCTGCGTGGAACTTGGTGCCACGCTGACGGACGATGATGTTACCGGCGGTTACGACCTGGCCACCGAACAACTTGACGCCAAGGCGTTTGGATTCTGAATCGCGGCCGTTACGGGTAGAGCCGGCTGCCTTCTTATGAGCCATTGCAAAGTCCTCGCTCGTTCAGGGGGTTGCCGCTTACGCGGAGATCCCGGTGATCTTGACTTCAGTGAACCACTGACGGTGGCCCTGACGCTTCATGCTGTGCTTCCGGCGACGGAACTTGATGATGCGGATCTTTTCGCCACGGCCGTGGGAAACGATCTCGGCAGCCACCTTGGCACCGTCAACCAGCGGTGCACCAATGGTGACGTCATCACCATCGGCTACCAGGAGGACCTGGTCGAACTCGATGGTTTCGCCGGTCGGCACTTCCAGCTTCTCGAGCTTGAGAGTCTGGCCTTCCTGAACGCGGTACTGCTTGCCACCGCTCTTGATTACTGCGTACATGTGCGTGTCTCTCCAGAACTCATCGGGGTTGGCTCTTCGTCGGCCTGCTTCGAGTGGCGCCCCTTTTGGCAGCCATCTGACAGGGAGCGTGATGAGTGGGCCGCGTATTATAACGACACCCACCTGGCCGTTCAAGCCACATCTTGACTGCTTGCCGAACGCCATCATGTGCAGGCGTGACGCCGCTTGACGCCCATCGGGGGTCCCCATAGCATGACCCGCAACCCAAGGCCACGGGCAATGCCTTCGACTTGCCGGCCCCACTGCTTGATGACAACGAATCCATGCCAGCCAACGTCACTTCGAATTCATCTGCCGGTACCGCCCCTGGCTCTCCGCTTCATGCCGCGGTCGCCGATGATTTTGCCGCAGTCAACCGTACCATCATGTCCCAGCTGGCCTCGCGCGTTCCGCTGGTGGTGACCATCGGACAGTACATCATCGCCAGCGGCGGCAAGCGCCTGCGCCCGCTGCTGGTATTGCTGGCCGCTCGCTCGCTGGGCTACCAGGGCGACAAGCACATCTCGCTTGCCACGCTGATCGAGTTCATGCACACCTCGACGCTGCTGCATGACGACGTGGTGGATGACTCACACCTGCGACGCGGCCGCGCCACCGCCAACAATGCCTGGGGCAACGCACCCTCGGTGCTGGTCGGCGACTATCTCTACAGTCGTTCCTTCCAGATGATGGTTGAGATCGGCTCGCTGCGGATCATGGACGTGCTGTCGGGGGCTACCTGCGTCATCGCCGAGGGCGAGGTGCAGCAACTCACCAATGTGGGCAACCCCGACATCGACGAGGCCACCTACTTCGAGACTATCCTCGGCAAGACCGCCATGCTGTTCGAGGCAGCATCGCACAGCGGCGCAATTCTCGCCGAGGCGCCCCCGCAGCAAGAAATGGCGCTACAGCACTATGGCCGCTACCTCGGGCTCGCCTTCCAACTGATCGACGACCTGCTCGACTATCAGGGCGACGTCACTGCCATGGGCAAGAACGTAGGTGACGACCTGGCCGAAGGTAAGCCGACTCTGCCACTGATTCAGGCCATGGCCGCCGGCACCCCAGAACAGGCCAGGACGATTCGTCAGGCCATTCGTCAGGGCGGCCTCGACCACCTGGACGAAGTGCTGGCCATCGTGCGCGACACCGGAGCGCTGGACTATACCCGCGCCTGCGCCGAGGAAATGGTCGCCAAGGCCCTGGAACAGCTGGAGCTCCTGCCTGCCAGCCGCTATCGCGACAGCATGGCGGAGCTGGCCCGCATGGCGGTGGACCGAGAGGCCTGAGGCAGCGCCGCCTGAGGGCTTGCAAGCCCAAGGCAATTGCGTATAATGCCGATCTCGTCAGGCCCCCAGTCGCCTGACGGTACAGTGAAAACTGGCAAAAATCGGAGTATAGCTCAGCTTGGTAGAGCGCTGCCTTCGGGAGGCAGAGGTCGTAGGTTCGAATCCTGCTACTCCGACCAGAGAATATCAAGGGCTTGCGAGAAATCGCAGGCCCTTTTCTTTTGGTTCTTCACACTTTGGCGTGAATCTGCTCTGCACAGACTGCATTGTGGAAGGACGCCTCGGCGATAGCGACGCAGGCGCTCCTTGTTGGAGCGCTCGGTGCGCCCCGACTCCGCATCGCGACTGGCGCCGCCAGGCGCCGATAGGCGCCTTGGCGGAGGCCACGGCGTTGGCGATGGTCGCCGGCACTGGCAACACCGCCGGGAGGCCTGCGGCCTCCAGTCGTGAGCTGAAGCTACTCCGACAGCGGCGTGGCAACGTTGGTGGAGAAAGCCGCTGTTGGAGCGCTGGTTTCCATCGCGACTGGCGCCGTCAGGCGCCTTGGCGGAGGCCACGGCGTAGGCCACGGCGTAGGCGATGGTCGCCGGCACCGGCAACACCGCAGGGAGGCCTGCGGCCTCCAGTCGTGAGCTGAAGCTACTCCGACAGCGGCGTGGCAACGTTGGTGGAGAAAGCCGCTGTTGGAGCGATGGTTTCCATCGCGACTGGCGCCGTCAGGCGCCTTGGCGGAGGCCACGGCGTAGGCGAGGTCGCCGGCACTGGCAACCCCGCCGGGAGGCCTGTGGCCTCCAGTCGTGAGCTGAAGCTACTCCGACAGCGGCGTGGCAACGTTGGTGGAGAAAGCCGCTGTTGGAGCGCTGGTTTCCATCGCGACTGGCGCCGTCAGGCGCCTTGGCGGAGGCCACGGCGTAGGCGATGGTCGCCGGCACTGGCAACACCGCCGGGAGGCCTGCGGCCTCCAGTCGTGAGCTGAAGCTACTCCGACAGCGGCGTGGCAACGTTGGTGGAGAAAGCCGCTGTTGGAGCGCTGGTTTCCATCGCGACTGGCGCCGATAGGCGCCTTGGCGGAGGCCACGGCGTAGGCGAGGTCGCCGGCACTGGCAACACCGCCGGGAGGCCTGTGGCCTCCAGTCGTGAGCTGAAGCTACTTCGACAGCGGCGTGGCAACGTTGGTGGAGAAAGCCGCTGTTGGAGCGCTGGTTTCCATCGCGACTGGCGCCGCCAGGCGCCTCGGCGGAGGCCACGGCGTAGGCGATGGGCGCCGGCACTGGCAACCCCGCCGGGAGTCCTGCGGCCTCCAGTCGTGAGCTGAAGCTACTCCGACAGCGGCGTGGCAACGTTGGTGGAGAAAGCCGCTGTTGGAGCGCTGGTTTCCATCGCGACTGGCGCCTCGGCGGAGGCCACGGCGTAGGCGATGGTCGCCGGCACTGGCAACACCGCCGGGAGGCCTGCGGCCTCCAGTCGTAAGCTGAAGCTACTCCGACAGCGGCGTGGCAACGTTGGTGGAGAAAGCCGCTGTTGGAGCGCTGGTTCCCATCGCGACTGGCGCCGGTAGGCGCCTTGGCGGAGGCCACGGCGTAGGCGAGGTCGCCGGCACGGGCAACCCCGCCGGGAGTCCTGCGGCCTTCAGTCGTGAGCTGAAGCTACTCCGACAGCGGCGTGGCACCGTCGGTAGAAAGAATCATTGTTGGAGCGCTGCTCCGCATCGCGACTGGCGCCGCCAGGCGCCTTGGCGGAGGCCACGGCGTAGGCGATGGTCGCTGGCACTGGCAACCCCGCCGGGAGTCCTGCGGCCTCCAGTCGTGAGCTGAAGCTACTCCGACAGCGGCGTGGCACCGTCGGTAGAAAGAATCATTGTTGGAGCGCTGGTTTCCATCGCGACTGGCGCCGTCAGGCGCCCCGGCGGAGGCTGCCGACGCTGGCAATAACCGCGACCATGGCAACCCCGCCGGGAGGCCTGTGGCCTCCAGTCGTGAGCTGAAGCTACTCCGGCAGCGGCGTGGCACCGTCGGTAGAAAGAATCATTGTTGGAGCGCTGCTCCGCATCGCGACTGGCGCCGCCAGGCGCCTCGGCGGAGGCTGAAACGCCGGTGATGGCCGCGAACGTTGGCAACCCCGCCGGGAGTCCTGCGGCCTCCAGTCGTGAGCTGAAGCTACTCCGACAGCGGCGTGGCACCGTCGGTAGAAAGAATCATTGTTGGAGCGCTGGTTTCCATCGCGACTGGCGCCGCCAGGCGCCTCGGCGGAGGCTGAAACGCCGGTGATGGCCGCGCACGTTGGCAACCCCGCCGGGAGGCCTGCGGCCTCCAGTCGTGAGCTGAAGCTACTCCGACAGCGGCGTGGCACCGTCGGTAGAAAGAATCATTGTTGGAGCGCTGGTTCCCATCGCGACTGGCGCCGTCAGGCGCCTTGGCGGAGGCCACGCCGTAGGCGAGGTCGCCGGCACTGGCAACCCCGCTCTGCCCGTTCTGGAGAGGTCTCACCGCCGCTCACCACGAGTTTCTGGACCCTCAGACATTGCGGTTCCAGCTGGCGCCCGATGACCGGTTCCCACCTGTCTGTAGCGGCTGTGACCATGCCTGTTTCCTGGTGCATGACGTCCACCGCCGGCGGGTCCGGGAAGCGCCACTGCTGATCTACCGAGTCGAGTTGGAAGTACCGGTACGGTACCTGCGCTGCCCCGTCTGTGGTCCGACGCGAGAGCGCATCGATTGGCTGCCGGGGCGTTCGCCGGTCACCACCACGCTGCGCCAGTGGGTTCATCGGGGTAGCTTGCTTCACCATGGGTCACCTCGTAGCAGTGTACTGCGTTAACGGGGTGTCCACTGGTACTGGGTAGGATCACTCAGCTGTTGTCATCGTCATCGGCCAGACGCCGGTCCATGTCCTTACGTGCCTTGTTGTGTCGGTAGAGTCGTGCCAGGGCCAAAAACAGGGCACTGAGCACCATGACCGCCAGGGTCGTGCCCTGCCAGGGGCGGGCGGCATCGCCCATCAAAGTTTCCAGCGTGATGATCAGGATGAAGCCTAGTGCCTGGCTGGCGATGGCCAGGACTCTCAGAGTATCGAACGACGTCTTTGCCATGTGGGCTCCCGCCAGGTGACAGACCGATCCTTGCACAGTAGGCTTTGCTTAGCCTGCCGCTGTGGTGTAAGCAAGTGTGCGATTCTACCCGGTCCTGCCGCCAACGCCGACCCCGATCTCGGAGCTGAACCCAATGGATGCCTTTGCCCTGGGCCCCGTGTTGATTTCCCTACCCCGACTCTATGCGATCGGCTGCGCCCTGCTGCTGCTGCTGGCCGCCTGGCTACTCCTGGGGCTCTCCACTGACAAACGGGTCCGCTGGTTCAACGGCCTGGTACTGGCCTGGCTGGTGGGTGCTCGCCTTGGGCACGTGGCCGTGAACCTGGATGCCTACGCCGCCGCCCCACTGGATGTGCTGAAGCTATGGCAAGCCGGCTTCCACGGCATCTGGGGGCTGCTGGCGGCACTGATCTGGACCGGCTGGTCTCTTCGCGAACACCTGTTGTCGATGATCGGGGCCATGGCCCTTACCATCGGCACCTCGGCCCTGTGGCTGGTGCTGGTCACCCTGGCACCGCTGGGAGGCGATATGGCGGTGCGCGAACTGCCCGATATCAGCCTGGAGAACCTCGATGGTGAACCGGTCAACTTGCAGTCGCTGCGCGGCGAGCGGGTCGTGGTCAACCTGTGGGCCACTTGGTGCCCACCCTGCCTGCGCGAGATGCCGCTGCTGGCCGAGGCCGACGCCAGGGATGGCGTCACGGTGGTGGTGATCAATCAGGGTGAGGATCTGCTGCAGGTGTTGCGCTATCTCGACGAGCAGGCGCTGGACTTCCGCTACCCGCTGCTCGACCCTGGCCAGCAGATGATGCGAACAATGGAATCCCCAGGCCTTCCCACCACGGTGCTGTTCAATCCCCAAGGGCGTGCGGTGGAGCGCCATGTGGGCGAACTCTCCCGCGCCCAGCTCGACAACTGGTTGAGACGACACTGAGAGTGTTGGCACCCCTACCACTTCCTGTCGCATATCACCACTCTTAAGCCGTGGCGGTCTTTGCGTTAGAATCGCCCGCCCTGTTGCTGCCGAAGGCTTGAGCCATTGGCGGCGCATGCACCGTTTTCAGCATTCCCGAGGCATCATGAGCGACTTTTCACCCGGCCAACGCTGGATCAGTGACGGCGAGGCCGAACTGGGATTGGGCACCATCCTCAGTTGCGATCAGCGCAGTGTTACCGTGCTGTTCGGCGCCAGCCAGGAAACCCGTACCTACAGCAGTCGCCAGACCCCGCTCACTCGAGTGGCCTTCGGTAGCGGTGACCGCATCCTGTCCGCCGACGGCTGGCAGCTGCTGGTCGAGGACAGCAAGGAGGTCGACGGGCTGATCGTCTATATCGGCGAGGATGCCCAGGGCGAACTGCGAGAGCTGCCCGAAGCCAAGCTGGCCGATACCATGCAGTTCGATCAGGCCCGCGATCGCCTGCTGACCGGCCAGGTCGACCGCAACGACTGGTTCGACCTGCGCTTTCGCACGCTGCACCACTTCAACCGTATCGAGCAGAGTCCGGCGCTGGGCCTGTCCGGCCCCCGCATCGACCTTATACCGCACCAGCTCTATATCGCCGACGAGGTTTCCCGCCGCCACGCTCCCCGGGTGCTGCTCGCCGATGAGGTCGGCTTGGGCAAGACCATTGAGGCGGGGTTAATCCTGCACCGCCTGCTACTGACTGGCCGCGCCGAACGGGCACTGATTCTGGTACCGCCGAGCCTGACACACCAGTGGCTGGTGGAGCTGCTACGCCGCTTCGCCCTGCACGTGACCCTGCTCGATGAGCAGCAGAGCCTGGCCCAGGCCGAGACCAACCCTTTCGAGTCTGGTCAACTGGTGCTCGCCAGCCAGGAGTGGCTGTTCGCCAACCCACACCGCCAGGCCCAGGCCGAAGCCTCCAGTTGGGACCTGCTGATCGTCGACGAAGCGCACCACCTGGACTGGAGTGCCGATAAGGTCGGCCCCGGTTACGCCTGCATCGAGCGCCTAGCCGCTAACGTACCGGGTGTGCTACTGCTGACCGCGACCCCAGAGCAAATGGGATTGGAAAGCCACTTCGCCCGTCTGCGTCTGCTCGACCCGGACCGCTATCACAGCCTCGAGCGCTTCCGCGACGAGGAGCAGCACTACGTGGAAGTGGCCCAGGCCATTGATGCCCTGGAGCGTCTGCCGGCTGCCGACGACAGCGACACCGACGACCGCAAACGAGTCGCCGAGGTGATCGAGGAACCCGATAGCCTGGCCCTGCTGGCCACGCTGGCCAACCCCGAGAGTGGCGAGCCACAACAGCAGAGCGCCCGCAGCCAGCTACGCGACCAGTTGCTCGACCGCCATGGCACCGGCCGGGTGATGTTTCGTAACAGCCGCCGCCACGTCGGCGGCTTCCCCGAACGCCACCTGCACCTGGCCTACCTGACTCCGCCATCGCCCTACCGACGCGCATTCCGCAAGCTCGAACGCGATGAGGACTACCTCGACGAGTTGCTGATCGAGACCGGACTCGACCACCCGGATGTGCTGATCTACCCAGACGCCATGTATCGCGCCCTGGCTGAGGACCCGCTCAACGCCGAGCCCTGGTGGCAGTTTGACAACCGGGTGACCTGGCTGATGGAGCGACTGAGCGACGACGGCGAGCAGGGCTTCGCTGGCGACAAGGTGCTGGTGATCGCCCACGGCCGTGAAACGGCCCAGGAACTTGCCGAAGCGCTGCGTGTGCTGGGCGGCATTCACGCTCCAGTCTTCCACGAGGGCCTGAGCCTCGTGGAGCGGGACCGCGCCGCGGCGGACTTCGCCGACGAGGAGGAGGGCAGCCAGCTGCTGGTCTGTTCGGAGATCGGCTCGGAGGGACGCAACTTCCAGTTCTGCCGGCACCTGGTGATGTTCGACCTGCCCCAGCACCCCGACCAGCTTGAGCAGCGTATCGGTCGCCTGGACCGTATCGGCCAGCGCCACACCATCGAGATCCACGTACCGCTGTTCGAGGGCAGCCCCGCCGAACGTCTGCTGCGCTGGTACCGGGACGGCATGGATGCCTTCCTGGCACCCCACGGCGTGGGCAGCGAGCTCTTCGATGCTTTCGGCGACGCCCTTTCCGAGGCCCTGCTCGACGACGAGGCGCTGGAGGAGGTCATCTCCGAGACCCGAACCCTTTTCCTCAGTCGCCTGGCCGAGCGCGACGCCGGCCGCAACCGGCTGCTGGAACTCAACGCCTGCCGCCCGGCACACGCCGAGGCAGTAGCCAACGCTATCCGCGAGCTGGACGACGACGCGGCACTGCCTCGTTACCTGGATCAAGCGCTAGACGTCTTCGGGGTCGACAGCCAGGAGCTGGGCAACGGCCTGCTGCACCTGCAGCCGAGCCAACATATGCTAGATGGCCTGCCCGGCCTGGCCAAGGGCGAAGAGGGCTTTACCGCGACACTCTCGCGGTCACGGGCGCTGGCCCGCGACGACGTGCAGCGCCTCTCTTGGGAGCACCCGCTGCTGCGCGAAATGATGGGGCGGATCATCGACGGCACCATGGGCAACACCGCCCTGTCGCTGCTCAAGCATCCGGCGATCCCCGCCGGGCGACTGATGGCGGAACTGGTCTTTCGCACCCACTGCCCGGCGCCGAGGCGGCTGCATGTCAATCGCTTCCTGCCACCCACCGCCGTGAGGGTGCTGCTCGACGAATCCGGCGCCGTGCTCACCGACAAAGTCTCCTTTACCGGGCTGTCGAAGAACCTGCAGAAGGTCAAGAAGGCGATGGCGCGGGACCTGATACGCAACCGCCACGATCAACTGCGCGACCTGCTCACCCAAGGCGAGACGGAAGCCGAACGAGAATTACCGAGCATAATCGAGGCAGCACAGACCCGCATGCGTAGCGAGCTGGATACCGAACTCTCCCGCCTGGAAGCCCTGGCACGCCTCAACCCGGCGGTGCGTGAGGAGGAGCTCGATGCCATGCGTCGCGAACGCAGCGAGCTGGATGAAGCCATCGATGGCGCCCGGCTGCGGCTCGATGCCGTACGGGTGATCGTCACGGTGGATCAGGTGAGCCGCTGAGCCTCCTGGGGCGGGCTCATCGCCTGCCCAGGATCTCCGCCAGCGCCTCTTCCAGGGCCGGATAACGAAACTCGAAGCCCGCATCGAGCAGGCGCCGGGGGCGCATGTCGGCACCGGTCAGCAGCAGCCGGGCCATCTCGCCGAAAGCGGTTTCCAGGGCGATGGCAGGTACCGGCAATGCTGCGGGCCGGTGGAGTTGACCGGCCAGGGCACGCGTGAATTCCGCATTGGTAACCGGATGGGGAGCACTGCCATTGAAGGGTCCCTCCAGCTCGTCGTGCTCGAGCAGAAACAAGATGATGCGCACCAGATCCTCGCGATGAATCCAGGGCATGAACTGCTTGCCGTCGCCGAAGCGTCCTCCCAGCCCCAGCTTGAAGGGCGGCAGCATTTTCTCCAGGCTACCTCCGCCGAGGTCAAGCACCAGCCCGGTACGCAACAACGCGACCCGGGTACCGAAATCCGCCGCCTCCCTGGCGGTGTCTTCCCAGCGCTTGCAGAGGCGGTGGGCGAATTCATCGTGGGGGGACGTCTCTTCGGTGACCTCACGATCACCCTGATCGCCGTAGTAGCCCATGGCCGAGCCCGACACCATCACACGTGGAGCCTGCCCGCCCGACTGCTTGAGCTGTTCGCAGAGGATTACCAGATCTCGGGTGATATTGACTCGCGAGTCGATCAACCGCTTCTTCTGACTGTCGCTCCAGCGGCGCGCCGCTATCGGTTCGCCGGCCAGGTTGACGATGGCGTCTGGTGGCGAGTCGACAAAATCGAGAACGGAGCGACGAATATCGGTGCCCGCAGGAAGCTGTCCCTTGACGGCCGCAGGGTCCCGCGAAACCACCTGCAGGCGATGCCCCTCCTCCTTGAGACGATGGCAGAGGCGCTGTCCCACGAAACCACTGCCACCCGTAATCAGCACACGCATAGCACTCTCCTCCCCCTGGATTCATCGTAGCGCGCCGCCAGTTATACAACCATTGTACATCTCTGATAGTTTAACGCAAAAACCTACCACGCGCGGCCACCAGCTCCCCAACGGCATGTCCCACGGCCGCCAGCGCCGGTGTCGCTGGTCTGGCCTGTGCGAAGGTGCTTCAAGCCACAGGCTGGCAGGCAACCCTGTTCGAGAAGGCCCGCGGCCCTGGCAGCCGCATGACCAACCGAAGCCTGGTCACCGCCATGGTGGCTATCGACGCGCAGCTCTTCAGTGACAGAGACGAGGCCTTACGCCGCGAAACCGAAACCTGACTGAAGAGGGGCCTGGTGGCGCCCTGGCCTTGGCAGCTGTGGCCAGTCACGGAAGGCGATTGGCATTACCGTCATGATGGCAGAGATCGCTGCGCAGACAAGCCATTGATTTCGACAGCAGCGGTTGTACATCATGCGATTGGTGTACAATATTATTCAGCAAGGAGAGTCGCGCCTGGATACCTGGCACTCCATGGCGGCCTGGAACGGCAATGACAACAGCTAGAGGCGATGCGAGCATGACCGACAAGGCAACCCACCCGGCCGACACACCGCTTTACCCGATCCGCGAAGTGTCGCGCATAACCGGTGTCAATTCGGTCACCCTGCGCGCCTGGGAGCGGCGTTACGGGTTGATCTGCCCCCAGCGTACACCCAAGGGCCACCGCCTCTACGCACGCGAGGATATCGAACGCGTCGAGCAGATTCTGCAGTGGCTGAGCCGCGGCGTGCCCGTCAGCCAGGTAAAGGAGCTACTCGACCAGCCCGAGGTCGCCTCAATACCCGAGCCCGCCTCCGGCGACTGGCCCAGCCAGCGGCGTCAACTGGTGGCCGCCGTGGAGGCGCTGGACGTGGCACGGCTGGAAAGCCTGTTCAACCAGAGCCTGGCGCTCTATCCAGTAACCACAGGCCTTGCCGAGCTTTGGCAGCCCACCATTCGCGAGCTGGAAGAGCGCTGGGACGACCAGCTCGGTGCCAGGCTGCAACGGGTCAACCTGGAAACCTTCCTGCGCACGCGAATCGGCACCCGGCTCTACCATGCCAACCAGGTTGCCAAGGGGCCGGTCGTGCTGATGACCACACTTCCCGATGACCCAGGTCCGCTATGGCTGTTGCTGGCAGCCCTGGCCGCCAGCGATGCCGACTATCGTATCCAGTTGCTCGACGGGCTCCTGCCCTTCGGCGAACTGCCGCTGGCGGTGGAGCGTCTGAAAGCTTCGGCCCTCTTGCTCGTCAGTGGCCGCGCTGAACGCCCCGACTTGATCCGTCGCCAGCTGCCCCGCCTGGCCGAGCAGCTCGAGGTTCCTCTCGGTCTCTGCGGGCCGGTGGCGCGCATACGCGGCAACGACCTGGCCGATAGCCATGTGGAACTGCTCGGGGATGACCTTCCCCTGGCGCTGGCAAGGCTACGCTCGCTGCTGAAAGACACCTGACCTTCACTTACCCGGGAGCCACCATGTCCTGCATGATGATGTGGTTTCGCAGCGACCTGCGAGTCCAGGACAACACGGCGCTGGCTGCCGCAGCGCGCCAGGGTCCCGTGGTAGCGGTCTTCCTGCGCTGCCTGCCGCAGTGGCAAGGATACGGCCACGGCGCCAACAAGCTCGATTTCTGGGGTCGTGGCGTGGCGGCACTGCGCGATGACCTGGCCGGGCTGAACATTCCGCTGCTCCACCGGGATATCGAGTCTTACGACCAGGCCCCGTCGACACTGCTCGCCATCGCCCGGAAGACAGGCGCAAAGGAGCTGCATTTCAACCGCGAATACGCGCTGGACGAACAGCACCGCGACCAGGCCGTCGCGGCCAGCTTCGGTCGGGCCGGGCTCAATAGCGTGGCGCATCACGACGCCACGGCGTTCGCCCCCGGTGAACTGCTGACCGGAAAAGGGGACTATTTCCGCGTCTTCACGCCCTTTGCCAAGGCCTGGCACCGACAGCTCAGTGCCGAACGCCTGGCGCTTCGCGACACTCCCCGGCCCCAGTCACCTCCCGCCATCGCCGCCGACCCGTTGCCGCTGCCTCCCCGTGCCCAAGAGCAGTCCGTTTCGGCCCGCGACTGGCCAGCCGGCGCAGATCCGGCAGCCGATCGGCTTGAGCGTTTCCTGCGCTTTCGTGGCCATCACTATGCTCAGCAGCGTGACGTACCAGCCGTACACGGCACCAGCGAGCTCTCGCCCTACCTGGCACTGGGTATGATTTCCCATCGCCAGTGCCTGCAGGCGGTACTCGGCGAAAACCATGGCCGATTGGCCGAAGGCGATGTCGGACTCGTGGCCTGGGCGAACGAGCTGGTCTGGCGCGAGTTCTACCAGCACGTGGCGGCAGGCTTCCCGAGGGTGTGTCGACATCGCGCCTTTCAGCGGCACACCGAAGCCCTGGCATGGCGCCGCGACGATGTCGGCTTTCGTGCCTGGTGCGAGGGGCGGTCCGGCTACCCCATCGTTGATGCCGGCATGCGCCAGCTGGTGCAGACTGGCTGGATGCACAATCGCCTGCGCATGATCACCGCCATGTTTCTCAGCAAGCACCTCCTTATCGACTGGCGCCGCGGCGAGGCCTTTTTCCTGCAACACCTTGTCGACGGTGAATTCTGTGCCAATAACGGCGGCTGGCAGTGGGCGGCATCCACCGGCACCGATGCCGCGCCCTATTTCCGCATTTTCAATCCCACTGCCCAGTCGAGCCGCTTTGATCCCGATGGCGCTTTCATCACCGAATTCGTGCCGGAACTGGCCGACCTCCCCCCCAGGGCCAGGCTGGCGCCGTCCGCAGAACAGCGTGCCCAAACCGGCTACCCAGCCCCAATCGTCGATCACAAGACCGCCAGGCTGCGAGCACTGGAGGCTTTCAAGGCACTGACGCCCGACTGACCCCTAACCGCGGAAGAGCCAGCCCATGAGCCAGGAGCCGGCCCTGGAGGCCCCTTGGCAATCACCGTGATGCGGTACAGCGATCAGGTGGTGGGGGTAGTTCCCAGGAGAGAGGTCGACGACTGCCCGGCGAGGCTCTGCCAGTGCTCTTCCAGCGCCTCGACCGCCATCGGGCGGGCAAAATAGAACCCCTGAACCAGACGACAGCCTGCTTCACGCAGGAAATCGAGCTGCCCCTGGGTTTCCACTCCCTCGGCGATGATATCCAGCGACAGTCCACGAGCCATTGCCAGCACCGCGCTGACAATGGCGGCATCGGCCGGGTCGTCGGGCAGTGAGCGGATGAAGGCGCGGTCGAGCTTGATCTTGTCTAGCGGCAGGCGTTTGAGGTAGCTCAACGACGAGTAGCCGGTACCGAAATCGTCGATGGCGATGCGATGGCCGCGATCCCGCAGTGCCTTGAGGCGCGGCACGATATCGCCGGCGCGTTCGTCGAGCAGTACCGACTCGGTCAGCTCGAGGCCAAGCTGGCCGGCAGCGATGCCGTGGCGGGCCAGGCCGGACGAGAGCACCGACTCCAGCTCGCCCTGAAACATCTGGATCGCCGAGATATTGATCCATACCGGCAGCTTGGGCATTCCCCTCTCGCGCCAGCGCGCCATCTGACTCAGAGCTTCGTCGATGACCCAGTTGCCCAGCACGCCCATCAGGCCGTGACGCTCGGCAAGGGGAATGAAGTCACCCGGTGAGACGATGCCACGCTCGGGATGCCGCCAGCGTAGCAGAGCCTCCAGCCCCACCACGAGGCCGTCGCTGGTACGATGCTGGCTTTGGTAATGGAGCTCCAGTTGCCCCCCGCTGGCCAAGGCATCACGCAGGCTATAGACAAGCGCCATCTGCGGCGCGTCCTGGACGTCCAGTGCCGGCCGGAAGCGCTGGCTGACATTGCGACCGTGGCGCTTGGCCGAGTAGAGCGCTGACTCGAGCCGCTGGAAGAGCACCCCGGAGTCGCTGCCGTCTTCGGGCGCTCGGCAGCTGCCGATGGACAGCCCCAACCGCAGTGAATTATGGTCAATCTCGAATGGCTCACCCAGGTGCTCTCGCAGGCCGGCCACCCACTTGTCATGGTCGTCGAAAGTGGTGGTGCGAATCACCAGGAATTCGTCGCCACCCAGGCGCCCCACCACTCCGCCGGCTACATACCCGGCCAATCGCTTCCCGAAGCGCGCCAGCAGACGGTCAGCCTGGTCGACACCCAGGCTGTCGTTGACCGATTTGAAGCCGTCGATGTCGATTATCGCCATGTCCAGGCTCTCCCCGGCACGTAGGTGGCGCAGGCGCGATGTCATCAGGTCGTGGAGCCGTCGACGGTTGGGCAATCCGGTCAGCGGGTCTTCGAAGCCGATGCGCCTCAGGTCCTGCTCGCGGGCCTTGTGCACGGAGATGTCGGTGAAGATGCCGATGTAGTGGCTGATCCGCCCTTTCTTGTCCAGCACCGCCTTGACCCGCAGCCACTCGGGGTACTCTTCACCTTGCTTGCGACGGTTCCATATCTCACCCTCCCAGCGCCCCTTGACTTCCAGGGTCTGCCAGAAACGCTTGAAGAAGTTGGAATCGTACCGGGACGCCACCAGGTTGGCTGCGTTGACACCGCGCACCTCCTCCTCGGTGAAGCCGGTGATCCGGGTAAAAGCGGGATTGACCGCCAGGATACGGTTCTCCGCATCGGTGATCTGCACACCCTCCTCGGAGAGCATCAGTGCCTGCTGCATCAGATCGGCATTCTGCCGTTCACGTCGCAGCTGTCGCCAGGCATGGATCAGGCCGGCTGCCACCACGGCCACCGCCACCAGGCGCAGGCCCGCGCCGGGCAGCCAGATGCATGCCGGCAGCGCAGCCAGTGTGGCCCAGGTTAACGGGCGATTGATCGCATAGGATGACCACATGTCATATCCCGGTCTGACGAATGGAGGGAATATAATCGCGCCCGTGCTGCGCATCGAACCATGCATCGAACTATCGCCTAGAAAGCGCTATCACTTTAATCGCTCCCGCACCTCGCGTCATGCCCGACGTGCAATCACCGTCCTCGGCCAGTAGACTAGTCGGGGCCGCCCAGGGCGGGACGGCCCAAGAGCCAATGCCGCGTCCGCTAAACTCGCGGGAAGGCCCACAACAACTGCGACTCGGAACGACTCAGTGACCAAGCAACACTCTTTCGTACGCGAAGAACTGCTGGCGTGTAGCCGCGGTGAGCTTTTCGGCCCTGGCAATGCCCAGCTGCCGGCTCCCAATATGCTGATGCTTGACCGCATCACGCATATCCACGAGGCAGGAGGTCAGTTCAACAAGGGCGAGCTGACCGCCGAACTGGATATTCATCCCGGCCTCTGGTTCTTCGATTGCCACTTTCCCGGCGACCCGGTCATGCCCGGTTGCCTGGGACTGGATGCCATGTGGCAGCTGGTGGGCTTCTATCTGGGCTGGCTTGGCCATCCCGGCAGGGGGCGCGCCCTGGGCTGTGGTGAGGTAAAATTCACCGGCCAGATTCTGCCCGATGCCAGCAAGGTCACCTACCAGATCAACATCAAGCGCATCATTACCCGGCGCCTGATCCTGGGAATGGCCGATGGGACAGTGACTGTCGACGGCCGCGAAATCTATCAGGCGAATGACCTGCGTGTCGGCCTGTTCACTTCTACCGCGAATTTCTGATCAGGAGGCTTCCATGCGACGAGTGGTAGTCACTGGCCTGGGCATCGTATCTTGCCTGGGCAACGACCGGCAGGCGGTCGTCGAGGCGCTAAGGAATGGGCGCTCGGGCATTCGCTTCAAGGAAGAGTATGCCGAACGCGGCTTTCGCAGCCAGGTGGCTGGGGCCGTGGATATCGATCTCGATGCCCTCATCGACCGCAAACTGCGTCGGTTCATGGGCGATGCCGCGGCCTTTGCCTATGTGAGCATGGCCCAGGCCGTCGAGGACTCAGGGCTCACGTCGGATCAGGTCTCCCATGAGCGTACCGGCCTGATTGCCGGCTCCGGAGGAGCGTCCAGCGCCAACCAGGTCGAAGCCGCCGATGTCATGCGCGAGAAGGGACTGCGGAGGGTTGGCCCCTATCGGGTGACCCGCACCATGGGCAGCACCGTCTCCGCCTGCCTGGCCACACCCTTCCAGATCAAGGGGGTCAATTATTCGATCTCCTCAGCCTGTGCCACCTCGGCCCACTGCATCGGTAACGCCATGGAGCAGATCCAGCTGGGCAAGCAGGACATCGTCTTCGCCGGCGGCGGCGAGGAAGAGCACTGGACCCTCTCCTGCCTGTTCGATGCCATGGGCGCCCTGTCGACGCACTACAACGACACGCCCGGAAAGGCCTCTCGACCCTACGACAAGGCCCGCGACGGCTTCGTCATTGCCGGTGGTGGCGGCATGCTGGTGCTCGAGGAACTGGAACACGCCAAGGCCCGCGGCGCGAAAATCTACGCCGAACTGGTCGGCTATGGCGCCACATCCGACGGCCACGACATGGTGGCCCCGTCGGGTGAGGGCGCCACACGCTGCATGCGCCAGGCCCTCGCGACGGTGGAGGGCGATATCGACTATATCAACACCCACGGCACCTCGACCCCGGTGGGTGATGTCGCCGAGCTCAAGGCCATCCGTGCGGTGTTCGGTGACACTACACCGGCCATGAGCTCCACCAAGTCGCTGACCGGACACTCCTTGGGCGCCACCGGCGTACAGGAGACGATCTATTCGCTGCTGATGATGGAAAACGACTTCATTGCCGCGTCGGCCAATGTCGACGAACTCGACGACCAGGCCGCCGGCTTCGATATCGTCACCAGCCGTCGCGACGGTGCATCCATCGAGCGCGTGCTCTCCAACAGCTTCGGCTTCGGTGGCACCAACGCCTGCCTGGTGCTCCAGCGCTACCGCGACTGAAGAACTGTAACACTGTAATTTGTCGCACCGTGAAAGAAGGCGTCCGCTCCGCGGACGCCTTCTTTCGTTACCCGCCGATATTCCCTGCGCCGGTTTTTGCTGGCCATCAGGTTCATGACGCGGAGTGGACACTGCGCTCGCGGCGGGGCGCCTCGGGTCTTGACACCTCGGAAATCTCCGCCAGGCGCGCCTCGATCCAGGCCTCCACCTCGACCAGTACCTCTTCAGGCGTGCGGCCCTCGGTGGCAATGGGCTCACCCACCACCACGTTCAGCAGGCCCGGATTCTTGACCCAATGCCGGCCCGGCCAACGCTCACCGGCATTGTGTGCCACCGGTACCACCGGCACCCCGGCACGGCAGGCAATCACTGTACCGCTCTTGTTGTAGCGCCTGCGCTCACCGGGCGCCACCCGGGTGCCCTCGGGAAAAATCAGCACCGAGAGCCCTTCATTCAGGCGCTGCACGCCCTGTGTCAGAACCTGACGCATGGCCCGTGCCGGCTTCGAACGGTCTAGCGCAATGGGATGTAACAGCCGCAACCCCCAACCGAAAAACGGAATCCGCAGCAGCTCCTGCTTGAGCACGGTGCACACCGGCGGCTTGAGAACCTGCAGATAGATGGTTTCCCATTCACACTGGTGATTTGACAGGATCACGCAAGGCCCTTCGGGCAGGTGTTCCCTGCCACTAACCCGGAAACGCACCCCGCAGGTCCAGCGAAACCAGGCGGTAACGAAGTGGTTATAGAGGTTGAGCAACCGATAGCGGTTTGACAGCGGCAGAAGCGGCGCCACGGGCAGGAAGAGCCCCCCGCAGACCAGGATGGCAAGGAAATAGCCCAGGTAGAAAAGCAAGCTGCGAATCACATTCATGGGTGAGCGTCACTCTCCTCAAGCGGTCGCCGCGCCTGACACCAGTCGCCTAGCAGGCGCCCGACCTCCAGCCGCCAGGGCTTCTGGTGAACGCCGAAGGCTTCCAGCACACGCCGGCAGTTGAGCACGCGACGCAGCGGTTGATCATGATGGTGCTTGAGCGCCCTCACCTCTCCCAGCACCACCTGCTCGCCCAGCCCCTCGAGACGGGTTGACAGTTGAGTCCGAACCATGGTGGTGAAGGTATAGGCACTGACGGGTTCCGTGCCCGCCAGATGATAGGCCCCCCAGGCAGTGGAACCGCAGGCAAGCTGGTGCAGCATGCCGATCAGTGCCATGGCCACGGCATCCGCCGAGGTGGGGCAGAAGATCACATCCTGGGCGGCACGCACATCTTCCCCGCTCATCAGGCTGTCGATCACGCCACTCAGCCAGGCATGCCCCCCCTCCAGGGCGAACAGAGGCCCCAGCCGCACGATCAGGTGGCGGGGATGGCTGCTGCGAATCCGGTCTCCGATGGCGATCAGGCGCCGCAGGCTATCGTCTCGCGGCGCCGGGATCACGTGTTCGTCGATCGGGGTGTCAAAACCATCCTGATAGAGCTGGTCCGAGACGCACCAGATGAGCGGCGTATCAGTCTCACGACAAGCCGCCAGGCAGATATCCACCCCTTCGCCATGGTTTACCACTGCGGCAGGTGCGATCTCCATGGGTGCAGACAGTGGCGGAATGATCACCGCATCCGGCTGCAGCTCGCGCAGGTAGGCAGCATCGACGGCGATACCCGGCTCGATGACCAATTCGGTATCGCTCCTACGATGAGCCACCCGGGCCATCGCCAGGTTCAGGCAGTGACCGGCATCCAGTATCAGCAACTTCACTCAACGCCTCCGCCAATCATGACACGACCACTCAGAACGGGATCTCATCGTCGAAATCGTCGAAGCTACCCGGATCAGGGGCCCCATAGTTGCCCTGCTGTTGGCCACCCTGCTGTTGGCCACCCTGCTGTTGGCCACCCTGCTGTTTGCCGCCTTGCTGTTGATTACCCTGCTGCGGACCGGCTTGCTGCGGTACCGGGGCTGGCTGGGGCTGGCCACCGCCATAACCACTCGGCTGCTGCGCGGCATTGCCGTAACCACCTTGCTGGGGTGCCTGGGCCTGGCCCCCAAAGCCCGCACCCTGGCCCGAAGCATCACCGCCACGACTATCGAGCATCTGCATGTCGTTGACCACGATTTCGGTGGTATAGCGATCCTGCCCGTCCTGCCCCTGCCACTTGCGTGTCTGCAGGCGGCCCTCGAGATAGACCCGGGAGCCTTTCTTCAGGAATTGCTGGGCGATCTCAGCCAGTCGATTGAACAGCACCACCGAGTGCCACTCGGTGCGTTCCTGCTTCTGACCGCTCTGGCGGTCGGTCCACGTATCGGTAGTGGCGACTCGCAGGTTGGCGACGGGACTGCCGGAAGGCATGAAGCGGACCTCGGGATCCTGCCCCAGGTTACCGATGAGAATGACCTTGTTGACACCACGGGCCATGCTGGACTCCCTATTGGTTGAATACACTCGTTGTCATGAATTCCGGCGGCGCCCTGTCGGCACCCGCCGAACTGTCGGTCAGCCACCGCGATGGTGGTTCGAACGCACCAGGCGATCCAGCGCATCCCTGTCGAGACGCCGCCGGTCCACCTTAAGATAGGCCAGCCGCTCTTCGGGTACGACCAGCACGTCTTCAACGCCAGCCACCTCGGCAAAGCTCGCCATCAGGGTGTCCAACGTATCGTTCTGCTGATCTTCATCCAGTTCGAACACTTCGCTCGAGAGATGGGGAGGAGCCGGCATGCCCAGCATCAACAGCCACCATATGCCGGCCAACAGGGCGCTGCCAATGAAGACGGCAGACAATCCCCACTGCTGGGCCAGCAAGCCACCCAGCAGACCACCTAGGAAGGCACCCAGAAACTGGCTGGTGGAGTAGACACCCATGGCCGTACCCTTGGCTCCCGCCGGTGCCAGCTTGCTGAGCATCGACGGCAGCGTGGCTTCCAGCAGGTTGAATGCGGTGAAGAACAGCAGCAACCAGGCAAACAGTGCCCAGGCGCCGGTACCGATGCCGGCCAGCCCCGCCAGGCTGACGGCAATGGCACCAATTGCCAGCAGGCACATGCCCTTCATATGCTGGCGCTTCTCGGCCAGCACCACCAGCGGCACCATGCAGAGAAAGGCCAGCAGCATGATGCCAAGGTAGGTCAGGCCATGGCGATTTACATCGATCCCCGCCTCGAGCAGGCGAAAGGGTACCGCGACGAAGATCGCCATCAGCACCAGGTGCAGGGCGAAGATCGACAGATCGAGACGCCACAGATCGGCCCGGGTAAGTATCACTGCCAGCTGTTGGCGGTCGATGCCAACATCGCGATGGCGCATCCGGCGGGGCGCTGGTGGCACCAGCTTCCACAGAACCACCAAGCCAAGTGCGGCCAGCATGGCGGTAAACCAGAATACCGAGGATAGGCCGTACGCCGCCGCCAGCCAAGGGCCCAGCACCATGGCCACCGCGAAGGCCACTCCGATGGAGAGCCCGATGGTGGCCATGGCGGCCGTACGCACCTGCTCTCGTGTCTGATCCGCCAGCAGCGCCATGATTGCCGCGGCGACGGCACCGCTACCCTGGAGGCAGCGGCCGAGGATCACGCCGCCGATGGTATCAGCACCGGCGGCAACCACGCTGCCGATCAGGAACAGTAGCAGTCCACCGGCAATCACTGGCTTGCGACCGACACGGTCGGAAAGCAAGCCAAAGGGAATCTGCAGAATCGCCTGGGTCAGCCCATAGACCCCCAGGGCCAGCCCAATCAGCAATGGCGTGGCGCCGGCCAGCTCATCGGCATACAGCGCCAGCACCGGCAAGACCATGAACAGCCCCAGCATCCGCGTGGCATACAAGCTCGCCAGGCCGGTGATGGCCCGCCGTTCGGTGGCTAGCAGCAGTCCAGAGACCTTGCGCATAGAGTGACGAGAATCCGTGAGTAGGCGGGCTCGAAGCCCTTAGGTGAACCGCCTATTCTATCGGTTCCGGACCACGCAGGAAACGTCCCTGCCACAGCCGCTTTGCTGCACGGTGTATCGCGGACGTATAATCGAGGTTTTGCCGTGCGTCACGAGGTGGGAATGGACAGAATACTGGTCAGGGGTGCCCGTACTCACAACCTCAAGCAGATCGACGTCGACCTGCCCCGGGACAGCTTGATTGTGGTCACAGGGCTCTCCGGCTCCGGCAAATCATCGCTGGCGTTCGACACGCTCTATGCGGAGGGCCAGCGCCGCTACGTGGAGTCGCTCTCAACCTACGCCCGCCAGTTCTTGTCGATGATGGAAAAGCCGGACGTGGACCATATCGAAGGCCTGTCGCCGGCGATCTCCATCGAGCAGAAGTCCACCTCTCACAACCCGCGCTCAACCGTCGGCACTATTACAGAGATCTACGACTACCTGCGACTGCTGTTCGCCCGTGCCGGCACGCCGCGCTGCCCGGAGCACGGCGAGGAACTCGAAGCGAGCACCATCTCGCAGATGGTCGACCAGGTGCTCGAACTGCCAGAAGGCAGCAAATTGATGCTGCTGGCCCCGGTGGTCAAGGGTCGCAAGGGCGAGCATCTGCAGCTGATTGCCGAGCTCCGCGCCCAGGGCTTCGTGCGCGCACTGATCGACGGCCAGGTGCTCGAACTCGACGACATCGCCCCGCTGGACAAGCACAAGAAGCACAACATCAGTGTGGTGGTCGATCGCATCAAGGTTCGCGAGGGTCTTCAGCAGCGGCTGGCGGAATCCTTCGAGACGGCGCTCGGCCTTTCCGATGGCATTGTCATGGTCCACTTCATGGACGGCGAGGCCGACGACATCATCTTCTCGGCGCGCTTTGCCTGTCCGCTGTGTGGCTACGCCATCGCTGAGCTCGAGCCCAGGATGTTCTCGTTCAACAACCCGGCCGGAGCCTGCCCCACCTGCGACGGTCTGGGGGTGCAGCAGATTTTCGATCCCCACAAGCTGATCAGCCACCCAGAGCTGTCGTTGGCCGAGGGGGTGATAAAGGGCTGGGATCGTCGCAGCGTCTACTATTTCAGTCAGCTACAGGCCGTAGCCAGCCACTACCGCTTTGCCCTGGAGACCCCTTGGCAGGAGCTGGCACGCCATGAGCGCGAGGTCATCCTGCATGGTAGTGGCAGCGATGAGATTACTTTCAGCTATGTCAACGACCGTGGACGCAAGGTCTCCCGGGAACACTCCTTCGAAGGGGTGCTGCCCAACATGCAGCGTCGCTACCGCGAAACAGAATCGAGCATGGTCCGCGAGGAGCTGGCGCGATATATCGCCGACCAGCCCTGTCCCCGCTGTCACGGCTCACGTCTGCGCCTCGAATCGCGCCACGTCTTCATCGACGACCGCACCCTCCCCCAGATCGTCGAGTTGCCCATCGGCGAGGCCCTGGACTACTTCCGTGAGCTGACGTTACCCGGCCGCCGCGGCGAGATCGCCGAAAAGATCATCAACGAGATTCAAGCCCGACTGGAGTTCCTGGTCAACGTCGGCCTCGACTACCTCAATCTGGAGCGCAGCGCCGACACCCTCTCCGGCGGCGAAGCCCAGCGTATCCGCCTGGCGAGCCAGATCGGCGCTGGCCTGGTCGGTGTCATGTACATCCTCGACGAGCCTTCTATCGGCCTTCACCAGCGCGACAACGACCGCCTGCTCAAGACGTTGATTCACCTGCGCGACCTGGGCAATACCGTCATCGTGGTAGAGCACGACGAAGACGCCATCCGCGCCGCCGACCATGTACTCGATATCGGCCCCGGTGCCGGTGTGCACGGCGGGCAGATCGTTGCCCAGGGCACCCCCGAGGATGTCATGGCCAGCCCCGATTCACTGACCGGACAGTACCTTTCCGGTAGGCGCCGTATCGAGGTACCCCCCTGGCGCATTCCTGGCAATCCCGATAAGCAGCTACGCCTTACCGGCGCCAGCGGCAACAACCTGCACGACGTGACGCTGACCCTGCCGCTGGGCCTCTTCGTATGCATCACCGGCGTTTCCGGCTCGGGCAAGTCGACGCTGATCAACTCGACGCTGATGCCCATCGCCGCCCGGGAGCTCAATCGCGCCACCACGCTGACGCCTTCCGCCTATGAGTCGATAGAGGGACTTGACCGGCTCGACAAGGTGATCGATATAGACCAGAGTCCCATTGGCCGTACCCCCCGCTCCAACCCGGCCACCTACACGGGCATCTTCACGCCAATCCGCGAGCTCTTCGCCGGCACCCAGGAGTCTCGCTCACGGGGCTACAAGCCCGGGCGGTTCTCGTTCAACGTCAAGGGCGGCCGCTGCGAGGCGTGCCAGGGCGAGGGGATGATCAAGGTCGAGATGCACTTCCTGCCGGACATCTACGTCCCCTGCGACGTCTGCAAGGGCAAGCGCTACAACCGCGAGACCCTGGAGATCCACTACAAGAGCAAGAGCATCCACGAAGTGCTGGAAATGACCGTCGAAGAAGCGCTGGAATTCTTCAGCCCGGTGCCGGCCATCGCCCGTCGGCTGCAGACCCTGCTCGACGTGGGGCTTTCCTACATCCGCTTGGGGCAGAGCGCCACGACTCTCTCCGGCGGCGAGGCCCAGCGCGTCAAGCTGGCCCGGGAACTGGCCAAGCGCGACACAGGCAAGACGCTCTATATCCTCGACGAACCCACCACCGGCCTGCACTTCGAGGATATCCGCCAGTTGCTGACCGTACTCCACCGCCTGCGCGACCACGGCAACACCATCGTGGTCATCGAGCACAACCTCGACGTGATCAAGACCGCCGACTGGATCGTCGACCTTGGGCCCGAGGGCGGTTCCGGCGGCGGACGCATCATCGCCGAGGGCACCCCGGAGCAGGTGGCGAAGATGGAGGCCTCCCATACCGGGCGCTTCCTCAAGCCCATGCTGGAGCGGGCCAAGGCCAGCAAGGCGAAGCCGAAGACCACCGCCTAGCTCGTGCGCATAAAAAAGACTCCTCGCAAACTGGCGTGAAACGGCAAGGAATGTGATGGCCGCACTGTCGGAGCAGCTTTAGCTCGCGACTGGAGGCTGCAAGCCTCCCGGCAGTGTTGCCTATGCTGGCGACTATCGCTGGCGCTGCGGTCTCCGCCAAGGCGCCTGGCGGCGCCAGTCGCGATGGAAACCAGCGCTCCAACAAGGTCAGCAGTAACCGCGCTGTAGGAGTATCTTTAGATCACGACTGGAGGCCGCAGGCCTCCCGGCGGTGTTGGAAACGTTACGGT
>NZ_QPKI01000027.1 GCF_003339685.1 Halomonas sp. DQ26W | reverse complement strand
CGCCTCCGCCAAGGCGCCTGGCGGCGCCAGTCGCGATGGGAACCAGCGCTCCAACAATGATTCTTTCTACCGACGGTGCCACGCCGCTGTTGGAGCATCTTCAGATCACGACTGGAGGCCGCAGGCCTCCCGGCGGTGTTGCCATGGTCGCGGTTATTGCCAGCGCGGCAGCCTCCGCCGGGCGCCTGCCGGCGCCAGTCGCGATGGAAACCAGCGCTCCGACAGCGATCCTCTCCACCAACGGCGCCACACCGCTGTTGGAGTATCTTCAGATCACGACTGGAGGCCGCAGGCCTCCCGGCGGGGTTGCCGGTGCCAGCGACCATCGCCAACGCCGTGGCCTCCGCCAAGGCGCCTGACGGCGCCAGTCGCGATGCGGAGTCGGGGCGCCGAACCGAGCGCTCCAACAAGGAGCGCCTGCGTCGCTATCGCCGAGGCGTCCTTCCACAATGCAGTCTGTGCAGAGCAGATTCACGCCAAAGTGTGAAGAACCATTTTTTTGAACGTTGCATTCGGCTTTTTTCAGCAGATGCTGATACTGCACTGCGGTAAGCTTTCCCTCGTCGAAGTCTGTTGATTCCAAGAGGGCGATATGTGGCGCAATACCCGCTCAGGCTGGGGCCTGGTCAGCATCATCCTGCACTGGCTCAGTGCCCTTGTCGTTGTCGGGCTCTTTGTTCTTGGCTGGTGGATGACGGGCCTGGGTTACTTCGATGCCTGGTACAACCTTGCTCCCTGGTGGCACCGCTCCATAGGCATGCTGTTGTTATTCGCCACGCTGCTGAGGCTGATTTGGCGTTTCATGCAGCCCACACCTTTCGCTCAAGGCAGCCGTTTCGAACGCCTCGCCGCGCATCTGGGACACACTGCTCTCTATGTGATGCTGTTGGTGGTCATGGTCAGCGGCTACCTGATCTCTACCGCCAGGGGGCGTGGAATCAGTGTCTTTGACTGGTTCGAAGTGCCGGCGCTGCTCAGTGATCTGCCCAACCAGGCCAGTATCGCAGGAGAGGTCCACTGGTACAGTGGGCTCGCCTTGATGTTGCTGGCCGCTGGTCATGCCGTGGCGGCACTCAAGCATCACATTCTCGATCGTCGCGACACCCTGACACGCATGTTGAATCCGGCACGCACGCGTCGCCGGTGACCGTTGCGCCCCGGCGCACCTTCACAAGGAGAACCATCACTATGTTGACCAATACGTTAAACAAAACCGCTCTCGTCGCCGCCCTGGGCGCCGCCTCCTTCGTAGGCTTCAGCCAGGCTCAGGCTGACGACTACGTGATCGATACCGAAGGCCAGCACGCCTTTATCCAGTTCAAGATCAACCACCTCGGTTACTCCTACATTCTGGGCAACTTCGAGGAGTTCGAGGGTCAGTTCCACTACGATCCGGATAATCTCGAGGCCTCGAGTATCCAGATGGAAGTCCAGGTGAACAGCCTGAACAGCAACCATGCAGAGCGTGACCGCCACTTTCTGAGCGATGATTTCCTGAGTGCCGGTGACTACCCGACAGCCACGTTCGTCTCCACCGGCTTCGAGCCGATCGGAGACAACGAAGGTGTGATTACCGGTGACCTGACGCTCAAGGGCGAGACCCGCGAGATCGAGATGCCGGTCACTCTGGTGGGCGAAGGCGAAGACCCCTGGGGCAACTACCGTAGCGGTTTCGAGGGCAGCACGATGTTGACGTTGGAAGACTATGGTATCGACATGAGCGATTTCCCGGAAGTGATGCACGAGCTCGAACTCTACCTGACCTTTGAAGGCGTGCGTCAGTAAGCGCATTCACGCTCCCTTCAAGTTGCTGCACCCTCGGCCCCGGCCGAGGGTGCGCTTGCTGAGTGATGTCGCACGGAAAACCGATACCATGCGTCGCTGAGAAAGTGCTTGTCGAGTCTCGCAGGTGGGCTGATCGTCCCCATTCCTGAACACTGGAGAGCCTGTGACGCCCCAGTCTGCCAATTCTCCCTCCCTCGGCTTGACCCTGTGGCGCCAGACCTGGCCCATGGCCATCGGTGTGCTGGCGCTGCTCGGCTTCCAACTGGTAGACAGTGCTTTTATCGCCCGTTTGGGTACCGCCCCCCTGGCCGCTCAGTCTTTCACCTTTCCGCTATCGTTTCTGGTAATCGGTGTGCAGGTCGGACTGGGGATCGCGATTGCCGCGATGATCTCCCGTACGCTGGGGGCAGGTGAACAGGAGCGCGCTCGGCGGCTGGGTCTGCTGGTGCTGTTGGTGGGCACGGCTCTTATTGCACTGCTGGCGCTGCTGCTGTGGTGGGTGCAGGAACCTGTGTTTGCACGCCTGGGAGCCGATGCAGCAACGCGAGAGTTGATTCGTATCTATTGGGCGCCGCAGCTGCTGGCTGCATGGTTGGGTGCTGTGCTCTACTTTGGCTACAGCCTGTTTCGAGCCCATGGCGATACCCGGCTGCCCGGCAAGCTGATGGTGTTAACCAGCCTGGTGAACCTGGTGCTCGATCCACTCCTGATCTTTGGTATCGGCCCTTGGGGTGGGCTGGGGCTGCCCGGTGCGGCCTGGGCTACGGTCATCGCCTTCTCGTGTGGACTGCTGGTGCTGGGGCGTCGCCTGGCATGTATGGACTGGTTGTCGCGTTGGGGGCTGGGTGGTGAACTGGCTCGTTCGGCTCGCCCCTTCGCCGGTATTGCGGGTCCGGCCATGGTCAGCCAGTTGATGCCGCCTCTGGCGGCCATGCTGGCGATTTCAGTGGTGGCGGGCCTTGGTGAAATTGCAGTGGCAGCTTGGGGGCTGGCCAGCCGACTCGAGACGGTCTCCCTGATGATCGTGCTGGCCATGACCATGTCCCTTCCTCCCTGGCTGGGTCGATGTTACGGCGCCGGGGACTGGGAGCAGGTGCATCGTCTTATGCGGCTGGCACTGAAAGTGGTCGTTCTCTGGCAGTTGGGGCTCGGCGTGGTGATGGCCATTTCAGCCCCCTGGGTAGCGCTGGCACTCGCCGGCAATCCCGAGGTGCGTGATGATCTGGCCACGTTGATCCGTTTGCTGTTGCCAAGTTATGCCCTGCTCGGTGTCTGCATGCTGGTGGTTTCGGCTGGCAACGCCCTGGGTTGGCCTCTGCGAGCCATGCTGCTTTCCTGTGCGAGACTCTTCCTCTTCTACCTGCCCTGCCTATGGCTGGGGGCGCAACAGGGAAGCCTGACCGGGCTGGCGCTGGGCGCAGCGGTAGGCAACCTGCTGGCTGGCTTGGCTGCCTGGCACCTACTTCGGCGAATTCTTGGTCGTCCCCATCGGCGTCATCGTGGCCGGGAAGGTGCCGGGCCCATCGTCCGGTGAAGGGTGCCAGAGATGCAACGGGCCGAACTAATTGTGTTTTTCCGTGTCATGGTAGGGTGAGTGGCCATTCAGCCACAGACTTGTCCATGACGAATTGGAGTAATAAATGAAAGTAGTCAAACTTGTAGCAACGGCCCTTGTGGCACTGGGCATGGCGTCACCGGCCATGGCACAGCAGTCCATGCAGGCTCCGCCGCAACAAGGTGACCAGGTGGATCAGCTCCACGAACTGCTGGACCTGGCTGATGGCCAGCAACAGGAAATTCGTGGGCTTCTGGATGACGCCCAGCAGCGTCTGCAGCCCATGGAACAGGAGGCTCAGGCCCTCCAGGCCGCACTGGGCGATCATATCGACCCCAATTTCGATGAGTCAGCGATTCGTCAGGATGCGACAAGGCTAGGTGAATTGACCGGCGAACTCGCCGCCGAGACGACCCTGCTGCAGGCCAGGGTTGAAGCCGTGTTTACCGAAGAGCAGCGTAATCAGTTGGAAGAGGTAATGGCGCAGCAGCAGCAACGAATGAATCAGATGCAGCAGCAGATGCAGCAGGCTCCGCCCGCTCAGTAAAGATGTCTGGCCAATGCGCACATGTCGCTGATTGGCCTACTATGGGCGCCGCCGGGCCGAGAAGCCTGGTGGCGTCCTGCCAGTTTCTGACGATGGTTGGCTCAATTCCCTTTTCCTATGTTATTGCCCCACGTCTCTCTCCCAAGTCATTACCCCTGTTCCTGCTTGCTCCATCCGACCGCAGGTTGATGGTGCCTTTCTCGATGACATGATCGCAGTCGGTAACACCCGCTGCGGTTATTCTCCGGTGGAGTCCCCAGTCCACTGTCATGGACGAGACCTTTAAAGTGGCGATCTCGCGTTTCGATGGTCGCATTCGGGTGGGTGGTGCCGCGGAACTGGCTTTCTATGATCTGAGCCTGCTGGAGAAGCGGCGTGCCACCATCAGCATGGTGGTACGTGACGTCTTTCCACTAGGTGGCGACGAGGCGAAGGCCGAGCCCTGTGCAGTACAGGACCCAGGCCTTGAGCGCCGGCTGAATGAACCGTCCAACTATTGGGGGTCAGTTCAAACCAGCGGCAGGGCCTTTCTGCGATTGGCCACTGGCTCAGTCGGCCGGAGGCAACAGTTCGGATGCTGGCGCCGTTCGACTTGTGCTAGCAGAGCGCGGTGCGGCCAGCATCGCCTATAAGGGCCGGGGTTTTGTCGCTTGAGGTGGTGTGGACAGCGCCGCGATCAGTTGACCGCAGCGATCGCCTTGGCCAGGTAGGGAAGGTTCTCGTGTGAGAAGCCTGCCACGTTGGCACGGCCTGAGCGAACCATGTAAATGCCGAATTCGTCACGCAGGCGGTCGACCTGCTCCGGAGTCAGGCCGGTATAGGAAAACATGCCACGCTGCTCTGCCACACAGGCATACTTCTGATCGAGGTCGTAGGGCTTGAGGGCTTCGACAAAGTCGCGCCGCAGCGTATTGATGCGGTCACGCATTTCGGTCAACTCCTCACGCCACAGGGCAGTGAGTTCAGCGGAGTGCAGGATCTCGCTGACGATGGCGCCGCCATGTGACGGCGGGTTGGAGTAGTTCTCGCGAGCGACGATGGCGACCTGCGAGCGCACGTTCCCCATCTGCTCGTTGTCTTTGGCCACCATGATCAAGCAGCCGGTCCGTTCGCAGTAGATGCCGAAGTTCTTGGAGCAGGAGCTGGTGATGATCACTTCGTCGAGGTTCTCGGCCATCAGGCGAACCCCATAGGCGTCCTCATCCAGGCCCTCGCCGAAGCCCTGGTAGGCGAAGTCGATCAGCGGCAGCAGGTTGCGCTCGCGGACAACCTCCAAAACCTGCTGCCACTGCTCGCGGGAAAGATCAAAGCCGGTGGGGTTGTGGCAGCAGGCGTGCAGCAGCACCACATCGCCTTCGGGGATCGACTTCAAGGCTCCCAGCATGCCGTCGAAATCCAGGCGGTTGTCAGCATCAACGTAGGGGTACTTGTGCAGCGTCAGGCCCGCGGCGGGGAAGATGCCCAGGTGGTTTGGCCAGGTCGGATCACTGACCCAGATGTCCTTGCCGGGCAGCTGATGCGCGATGAAGTCCGCTGCCAGGCGCAGGGCACCGGTGCCGCCCGGCGATTGAGTGGCACTGGCACGCTTTGCCGCCAGTACCGGGGAGTCTTCTCCCAGCACCATGGGTAGGACCACTTCGCCATAGCTGGGGGCACCGTGGGAGCCAATGTAGGTCTTGGTGGTCTCGTTTTTGAGCAGCAGGGCCTCGGCTTCCTTGACGGCGCGCATTACCGGGGTGTTGCCCTTCGCGTCCTTGTAGACGCCGACGCCGAGATCGACTTTCTGGGGATTGGTGTCCTTCTTGAAGGCCTCGATCAATCCGAGGATGGCATCCCCGGGGACCCGCTCAATATGTTCGAACATTTAATTCGCTACCTCGTCGGTTCTGGCGGCAAGTATGAAGTCGTTGCGGTGCAGGCCTTGAATCTTGTGCGACCACCAGGTCACTGTAACCCTTCCCCATTCGGTCAGCAGGGCCGGATGATGACCGGCCGCCTCGGCAATGTCACCGACACGGTTGGTGAAGGCCAGCGCCTGTTGAAAGTCCGTGAAGGTAAAGACCCGCTCAAGCTGCATGATGCCATTGCGCTCGAGGATCTGCCACTCGGGAACCTCTGGTTTGAACAGCAGGATCTCTGCCTCACTGACGGTCGGTGCGTTGCGGCGGCAGGCTTCGCAGGGCTGACGAGAGAGCCGGGCCATGTCAATCTCCTCAAGCAAGGGCGAGGTTATATTAACCTTGGGCCTAGGTCGACACGGTGTCAACGAAGCAAGCAGCTAGCATACGAGGGGCTAGGCTTCGAAAGTCTGCGATTAAGGGGGGGGCGCTACGCCAGCGGCATCGCCTGGGCACCGTTAAGTCACCAACCCTGGTGCTCACCCAGCGCTGCCACCTGGCAGTGCCGGTGGAAATGAAGCCTGAAGCACTCCCCGATCAGCAGCGTGTATGCGCAGTGGATGTCGGGATCAATACGCTGGCCACGGCCAGCATCGTGACGCCCGAGGCACCTCTGCCTGGGCGTTCGACGGCTCGGGTCGCGTCAAGCGGGACAAAGGTCAGCACGAACTGGCCTCTTTTAACAGCGGGAAGCAGTATAACGCGGACCCCAACGCCAGCTATAACATCGGTGCCCGCTACTGGGCCTGGAAGCACAAGCTGACCCGCCGCAAGGACGGGCAGTTGCCAGTGGGCAGAAGCTCCCCTGGCAAACCGAGAATGCCGGTCACGCTCTCAACGCTCTAACGGCGAGAGCCTGAAGCCCCGCATCAATGCGCCGTCAGCTCTCGACCCGATTGCGTCCCTGATGCTTGGCCGCATACAGGCGGCGGTCGGCGCGCTCGATCAGTACATCCCGAGGCTCCTCTGGCCGGTACTCGGCCAGGCCAATGCTGGCGGTGATCTGTCCGGGCTCGATGCCGAAGGCGTGCTCGGCAATGCTCTGACGCAACCGTTCGGCGAGGGGAAGGCTGTGCACAAGGGGGGTTAGTGGCAGAATCACGGCAAATTCCTCGCCGCCCAGTCGTGCGATGGTATCTTCTTTGCGAAGCAGTTTACGGCATAGCTTGGCAAGTTCGGCCAGTACCTGATCGCCCTGCAGGTGTCCCCAGGTGTCATTGACGCGTTTGAAATGGTCCAGGTCGATGAGCATCAGCGACAGGGGAGAACCATGCCGGTTGCATCTGGACATCTCTTCGGCGAGTCGAACCATCAGCTTGCGGCGGTTGGCCAGTCCGGTCAGGTCATCGGTGTCAGAAAGGCGACGAAGACGTGCTTCCTCCACCATCTGCTCGGTGATATCGATCATCAGGCCATACCAGAGCACACCCGAGTGTGCATCCTCCGGCTGGGCGCGCAGGGCAACCCAGCGACAACGGCCATGGGGCAGGCGGATACGGAACTTGGTCGTGATGGGAACGCCCCAGCGAGCCGAGCGCTCGATGGCGGCCATCAGCTTTGGATAATCCTCGTCATCGAGCCGGTCGAGCATGTGCCGTGCGTTTTGGCCCATTACGTTACGGTCGATGCCTGGCAGGCCGGTACCGCTACCGGCTAGGTAGGGGAAGTGCATGTGGCCATCGAGGTCACGATGAAACTGGAAGATGACGCCGGGCAGCCGTTCGGTGAAATCGCGAAGGTTGCCAGGTATATCTAGCCCCCCACCCGTCATGGCGTTCTCTTCGGTCATGCGGGCGTCCTATAGTTCCTGCTGCGTGCAGGCCTGTCATTTTTTGTCGGCTCGGCATGCCAAGAAAGCCAAGACATTGAAAAATAAAAACATTAAGAGTCGAGCCGTTGGTGAACGACTAATATACGTTGTAACCGAGAGTAAGACATCTGGCTATTGTTGTAGGAGATTGCCGACAGGAATTGTAGGGTGGATCCGTATTGGTGGCAGGGTGGACCCGTATACTGGGTGTACCGTATAGATGTGGCGGCTAGCAGTTTGGCTCAGCGTGGAGCGTCGTAGCGATAGACACGATCGCGTGAGAAGACAACTTGCCAGAGCTGCAGGTCTCTGGCGCGGAATGCGCCAGCGCATACTGAAAGATAGTAGCGGAACATGCGGTGCGTACGCTCGCTGTAGCGCTCGGCAAGCTCCGACCAGAAGTGCTCGAAGTTCATCAGCCAGGCCATCAGGGTCGTATCGTAGTCGGGCCCGAAATTCTGCCAATCCTCCATCAGCAGCAAGTCTTCGCTGGCATCTGCCACCTGTCGGGCAGAGGGCAGGACGCCATTGGGAAAGATATAGCGGTCGATCCAGGGGTCGACGGTGATGTTTGAGTTGTTCGAGCCGATGGTGTGAAGCAGAAACAGGCCATCATCGGCTAGCACACGCGCGATGGTTTCGAAGTAGGCGCGATAATTGCGGTGTCCCACGTGCTCAAACATGCCGATGGACACGATGCGGTCAAAGCAGCCTTCGATATCGCGATAATCCTCGAGTTGTATCTCGACAGGCAAGCCCGAGCAGCGTTGCCGGGCCAGAGCGGCCTGTTCACGGGAAATGGTGATTCCGGTGACGGACACGCCATGGTGCAGCGTGGCGTACTGGGCAAAGCTCCCCCAACCACAGCCAATATCGAGTACCCGCATCCCGGGTTGTAGTTCAAGCTTGCGACAGGCGAGTTCCAGCTTTGCCAACTGTGCCTCGTGCAAGGAGTCGGCTTCCTTCCAGTAGCCACAGGAGTAGCACATGGTGGGGTCGAGCATGCGCTCAAAGAGATCGTTGCCCAGGTCGTAGTGGGCCTCGCCAACCATGTAAGCGCGCGCCTTGCTTTGTAGATTCATCAACCCTGCCTGGAGTCGATACATCAGCCGGTCTGAGGGTGGGCGGGCATGTCCACCGAGGCCATGCTGCACTAGGCGCCGGGCCAGTTCGTCGAGATGCTCACATTCCCACCACCCATCCATGTAGGATTCGCCCAGCCCCAATGAGCCTTGGCGCAGAAGCCTGTTACAGAAGTCGGGGTTGTAGATCTGCGGGTCCCAGGGGGCATCGCCGTTCAGTGTGATACCGGAGCCTTCCAGCAATGACTCGAGTACTCGTCGGGCGCGGCTATCGGGCAGGGCGATGGGGCCGATTCGATGATCGCTGGTCATGGAGTCCTCCCGGTCCATCACGCAAGGAAAAGTTGCTGATTCTGTTACTGTGGTTTGTTCTCCTTGGATTTGAGCATAGCCCAGGTGGTGGGGAACGGTTAACCGATAGGGCTGATATACTGCCGACATCCTACCAAGATGCCGACTGGAGCCTTCATCGTGTCTAGTGACTCGCCGCTGATCATCGCCCTCGATCACCCTTCGCTTGATGCTGCCCTCTGCCTTGCCGACCGGCTCGATCCGACCCGCTGTCGGGTCAAGGTGGGTAAGGAGCTGTTTACCCGTAGCGGTCCAGATGTGATCGAGGCGCTGCATGGGCGCGGCTTTCAGGTCTTCCTGGATCTCAAGTTCCATGACATCCCCAATACTGTGGCCGGCGCCGTTCAGGCAGCCGCCGAGCAGGGCGTCTGGATGGTCAATGTTCATGCCGGAGGAGGCCAACGCATGATGGAGGCCGCCCGGGAACGCCTTGAACGCCATGACCTGGCCACCCACCTGATAGCCGTGACGGTATTGACCAGCATGGAGGCGACGGATCTGCAAGAGGTGGGCATTACGGTGTCACCCGCGGAACAGGTCGAGCGCCTGGCGCGTTTGGCCAAAGACAGTGGCATGGATGGCGTGGTCTGCTCGGCTCAGGAGTCGACACGGTTACGCGAGCTGTGTGGCGATACCTTCTTCAAGGTCACGCCGGGGATTCGCCCGAGTTTTGCAGCAGCGGACGATCAGCGGCGCATCATGACGCCTCGCGGGGCCATGACAGCAGGTAGTACCCATCTCGTCATCGGCCGGCCGGTGACACAGGCCAAGGACCCCATGGCAGCGTTGGAGGCCATTGAGAAAGAGTTGCTGCGCTGAGGCACGCCGCTTGTCAATCATTCTCCCTCGATGCCGGTTATGGGGCGGGTAGTGCCCCAGCTGCGGCAGCGCGGGCACTGCCAGTGAAGCGGTTCGCCGGCGAAACCGCAGCGTCCGCAGCGATGGCGAGGGCGTGCCTTGAGCAGGGTGTGGGTGTGCTGCTTGAGTAGTTGAATCCGGCTATCGGGCGTACCCCGCTCATGCTGCTGGTGCTGATAGAGGTCGAGCAGGTAGTCGAGTGCCCCCAGGCTCGGTGAGCGATTGAGCTGTTCGCTGACCAGGTCGATGGCGGGCTGGATGCCATGTCGTCTGCGCTGCGTCTCGGCCAGCCTGATGATCAGGCTGGTAAAATGGGCACGATCCAGCAGGCCTTCCAGGTGGCACACTAACCCTTCTTCGTCACCAAGTAACTGATAGGCGTGTTGCAGAGGTTCCAGCACCGTGGGGATAAACTGCAGGTCCTGGTCGGGGACGCGCATCAACAGGCGAATGGCGTCCCGGTAATGGCCGGTATCCTGCGCCATGGCCGCCAGCAGCAGATTGGCACGAACGCACTTCGGATCGACGGAGAGCGCCTTTCGCAAATGCTTTCGAGCCAGCCCGGGGCTGGCGGAGTGGCGCTCATGGTCGGCCAGTTCGCAAAGCCAATGGGCGGCGGCGCGCCGGACATCGTCGTGCTGACGGGTCAGGGTGGGGTGAGCCACGTCGAATGCGGCCTGCCACTCGCCCTCACGATCGAAGAGGTCGACCAGCAGGCGCTTGGCGGCATGGCGGATCTCGTCGCGACCGGATTCGCGGATGAGCTGCTGCAGCAGGCGCTCGGCCCGGTCGAGTAGGCCCAGGTTGAGAAAATCACGAGAGAGTTCAAGTTGGACCTGGTCGCTCTGTGCGGCCGTGAGGGTCGGCCTGGCCAGCAGGTTCTGGTGTATTTTGACGGCGCGATCAGCTTCACCTCGGGTACGGAACAGATTGCCCAAGGTGATGTGGGTATCGATCGTTTCACTATTGACTTCGAGTGCCCCGACAAAGGTTTCGATGGCGCGATCCGGCTCCTCGTTGAGCAGGTAGTTCAGCCCAACGAAGTAATCCCGCGACAGCAATGTCGGCGACTCGTCATCACGAGAGCCTCGGCGTTCACGGCGACCAAGCCACCAGCCGATGGCAACGGCTGCCACCAACAGGGTCAGCAGCAGAGCGTCGGGCATTTAGGGCAGTTCCTTGAGCTCCTGCACACGCAGCCGGTCGAGCTCCTTGCGTTGTTGACGATTCTGTCGCTGGGCTCGGGATAGCGCAGTTCGCAGCCTGAGCCATACACCGGTCATGGCCAGCATGCCCAGTAGCACGCCGCAGACCAGGACGGCGAGTAGCCAGACTGAAAGCGACACTGCCGGCAGCTCCATCCAGATCAAATTGAGCGGCACCGTCTGCTGGTTATTCACGGCAAACAGGATGCCGACCAGTAGTACCGCCAGCAGTATGATTGCCAGGATAAGGCCTTTTAGCCAACGCATTTGGGTATCCCTTGTGAAGAAAGATTCGGTTAATAGCCGAGGGCGCGGCTGGCATCGACCTGCTCGCGAAGCTCCTTGCCAGGTTTGAAGTGTGGCACGAATTTGCCCTCGAGCGCGACCGGCTCACCGGTCTTGGGGTTGCGGCCGACCCGCGGCTCGCGATAGTGCAGCGAGAAGCTGCCGAACCCGCGGATCTCCACCCTCCCCCCTTCGGACAGGGTGTCGGTGATGTCGTCGAGGATCAGGCGAACCGCAGATTCGACTTCCTTTATCGAAAGCTCCGGCTGATGCATCGCAATCTGCTCGATCAATTCGGATTTGGTCATCGGTAATCTCCAAGCAGTCCCCGGATCCGGTTGGACCTGGGTGGCATTATTGTTCTTTCATCAGCATACTGCGCAAATCGTGATAAAACAACGCACTACGACCAAGGTCAAGCAATTCTTCGAAAGCGGTCAGCTGTGCTGCCCCCTTCAGGTCGCTCCGGTATAATGAAGACTCACTCACCAGCACAGCCGAGGCAGACATTGAGCAACACGACGAATCCGGATGACCAATTGACAAACCCTGAGCTGGCGGCCCTGCGCAAGCAGCTCTACTGGCACTCCCGGCGTGGGATGTGGGAGCTGGACCTGCTGCTGATCCCTTTCCTGGAGCACTGCTTTGACCAGTTGGATGCCAAGGACCAGAACGCCTATCGACTGCTGATCGAAGGGGAAGATCAGGACCTATTCGCCTGGCTGATGCGACGCGAGCAGCCGGAAGACCCCGCCTTTCATCGCATCGTACGGCTGATTCAGGAACATGCCGAGAACGCCGATAACGATCCACGTCGTCCCGTCTAAGCTGGCACGCTGGGCCCATGGCCTGCTCTCCTTGGCGTTGCTGGCTCTACTGGTCTGCTACGGTTCTGCCTGGCTGGTAGGCCTGGCCATGGCCTGGTTGTTGCTGATGGCGTTGTTGCTGATAGTTTGGTGGCTCGAGCATGGCCGTGCCTGTGGTGAGTTGCGTATCGTGCCCCAGGAAAAAATCGGTTGTCGTTGGGACTGGCGGCCTCGGTCGGGTGATCTGCGACAGGATGTCGCACTGCAATGCCGCTATCTGGGCCCCTGGTTGATAGCCCTTGAAATTGATGGCAGTCGCCTATGGCTATGGCCGGACAGCAGCTCCCGGGAGTCGCTGCGCCAGCTGCGCCGCTGGCTGGTTCAGTCTGACTGACGGTTCTCGTCAGCGTTTGCCGCATGTCTCGGCTTTGCTCGTTCGAGATTCTTATTCGAGATCGGTGATATGCAGCCGGGAAGGTTGTGAATGCGCCGCCGGGTGAGGGCAGTCGGGATTGAAGTGCAGGCCGCGGGATTCACGGCGGGTTCTCGCAGCGGTCACGGTCAGCCTTGCCAGCCTCAAGGCATGCCACAGGCTGGCAAGGGGTGCGCTCGGAGCGGCCTCGTTCACCGCTTTTTCGACCTGGGCGCTCAATGCGCGAAGCTCGCTTGCTGCGGTTTCAAGACCATCATCAAGACGCACGATGGCGACACGATGACTCATGATGCCACGCATGGCCCGCCGCCAGCGACGAACCTGTTCGAGATCCACTTGGCGGTTGCCTGGCTGCCACTGCGCAATCGGCGCCGTGAGTGGCGGTGGTAGCTGGGCCAGGCGAGCCGCACAACTTCGGGCGAAGACCAGGCACTCGAGCAGTGAGTTGCTGGCCATGCGATTGGCGCCATGCAGGCCGGTGCAGGCTGCTTCCCCGATGGCGTAGAGGCGGGGGACGGTGGTGGCACCGTCGAGGTCGGTGGCGACTCCGCCGCAGCTGTAGTGTGCGGCAGGCACCACCGGTATCGGCTGTTGGGTAATATCAATGCCGCGACCGAGGCAGTGTGCATGAATGGTCGGAAAGTGGCGGTGAATCGCCGCTTCTCCCAGGTGGCGTATATCGAGCCAGACGTGGGGCGCCCCGGTGCGCTGCATTTCGGCATCGATGGCACGGGCGACGATATCCCTGGGGGCCAGTTCCGCCCGTGTGTCCAGCGCCGGCATGAAGCGTTCGCCATGCTCGTTCAGCAGGTGGCCACCTTCTCCTCTGACCGCTTCGCTGATCAGGAAGGGGCCGCCTTCCGGATCGTAGAGACAGGTTGGGTGGAACTGCTGGAACTCCAGATTACTCAGCTCGGCGCCAAGCTCGGCCGCCATCAGCATGCCTTCGCCGCTGGCGGGGTTGGGGCTGGTGGTGTGTCGATAGATGCCACTGGCCCCGCCCGTAGCCAGGATGGTGTCGGCCGCCAGCAGTTCGATCGGTTCGCCACGCTCGTTCAGGCAGCGTGCGCCGCGGCACTGGCCCTGGGCATCGGCTAGCAGGCCGATGGCGGAGAGATCATCTCGTATCGTGATGGCGGGATGGGCCAGGGCGTTGGTCATCAGGGTATCGAGTACGGCACGCCCGGTGGCATCTTCGGCATGAATGATGCGCCGTGCTCCATGACCCCCTTCTCGTGTCAGATGGTAGGGGTAGGTCGAGGCTGGGTCGGGGTCGCGTGTAAAGGGAACACCCAGGGAAAGCAGCCATTCGATGGCACCGGGTCCCTGCTCGACGGTGAAGCGGACGGCGTGCTCGTCGCACAGGCCGGCGCCTGCCATCAGGGTGTCGGCCACATGGGCGTCGAAATCGTCCTGGGGAGAGAGAACGGCGGCGATGCCACCCTGGGCCCAGCGGCTGGCGCTCTGATCATCGCTTGCGGGGCGAACCAGTGTCACGCGGCGGTTGTCGGCTGCGTGCAGTGCCAGGGTCAGGCCGGCCACGCCACCGCCGACAACCAGTACGTCATGTTCGCTACGGGGCATGCGGGGTCTCGCTGGATCCTGTTGTATTAGCCGACTGACTCGGCTCGTTAGTGTCCGCTCCAATTAGACCAGTTCAGGGGGCTGTAAGGCTAGAGAGTGGAGCGAATTGCTACCGGGGAGAGCTTGGCTGTAGGGCGAGGAGGGGAGTGGTACGGGTGGCCGGACTCGAACCGGCACGGCCTAACGGCCTTCAGATTTTAAGTCTGATGTGTCTACCAATTCCACCACACCCGCATGATGCTACATGAACGCTGAATAAAAATACAATGACTATTTAAGTCATTGTATTTGCTGTTTTTTCCACTCGCTTGCAAGATTTTAAATTTTTCGCGTCAACCAATTTCGCCATTCGGGCGGCACGGGCTTCGAGCAGACAGCTGAAGGGAATCGATGGAGGCTGGAGTCGGAATCGAACCGGCGTACACGGAGTTGCAGTCCGCTGCATGACCACTCTGCCATCCAGCCTCAATGAGTCGTATGGAGCGGGAAAGGAGATTCGAACTCCCGACCCTCGCCTTGGCAAGGCGATGCTCTACCACTGAGCTATTCCCGCTCGACTCGAGAGCGAATTATACGGATAAGGTCGTTTCTGTCAATCACTTGTTGGCATCAAGTGCTACATGGAGCGGCTAAGGTGTGGCCAGGCCGAGCGTAGGTAAAGCACCATGGACCATAGGGTCAGTACGGCAGCGACGTACAGTGTGGCGACTCCGACCAGGGCTAGCTGGGTGCCTGGCGGAAAAGCCAGCAACAGCAGCAGTGCAATCATCTGCAGTGTGGTCTTGACCTTGCCCAGCCAGGAGACGGCAACGCTGCCGCGCTTGCCCATTTCGGCCATCCACTCGCGCAGCGCTGAAATGACGATTTCACGGCCGATGATCACCAATGCCGGCAGTGTCAGCCACACGCTGTCGAAGCGCTCGATCAGCAGGGCCAGGGCGACGGCAACCATCAGCTTGTCTGCCACCGGGTCTAGGAAGGCGCCAAAGGGGGTGGCCTGATCCAAGAGGCGCGCCAGGTAGCCGTCCAGCCAGTCCGTCACCGCAGCCAGTGCGAAAAGGCCGGCGGCAATCGGCATGCTCCAGGAGAATGGCAGATAGAAGAACACCACCAGCAGCGGGATGAAGGCGATTCTAGCCAGCGTCAGGATGTTGGGGATGTTCATTGACGGGGGAATCCTTGCCTGAGGTCAGGGTTGCCGAGAAGTCCACCATTCTATCTGCAGTGGGCCTTTTCATCCATGCAGCGAACGGTGAATCGTATCGGCCAGTGTGGCACTGATGCCGGGGACTCTGGCCAGCTCCTCGCGACTGGCCTGCTTGACGCCCTGCAGGCCACCGAAGAACCGCAGCAGTTCTCGTCGGCGCTTGGGGCCGATGCCTTCGATGCCTTCCAGTGATGAGCTGCGCCGGGCCTTGTCTCGCCGGGTGCGGTGCCCGGTTATGGCGAAGCGGTGTGCCTCGTCACGCACATGCTGAATGAGATGCAGTGCCGGCGAGGCACTATCCAGGTCGAGCGTGCGGTCTACGGTTTCCACGAAGAGGGTTTCCAGGCCGGCCCGGCGTGTGGTGCCCTTGGCCACGCCGAGCAGCAGGATGTGTTCGAGCCCCAGTTCGGCCATTACCTCGCGGGCCTGATTCAGCTGTCCTTTGCCGCCATCCACCAGCAGGATATCCGGCGCCACGCCTTCTCCTTCGGTTAGGCGTCGAAAACGGCGGCTCAGGGCCTGGCGCATGGCGGCGTAATCGTCACCGGCTGCCACGTCCTCGATATTGTAACGCCGGTAGTCCGATTTTCGTGGGCCATTCAGGTCGAAGACCACGCAGGAGGCTACGGTAGCCTCACCATGGCTGTGGCTGATGTCGAAACATTCCAGTCGCTGGGGGGGCTCAGGTAGCGCCAGGGCCTCGCGCAGCGCATCGAAACGATGTGTAAGCTGCGCCTGGCTGGCCAATTGGCCAGCCAGTTGTTGCTCAGCATTGGTGCGTGCGAGCTCGAGCCATTGCTGGCGATGGCCGCGCACGCGGTGTGTCAGACGAATTCGACGTTCGGCGCGAGACGCGAGTGCGCTTTCCAGGATATCGGTATCGGCAAGCGGCAGGCTTGTGATCACTTCCCGAGGAATTTCTCGGCTCTGGCCGAGGTAGTACTGGCTGACGAATTCAGCCAGCAGGTCGCAGGCCGCCAGGCCCAGGCTGTTGCCGGGTTTGTGATGGCGGGCACCGAGCAGGCGCCCCTTTCGCACAGCCAGCACGGTGATATACAGCACGTCCTCACGCTCCGCCACGGCGAAGACATCGGCGTCGCCGCCGTCGGTGTCGACGAACTGGCGCTGTTGGAGCTGCCGCAGATGCTGTATCTGGTCGCGCAGACGGCCGGCATCCTCGAAGGCCAACGCCCGGCTGGCAGCCTCCATGGCATTGGTCAGCTCGCCGGTGACCTGTTCGCTGCGGCCCTCCAGGCACATGACGGCATGCTCGAGGTCGCGCCGATAGTCTGCTTCGCCGATATAACCGACGCAGGGGGCGCTGCAGCGTTGGATCTGGTACTGCAGGCAGGGTCGTGTTCGGTGCGCGAATACATTGTCTTCGCAGTTGCGGATGCGGAAGATTTTTTGCATCAGCGACAGGCTCTCACGCACTGCGCCGCTACTGGGATAGGGGCCGAGATAGCGGCCGTCCTCGCGACGCCTTCTGGCCCGCTTGTACTCTAGGGCCGGATAGGGGTGGCGGTCGGTGACGAAGACGAAGGGGTAGGACTTGTCGTCGCGAAGCAGGATATTGTAGGGCGGCCGGAGCTCCTTGATCAGGGTCTGCTCTAGCAGCAGCGCTTCGATTTCGCTGCGGGTCACGGTGACCTGGACGTCTGTGATGCGGCCTACCATGGCCTGCGTCTTGGCGTTGAGGGCGCCACGGAAATAGCTGGCCAGGCGAGCCTTCAGGCGCTTGGCCTTGCCGACGTAGAGGGTATCGCCTCGCTCGTCGAGCATGCGGTAGATGCCTGGTGCCTGGGTCAAGTGAGCGAGAAACTGCCGGGAGTCGAAGGTCATCTTGGGGCTGGCTGAAGCTGGAGCGTGAGCCTCCAGCTTACCAGATCGTACGCATCAGTTGGTGGTCTCGAATCCATCGACCAGGCCGTGTTTCAGGCCCAGATGGGTGAGCTCGACATCGGTCTGGACACCCAGTTTTTCGAAGATTCGGTAGCGGTAGGTGTTGACGGTCTTGGGGCTCAGGAAGAGGCGGTCGGATATCTCGGCAACACGCTGGCAGTTGACGATCATCATTGCCACCTGCAGTTCGCGCTGGGAGAGTTGGTCGAAGGGGTTTTCTTCCGAGTCGAAGCGCGAAAGGATCAGGCGTTGAGCGATGTCAGGGCTGATATAGCGATGACCGGCGAATACGCTGCGTATCGCATCCACCATGTCGGGCACCTGGGTGTCCTTGCTGATGAAGCCGCCGGCTCCCGCTTCCAGCAGGCGCTGGGCGAAGTTGTCTTCCATGAATCCGGTCAGCGCCAGTATGCGTATATCGGCACTGTTGCGCATGATCTTGCGCGTTGCTTCCAGGCCGCCTATTCCCGGCATGCGCAGGTCCATCAGCACCACATCCGGGTCGAGCTTGCGACTCAGGGTGATGGCCTCCTCACCGCTGGCAGCCTCCCCGACCACATCGATGTCCTCCTCCTCTTCCAGCAGGCGAGCAAGACTGGTGCGAACCAAGTGATGGTCGTCGACAATGAGAACCTTGATCAAGGCTAACGTTCCTCGTCGTTGCTGTTGATCACGGAAGCGTCCGTGAATAGAGCCGATGATCTTGCAGGCACCAAGCTTGCCATACTACTAGGCCTAGGGAAATTGTCTGTGTGTTGGTACTTGACGTTACCTTCAGTGGGGGGATTAAACCTGGTTGGTGATATTGACTGGCCAGGTTGTGGTCGGTATGCTTTGCCTCGTTCTCACGAGAGCAACAACGTGGGGCCTTAGCTCAGCTGGGAGAGCGCAACACTGGCAGTGTTGAGGTCAGCGGTTCGATCCCGCTAGGCTCCACCAATAAGACATACCGAATCAGCCGCTTAGCGCAACTCGTTAGGCGGCTTTTTCGTATGCGTGGCGTTTGTCTGGTTGGATGTAGTCTGGTTCGATGCAGTGAGCTTGCCAAATGTCATAAATTCCCGGCACGCTATACGGTCCTGCTGGAAATACGGTCTTGGGCGGATATTGACTAGCAGCGAGCTGTCTTGCGTTCCGCCAGCCACCGGTTCAGCTCCTCTGCAGGCAGGGCGGGGCAGTAATGGTCGCCTTGAACGTATTTGAGTGAGAGACCGTTCATGGCGGTGAATTTCGATGCATCGTCGATATCTGTGATGACCGGCTCAATATGGAGTGCCTGTAGCAGCCGGCACAGCACTTCCGCCAGGTTTCGTTCATTCTGGAGGGGTGTCATAGCCAGGTTGGCGCTGATTCTGGCCTTGTCGAAAGGCAGGCGTGACAACCAGGCAAGGTCGACCGGGTTGGTACCCAGCCCATCGATGGCGAGCCGCACGCCGAGTCGCTCGAGCCGCTTGAGCATATGGGAGTTGGCGTCCAGGTTGCTGGACAACCCCTGGCCAGGCACCTGCAGGATTATCCATCCCAGGTTATCGAGCCCCTGAAGGCGCAGGAAGTGGTCGAGAGGTCTGCGGTCGAAGGTATCGTGCGCCAGATGCGACGTGCAGAGACGGATCGAGACTGGCAGTTCACCCAGCGACGAACCGCTTTCAAGCCAGCTCATATGATGGGCGATGACGGTCTGTATAGTCCAGCGATCAAGACGAATACCAAGTCCCAGTCGAGAGATGGTGTCGAGGAGGGCATCGGGTGGCAGCTGCCACTGCTTGGGCTGTCGCCAGCGAAGTACAACTTCCAGGCCGGTGCAGTAGCCCGTGTCGATATCGATTTCAGGTTGGTAATAGAGCTGGAAATGGCGCTCGGGGAGATGAATGGCTTCGCTAAGTCGGCTCTCGAGTCGATGTTTTTGCTTCAGCTTCGTCGTCAACCGGTGGTCGACGAAGGCCAGGCGACCGGGGCCTTTCTTGCGAGCCGTATACATGGCGCTACGTGCTGCGGTGATCAGCGTCTCCTCATTCTGGGCATCTATCGGATAGAGCGCGATGCCGATGGAGGCTGTCAGCAGCAGGTAGCGGTTCTCGGAGAGAAACGGCGGTTCCAGCGCCTCCTGAAGACGCTCTGTTACCAACTGTGCGGCTTCCGCCGTGCCATCCTTTTCCAGAAGGACGATGAACTGGTCGCCACCCAGTCTGGCCAAGGTATCGCGGCTGCGTAACGCCTTCTGCAGTCGCTGGGCCAGCTCGCCCAGCAGGCGATCGCCTTCCAGGTGGCCGGCGGCATCGTTGACCGCCTTGAATCGATCGATGTCGATGAACAGTACGGCGAGGCCGTTTTCTACGCGATCCGCCTGGGCCAGGGCGTGATTGAGGCGATCGCGCAGCAGCAGCCAGTTGGGAAGGCCGGTCATCGGGTCGACGTGAACCCAGTGCCTGTCGCCGAATTGCTTGCCGTTGGGGGTGGCTATGCTGACGAAGGTGCGCAGATAGTGATGAGGGCGCAGCCGGTCATCGAGCATGGCATCCACGGTCATCAGCACCGGCATCGATTCACCGTCACTACGACGGCATAGGACCTCCTGCTGCCAGGAGTTGGGCTCGTTGACGTTATCGTTCGAGTCGGTCGCAAGCGTCGAGGGTGTTCTCAGCGAAACGAAAAAGTGCTCGACTGGCCAGCCTGCGACCTCGCCGTGATCGCAGCCGGCAATTTGGCAGAATGCCTCATTTGCCAGGACGACGAGCCCGGCGGCATCGGTTATGACCATACCGGTCTGACCCTGTTCGAATGCACTCAGGGTGAGTCGTGCGGGGTGCCGGGCCAGGGCAGTGACCCTGTCGCCTGGTGAACGTTTGCCATTATGACTCATCGGTTCGCTTGTTTAGCCCTCGCAGTTTGGGTTTAGACGCCGAGATGGCATTCGATGCTGGCTTTGGTAATTATCGTCATGAATAGCCCGTACTTTAGCTTTACGCGAGGAAAAACTTGGGATTTTTAAAAATAACCCTCAATTAAGATATTCATGCATGGGCAGGTCTCAAGTTCGGAAAGCGGGTGCCGATACCAAGGGGAGGTATCGTTACCCTGAGGCAGGGTCGCAGGGTGGTGTTTCAGGCTTGGCGTCGTTCACGGTGGGTGAACCGCTTGGCCCCCTGTTTTTCGTCAAAGGGGGACGCATTGCGCACCTCGGTTTGGATACAAGCATTGACCCGGTTCCTGTGCTCCCTGCAAGGGCGATTGCTCGCCGGTCTTGCTGCGACGTGGTTGGTCATCGTGGGCATACTACTGGTGCTGGCCTGGCAGTATGGCAAGGCGCTGGTGGATGAGGTCAACCTGGGCCACCTGCGTGACGAGTCTAGCTTGATTGCCGATGGCCTTGCCGAGAAGGTGGATCGGCGTTTCCGTGCCCTGGGGCGACTGGAGGCAGGGCTGCAAGGGGTCAGCCCAGACCGGCTGGGAGCCTTTTTGGAGCACAACCAGGTCCTGCTGGAGTGGTTCGAGGGAATCATGGTCACCGACCCCGACGGTGTGGTGCTTGCCGACTGGCCGGTGGTGGAGAGCAGGGTCGGCCTCGACACGTCGCAGACGGAATATTTCCGCATGCTGAGTCACTCGCCCTGGCCCTACGTCAGTGAGCCCTTCGTGGGACGGGCCAGTGGTGACAAACTGGTCCTGATGCTGGTGCCACGGTTCGATGAACAGGGGGAGTTCGCCGGGGTCGTCGGAGGAATGGTCAGCCTGACCCAAAGCGGCCTGTTTCGATGGCTGGAGCACGGCTTCCTTGGCGCGGGTGAGCGTGTCACGGTGCTGTCAGCCTCGGGAGAGCTGCTGTTTCATCCCAGGAGGTCGTCCTCCGTGGCGAGCAGCAAGGCGTACAATGGGTTGCCGGCCCTCGATTTGGCCCTGGCGGGCTGGGAGGGCGAGACCGTGGCTCGTGGGGTCGATGGCGACTCGACACTGATGGCGTATCGCCAGGTTCGGCCGGCGAACTGGATCGTCAAGTTGGCGCTGCCTCAGGAGCAGGTTCGTGCGCCACTGGGAGATTATCTCGTCACGCTGTGGTGGGCCTGGCTGGTGCTGGCGGTGCTGCTGCTGTTCAGCATGCGCTGGCTGGTCAGGCGTCTGCTCGAACCACTGCATCGACTGGAGCGCCAGATCGCCCAGGTGGGGGCTGGGGAGCGTCGTTACCTGGCGCTCTCGACCAATATGGATGAGTTGAGTCAGGTAGCCGGCAGCTTCAACCGCCTTGAGCGCGAGCGGCTTTTAGCGCTGGAGCACTTGCAGGATCGTCAGGCATTCCTGGATGCCGTGCTGGGCTCCACGCCGGTAGGCATGTTCATCGCCGATCTCAAGGGGTACCTGAACTACTTGAATCCAGCACTGCTGGATTTGCTGGGGCTTGATGCGTCGTCTACCCCAGGTGAATGGTGGGAACGGATTCATCCCGATGACCGCCAGGGCACCCAAGACATGTGGCGACACTCACTGTTGACGGGTAACGATTTCATGCGCCAGGTGCGATTCCATCATCCGGGGGGGGTTACCCTTTGGGTGGAGGTTCACGCCAGCCAGGTGAGGGGCAGCGATGAGCCCCTCGGATTCGTCGGCATGGTGAAGGACATCACCGAGCGACGCCAGCAGGAGGCGCTGCAGCGCTGGGAGGCGGAGCACGATCCGCTGACTGGCTTGCTCAACCGCCGTGGTTTCGAGCGGCGCCTCGAAGAGGCGCTGGCGGAATACGCCAAGACCGGCACGCCGTCAGTACTGATCCTGTTCGACCTTGACCACTTCAAGCCGATCAATGATGAGGGCGGGCACGCCTTGGGCGATGAAATGCTTCGGCGAGTCGCCCAGGTGGTGGCGTGGGAGGTGCGGCGTAGCGATCATGTGGCTCGGCAGGGCGGGGACGAGTTTGCCGTTTTGCTGCCGAGCTGCACCCTCAAGCAGGCCGGGGAAATTGCAGAATCGCTGCGCCGGGTGGTTTCCGAGGTCACCGTGGTCAACGAGAGCAAGGTCTATCATATTACCCTGAGCATGGGGGTGACCGCGTTCCAGGAGGGTGATGATGCCGTTGACACCGTGCTGGCGCGTGCCGATGCCGCCAGCTACGAGGCGAAGGCCAGCGGCCGCAACGCTGTAGTCATGGTCGATCCTGACAAAGAGAGCTCGATCGACGCTTTGTGGCAGGCGGGTCTGTCGAAGAGGGAGTAAGGCTTGGTGAGTTGCTCTGGTAGCGCCCCGGCAGGTTGGGTCTGGTAGCGAGTATCTGGTGGAGACTGGCAAGAAAAGAGACCAGGAGCCTGTCGGATTTGACCAGTAGGTTCCTAGACCGACGTATTGAAACGCCCCGGCTGCGCTTTCACGCGACCGCTGGCCCCGTAGGTCGTCTTCTCGGCGGCCTCATGAATGAATTCGAGCAAGCGCTTGTTCTGGCCCATGCGCAGGCTGACCAACTGACCATTCATGGTGTTGAGCCGTTGGGCCTTCCGGGTCCGCTCCAAGGTATTTTCCCACTCATGGAGGCAGCCGGCTTTCTCGGCCGCCTGGCGCGCGCCAGCGGAACCCTCGGCATAGCCCAAGCGGTGCTGGACGCTATGGCGCAGGGTCTCGGTGGCTTCCAGCTGCTGAAGTCGACGCTGCTTGTGTTCGGCAATCGCGGCCAGTTGGCGTCCGTCGATATCGGCGGCGACAAGCAGTTCGCGCTCCTGCTCAAGCAGCTCTATCACGCCATCGAGGCGCTGCTGCTGCTCGCGGAGAAGCTTGACCAGGCTCATTCGTCACCTTTGCTCGCGGCAGATTGCAGCGACTCTATCAGCCCATCGGCGATGCGCTCGGCGCGAATTTCCATGCGACCCTCGCGAATGGCCTCGCGAATCTCTTCTACCCTGACAGTATCGATGTCGTGGGACGTGTCGGTAGCGTTCTGGCGCAAGTGCGTCGTGGCCGCGGGCCCGGCATTCTGCTGGTTCGGCTGACCGGGGCCCTTGACATGCTGCGTCTCTTCGCGAGGCGTCGTCGGTGTCGGGCGAGTCAGGGGGTTCTGGCTGTTGATCTTCACTGTATTGGCCTCGTGACCGGTGCTTTCACACGCTATCGGCTGCCTCGGGAAAAACTTTAGACATGATATAGCGGATGCTCGCTAGGTGCATCCGCTAGCCATATCTGTTAGCCACAACCGTTAGCCACAATGTAATGGTGTCGGCATGAGGTGTCGAACGCACTTTCAAAAATCGACGATCACTATCCCTTCGCCTGCCACTTGCCCGGTGACTACCTCGCGGGAGTCGAAGCGTATTCGGACACGGTCGCCCATTCCGCCGGGCTCCAGCGCCTGTCCTTCTCGGGTGGCCCGAAATCCTGCGCCCCGGGCTTCGGCCACGACGCGTTGATTGCGCTCTACCAGAGGCAGGCTGCGCAACTGGTGAGCCTGCAGCGGCTGGCCGGCGCGCAACGGTCGAGTCGCGACCTGGCCGATAATCTGCTCAGGATCGAGCAGGGCGTTGTTGGGCAGTTCCGCCAGGTTGCCCTGCTGTTGTACCAGGTGTTCCCGGTGGACCGTATCGCCGGCGTTGAGCGTCGCTGCCAGCACCGGGTGCTCCCCTAGAACGCCGATCTCAGCCTGCATATAGCGCACCTGGCGCCCATCGCTGCCGCAGCGCACCCCCACCGATACCCGCCCGAGAGGCAGCTCGCCGTCGCGGGTCAGGAAGGGCTGGGGCGATACGCACTCCGGCAACCGGGCCGAAGGGGGGCGTAGTTCGATAACGATCTCCTCTCCCAGAGCCTGTGCCTCGCTGTGCAGAAAACCATGCACAGCCTGAAGCAGGGCGTCATCGTCGGTTTTGGCTGCGCCGGAAACCAGCGCCAGGCTGGCGAGGAGCGGCCATTGGATGAGCAAGAGCTTGAAGGGATGACGCTGCATGGTATTCGGCCGAGGTTGGTGATAGCGCCAGTAAATTCTAGCGCTCGGCGATCACGTGAAAGTGTGGAAATGAATGCGGAAAAACGGCCTGTTCTTGGCATTGATGTGACATCACTCTGGCTATTCTTCACTCTCAACAAGTTCCGCACACTGTTCATATGCACTGTTCACATGAGTCTTGACCACGGGGAGTGCCGGCATGATCGATCAGCTCGAAGCCGCCTTTAATTACCACCAGCAGGCGCTTGGCTTGCGCCAGGAGCGCCATAAGGTGCTGGCCAGCAATATCGCCAATGCCGACACGCCGAATTACAAGGCGCGCGACATTGACTTCGCCGGCGAACTCAAGAAGGCGGTCGAGCATGGTCGCTCATCCGGAGGCGGTTTGTCACTGGCCAGGACATCCGCTGGCCATCTTGCCGGGCAGGCCTTGGCGCCGCCAGATCGGGGCCTGCTGTATCGGGTGCCAGATCAGCCAAGTCTGGACGGCAATACGGTGGACATGGACCGCGAACGTACCCAGTTCGCCGATAATTCCGTGCGCTACCAGGCGGCGTTGACCATCCTCAATAGCCGGATTCAGGGGCTGAAGAGCGCCATGCAGCCGGAGTAATCAGCCGGAGCAAACAGAGAGAGATCGTTCCATGTCGATGTTTTCCGTTTTCGATATCGCCGGCTCGGCCATGAGCGCCCAGTCGCAACGCATGAACGTCACGGCCAGCAACCTGGCCAATGCCGACAGCGTGGCAGGACCGGATGGTGAGGCCTATCGCGCCAAGCAGGTCTTGTTCGAGTCGCGCCATCAGGGCGCCCATGGCATAGGTGGTGTGGGTGTGCGCAGCGTGGTGGAAGACTCCTCACCCATGCGCATGGAGTACCGCCCCGAACATCCTCTGGCCAACGAACAGGGCTATGTGACCATGCCCAACGTCGAACCGGTGCACGAGATGGTCAACATGATCTCGGCCTCCCGCTCCTATCAGGCCAATGTCGAAGTCATGAACACCAGCAAGCAGATGATGCTCAAGACACTGACACTGGGTGAGGGCTGATCGTCATGTCCACCACCATTGATGCCAATGTCGTCACGCGCATGAATCAGGGAGGTCCGGCGGCCCGCGATGCCAGCCAGTCTGCCGAACTGCGCAACAACTTCATGACCCTGCTGATTGCCCAGATGCAGCACCAGGACCCGCTCGATCCCATGGACAACCATGAGATGACCACCCAACTCGCACAGATCAACACCGTCAGCGGCATAGAGGATCTCAACAAGACCCTGAAGGGCATCACCACCCAGATGGACGCCGGGCAGACGCTGCAGGCGACCGCGCTGATCGGCCAGGGGGTGCTGGTACCGGGCGATCGTGTACTGATGGAAGCCGGTGAAGACGGCTCCGCCCACACCACGCCGTTCGGTATCGAACTTGGCCAGTCTGCCGAGAACGTGCGCGTGACGATCACCAACGCTAGTGGCCAGGTGGTCAATCGTTATGACATCGGTTCGGTCAAGGCCGGGGTCGAGTCCTTCACCTGGGATGGCAGGACCACAGAGGGTGACATGGCTGTCGCGGGCGCCTATCGGGTTCGTGTCGAAGCCACCAGCGCCGACAAGACATTGAATGCCTCCACGCTCAACTACGCCGTGGTCAGTGGGGTGACGCCGTCCGATGGCAATGGCGGTGTGAAGCTCGACCTCGGCGCCATCTATGGCCAGGTGGGTCTGGGTGACGTCAAGCAGATTCTTTGATTCGCAATATTGGTTTCCTAAGGAAGCGCTGAATAAATTGGTTTCCTAAATAGAACCGCGACAGCGGCATCATATTCGGTAGGCAGAGGAACGAAACATGAGCTTTTCCCAAGCATTGAGCGGCCTGAATGCGCAAGCGTCCAAGCTGGGCACGATCGGCAACAATATCGCCAACTCCCAGACCGTGGGCTTCAAAGGCTCCAACGTGCAATTCTCGGATGTTTTTGCCGGCTCTAAGGTCGGTCTGGGCACCCGGGTATCGTCCGTGTTGCAGAACTTCAATGAAGGCAATGTCGAATCCACCAACCGCAACCTGGATCTGGCCATCGCCGGCGACGGCTTCTTCCGTTTCCAGGACCCCAGTGGCGAAGTGGTCTACTCGCGTAACGGACAACTGACGATGACGGCGCAGGGTGACCTGGTCAACGCCCAGGGTGCGCAGATCATGGGCTATGGCCTCAATGCTGCCGGCCAGGTGCAGGTGGGTGGTCAGCCGGTGCCGCTGAGTGTGGCGACGGAAGAGTTGGGAGCGAGCGCGACGACCGATGTAGCAACCACCCTCAACCTGGATGCGCGCAAGGTGATTGGAGGCGAACGCAGCACCGTAGAGAGCTCTAACGGTGAGGAGATCGAATACCACTATTCGAATAATTTTACCGTCTTCGATTCGCTGGGTAATCCGCGCAACATCACTGTCTACTATGAAAAAGTCGACTCTAATCAGTGGACAGCCAAGATGACCCTGGATGGTCGGGCGTTGATGGATGCTGGTGAAGCTGAAGAATTTCTGCTTGAGTTCAACGAGAATGGACAACTGATAGAGCCTGCTGGCGGTGTGCTCGCCAATGTGACTTTCGATAAAGATGAATTCTTGGCTGGTGAGCCCAATGATCTGATTTTTGATCTCAACCTGGCCGGCACCACCCAGTTCGGCAATACCTCCACGGTCAGCAGCCTGAACCAGAACGGCTATACCTCCGGCACCCTGGTGGGCATCACCATCAACGATGACGGCACCATCATGCGCAACTACTCCAACGAGCAGTCGCGTCCGGCTGGTCAGGTAGCCCTGGTCAGCTTCCGCAATCCTGAAGGGCTGACGCCCTCCGGCGACAATGTCTGGTCGGCCAGTGCCGCTTCCGGCCAGGAACTGATCGGCGCGCCGGGCACCGGCCTGTTGGGCAGCGTGGTCTCCGGCGCCATCGAGACTTCCAACGTCGACATGGCCCGTGAGCTGGTGGACATGATCGTGGCGCAGCGGGCCTACCAGGCCAACTCCCAGACGATCAAGACCCAGGACGAGCTACTGCAGACCGCCATCAACCTCCGCTAAGGAAACACTGCACAAATGCCTACACGAGTGAATCGCTGCGTTGCGCGGTGCGCGGAATCCTCACATATACCCCATATGCTCCGGGTCCTGTGCTCCGTGCGCCTTGCGCTTCCTCTCGCTCGGCAATTTGTTCAGCGTTTCCTCTGAGCGCTAAGGGAGCCAATCCATGGATCGCATTCTCTATACCGCCATGAGCGGGGCCAAGCAGAGCATGGACCAGCAGGCGGTGGTCAGCCACAACCTGTCGAACGTGTCCACTGCCGGGTTCCGCGCCCAGCTGCATGCCATGCGCGCCGTGCCGGTACAGGGCGAAGGGGCACTGCCGACCCGAGTGTCGGTCGCGGCAACCACGCCGGGCAGCGACTTCTCGCCGGGCCCCATCAACCACACCGGACGGCCCCTTGATATCGCGCTGGAAGGCGACGCCTGGATCGCCGTGCAGGCTGACGACGGCACCGAGGCTTATACCCGGCGGGGCGACCTGGAAGTCGATGGCGATGGTCTGGTTTCCGTGATAGGGCGACCGGTGGTCGGCGATGGCGGACCGATTGTCGTGCAACTGGGTGCCAGCCTATCGGTAGGTGCCGACGGTACCCTCAGCGGCATCGGCGAAGGGGAGAACCCAGAGGCGCTGGTGGATATGGGGCGTATCAAGCTGGTCACCCCTGAACAGGCGATGTTGCGTGGCGATGACGGTCTCTTCCGCCCGGCTCCCGATGCCAACGGTGCAGTGGCGGTGTTGCCCGCCGACGAGAATGCCAGGGTCGCCAGTGGTGCCCTGGAGGGCAGCAACGTCAGCGCCATCGAGGCGATGGTTTCGATGATCGACGTGGCGCGGCGCTATGAAATGCAGATGAAAGTGATCAGCACCGCTGATGAAAATGCCCAGCGGGCCAACAACCTGCTTTCCATTCAGGGTTGAGGGTTCTCCATACACAGCTGAGGGCTCTCCATTCAGGGTTGAGGGTTCTCCATACACAGCTGAGGGCTCTCCATACACAGCTGAGGGCTCTCCATACACGGCTGAGGGCTCTCCATACACAGCGGCTGGTTTTCTACTAAAGCTGATGGCCTGACAGCAAGGTACTTTTCGAGCGGTGTGAGAGGAAACGAATATGATCAAGTCGCTTTGGACGGCCAAGACTGGCCTGGAATCCCAGCAGGTCAAGCTGGACGTCATCTCCAACAACCTGGCCAACGTCAGCACCAATGGCTTCAAGCGTTCGCGGGCGGTGTTCGAGGATCTTCTCTATCAGAACCTGCGGCAACCCGGTGCGCAGAACGATGTGCAGAACCGTTTGCCTTCCGGCATGCAGGTGGGTTCCGGTGTACGACCGGTTGCCACCGAGCGCCTGCACACTCAGGGTGGGCTTGAGCAGACCCAGAACTCCCGCGACCTGGCGATCAACGGCAACGGTTTCTTCCAGGTGCTGATGCCGGATGGCTCCACGGCCTACACCCGTGACGGCAGCTTCCAGCTCAACGAGAACGGCCAGATGGTCAACGCCAACGGCTACCCGCTGGAGCCGGCCATCATCATTCCTGACAATGCCCTGTCGATCTCCATCGGGGAAGACGGCATCGTCTCGGTGACCCAGCCCGGTGTGAACCAGGCACTGGAAATAGGCCAGGTCACCATTTCGACCTTCGTTAATGCGACCGGTCTCGAAAGCATCGGCGGCAACCTCTACCGGGAAACCACCTCCTCGGGACCCCGTAACGAGGCCATGCCGGGCATGAATGGCGCCGGTCGCTTGTTCCAAGGCTATGTAGAAACCTCCAACGTCAACGTGGTGGAGGAGATGGTCAGCATGATCCAGACCCAGCGGGCTTATGAGATCAATAGCCGTGCCGTGCAGACCAGCGACGAAATGCTCTCCCGGCTGAGCCAGCTCTGACAGACGACGGCATGACGATTACCACTCCCTGCTACGGGAAGCGAGCAAGCATGAAAGGCGCGGGTTTTTCGACATCGAGTTTGCTCCTGGTTCTCCTCGCCCTGGCGGCGCTGGTCCTGGGTGGCTGCGCACAGGTTCCTCGCGCCTCCGTGGTGGGAGAGCAGGAGCAGATCGCCATCATGGAGCCGCCGCCTCGCCTGGCCAACGGCTCGATCTACCAGGCGCATCGTGGTTCCCAGCCGCTGTTCGAGGATCGGCGCCCGCGGATGGTCGGCGATATCCTCACCATCGTGCTTGACGAGGAGGTCAGCGCCAGCAAGAACTCCCAGTCCAACATGAACCGCAACGGGTCGGCCAACCTGAATCTGGCCGAATTGCCCGATGCGCTAGAGCGTCTGGCCGAGTACGGCTTCGATCTATCCGGTTCCAGTACCTTCAACGGTGGCGGCGGTTCGCAGGCCAACAACAGCTTTACCGGCACCATTACGGTTTCGGTGCTCGAGGTGATGCACAACGGCAACCTGCGAGTGCGTGGCGAGAAGCAGATCGCCATCAATCAGGGCGTGGAGTTCATTCGCTTCGCAGGCGTGGTTAACCCGCGCACCATCACCGGCCAGAATACGGTGCCATCCACGGCAGTGGCCGACGCGCGAATCGAATATGTGGGTAACGGCTACATCAATGAAGCGCAGTACATGGGCTGGATGCAGCGATTCTTCCTCAATATATCGCCCTTTTAGCGGTGACCGAATACCGAGGCTCAGGCATGACGCTGTTCAACACGCTTACCTTTATGTTCCTCCGGCGACATGTACACCACCTTCCGGCAAAGCTGGCGCTGCTGCTGTTAGCCGGCATGCTGGCGCTGCCGGTGCAGGCCGAACGGATTCGCGAAATTGCCAACTTCGCCGGCGTGCGTGACAACGTGCTGGTGGGCTATGGCCTAGTGGTCGGGCTGGACGGTACTGGCGACCAGACCATGCAGGCCCCCTTCACCGGCCAGAGCCTGACCAATATGCTGTCCCAACTCGGCATCACCGTTCCCCCGGGTACTAATATGCAGCTGCGCAACGTTGCCGCTGTCATGATAACCGCCGACCTGCCCCCGTTCTCTCGCCCTGGCCAGCGGCTTGACATCAATGTCTCCTCCATCGGCAACGCACGCAGCCTGCGTGGCGGTACCCTGCTGATGACGCCTCTCAAGGGTGCCGATGGTGACACCTACGCCATTGCCCAGGGCAATCTGCTGGTGGGTGGCATGGGTGCGGATGCCGGCGGTGCCGCCGTTCAGGTCAATCAGCTGGCCGGTGGGCGTATCCCCGGAGGCGCCATGGTGGAGCGGGAAGTGCCACTCAACCTGGGCGCCGAGGCGGGGCTGCTTGAGCTGGAGCTGAAACAGGCCGACTTCGGCACCGCCCAGCGTGTGGTCAACGCCATCAACAGCGAATTCGGCCGACCGGTGGCCGCCGCCCGCAACTCCCGGGTCATCGCCCTGGACGGCCCCATGAACGACAACTCACGGGTCAACTTCATGGCTCAGGTCGAGAATATCCGGGTAACGCCCATGGAGGCGCCGGCCAAGGTGGTCTTCAATGCCCGCACCGGGTCGGTGGTGATGAACAGTGCGGTGACCCTGCGCCGTGCCGCCGTGGCCCATGGCAATCTCTCCATTGTCATCGATACCCGCTTCCTGGTCAGCCAGCCCGCACCGTTCGGCGACGGCGAAACCGTGGTAGTGCCCGACACCGAAATCGAGATCCAGGAGCAGGATGCCTATCTGCGTGTGGTCGAGGGGGCCGATCTGGTCGACGTCGTCAACGCACTCAATGCGTTGGGCGCCACGCCAAGCGACCTGATGTCGATTCTCGAGGCGCTCAAGGCCTCCGGCTCGCTGCGTGCCGACCTGGAGATCATCTGATGAGCATCCAGGACTTCAGTAGCCAGTTCGCCCTCGATGTCCAGGGCCTCGAGCGCCTCAAGCACACTGCACGCAACGACGAAGCCGCCGGATTGAAGGGTGCCGCCCAGCAATTCGAGGCGCTCTTCCTGCAGATGATGCTCAAGAGCATGCGCGATGCCACCCCAACCACCGGCCTGCTCGACAGCGAGCAGACCGAGTTCTACCAGTCGATGCTCGATCAGCAGTGGGCCCAGACCATGGCCGGGCGTGGCATCGGTTTGGCCGATCATCTCGTCGCCCAGCTGCAGAGCCAGGGTGTTGGGGCGGGTCGCCAGACCCAGGACGCCGATCGTGAACTCAACGAGCTGATTGCCGGCATACCCCGCGGAACGCCGCGGGTGCTGAAGGACGCCCTGCAGCCAGCCGAAGGCGATAGCGCAGAGGATGAGATCGACGACGCACACCGTGCCGACAGCATGGTCGAAGCGCTGCCCGCGAGCTTCCTCGATGAGCTGGAAATCGAGCGCGGGGGCTTCATGTCCGCCGTGGATGCCATCCCGGTGACGGCGGCAGCAGCAGGCACAGAGCCTCAGCGTAACGCCACGGCTACTAAGGCCAGCCAAGCCGATTTACGCAGTCGCGGCCAGAGCGGCGAGCACGTCAAGCGTTTCATGGACCAACTGACGGCCCCCGCCCAGGCGGCAAGCCGGCAAACAGGCGTGCCTGCGGAATTGATCCTGGCCCAGGCGGCGCTGGAAACCGGCTGGGGGCGCCACGAGATCGCCAGGGCCGATGGCAGCAACAGCCACAACCTCTTCGGCATCAAGGCCGGCAGCAGCTGGCGCGGGCCCACCACGGACGTGACGACCCACGAGTACATCAATGGCAAGCGTACCCGAGTGGTTGACGCCTTTCGTGTCTACGGTTCCTTCGAGGAGGCCTTTACCGACTACGCACGGCTGATCGGCAACAACCCGCGCTACGCGGAAGTGACCCGGGCGAATAGCGCCGAGCAGGCGGCCAGGGCGCTGCAGGCCGGGGGCTATGCCACCGACCCGGCCTACGCTGACAAGCTGATAGCGATCATGAACACCATGGGGCCGCAGGTCGCCCAGGGTGGCAATGATTCGTTAGTCTTCCTGCGCTACTGAGGTGCTAAAGTTCGATTCATCGCAGACTGGCGTGAATCCGTTCGGCTGGCTGTATTGTGGAAGGGCGCGTGTTGGAGCGCTCGGTTCGGCGCTCCGAGTTCCCATCGCGACTGGCGCCGCCAGGCGCCTTGGCGGAGACCGCACCGCCAGCGATAGTCGCCAGCATAGGCAACACTGCCAGGAGGCTTTCAGCCTCCAGTCGCGAGCTAAAGCTGCTCCGACAGTGCGGCCATCACATCCCTTGCCGTTACACGTCAGTCTGCGAAGAGTCTAAAGTTTTGGGTTTAAGGGCCGATAACTCGGACATTGGCGAAAGGAAACAACACCATGAGCATGTTCTCTATCGGTCTCAGCGGCCTGAATGCCGCTCAGAATGCGCTGAATACCACCAGCAACAACATCAGCAACGTCTATACGCCGGGCTACAATCGTGAACTGACGGTTCTGGGCGAGCAGGGCGCTACCGTAGGCGGCGTACAAGTCAACGACATCCAGCGTCAGTTCAGCCAGTTCGTGGCTTCGCAGTTGAATGCCGCGACCAGCTCGTCCAGTGCGCTTGCAGCCTACGAGAACCAGATCAGCCAGATCGACAACCTGCTGGCCGACCGGGAGGCGGGCCTGGCGCCGCTGATGCAGAACTTCTTCTCTTCCCTGGAGGACCTGGCCAGCGCCCCGTCTGATCCCGCCGCCCGTCAAAGCGTGATTGGTACCGCCAATACGCTGACCGCCCAGTTCCGAGCCTTTGATGGCTACTTGCAGGACATGCAGCAGGGCATCAACGGCCAGATCAGTGACGAGGTCACCCAGATCAACAACACGACAGAGCAGCTGGCGACCCTCAATCGCGAGATCACCCTGGCCCGTGCGCGCAGCGGCGAGGCGCCCAACAGCCTGCTCAACCAGCGCGACCAACTGGTGCATGAACTCAGCGAGCGCATGGATGTACGGCTCAACATCCAGGACGGCAAGTCTTACAACATCAGCCTGCCCAATGGGCAACCGCTGGTGGCCGGCACCAATCACTATCGCCTGCAATTCATGGATGCGCCGAACGATCCGCAGCGCACCGTGCTCGGCTACCGAGATTCCGGTGGCAACCTGGTGGCCATGCCCGAGGACACCATCAAGGGTGGCACTCTGGGTGGCCTGATGACCTTTCGCGCCGAGACCCTGGACAAGACCCAGAACCAGATCGGCCAGCTGGCCGTATCCCTGGTTGTCGGTTTCAATGAGCAGCACCGCCTGGGGCATGATCTCGATGGTAACCAGGGCGCCGACTTCTTCAGCATCGGTAAGCCACAGGCCTACTCCTACCCGCACAATACCGGTGGGGCGGAAGTTGTCGGCACGAGCTTCGATGCGGCCAATATCGACCAGCTGCGCGCGACCGACTACACGGTGCGTTTTGGCGATCCAGCCGATCCACCCCAGGTCTTCCGCAAGGACAATGGCCAGCAACTGGCTGAGAATCAGGTCGACTGGAACGCTGGAGACAGGACGCTGGGCTTCGGAGGCATCACTTTGGAATTCAGCGATACGCCAGACAATGGTAATCGCTATGAGGTCCAACCGGTTCGCCGTGCCACGGCCAACATGGAATCGCAGATCATCGATCTGGACAAGATCGCCGCGGCTCAACCGAATGATGATGGGAGCCTCACCGGCACCGGGGATAACCGCAACGCCCTGGCCCTGCAGAATCTGCAGAGCCAGGCGATGGTGGCTGGCCGGTCGTCGCTCAGCCAGGCCTACGGTGGCATGGTCAGCGATGTGGGCAACCAGGCCAATATCGTTCAGGTCAACCTCGATGCCCGCCAGGGTCTAACCGCGCAGCTCAAGGCGGTGCAGCAGTCGGAGTCCGGGGTCAACCTGGATGAGGAGGCGGCCAACCTGATCCGCTACCAGCAGTTCTACTCTGCCAACGCCCGGGTGATCGATACCGCTTCCACGGTCTTCGATACCATCCTCGGTCTGCGTAACTGATTCGAAGGGAGTCCAGCACGATGCGTATCAGCACCGTCACCATGTTCGAGCAGAGTGTCTCGGCCATGAACCGTCAGCAGGGCGACTTTCTCAAGGTCGGTCAGCAGATCGCCAGTGGGCGTCGGGTGGTCAACCCTTCCGACGACCCCCAGGCTTCGTCACGGGCCGTGGGCGTTTCCCAGGCCAAGGCCATCACACAACAGTTCGCCGATGCACGGATCTCCGCCCGCAATTCGCTGTCACAGGCGGAAAGCGTCCTAAACAGCGTCAGCGATGCCGTGACCAGCGCCAAGACGCTGCTGGTCCAGGCGGCGAGCGATACCCTGAGCGATGTCGACCGACAGTCGGTGGCAAGCGAGCTGCGCGGCATCTACGAGACGCTGATCGGCCAGGCCAATGCCACCGACGGCAATGGTCGCTATTTGTTCGGCGGCTATCGCGACGATTCCGCGCCGTTTGCCCGCACTGCCGGTGAAGGGGTTCAGGGCACGCAGTATATCGGCGACGGCAACACCCGTGAGCAGCGTATCGACGCATCGCGGCTTATGCCGGTGGCCGATAATGGCAAGGCTATCTTCCAGAGCGTGCCCAGCGGGGCCGGCTATGTCGCCAGGGCCGAGCAGTCTTCACCCGGCGCGATCAGCCTCGGCACCCAGCAGGATCACGTTCGCAATGAGGGCACCGTTGCCTTCACCGGGCCCAGCCGCGTGGATCCTGATAACGAGCATTTCGGCAAGTCGTTCGAGCTTACGTTCAGCGCCGATGGTGCTGGAAGCCCGACCTTCTCGGTCAGCGCCATCGAAGAAAATGGCGATAAAACACCAATCGTTACCGACGCGTCGTATGAGACTGGTCAATCGGTCAGCTTCGGCGGTATCAGTATTACGCTGGAAGGTGATCCCGTGGATGGCGACCAGATCCAACTGCGTCCGGCCAATGCCGCAGGCGCCAACCAGGACCTGTTCAAGTCGCTGAAGGACGCCATCGACGTGCTGGAGATGGATCAGGAAGGGGCGCCGGAAAACCGTGCCCACTTCCGTAATACGATCAACTCCGTGATGCGTGAGATGGACAACAGCCTCGACAACGTTCTGACGGTGCGCGCTTCCATGGGCGCGCGGCTCAATGAGTTGGATGTGGTGGATGCGGTAGGCAGCAATCGCATGATGAACTACGACAAGACGCTATCCGATCTGGTGGACCTCGACTATAACGAGGCGATCGCCGAATACAGCCTGCGTCAGGTTGGCCTGCAGGCAGCCCAGAAGGCCTTCGTCGACGTCAAGGGGCTGTCGCTGTTCAACTTTCTCTAATCCCTCCGGGTGACCCTCGTTCCCTGAGACCGGGCGCTGCCCACGGTCTTTTTCCGCCCCGGCTTGCCTGGGCGGTTTTTTTTGGTTCTTCACACTTTGGCGTGAACCTGCTCTGCACAGACTGCATTGTGGAAAGACGCCTCGGCGATAGCGACACAGGCGCTCCTTGTTGGAGCGCTCGGTTCGGCGCTCCGACTCTGCGTCGCGACTGGCGCCGGCAGGCGCCCCGGCGGAGGCCACGGCGTAGGCGATGGTCGCTGTCACTGGCAACACCGCCGGGAGGCCTGCGGCCTCCAGTCGTGATCTAAAGATACTCCTACAGCGCGGTTACTGCTGACCTTGTTGGAGCGCCGCTCTGCGTCGCGACTGGCGCCGGCAGGCGCCCCGGCGGAGGCCGCCGCAACGGCGATAACCGCAACGTAACCAACACCGCCGGGAGTCCTTCGGCCTCCAGTCGCGATCTAAAGATGCTCCTACAGCGCGGTTACTGCTGACCTTGTTGGAGCGCCGCTCTGCGTCGCGACTGGCGCCGCCAGGCGCCTTGGCGGAGGCTGAAACGCTGGCAGTGGTCGCCGGCATTGGCAACACCGCCGGGAGTCCTGCGGCCTCCAGTCGTGATCTAAAGATACTCCAACAGCGGCTTGGCACCGTCGGTGGAGAGGATCGTTGTCGGAGCGCTGCTCCGCATCGCGACTGGCGCCGGCAGGCGCCCCGGCGGAGGCCGCCGCCACGGCGATAACCGCAACGTAACCAACACCGCCGGGAGTCCTGCGGCCTCCAGTCGCGATCTAAAGATGCTCCTACAGCGCGGTTACTGCTGACCTTGTTGGAGCGCCGCTCTGCGTCGCGACTGGCGCCGGCAGGCGCCCTAATAAAAAACGCTCCCCTGCGGGAGCGTTATTTCATCCAACTTCAGAGCAGTTATGTCACGCCAGCCCCAGCTCGTGGGTGGCTTCCTCGCGCATCTTGAACTTCTGGATCTTGCCGGTGACGGTCATCGGGAACTCGTCGACGAACTTCACGTAGCGCGGCACCTTGTAGTGGGCGATTTTGCCTTTGCAGAACTCCTTTAGCTCATCGCCGGTCAGCTGCTGGCCTTCGCTGAGCTTGACCCAGGCCATTACCTCTTCGCCGTATTTCTCATCAGGAACGCCGATTACCTGAACATCGGAGATAGCCGGGTGGGTATACAGGAAATCCTCGATCTCGCGGGGGTAAATGTTCTCGCCGCCGCGAATGATCATGTCCTTGATGCGCCCGACGATGGCCACATAGCCCTCTTCATCCATGGTCGCCAGATCGCCAGTATGCATCCAGCCGGCGGCGTCGATGGACTTGGCGGTGGCTTCTTCGTTCTCCCAGTAGCCCAGCATCACGCTATAGCCGCGGGTACAGAGTTCGCCGGTCTCGCCACGCGGCACCACCGCACCCGTCTCGGGACTGACCAGCTTGACCTCCAGGTGTGGGTGGATCGTACCCACTGTGGTCACGCGCTTATCAAGCGGCGCATCGGTCTGGGTCTGGAAGCTGACCGGGCTGGTCTCGGTCATGCCGTAGCAGATGGTTACGTCTTCCATGTTCATCTTGTCGATGACCTGCCGCATTACCTCGATGGGGCAGATCGAGCCGGCCATGATCCCGGTGCGCAAGGTCGAGAGGTCGTATTCAGCGAAATTCGGATGCTCCAGTTCGGCGATGAACATGGTGGGCACGCCATACAGGGCCGTGGCCTTCTCGTCTGAGACCGCCTTGAGCGTCGCCTCAGGTTCGAAGCCGTCGCCCGGGTAGATCATGGTGGCGCCATGGGTCACGCAACCCAGGTTGCCCATCACCATGCCGAAGCAGTGGTAGAGCGGCACCGGAATGACCAGGCGATCCTTCTCGGTGAAGCCCATGGTGCGGGCGACGAAGAAGCCGTTGTTGAGAATGTTGTGGTGGGAGAGGGTAGCACCCTTGGGAGCTCCGGTGGTGCCGGAGGTATACTGGATATTGATCGGGTCGTCGAACTGCAGGGTACCCTGGACTTCTGCAAGGTTCTCGGCTGAGACCTGGTCGGCATGGCTCAGTAGGCCCTCCCAGGTGAACATGCCGGGCAAGGCAAGGTTGGCATCCAGGCAGACCACCCGCTTGAGCTCGGGAAGGTGTGCGCAGGAGAGGGTGCCCGGTACCCCATCATGCAGCTCCGGGGCCAGCTCAGCGAGGGTGGCCACATAGTCAGACGACTTGAACTTTCCTTGCAGGACCAGCGTCGAGGCGCCCGATTGCTTGAGTGCATACGCCAGCTCGTGGGTACGATAGCTGGGGTTGATGTTGACTAGTACCGCGCCGATCTTGGCGGTCGCGAACTGAGTGATGGTCCACTCGGCGCAGTTGGGTGACCAGATACCCACACGGTCACCTTTCACCACGCCTAGTGCCAGCAGGGCGCGAGCCGCCTCATCCACCGCCTGCTGCAGCTCCGTCCAGGTGTAGCGCAGACCCTGGTGCAGGCTGAGCAGGGCATCTCCGTCGGGAAAGCGAGCGACTGTCTCGTCGAAACAGTCGCCGATAGTTTGTCCTTTGAGGGGGGTATCGCTGATACCGCTGACATAACTGTTCTGGACGCGATTCTGTGAGTGTTGGCGTGTCATGGTGTTACCCGTCTTGTTGTTGCAAGAATAGATCTGAAAACTGGTTTCACAGGCCGTTTGCAGGATTGCAATGCCCGGCCACTATCCGCTGAGCGATAATCCGGCGGTGACGGATCACGCCTGGTCCAGGCGTTCGAGAACGTCGCGCGCCCGTAACTCCACGTCATCGAGCTCTCGCTGCATCAGCCGGATGTCCTCGAGCTGGCGCTCCATGTTGGTGCGCTTGTCGGCGAGTATTTCCAGGAGGCGCTTGAGCTGGCGCGCGTTTCCATCGGGCATGGCGTCATACATCTCGATGACTTCGCGAATTTCGGCCAGCGAGAAGCCAAGTCGCTTGCCGCGCAGGGTCAGCTTGAGACGTACCCGGTCCTTTTCATGATAGATGCGAGTCTGGCCCCGACGCTCAGGCGCCAACAGGCCTTCCTGCTCGTAGAAACGGATGGTGCGTGGAGTCACCTCGAACATCCGGGCCAGTTCGCCGATGGAGTAGGTGCGGCGCTGCCGTGGCAGACTGCCATTGACTGCAGTTGTGGCTTCCGGTTCGGATATGCTCATTGCTACCTTTCCTGTGACTGGGTGGGCCGTCTAACGGTTTCCCTCCACTTACTTCCGCAACACTAGACGACGTTGACGTTAACGTAAAGTGCTTGTAGACCAAGGGATGTATGCGATAAAACCTAGCAAGTGCTAGGTTGGTTGCCATCCGGCGCCTTAATGGGTCTCGCGACACATGGCAATCGGGCGACCACTCAACTACTACTATCGGATCGAACATCTCGGTCGAACCATTCAGTCGATACATGAGGATACCCCGATGGACTTTTCGCTGACCGATGACCAGAAGGCGCTCGTTCAGGCGGCCGCCGATTTCAGCAGGGCCGAACTTGCCGATCATGCTGCCGAATGGGACGCCACCTCGCATTTCCCGGTGGAGGTCATTCGCCGCGCCGGCGAGGCGGGGTTTCTCGGCATCTACATCCCCGAAGAGCGGGGAGGCCTGGGGCTGTCTCGCCTGGACGCCTCGCTGATTTTCGAACAGCTATCCCGGGGCTGCATCTCGACTACCGCCTATCTTACCATCCACAACATGGTGGCCTGGATGGTGGCAAGCTGGGGCAACGAGGTATTGCGCGAAGCGTGGGTGGAGCGGCTGGTCAGCGGAGAGTGCCTGGGTTGCTACTGCCTCACCGAGCCCGGTTCCGGTTCAGATGCGGCAAGCTTGCGCACGAAAGCCGTACGAGAGGGCGACGAATACGTTATCAGCGGTTCCAAGATGTTCATATCGGGGGCCGGGGCCAACGACGTGCTCATCGTCATGGCGCGCACCGGCGGGCCCGATAGCGGGGCGGGCGGCATTTCCGCGATTCTGGTGCCGGCCGATGCAGCAGGTATCGAATACGGCAAGAACGAAGAGAAGATGGGCTGGAAGAGTCAGCCGACACGTCTGGTCAGTTTCGATGGTGTGCGTGTGCCGGTCGGCAATCGCCTGGGTGACGAAGGCGAGGGCTTCAAGTTGGCCATGAAGGGGCTTGACGGTGGAAGGCTCAATATCGCCAGCTGTTCATTGGGTGCCGCTCAGCAGGCGCTGACCCTGGCTCGCGATTACATGGGCGATCGCAAGCAGTTTGGTCGGGAACTGACGAGTTTCCAGGCGCTGCAGTTCAAGCTTGCCGACATGGCCACCGAACTCATGGCGGCAAGGCTCATGGTTCGCCAGGCGGCATGGCGGCTTGATAACAATGACCCTGATGCTACCGCCCATTGTGCCATGGCCAAGCGGTTCGCCACCGATATGGGTTTCAACGTCTGCAACGAAGCCCTCCAGCTTCATGGCGGCTACGGTTATCTCAGGGAGTTCCCGCTGGAGCGCATGGTGCGAGATACCCGTGTACACCAGATTCTCGAGGGCACCAACGAAATCATGCGGGTTATCGTGGCCCGCCGCCTGCTGGCGGATGGCGTCATCGAAGCATTGCAGTAAGACGAGGCATTGCAGTAAGGCTACTGATAATAACCAGGAGAGCAGTTGCATGACGGAACTTGCGGTCATCTTCGACGAGCGCCCCACACGGGATGGTGGGCGGATAGGCGTGGCCACCCTCAATGCGCCGAAATCGCTCAATGCCCTGACGCTGACAATGGCGCAGCAGCTCATGGCCAAGCTCGACGCCTGGGCGGTGGATCGCAGCATCGTGGCGGTGTGGCTGGAGGGGGCGGGGGAGAAGGCCTTCTGCGCCGGCGGCGACGTGGTGGCGCTATATCGCTCCATGACCGAAGAGGGTGAGAACCGTGAGTCAGGGCGTGACAGCGTCTTCGCCGAGACCTACTTCACCACGGAATATCGTCTCGACTACCGGATACATACCTACCCCAAGCCCATCCTGCTCTGGGGTGACGGCATCATCATGGGCGGCGGCCTGGGCCTGATGGCGGGTGCTTCGCACCGGATCGTGACCGAAGCCACGCGCATCGCCATGCCGGAGATCACCATCGGCCTCTATCCCGATATCGGTGCCAGTTGGTTCCTCAATCGCATGCCTCCCGGTGTCGGTGCCTATCTAGGCATCACCGGCGCGCAGCTGAATGCCAGGGACGCCCTGGACCTGGGTATGGCCGACCACTTCGTGCCCGGCGATCGACGCGATGCCCTGCTGGAAGCCTTGGGCGTAGCCGACTACGGCGCGCGCACCCCGCGGGATCTGCGCGCCGGTGTGCAAGCGGCGGTCGACGAGTTGGAGGATCGCTCCCAGGCGCCCCAGGCACAGGTATGGCCGTATCTCGACCATATCCAGAACGTGGTGGGGCAGATCGATGCGCCTACTGCGGTAAAGCAGATCCTTCGCGATGTGCGTGAAGATGCCTGGCTTGCAGCCAACCGAGCGCGGCTCGAGGCCGGCAGTCCGCTTAGTGCGCACCTGGTCTGGCTGATGCTGGATCGCCATCGTCATACCAGCCTGGCCGACGCCTTCCGCGATGAGCTGAACCTGTCGGTACAGTGCTGTCGGCAGGGAGATGTGGCCGAGGGCGTGCGCGCACTGCTGGTCGACAAGGACAAGAACCCCAAGTGGCAGCACGCCGATGTCGACAGCGTGCCGCAGTCTGATCTGGATGCCCTGATGGCCCCATTGTGGAGCAGCGAGGCCCATCCGTTGCGTGACCTCGGCACAGGCGAACGCGTAAATTGAACGCTCGGTCTATCGGCTGGAACCAACAATCATTAATGACTCTCAGGAGCAACTCGCATGAAAATCGCCTTTATCGGACTGGGTAACATGGGCGCGCCGATGGCCGCCAACCTGGTCAAGGCCGGCCATGAGGTCAGCGTCTTTGACCTGGTGGATGCGGCCATGAAGAGCCTGGAGAAGGCTGGTGCCCACGCTTGCGCCAGCGCCCAGAGCGCTGCCAGTGGTGCGGAGGTCGTCATTTCGATGCTGCCCGCCGGCCAGCATGTAAGGCGACTCTATCTCGGCCGTGACACGGCACCGGGCTTGTTCGATGCCCTCGAAGGCAAGCCGCTGATCATCGATGCCTCGACCATCTCGCCGGAGGACGCCCGCTTCGTCGGCGCCGCCGCTGCCGAGCGTGGGCTGACATACCTTGATGCCCCCGTCTCGGGCGGTGTGGGCGGGGCCCAGGCCGGCACCTTGACCTTCATCGTCGGTGGCACCGAAGACGGGTTCGAGCAGGCAAGGTCGGTGCTGGAAGGCATGGGCAAGAACATCTTCCACGCGGGCGAAGTCGGCTCGGGTCAGGTAGCGAAGATCTGCAACAACATGCTGCTGGGGATACTGATGAGCGGCACCGCCGAAGCCCTGGCGCTGGGCGTGAAAAACGGCCTCGACCCCGCCGTGCTCTCGGAGATCATGAAGCAGAGCAGCGGCGGCAACTGGGCGCTGAACGTCTACAACCCCTGGCCCGGCGTCATGGAGGGCTCTGCGGCGTCCCGTGATTACCAGGGCGGTTTCCTGACCGACCTGATGGCCAAGGACCTGGGGCTTGCCTGGGAACTTGCCCTGGGAAGCAAAGCCACAGTGCCGATGGGCTCCCAGGCGCGTAACCTCTTCGCCCTTCACGCATCACAGGGCCACGGCGGCAAGGACTTCTCCAGCATTCAGAAACTCTTCCGCGCCGGCGAGGAGGAGTGAAGCGGGCAACACCGCCGGGAGTCCTTCGGCCTCCAGTCGTGATCTAAAGATTCTCCAACAGCGCGGTTACTGCTGACCTTGTGGGAGCGCTGGTTCCCATCGCGACTGGCGCCGTCAGGCGCCCGGCGGAGGCCACAGCGTTGGCGATGGTCGCCAGCATCGGCAACACCGCCGGGAGGCCTGCGGCCTCCAGTCGTGATCTAAAGATTCTCCAACAGCGCGGTTACTGCTGACCTTGTGGGAGCGCTGGTTCCCATCGCGACTGGCGCCGTCAGGCGCCCGGCGGAGGCCACAGCGTTGGCAGTGGTCGCCAGCATCGGCAACACCGCCGGGAGGCCTGCGGCCTCCAGTCGTGATCTAAAGATACTCCAACAGCGGTGTGGCAGCGTCGGTGGAGAGGATCGCTGTTGGAGCGCTGGTCCCCATCGCGACTGGCGCCGTCAGGCGCCTCGGCGGAGGCCACAGCGTTGGCAGTGGTCGCCAGCATCGGCAACACCGCCGGGAGGCCTGCGGCCTCCAGTCGTGATCTAAAGATACTCCAACAGCGGTGTGGCAGCGTCGGTGGAGAGGATCGCTGTTGGAGCGCTGGTCCCCATCGCGACTGGCGCCGTCAGGCGCCCGGCGGAGGCCACAGCGTTGGCGATGGTCGCCGGCACTGGCAACACCGCCGGGAGTCCTTCGGCCTCCAGTCGTGATCTAAAGATTCTCCAACAGCGCGGTTACTGCTGACCTTGTGGGAGCGCTGGTTCCCATCGCGACTGGCGCCGTCAGGCGCCCGGCGGAGGCCACAGCGTTGGCGATGGTCGCCAGCATCGGCAACACCGCCGGGAGGCCTGCGGCCTCCAGTCGTGATCTAAAGATACTCCAACAGCGGTGTGGCAGCGTCGGTGGAGAGGATCGCTGTTGGAGCGCTGGTCCCCATCGCGACTGGCGCCGTCAGGCGCCTCGGCGGAGGCCACAGCGTTGGCAGTGGTCGCCAGCATCGGCAACACCGCCGGGAGGCCTGCGGCCTCCAGTCGTGATCTAAAGATTCTCCAACAGCGCGGTTACTGCTGACCTTGTGGGAGCGCTGGTTCCCATCGCGACTGGCGCCGATAGGCGCCTCGGCGGAGGCCCCCTTTGGCACGTCTTCAGGAAGCGGGCACAATCGTGAGCCTGTTTCATGTATTCGAGGCTTCATGACGCTTTCATCGCCATCCGCTGATCGGCCAACCCGTCCTCCCGTTCGCCGCGAACTTCTCGAAGGGCCTATCGCGGCGACCCTGCTGCGCAAGAGCCTGTCGGTGGTGGGTGGCATGATCGCCATGCTCAGCTTCAACCTGGTGGACTCCTGGTTCATCGCACGGCTGGGCACCGAGCCGCTGGCGGCGGTCTCCTTCACCTTTCCGGTGGTCTTCGCGGTGATCAACCTGCTGATCGGGCTGGTGGCCTGGCTACTCATTCACCGTCGTCTTCAAGAGCGCGCGCCGCAGATGCCGGCGTCAGGCTAGTCGAGGCCGTGGTCATGCAGGATGCAGTACAGATAAATAGCGACATAGGGGTTGGCAGGGCGGCCTTCATGGTCTACATTCTATAAAAATGTAGACATTTATCAAGGAGAGCTATCAATGAGCCAGATCACCCCCGTCACCTGGGAAGACCCGTTCCGCCTGATCGATCAGTTGGACGAAGACGAGCGCATGGTGCTGCAAAGCGCCCATGATTATTGTCAAGACAAGTTGATGCCGCGGGTGTTGGAAGCCAACCGCCACGAGCGCTTCGACCGCGAGATCATGAACGAAATGGGTGAGCTGGGCCTGCTCGGTGCCACCATCGACGGCTATGGCTGCGCCGGCATGAACTACGTTAGCTATGGCTTGATCGCCCGGGAAGTGGAGCGCGTCGACTCAGGCTACCGTAGTGCCATGAGCGTACAGTCCAGCCTGGTGATGTATCCGATCCACGCCTTCGGCACCGATGCCCAGCGCGACAAGTACCTGCCCAAGCTGGCTACCGGCGAGTGGGTGGGCTGTTTCGGTCTCACCGAACCCGACCACGGCTCCGACCCGGGCAGCATGTCTACCCGTGCCGTACGCACCGACAGCGGCTGGCGCCTAAACGGTACCAAGACCTGGATCACCAATTCGCCCATCGCCGACGTGTTCGTGGTTTGGGCCAGGGATGAGGAAGGCGTGGTTCGCGGCTTCATCCTCGAGAAAGGCACGCCTGGACTCTCCGCACCCAAGATCGAGGGCAAGTTCAGCCTGCGCGCCTCTATCACTGGCCAGATCGCCATCCAGGATGTCGAGGTCTCCGATGACCAGCGCTTGCCCGGCGTCACCGGCCTGAAGGGTCCTTTCTCGTGCCTCAACCGTGCTCGCTTCGGCATCGCCTGGGGCAGCATGGGGGCCGCCGAAGCATGCTGGCATGCCGCTCTTGAGTACACGCTGGATCGCAAGCAGTTCGGTAGGCCGCTGGCCGCCAACCAGCTGATTCAGAAGAAGCTGGCCGACATGCAGACCGAGATTGCCCTGGGCCTTCAGGCCGCGCTGCGAGTGGGTCGCATGATCGATGCGGGCCAGCTGGTGCCGGAGGCGATCTCGCTGATCAAGCGCAACAACTGCGGCAAGGCGCTGGATATCGCCCGGGTCGCCCGCGACATGCACGGCGGCAACGGCATTGCCGACGAATACCACGTGATTCGCCACATGATGAACCTCGAGGCGGTGAATACCTACGAGGGTACCCATGACGTCCATGCCCTGATCCTGGGCCGGGCCCAGACTGGCATCCAGGCCTTCGCCAATTGACTTGCAGGAACTGCGACGTCGTTCCCACGAGGGGCGCCGGGGACAAGCCGAAGAGGAGGTCCGATTCCAGGGAAGGAATCGGTAGCGTACAGGGAGGTATTCACAGCGCCTCCTCGCAGGTTTGTCGCCGGAACAGCCCCGAATGCTACACGCTCTGCAAGGAGTCAAGATGAGCGGACCGCTGGAAGGCATCACGGTGCTCGACATGTCGCGCGTGCTGGCGGGCCCCTGGGCCGGCCAACTGCTCGCGGACCTCGGTGCGCGCGTGATCAAGATCGAGCATCCCCAGCGCGGCGACGACACCCGCGGCTGGGGTCCGCCCTGGCTCAGTGAAGATTTGGAAGCGGGGAGTGACGACCCCGAGCGGGTAGCGGCCTACTTCCTCTGCGCCAACCGTGGCAAACAGTCGCTGGCGGTGGATATTGCCAGCCAGAAGGGGCAGGCGCTGATTCGGCAGCTGGCGACGGGCGTCGATATCGTACTGGAAAACTTCAAGGTCGGCGGGCTGGCCAAATATGGCCTCGACTACGCCAGCCTGCATGAGCTGAATTCCAGGCTGATCGGCTGTTCGATCACCGGCTTCGGCCAGGATGGACCCTACGCCCACCGCGCCGGGTACGACTTCATGATCCAGGCCATGGGCGGACTAATGAGCATCGGTGGCGAGCCAGACGGCATGCCGATGAAGACCGGAGTGGCGATTACCGATGTCACCACCGGGCTCTATGCCACCATCGGCGTGCTGGCCGCGTTACATGAACGCGAGCGCACTGGCCTGGGGCGGCATGTGGACGTAGCCCTGCTCGACGTACAGGTTGCGGCACTGGCTAATCAGTCGCTTAACGTGCTGGTCAGCGGCCAATCGCCCCGGCGGCATGGCAATGCCCATCCAAATATCGTTCCCTACCAGGCCTTCGCCTGTGCTGACGGCCACCTGGTACTGACCGTGGGCAACGATAGCCAGTTTGCTCGGCTAGCCAATCTGTTCGGTCATCCAGGGTGGGCGGCGGATCCCGCCTATGCCACCAACGAGGCCCGGGTAGGCAATCGCGACCAGTTGGTGCCATTGATCCGGGCGATATTTCTCACCCGTACACGTGATGACTGGCTGGCTGAATTGGAAGCCCGCGGCATTCCTGCCGGGCCCATCAACACCATCAGCGAAGTCTTCGACGACCCCCAGGTTCGCCACCGGGGAATGCAGTGCACCCTGAAGCGTGGCGCTCTCGATGTGCCTCAGGTGAGCAACCCGCTGCGCTTCGATGGCCAGCACGCCACCAGTGACGTGGCGCCACCCCGACTTGGTCAGGATAGTGACGCGATACTTGCCGAGATGGGGTTGTCAGCCAACGATATCGCCAGACTGAAACGGGAAGGCGTGGTGCGCTGAGGCTTTGGCGACACCGCCGAAGAGCGCAACCACGATCACGGATACCAGCAGGCCCTTAATGGCCTATCGCGGCGAGAACCGCCGACTCAATCCGGTCTCGGCGATCATGCGGGTCGAGATCTCTTCGATCGAGAAGCGCGTGGTGTCGATGAACGGGATGTGCAATTGCCGATAGAGCCCCTCGGCCTGTTCGACTTCCTGGGCGCACTGGTCCAGCGAGCTGTAGCGACTGTCGGGTCGGCGCTCGTGGCGTATCGCCGTCAGTCGACGTGGGTCGATGGTCAGCCCGAATAGCTTGTGGCGATGGGCCGCCAATACCTTGGGCAACTTGAGCGTTCCATTCTCATCGAGGTCATCCTCGGTGAGCGGATAGTTGGCGGCGCGGATACCGAACTGCAATGCCAGGTAGAGTGAAGTGGGTGTCTTGCCGCAGCGAGAGACGCCCACCAGGATCACGTCGGCCTGGTCGTACTGGTGAGTGCGGGCGCCGTCGTCGTTGTCCAGGGCGAAATGGACGGAGTGGATACGGTCCATGTACACCTCGTCCTTGCCAATGGAGTGGGTGCGGCCGACGCTGTAGCTGGAATGCGTCCCCAGTTCGTGCTCCAGCGGCTTGAGGAAAGTCGAGAAGATATCCACTTTGAAACCGGTGGCGCCGCGTATCACTTCGCGAATACCCTCATCGACGATGGTATCGATGATGATCGGCTGCTCACCGTCGCGTGCCGCCGTGGCATCGATGATCTCGACCAGGGTGCGCGCTTTTTCTACGGTGTCGATATAGGGCTTGGTGAGCATGCTCAGTTCGATGTTCTCGAACTGTGCCAACAGGCTGCGACCGAGGCTTTCGGCGGTGATACCGGTGCCATCGGAAATGAAGAAGGCGGTACGGGACATGGTGAAATCGGCTTCCGTGTACGGGGATTGTTCCCATTGTCGGGGCTGGTGGCGTCTTCGGCAAGGCGTGACTTTTCTCTGGCCGGCCTTCGCTGAGCTGCCGTAAGTCACTACAAAAAAGCGGCAAAAGGGGCCACTGTTGTAAAAATCCTCCAGTGACTTCGATGTTAGACCAATGGCGAATATGGAAGCATGCGGTTAAGGTTGCGACCATTGCATCATTTGCCTGTGACAAGGCTTCGAAGATCAAGGGGGTCTCGTGGAAGATTACATCCTGTGGTTCGATCAGCTCGGCATGGACGACGTGGAACGGGTCGGTGGCAAGAACGCCTCGCTTGGTGAAATGATTTCAAACCTGTCGGGAGCTGGCGTCACCGTTCCCGGCGGTTTCGCCACCACGGCCCACGCCTATCGTGAGTTCCTCGCCCACGAGGGGCTCAACGAGCGCATCAACCAGGCCCTCAACCGTCTCGACGTCGACGATGTCACCGAGCTGTCTCGGGTCGGTGCCGAGATTCGCCAGTGGGTAATCGACACGCCGCTGCCGCCGATCTTCGAGGAGCACTTGCGCACCGCCTATGACAAGCTGGCCACCCTGCATCCCAATCTCAAGGCGGCAGTACGCAGCTCGGCCACCGCTGAAGATCTGCCCGATGCCTCCTTCGCCGGCCAGCAGGAAACCTTCCTCAATATCGAAGGTTTCGACAACATCAAGCGCGCCGTGCATGAGGTCTTCGCCTCACTGTTCAATGACCGCGCCATTTCCTACCGGGTGCACCGCGGTTACGCTCACGAGAACGTGGCGCTCTCGGCGGGCATCCAGAAGATGGTGCGTTCCGAAACCGGCTCGAGCGGTGTGATGTTCACCCTGGACACCGAGTCCGGTTACCGCGATGCGGTCTTCGTCACCGCCTCCTGGGGGCTGGGCGAGACCGTGGTCCAGGGCTCGGTCAACCCGGACGAGTTCTACGTGCACAAGCCGACCCTGGCTGCCGGCCACCCGGCCGTGCTGCGCCGCAACCTCGGCTCCAAGCTGATCAAGATGGTCTATGGCGATGACGCCAGCGCCGGCAAATCGGTCTCCACGGTGGATGTTCCCCTCAAGGATCGTGCTCGCTTCTGCATCAACGACGAGCAGGTGATGGCCCTGGCGCGCCAGGCGATGACCATCGAGGAGCACTACGCCCGACCCATGGACATCGAGTGGGCGCTGGACGGTGACGACGGCGAGCTCTATATCGTCCAGGCGCGGCCCGAGACCGTGGTCTCTCAGCTTGAGGGCGGCAAGCTGGAACGTTTCCACCTCAAGGAGAAGGGGCGCACCCTGGTTATCGGCCGGGCCATCGGCCAGCGCATCGGGAGCGGTGCGGTGAAGGTTGTTTTCTCGCCGGATGACATGGACAAGGTCAAGGCCGGCGACGTGCTGGTCACCGACATGACCGATCCCGACTGGGAGCCGATCATGAAACGCGCTTCGGCAATCGTCACCAACCGTGGCGGCCGCACCTGCCACGCGGCGATCATCGCCCGCGAGCTAGGTATCCCGGCGGTAGTGGGCTGTGGCGATGCCACCGACATTCTCCAGGATGGCCGCGACGTCACCGTCTCCTGTGCCGAAGGCGACACCGGCCACGTCTACGAGGGGCTGCTCGACTACGACCGCCGTGTCTCCACCGTCGACGCCATGCCCGAAATTCCCTTCAAGATCATGATGAACGTGGGTAACCCGGATCGCGCCTTCGGCTTCGCCGGGCTGCCCCATGCCGGCGTCGGCCTGGCGCGACTGGAGTTCATCATCAACCGCATGATCGGCGTCCACCCCAAGGCGCTGCTCGAGTACCAGACCCTGCCGCTGGAGCTGCAGCAGACCATCGACATGCGTACCGCCGGCTACGCCGACCCGGTGACCTTCTACGTCGACAAGCTGGTCGAGGGCATCTCCACCCTGGCGGCTGCATTCCACCCGCAGCGTGTCATCGTGCGGCTGTCGGACTTCAAGTCCAACGAATACGAGAACCTCATCGGCGGCAAGCTCTATGAGCCCGGCGAAGAGAATCCCATGCTGGGCTTCCGCGGTGCCTCACGCTACATCTCTGAGGCCTTCCGTCCCTGCTTCGAGCTGGAATGCAAAGCGCTCAAGCGGGTTCGCGACGAAATGGGGCTGAATAACGTCGAGATCATGGTGCCCTTCGTGCGCACCACCGACGAGGCGCGAGAAGTGGTCGAACTACTGGCGGCCAATGGCCTGAAGCGCGGAGTCGACGGCCTGAAGGTGATCATGATGTGTGAACTGCCGGCCAACGCCCTGCTGGCCGACGAGTTCCTCGAGTACTTCGACGGTTTCTCTATCGGCTCCAACGACCTGACCCAGCTGACCCTGGGCCTGGACCGTGACTCCGGCATCGTCGCCCACCTCTTCGATGAGCGGAATCCGGCAGTGCTCAAGCTGCTGAGCATGGCGATCAAGGCTTGCAAGGCCCAGGGCAAGTACGTAGGTATCTGTGGCCAGGGCCCCTCCGACCACCCGGACCTGGCAAAATGGCTGATGGAGCAGGGCATCGACTCCGTATCCTTGAACCCCGATGCAGTACTGGAAACCTGGTTCATGCTGGCGGGTGAAACCATCGAGTAACCCCGCAACAATAAGTAACTCAAGAGCCCGTTTGATTGACTTCATTCGGGCCTTTTTTCGCCTATGCTGTATACCTCTTACATGGAGTTACCGAGGGCCCTTCTAATGGATTATCCGACAGTCTCCCTGCGTCGCAACTGGTTAGGCATTGTCGTATCGGCCGCTATGATAGGCCTGCCGGTCACTGCCCTGGCCGACGTGACGTTTCAGTACGAGGTCGCCGCTGTTGAGCCGGAGCAGGAATCCGGCTACAGCGAAAAGCCCGGTTGGGCAACCGAGCGTTTCGCGGTGGCAGCGGCCAATCCCCTTGCGACCGATGCTGGCTATCAGGTGCTCAGGGCGGGCGGTTCAGCAGTGGATGCCGCCATTGCCGTGCAGATGGTGCTGACCCTTGTCGAGCCCCAGTCCAGCGGCATTGGTGGCGGTGCTTTTCTGATGTATTACGACGGCAGTGACGTAACGGCCTTCGACGGCCGCGAGACCGCCCCCCGGGCTGCCAGTGAATCGCTGTTCCTCAATGGGGACGGGGAGCCGCTCGAGTTCATGGACGCCGTTGCCAGCGGTCTTTCGGTCGGGGTGCCGGGCACTGTGCGAATGCTAGAGATGGCTCATGATGAGCATGGCAAACTGCCCTGGGCCGAACTCTTCGCTCCCGCCATCACCCTCGCCGAGGAGGGATTCCACGTCAGTCACCGCTTGCATACCAGCCTGGCCGGTGACGAGTGGCTGCGCGACGACGCCCTGGCGGGTAACTTCTACTACACCGAGGAGGGAGAGCCGCTCGAAGAAGGTCACCTGCTCAAGAACCCGGCCCTGGCCTCCATCCTGCGCAAGATCGCGGAAAATGGCAGTAAGGCAATGCATACCGGTGACATTGCCGAGGATCTGGTGCAGCGGGTCCAGGGGCACCCCGAGCGTCCGGGCGCCATCAGTCTTGAGGACATGGCGACCTATGTCGCCAGGCAGCGCGACCCCATCTGTTCCGACTGGCAGGCCTACCGTGTCTGCGGTTTTCCGCCTCCGTCTTCGGGCCAACTGACCATCATGCAGATACTCGGTACCATGGAGCATCTGCCGGAGCTTTTGACGCCTCTGGAAGAGGGGCAGCCGAGTGTCGAATGGCTGCATCGCTTCCTCGAAGCTTCGCGTCTCGCCTTCGCCGACCGAGCGAAGTACATCGCCGACCCCGACTTTGTCGAAGCGCCGGGAGGAAGCTGGAGCACCATGCTCGACCCCGACTATCTGGCCCTGCGTGCCGAGCACATCGAGGACCAGAGCATGGGTCCCGATGGTGCCAGCCCAGGCAACCCCGGCGACGTTGAAACTTCCTGGGCAATACAGCCGAACCAACCGGAGTCTGGTACCAGCCACATCAGCATCATCGACGAAGATGGCAATGGTCTGGCCATGACCACCACCATCGAATCGGCATTTGGTTCGCGCATGCTGGCCGATGGCGGAACTGGTCAGCCGGGTGGCTACCTGCTCAACAATGAGTTGACGGATTTTTCTTTCCGCCCCCTGGACGCCGATGGCACGCCGATCGCCAACCGGGTGGAGGCGAGCAAGCGGCCGCGCTCGAGCATGAGTCCGACCCTGGTCTTCGATCGCGAGAGCGAAGAGCTGATCGCCAGTCTCGGTTCGCCGGGTGGCGCAGCCATCATCCACTACACTGCCAAAGCGCTGGTGGCGATGCTCGACTGGGGGTTGAATGCCCAGGAGGCGCTGAATCTGCCTCATGCCATTACGCTCGGCGGGCCGGCGTTCCTGGAGGAAGGGCGCTTCGACACGGCAGTGCTGGACGCGCTGAACGAGCGCGGCCATGACGCCAGCGAGCGTGAGCTAACTAGTGGCCTGCAGGCGATCATGAAGACCGAGGAGGGCTTCTTCGGTGGTGCTGATCCACGGCGTGAAGGGGTGGTCATGGGTGACTGAGAGTGGGGGATTGACGATCAATTCCGCAACCAGTTGCGCAGCTTGACCAGCAGCAGGGCGCCATCGCTGAGTTCACGCCGGTCCTGCATCAGTTCGGTGAGGCGGTCCGGGTAATCCGTGATGATGGCGTCCACGCCGAGGTCGATCAGCTGCGACATGCGGCCCCGGTCGTTCACCGTCCAGGCATGCACCTCGTAGCCCAGCTCGCGGGCCAGGCGTATCTCGTTATCAGTGATTCGATTGTGACGGAGGCCCAACGCATCGAAGCCGCGGCGCTCCAGGGTGCCCGGCATGACCAGCTGGGCCAGCAGGGTGACGCGCAACTCGGGCTCGCGCTCCTTGACCATTTGCACCACCCTTGGCGACATCGCCGCCACGCGTGTCTCGCCCATGACACCGGGATCTCCGCAGCGCGTCGTTGATGGCGCAGGCGAGAGCATGTCGAAGCACTGCTCTCTTGCCGCCGCCTCTCGCCGGATCGACTCGAGTACCGCTTCCACCAACGCCAGCTCACCGCCCGGGTCGGGCTTCATGTCGATCATCAGGGCGCTACGGCCTCTCACCGCCTGCAGTGCCTCGTCCAGGCTGGGAATGCGTTCGCCAATGAAAGCGTCACCGAACCAACTGCCCACGTCGAAGGCCTGCAGCTCCTCCAATGTCAGGTCGCGGACGTTTCGAGGATCGCCGGTGAGTCTCTGCAGGCTACGGTCATGGTAGAGCACGACCTCGCCGTCAGCCGTAATCTTCACATCGATCTCCACGTAGTCTGCCCGGTCCATTAGTGCCTGTTCGATAGCGGCCAGGGTGTTCTCCGGCGCAGCCATTGAACTACCACGGTGGGCGATGTTGGTCACGTCATCACGCAGTTCGAAACTGTTGACGATCCACCACGCCTGGGCAAGGGCGAATAGCACTACCCCCAACTCCACCCCCCATGCCAGGCGGCCAGGATGGGCGTCTGGCGGTGGTGGAGTGGGCCGGGGTTCCTGATGGGCAAGCCGCAGATAGAGACAGGCCGAAAGCAGCGCATTGGCTGCAATACCAATGAAGGTAATGGCCAGCGTCACCAGCACATAGCCGGTCACGTAGGCCAGCATGGCCGGGATCAGCACCGCATTGCGCTCCGGAAGCCACCAGAGCATGGGTGTGAAAATGCGATCGAATATCCAACTGGCGATGAAGGGCAGGGCGATGATCACCAGCAGCAGGACCAGCACGACCAGCGCCACGTGCCCCTTGCGGTCACGGGTCAGTTCGCGGCTACGGGCCAGCGCAGCGAGCGGCGATTTCTGCTCCAGAGTGACTATCGGCAGCGCCAGGATCCAGCGAAAGTAGAGTGTCGCCGCCACGAAGGCCCAGGCCATGACCAGCGGCGTGGCGATGGCCAGGTACTGCCAGTACTCAGGGGGACGTACCCGGAGCACGTAATAGGAGTCCATTCCGCCAATGATGAGTTCGTAAAACCAACCGAGCAGAAGTACCAACGGCAACAACAACAACAGGTGTGCCCCTACCTGGAATACCACCAACCCGATCAATCCAGGCGCCCTTCGAAAAGTCTGCCACAGAGCGATGAAAGCGAGCTGATAGTGATTGTCCCGGCGGCGCACAGCGACCAGGATCAAGCCCGCCTGTTGCAGGAAGAGCACCACGAAAATCATGGCGATCGCGGCCAGCGACCAGAGAATCCCGGTCGGTGTCAGCAACAGATCGAGTAGCTCCGCGTTAGTGATCACCGGCTGGCTGATACGGCCCAGCAAGCCGGTCAAGGTCCACGCAACGGTTGGCAGCAACAGGCTCGAAGCGAGTAGGGTGAAAAACAGGTGATACGCCACCAAGGGACGCAGGTGCTCGCGCAGGCTACGCAACACGTCCATTGCCAGCGATGAGGGAGTCAGCACGATTGCGAGTCGTTCGGATTCATGACGTTAGAGTGGCATTGAAGAAGCGGATAAGGCAAGAGCGATAGTGGCGATAACCGCTGACCGAAGCGGCCTCCGCCAAGGCGCCTACCGGCGCCAGTCACGAAGAAACTCGGGGCGCCGTACTGAGCGCTCCAACAAGGCCGGCGACTACCTCACTGTTGGAGCATCTTTAGATCGCGACTGGAGGCCGAAGGACTCCCGGCGGTGTCGGTAACGTTGCGGCTATCGCCGTGACGGCAGCCTCCGCCAAGGCGCCTGGCGGCGCCAGTCGTGCGATAAATCGTCCTCCTACAGCGACTTTTTCCTGCCGTGTTAGGCGATTGCTACCCTGTCGGAGCATCTTCAGATCGCGACTGGAGGCCGAAGGCCTCCCGGCGGTGTTGCCAGTGTTGGCGACCACCGTCAACACCGGCGGCTTCTGTCACCCCTCTAGATTTAAACGTGCTTCCGCCACTACGATGCCGTTGTTGTCGGCGTACAACCATTGCCCGGGCTTTAAAGTGGCGCCTGCGAAGGTGACCGGTACGTCCCGCTGCCCTGCGCCGCGCTTTTCGCTCTTGCGCGGATGGGCACCGAGGGCTTGAACACCCAGGTCGGTTTCGGCCAGCACGTCGACATCGCGCACGCAGCCGTACATCACCACGCCGGACCAGCTGTTATCGGCAGCCTGCTCGGCGATCATGTCGCCCAACATGGCACAGCGATGCGATCCGCCGGCATCCACCACCAGCACCGCGCCGTCGCCTGGTTCGGCCGCTGCCTCCTTGACCAGTGAATTGTCCTCGAAACACTTCACGGTACGTATCGGTCCGCAAAATGCCTCGCGGCCGCCGAAGTTGACGAAGACGGGGTCAAGTACCTGTACTTCGGGATTGGCGTCGCAGATGTCGGGCGTAATGATGGCGCTCATGCAAGGCTCCTTGTCTGGGGAGTGGGGATGATAGAGCGATGATGCCACAGTTGGTGCGGGGTCATCGTCGTCGTTTCGTCGGATAAAACGACGACGCCGGGACAGGGCCCGGAGTCATCTTTGGCGACAGTAGGTTAGTACCTGGAAGGGCAGGTCAATCTAGAAATGGAACCCCACCGAGGCCGTGAACGTATCGATGGTATAGTTGCTGTCAAAGTCGTAGCGCTCATACTCGGCACGTAGCATGACCGGGCTGAAGTTGAACTGGGCGCCGACGCCATACACCGGATTGAGGCCATCATTGTCCTGCAGATCCAGTTCGGCATCGCCCATGTTGCCCTTGACCTCGGTCTCCCAACTGGCTGCACCGATCCTGGCATAGGGGCTGAACCAGGTTGTAATCGGGAACCGTCCGACCAGACTGGCACCGTAGGCGGTGGACTCCAGGTTCGCACTGGCGCCATCCTGGCCGCGAAGTCGGACCCTGCCCAGGTCGGCGTAGAAGACTTCGGCTGCCAGGTAGCGGTTAATCTGATAACCGGCGAAGCCTTTCCAGACGTTGCCGTCATCATCGATGCTGAAGTTGCGGCCTCCAATCTCGATGAAGTTGTCGACCTCGTCACGTTCGTTTTCCAGCGAGCTGAAGCCGGTACCCAGGCCAAGATAAGCGTACGGCTGGTGCGGTGGGTTGGCGAGTGCCGCATTAGCGACCAGTAGTGTGGTAGAAGCGAGCGAAGCAGCCAGTAATCTTATTGCCGACATTTTTATCTCCTTGATGTCCTTTTGCCTTGATATCCTTGGCATTTATTGTCATTTGGTAGTTCGGCTTTTACATGGATACGCTGAAAACAGATCATTCGAGTAAGTCATCAATAGTATAACGTTACCCTTAAACAGTTCTATGATCACCTGTGACGTTTTTAACTTAGCTTTGACGCAAGTCAGCCACAAGCTGACTTTGGTTACCAAAGGTGCGCCGGTGTCGATATTTAATGGCATGGAACAGTGAACTCAAAATGGAGAAGTATAAAAAGCGTCCTCGAACGGGAGTGCTTTGGTCATCGGCTCCGGCCGCCACCCTAGGGAAGCGGCCTTGAGTGCTGCAACGGGTGGCTGGCGAAAGACGGCTTTGGTGATGGGCTCAGTCAGCACCGTACACTCTGTTGCGGCCGAGCGTCTTGGCGCGATACATCGCTTGGTCGGCGCGCTTGACCAGTGTCTTGACCGTGTCGTCCGCCCGGCAAGCGGCCACCCCGATACTCACCGTGACGCGACCGACCTCTTCGAAATGGCTTTCTGCCACCTCGTGACGCAGCCGCTCGGCGAGCTCTTCGGCGCCACGGGCGGTGGTGCCGGTCGCCAGTACCACAAACTCCTCGCCCCCCCAGCGACCTAGGCGGTCAGCCTCACGAAGCATGGTATCCATTCGGGTAACCAGCGTAATCAGGACCTTGTCACCGCTCTCGTGGCCATGGTCGTCATTCACGGCCTTGAAGTGATCGACATCCAGCAGCAACAGTGCACAATCCCGTCCGTAGCGTGTCGCGGCGGCGATTTCGGTCTCTATGGCCTGCTCCATGTGGTAGCGGTTCCATACCCCGGTGAGGCTGTCCTGTAAGGCAAGTCGCTTCAGGCGCTCGTTGACCTCGTGCAGACGGGCATTGAGGAGATGGATCTCGTGGCTGGCAATCAGCGCCGCCAGGTTTTCGGCGAGGTCGCTGGCGGCGCGTCGTTCGCTGCGACGCCAGATGCGACAGTGATCGCGAATCCTTTCCTGCCATTCGGCGAAGGAGTGGCGTGGCGCCAGCACACTGTGTTCACCACGGGACGCGATGTGCTTCTGTGGCAGACCGGCCCAGCGGCGCGTCTCAATTTCCTCGTTTCTGAACAGTAGCAGCCAGCTTGGCTCGGCGGTGTCGATAGGCAGTGGAACGGCCAACAATCCGCTGCTGGGGCCGCGCCAGGCGGCCAGCGGTGTCTCCTTGAGGGAGTGGCTGTACCAGACGGTTGGAGCCTCGCACAGAGCGCTCAGCCAAGTGACAATGGACTCCAGCGATTGCGAATCTGGCACTGAGCCGCGCATGCCCTGGCGCGTTCGATGGATCAGGGCCATGCCGTCGGCAGCGAACAGGTCAAGCCACTCCTCGCCACGCTGTTCCACTATCAGCTCAGGATCGATCCATCGTTCGTGGGATTGGTGCAGCAGTTCGCGGCTGACCTGCACCTTCTGAATGAGTTGGTTTTCGCTCCTGGTGCGCAGCAGCCTGAGCTGGGGAACGGTAATCTGTACCAGCGCCTGCACCGTGTCGCGCATCCCCGGCGACAGGCGATGTGGCGTGGCCAAGGCATGGCAGCTCAGCAGGCCGCCCAGGCGCTCCTCGTTTTCATCGTGCAGTGCCACCGAGAGGGCGCTGGCGACGCCCATATTAGCAAGATACTCCAGGTGGATCGGCGAAACGGCGCGCAGCACCCCGGGCGAGAGATCGAGCGGCGTGGCGTCAACAGGGTCGCATTCGGGCAGCAGCGGGACGGCTGCAGCAACGGCATCGGGAATGCTGCGCAGGCAATTGCGATCGTAAAGCGCGCGCACCTGAGGCGGGATATCGCTGGCGGGAAAATAGTGCCCCAGAAAGCCGCCGATGCCGTCGCCACAACTCTCGGCGGTCACGCTGCCATTCCAGCGCTCGTCAAAGCGGTAGATCAGCACCCGGTCGAAACCGGTGAGGTTGCGGACTTCTTCTACCAGCCACTCCAGTAGCTGGTCGGGGGTGGCTGGTTCCCGTACCGTAGCAAGCCAGCGGTTGAGTACCGACAGCAGCTGAGACTCATCATCGTCACGTAGTGGTTCCAGTTCGACGACCACGCGGCTACCACTGCGATAGGAGATGACATGGAAGCCTTGCGTGTCGGGCCCTAGATACGCCGTCAAGGCCCCTGGGACTTCGTGGCGTTCATCGAGTTCACGGGTGATGCGCTCGAGCAGGTCGCTGCCCAGCAGCGCGGCGGGTGAGCAGCGCAGGGCTAGTTCAGCAGGAATGCCCAGCAGGGTTTCCAGGTTGGCGCTGACCTGACGAACCATGGTGAGGCCGACATCGAAGCTTATCAAGCCGCCGCTCGGCTGGATGGCGCCGGGGATATGGACAGGCTCGGCGGCACAAGTACGCAGTGCTTCGGCGAGTTCGGCCTCGTGGTTGCCAAGATCATGGTTACGGTTCACGCGCTGGGAGGCCTCATGGTAAAGGTGTGGGGAACAAGGAGCGCTGGACGTGAATGGTCGGGTTACCCTATCAGAAAGCAGTCGTGAAGGAGTGTGAGTCCATGGCATTTGGCACTGAGTGGCATATATCAGCATGACCCGGATCAACGCCAAGTTCCAGGGTGAGAGCGTGCCCGCTGTGGCGCAAGCGCTGCGCTACAGTACGCGCAGCGCCCATCAGCGGCTGGATCGTCATCCCTTGCTGCAACAATTGGTGCGGCCAGGGCTGAGCCGGGCGTCGTATACCGCCTCGCTTTTGGCGCTGTATCGCCCCCAGGCCCAGTTGGAGGCTGGAGTGACAGTGTCCGCGGTGCGCCTCGGCCTGGCAAGCGGCGAGGCGGCGCCGGCGCCCCCCCGGCTACCGCTGCTAGAGGCGGATCTGTGCGGCCTGGGAGCAGTGTTTTGCTTGCCGGATAGCAGCGAAGCCCGGGAAGCCGGTTCGTCGGCAGCCCTGGTTGGCCTGCGCTACGTGCTGGATGGCTCGCGACTCGGCGGACAAGTGATTGCCCGGCTGGTGGTCGAGCGGCTTGGCGAAGATGTGCCGCATCGTTTTTTTGCTGCCATCGACCCGGATGGGCATTGGCGGCGTTTTCTTGCCTTCAGCCAGCATCATTGCCCGCCAGAGGATGTCGATAATGCGGTGGAGGCGGCGCAGACTGCCTTCGAGGACTACCTTGCCGCACTCGACGCGGCCCTCTGACGGCTTCCAGGTTTCAAGCGTCAAGATTTTTAAGATAAAAAGGCTCTACGCAGACTGGCGTGAAGAGGCCGCAGGCCTCCCGGCGGGGTTGCCGGTGCCGGCGACCATCGCCAACGCCGTGGCCTCCGCCGAGGCGCCTGACGGCGCCAGTCGCGATGGGAACCAGCGCTCCAACAATGATTCTTTCTACCGACGGTGCCACGCCGCTGTCGGAGTAGCTTCAGCTCACGACTGGAGGCCACAGGACTCCCGGCGGTGTTGCCAGTGCCGGCGACCACTGCCAACCTCGGCCGCCTCCGCCAAGGCGCCTGCCGGCGCCAGTCGCGATGCGGAGCAGCGCTCCTACAGCTGCTTTTTCCTGCCATAACAGGCGACTACCACCCTGTAGGAGAATCTTTAGATCACGACTGGAGGCCGAAGGCCTCCCGGCGGGGGTGCCGGTGCCGGCGACCATCGCCAACGCCGTGGCCTCCGCCGAGGCGCCTGACGGCGCCAGTCGCGATGCGGAGCAGCGCTCCAACAGCTGTTTTTTCCATTAAGGCAAACCACACCGCTGTTGGAGTATCTTCAGATCACGACTGGAGGCCGCAGGACTCCCGGCGGTGTTGCCAGTGCCAGCGAACATCGCCAACGCTGTGGCCTCCGCCGAGGCGCCTGGCGGCGCCAATCGCGATGCGGAGCAGCGCTCCTACAGCGGCTTTCTCCACCAACGTTGCCACGCCGCTGTCGGAGTAGCTTCAGCTCACGACTGGAGGCCGCAGGCCTCCCGGCGGTGTTGCCAATGCCGGCGACCACTGCCAGCGTTTCAGCC